>JACPCV010000005.1 GCA_016184345.1 Candidatus Woesearchaeota archaeon | reverse complement strand
AAGTGCCGTTCAGCCCGCACCCAGCGGGCTGAAATCTTCTGTAGATTGCTGCTGCAAAACCTTTTTTCTTTACTCAAAGCGAGATTCAGGACACTGCCCAAAAGTCGCAAAGCTTTTTAAGCCTGAATCATGGACGTATTCCCATGAACTGCTTCATAATAATCAGGGGA
This sequence comes from Candidatus Woesearchaeota archaeon, assembly GCA_016184345.1. Lineage (GTDB taxonomy): Archaea > Nanobdellota > Nanobdellia > Woesearchaeales > UBA10216 > UBA10216. Next base: position 163,427 of record JACPCV010000005.1, on the reverse strand, counting down.
CCTGCGGCTGTTGGTAAGTCGACTGTTGCAAAAAGGCTGGCCGAAAGAATTGATGGTGAATTCATTACTTTTGATAAGGTAATGGCTGATAACCACCTTGACAAGATAGAAGGAGACGGCATAAGTACTGGCAACTTTGTGAAAGCCAACAGCATAGTCCTTCCAACTGCCTTGGAAGCATTAAGGTCGGGACGTTCAGTTGTGTTTGACGGTTGTTTTTATCGCATGGGGCAAATTGAGGATTTGCTGAAGAAGTTGCCATTCAAGCATTACATATTCACCTTATATGCGAGCTTGGAAGAATGCTTAAAAAGGAACGATAAAAGACAAAACCCCATAAAGCAGAAGGAAATCGAACAAGTATACAAGCTTGTAAAAAGCCTTAAGGTAGGGATTAATATAGATACTACAGGGAAAGGAATTAACGAGGTTATTGTTAAAATAATGAAGATTTGCTCAAAGGATTCTTCGTAGCTTATGCAAGCCTACCCCTAATTGCACTAGGGATATCATGCCATGTAGGACAATTATACAGTTCTAATCCAGATGTTGATTGTAAGGGTTGCTTACTGAGGAAAAAAACAGAACCCTTGTAACTAGGCAGTAACTGGCGTATGATATCTTCACTATCGTCTATGATACCCACGACACTTGGATAAAGATATTCTAAAAGCATAGCCTTCCATTGCCCCGCGTCTCTGATATTCGCAGATTGCAACAATTCAGTTCTAGGTGAACAAACCACTTCAGCATCAGGGAAGGCATTCCTTTTTAACCACAATTTTGTAACACCTGTGACTAGATCAGGCCGTGTAGAAACGTACATAGCTATCGGTACCACTTCCTTCACGGCACAAATGCCATCCAAAGCTCCATCTAGAACAGGGTAGTCTAGAAGTGGTTCCTTCTTAGCGAAACATTCTTGCACAAAGCGTTCTATATCATCTTTTGGCCAATACGGAACCTTCCTAACATACCCGTATTTTAAGATAATTTCCTCTGGTCTTAACCCTTCTGGATTACCAAAAACACCTATAAGCTGCCTTGCCCAATGTAAGTTAGTAGCACTAATGGTATCATCAACATCAACACCAACACCGCGGAGGCTTGTGGCTTCAAACGATTGTCTTAGTGGTAAATAAAGACGTTCTATAAGATTCATTTCAATTAGTGTGAATAGACCATGGTATTTAATGCAATTGGTGCAAAACAGCCGTCAAAAAAGGTTAGTGACCATCTAGCTTATTTTATCAACAAAGCCAGGATTCTCCGCTAATTTCCGGAGTAAATCCATTAGTTTTGAGTCTTTGGTGAATGTTATCACCTTGGGTGTCGGCACTGATTAATAAGCATTCGACCTGAAAAGCAGCATAAAATTAGACAAATGATAAGTGCCCCGTGCGGGATTTGAACCCGCGTCCCGGCCTTTCTCTGCGTCCGTTTTTTGGTCGAGCTTTTTATGAGCCGCAGCGAATAAAAAGGTCGCTCGAAAGGGCCGTGTCCTTGACCGGACTGAACGAACGGGGCATGACCCTTTTTGCGAAAAAGGTTCAATCCAAAAATGGACGATGCCTCTTCCAAAGGGTCAATCAAGAAACAACTGCGGAACGCTTTTTAAAGGTTTATGCTATTTTTTCACATACGCCTTCGTGATGACGATATCCTCAACAGGCCAGTCAGAGTTGCCATCCCTGCTGCCAGTCTTCACCGCAACTATGGCGCTTGCAACGTTCATGCCCTTGACTACCCTTCCAAATACCGCATAGCCGTCGTTGCCTGGAGCGTGATTCAGGAAGTCGTTGTTGGCCACGTTGATGAAGAACTGGCTTGTGGCGCTGTCAGGTATCATTGTTCGGGCCATGGCTACCGTGCCAAGTTCATTCTTAAGGCCGTTACTGGATTCAAGCTTGATGGGCTCGTGTGTTTCCTTTTGTGTTCCGTCTGGCGTGAAGCCACCTCCCTGGGCCATGAATCCGGGCATGACACGGTGGAAGACTGTGCCGTCGTAGAAGCCTTCGCTGGCGTAGTGGAGGAAGTTCTCAACAGTCACTGGCGCCTGCTGCGGATACAGCTCGATTTCTATCGTTCCTTTCGTTGTTTCAAGGATTACATGCGGGTTCATCTGCCTCACCTCTTTACTCTGTCCTGAACATCCCGCTATAAGCGCTGCAACCATCAGTGCAAGCGCTGCTGTTGCCAACAGGTTCAGCTTCATGGCAAAGCACGATGCGGGCAGTTTTTTTAAAGGTTACTGTGATGGAGGGTTATTGAAAAGTTGCCATTGTCCAGCCGGCTTCGCCGCTGATGCTGCAGCGGTTCACTTGTCCTCCCATCGCTTACCGAAGGGGAGGCAAGCGAAGTCAGCACAAGCTGACCGAAGCCAGCAAAACAGAACGAACTTTTCAACGCCGCCTGTGATGGACTAACTAAAGTATTCGTGCACAAGCTTCTGCCTCTTGTCAACTTCCTCAAGCTGCGCAAGCCTTATCCCAACCTGCCTTATCTTTCTTGTGTCGCTGAAGAATGGCTGCAGCAGCTGCCTTGCTGTTGCCTTGATGAGTTCCAAATCTGTCGTGGGTTCTGCCAATGTTTTTTCCTTTGTGTGCGTTTCAAAGTCTTCAAACCTCACTCTTATGCCAACAGTTCTGCAGCGGAAGTTGCCAGCAGTAAGGTAGTTGTGCGCGTCTTCAAGCATCTCGCCAATGGCAGCAAATATTGTTGCCTCATCCCTTGTGTCCTCGTCAAAGGTTGTGTTGCGGCTGATTGACTTTATCTCGTAGTTTTCCTCAACCTCGCTGCCATCTATGCCGTTTGCTGCCTCAAGCAGGTAGAGCCCTGCCTTGCCGAACTCTGTCTGCATGAATTCAGGAGGCAAGGCTGCAAGCTCGCCAATAGTGCTTATCCCGAGTTCCTTGAGGGCAATCTCTGTCTTCTCACCAACTCCAATGAGCTTCCGCACCGGCAAAGATGAGAGGAACACTCTCTCGTCCCCAGGCTCAACAATTGTCAGGCCGTCCGGCTTCCTGAAGTCAGAGGCTATCTTGGCAACCGATTTATTGGAGGCAGCTCCAATGCTGCAGCTTAACCGCTCTTTTTCCATTATTTCACTTTTTATTGCTGCCGCGAATTTTTCTATTTCATCTTTGCTGCTGTTGCCAAGCTTCTCAGTCACGTCAATGAACGCTTCGTCAATGCTGACCTGCTCAAACTTTTCAGCGTGGCTGCGGAGGATTTTCATTACTCCCTCTGATGCTGCCATGTAGAGAGGGAAGTTTGGTGGCGTGAATATTGCTGTCGGGCAGAGCCTGTAGGCCTGCGATATCGGCATGGCTGATTTTATCCCAAACTTGCGGGCTTCGTAGCTTGCGGTCATTGCCACCCCGCGGCCAAGCCCTTCCTTCGGGTCAGCGCCAACAACAACAGGCAGCCCTTTCCATTCAGGGTGCTCGCGCTGCTCAACAGCAGCGTAAAAAGCGTCCAGGTCAATGTGCATTATGGTTCTCGCCATGGAATTAAGAGAGGCTTTTGCAGGTTATAAACATTTGCAGGGGAAATATTTAAATAGCTGTCAATAAGCCGAAGCCGCATGGTAAGCGTGCTGGTGGTTGCTGTGGGCGTTGTTGTCCTTGTGGTCCTGTTCGTCATATTTACTTTTAACAGCCTGGTAAGCCTGAGGAACCAGGTGAAGAACTCATTTTCACAGATAGATGTCCAGCTTAAGAGAAGGAATGACCTTATCCCGAACCTTGTTGAGACTGTCAAGGGCTATATGCGGCATGAAAAAGGCGTGCTTGAAAACGTCACGAAGGCCAGGTCTGCAATACTGGCTGCAAAGACAATGGGCGAGAAGGCAAGGGCATCAAACCAGCTGTCCCAGACGTTAAAATCCCTGTTTGCGGTTGCCGAGGGCTACCCAACGCTCAAGGCAAATGAGAATTTCCTGCAGCTCCAGGAAGAGCTGTCCGGCACTGAGAGCAAGATTGCGTATGCAAGGCAGCACTACAATGACATGGTAATGGCGCTCAACAACAAAATTGAATCTTTCCCGAGCAACATCTTCGCATCCATGTTCAGCTTCCGGCAGGAGGAGCTTTTCAAGGCTGCCGAGAGCGAGAGAAAGGCTGTCAAGGTTGAGTTCTAAATGCGGCTGATGTTCAATGAGGTCAACAGCAACAAGCTGAAGTCGCTTTTGCTCCTGTCATTCTTCATCATTCTAATCGGCCTTTTAGGAGCAGTGTTCGGCATTGCCTACGGCAGCACATACATGGGCATCGGGGTTGCCGTTGTTGCCTCGGTTGTTTACTCGCTCATAGCCTTTTATTCCGGCGACAGGCTTATCCTGGGCATCTCAGGGGCCAAGCCGGTAACAAAAAAGGAGTACCCTTACCTTTACAACACGCTTGAAGGGCTCGCCCTGGCTGCAGGCATGCCAACACCCAATGCATACGTCATTGAAGACTCAGCCCTGAATGCCTTTGCAACAGGCCGCGACCCGAAAAATGCTTCCATTGCTGTCACGACAGGGCTCCTGAAAGCCATGAACAGGCAGGAGCTTGAGGGCGTTGTCGCCCATGAGATGTCGCACATAAAAAACTACGATGTGAGGTTCATGATGCTTACCGTTGTCCTGGTAGGTGTAGTGACCCTGCTGAGCGACATGCTCCTGAGGACATTCCTGTGGGGAGGCAAGGACAGGAAGAGGGAAGGAAACCAGGTAACTCTGGTGCTAATCCTTGCGGGCATTGCTTTGGCCGTGCTTACGCCTTTAATTGGGCAGCTTGTCAAGCTCGCAATAAGCAGGAGAAGGGAGTTTCTCGCTGACGCCAACGCTGCTGTTCTCACAAGATACCCGCCAGGTCTTGCTGGTGCGTTAAAGAAAATATCCAAGGACCCTGACCCGCTGGTTGACACGGCCAATAAAGCTACCGCCCACCTGTTCATCTCCACGCCGTTCAGGAAAAAGGACCACTTCCTTGTCAAGCTGTTCTCAACGCACCCGCCAATTGGCGAGAGGATAAAGCGGCTTGAGGAAATGTAAGAATAATAAAAATAAAAAAATAAATCAAAAAACTGTAATCAGAACTTCTTGTGCTTCTGGTAGCAGTCCCTGCAGTAAACAGGCTTTCCCTCTGCTGGCTTGAATGGAACTTCGCATTCCTGCCCGCAGTCAGAGCATACTGCTTTGTGCATCTCTCTTGGGCCAAAGCCGCCTCCCCTGAAGCCGCCTCCGCCGCCTGACCTTTCTCCATATCCCATTTTCCTTTCACCTTCGATGTTCTTCTATGTTCGTATACACTTAGTTCAACTAACTAGGGGTGATACTGTGAATTGCGCTTTCCGGCCAGTATATAAAGGTAACGTTGCATTCCTTGGTTAGCCGGCACGCCTGCTGCCTTTATTGCTCGCAGGCCTAAAGAGCCGCAAGAGGAGCAGGTTTGGCAGGAAGAAGCCAATTGCAGCCATAGTGGCGTTTGCAAGCAGGAAATACGCCAACGGGTTAAGCTCAAGCGACTGGAGGAATGGAAATATTCTCGGAAGCTCTTCGCAGGGCGAATGTATGCAGTTCACATTGAATTCCGGAGAGACAAAAAGGAAAGAGGCGGTTGATGCGAAGGCAAAAACTGCTGACGCCACCATCCAGCCTTTAGGGCTGATTTTCCTTTGCCTCCACAGCGCTAACAGGAGAAGGGGTGCAAGGTAGAGGTGGTGGGATGTCAGGGGCACCTGCAGCAGGCCGGCAGGCCTTATGCTGTAGTCAAGAGGGGAAGCGCCTGTTACCATGAGCATTGCAAAGTCGTATATCCACAGGCCGTGGCCCAGGAAAACGCTTATAAGTGCAGCGCTCAGGAGCAGGTTGTTCCTTCTCAGGAAGCCAACGGCGGCAAGGAGCAGCCCTATGTGCGACATCCAAAGAAGGTTGTAGAGGAATTTCCCTGTTAGCCTGTCTATCAGGAGCGCCACCCAGTGCAGCAGCAGCAATGCGCCGATTATTTCAGAGTATTTTCCCCTTAACAGCGTGAGCACGCCCATCCCGGCAGCGTTAAGGCAGCAAAATATTTAATCCTTTACAGCAAGCCCTTAAGTTATGGCGAACGAAGCTACAATAAGCCTGTGCATGATTGTGAAGGATGAAAGCGAGTGGATTGGGAAGTGCCTGGCTGCCGCCAAGGGGCTTGTCGGCCAGATGGTTGTGGTTGACACAGGCAGCAGCGACAACACTGTTGAAATAGCTAAAGGGCTTGGGGCTGAGGTTTACCATTTTGAGTGGAACGATGACACCTCTGCCGCAAGGAATGAGGGTTTGAAGCACGCAACCGGCGACTGGATTCTGGTTTTGGACGCTGATGAAACAATAGCGGCTTCTGACTTTGACAGGATAAAGCAGCTGCTTGCTGGTAGCGAATATGACGGCTACGCTCTTGTCCAGCGAAACTACGCCAACGATACATACAGAGAAGATTTCATCTGGGCAGTAAACGACCCTTACGGGGAAAGCAAGGGCTTTACCGGCTGGGTTCCCAGGCTGATTGTGCGGCTTTTCAGGAACAAGCCTGAAATAAGGTTTGAAGGCATTGCCCACGAACTCGTTGAGGGCTCAATCAAAAAAAGCGGCGGCAAATTCTGTGCTATTGATATTCCAATACACCACTTCAAGGAGCTCAAATCACAGGATTACCTCAAGGCGAAGCCCGGCCACTACCGCAGGATAGGAGAGAAGAAACTGGCAGACGAGCCCAATAATGCAAGAGCGTGGCAGGAGATGGGCACAGTTGAAAGGGAGGCAGGCAATTTCGCAAAGGCAAAAGGGTATTTCCAGAAAGCGGTTGAGCTTGACGGAAGCATGGTTGAGGCGTGGCAGGGCTTGGGAATGTGCTGCAGCAGCCTTGGAGACGTTGACAGTGCAATTGCCGCATTCAGGAAGGCGATTGAGCTCAATCCTGAATATCCAACTGCTTACTTCAGCCTGGGAGTTGCATATTCGCGCCTTGGCAGGCTTAATGACGCGAGGGATGCAATAGAAGAAGGCTTGAAAAGGAACCCAAATGACTTCAATGCGCTTACAAACCTGGGCGCCATTTACGAGCAGGGCGGCCATCCGGAAATCGGAGCCGAGATACTGCAGCAGGTTGTCAGCATTGACAAAAACAACAGCCGTGCGTTCTACAACCTTGGCGTTGCGCTTGAAAAGCTTGGCAGGAATGAAGAGGCTGCAAATGCTTACGAAAAGGCAGCCGGGCTGAACTATTCAAACAAGGGAGAGGCGCTAAAGCGGGCTGCCACGCTGCGGCAATATTCCGGCTTAGGCTGTGCGGGCGGCGCTAATGCTTGAAGAAGGTGATAAGGCAGGGGCGGGCTGCAACTCCTTGGCTTGCCCGGATTTCAATGCCAGTGCCTGCGCATTTTTCAGGTATATCGTTCCAGGCTCGTACGTCCAGCCATTTTCCAGCCGCTGCGCTTCTTTTTTAATCATTCGATGAACGTACCGCCCTATTATTGGTGCCAGCAGCCTGGTGCGGAGGCCAAATTCAGCGTACAAATCGTTCAAAAGCTTGTTTAGCTTATCAGTCATTGCAGCGTCTTTCTTATCGTACTTATACCACTGCTTCGCTCCCCAGACTGCGCCTGCCAGCGTATGCTTTAGGCCCCTCGCTTCCAGCTCAACCCTTTTCCTGATTCTCTCATCAGGGTGGTTCTTGTGCTTTTGCCAGCCTTGCAAGGTCACTCTTATCGTTCGGATGACACTTGGGCCGTTTACTTCAAAATCGCGCTTGAATGCCCGAAGGATAAATTCAGCTTCCTGGCCGTTATGGATGTTTTTGTGCTTGTAATTGAATCTGAATTGCCCGTGGATGTCTGCCGGGTTATGCTCCTGTTCCGAAAGTATGCTTCCGTCTTTCGAATGCAGCTCGAACAGTGCAGTGCCCGGAAGCGGAGTGTAGAGCATAAATTGGTGGAGTGCTGTGTTGTGGCTCACAGCCCAGTCTATTGCCTCATCAATGTTTTCAGGCGTGTGCTCCTCAAGGCCGATTATTGTGGATCCAAGGACCCTGATTCCGTTTTCCTGCAGCTCATTTACAAGCTGCTTGGTATCTATGCCGTTCAGCTTCGCATACTGGCTGCCTTTCCCCTCCAGGCCCATCCAAACCCAGGTTATTCCCAGCCCGACAAGCTGCTCTATCGTGTAAGATTTCAAAACGCGGGCCGAGCTGAATACGCTTAATATCCAGCTTTTGTTGTTTTGCTGCATTAGTTCCAGCAGCCGCAATGCCCTTGTCCTGTGCAATAAAAAATTCTCATCCAATATGAAAAAATATGAGTTGCCAAGAGCCTTCTCTATCCTGCACATTTCTGAAAAAAGGGCGTCTCCTGTCTCAAAGAAATTAATGAATTTGCCTTTGCCGCCGAACTTAGCTGATGTTGCGCAGAAATTGCAGCCGACAGGACAACCAAGGGATGGCATCAGGATTGCACAGCTGTTCTTCGGCCGCTTAAGCTGTAGTCCCATGACTCTGAGCCCGAACTGTGCGAATTCAATGGAGTGATTCAATGGTGCATTCACATCTTCGCTAAGGAAATTGCGGAACCATCTTACGCCTTCTCCCTTTACAAAATAATCGGCGTCGACAAGGGTTTCTATGCCTGGCTTGTTGGCAAGGTGCCCCCCCAGCACGATGGCTGCGTTTGGCAGGCATTTCCGTATCTCCTCGCACATCTTCTTCACCTTGCCAATATTTACCAGGATTGAGGTTATCCCGACTATGTCATACTCGTTGCTTTTTATTTCGCCAATAAACCTGTCAAGCGTCGGGAAATCCAGTATTGTGCATGGCGCGCTGATGTTGTCCTGAATCATCCTTAACCCGAACGAGGGGTGGAACATCCTGATTGAGAAAGGCCCCTGCACCCTTGTTACCTGGTTGTGGTAAAGCTCCATCGGGTTTATTTTCCTGCTTCCATACTCATCATCCTGGGCGTATGGGCCGAAAACGCTTGACAGGAGAACCCTCGCTTTTGTCCCGAGCGGGTGCACGTCGCCAGCATTCATGACTTTTGCCTTGCCTTGAAGCAATTTAAAAATGTTTTCCACCACATAAATAAAAAGCGCCGGGACTGGGACTTTCACAGCAGCGACGACTCTTTTGCGTCGCCGTGTTTTGAACCCAGACACCCTTGCGGGAACAAGCTATCGCGCTTCTGTTTCCAGGCTTGCGCAATACCAGGTTATGCGATCCCGGCAATAAGGGGCTCCACCCCTTATCAACCCCACGACGGGGGCGATGAGGCAGCGCGCCCTTATCAACCCTACGAGATTTGAGAACGATTTATAAATCTGTTGCAGGACAAAGAAGGTTTAGCCCTTCAGCCCTTCCATGCCTTTCATCCCGCCCATTTTGCCTATCATCTGCTGCATCTTCTTTGGGCTTGCTCCCTTGAACATCTTGACTACCTTTTTGCTTTGCCTGTACTGCTTCAGCAGGTCTTTTACCTCTCCTGTGCCGATGCCTGAGCCCTTGGCGATGCGCTCTATCCTGTCTGAAGTAACTGCTTCAGGGTCTTCAAGCTCCTTTTTCGTCATGCTGTCCATTGCGAATTTCCACTTTTTGAGGTTTGCCTCCTGAACGTCAAGGACGTCTTTTGGCAGCTTGAGCTGGCCAAATCCGGGAATCATCTCCATTACCTTTGCTATCGGCCCCATTTTCTTGATTGCCTGCATCTGCTCGTAGAGATCCAAAAGCGTGAACTCGCCTTTCAGGAATTTCTCGCTCATGTCCTTTGCTTCTTCCTCTGTCACCGCTTCGTTTGCCTTTTCAAGCAGCGCCTCTATGTCACCCATGCCCAATAAGCGTCCTACGAAGCCCTTGGGGTTGAACTTTTCCATGTCCTCAATCTTCTCCCCAACGCCCACGAACTTTATCGGCGCCCCTGAAACCGAGCAGGCGCTCAATGCCCCTCCCCCTTTTGCAGTGCCTTCAAGCTTCGTTACTATTACACCTGTGATTTTGCATGCGTCATGGAATGCTGTTGCCTGCCTTTCAGCTGCCTGGCCTATGTCAGCACTTATCACGAGCAGGTTCTCATTCGGCTGGACAGCGGCAGCAACAGCCTTCAGCTCTGCAATCAGTTCTGCTGACAGCGCATCCCTTCCTGCGGTGTCAACTATCACGACGTCAAACTTTCTCAGCTCGTTCTGGCAGCTGCTGAAAATCTTTAGCGGGTCTTTCTCGCTTTTGTTGCCGAAAACAGGCACTCCAATCTGCTTCCCAAGCTGCTGCAGCTGGTCAAGCGCTGCCGGCCTGTAGACGTCAAGCTGCACCATGGCAACTTTTAAGCCCCTCTTTGAGAAGTACCTTGCCAGCTTGGCCGCGGTTGTTGTTTTTCCAGAGCCGAAAAGCCCCGAGAGCATTATTATTGTTGGTATTGCTGAAGCGTCAAGCTGGCTTTCTTCCCCGCCGAGGAACTTGACGAGCTCTTCATAGACTACTTTTACGAGGAATTCCCTTTTAGTGAGCCCGCCAGGCGTTTCCTCCTTGAGAATCCTTTCCTTGATGCGCTGGCTCAGGCTGAAGACGAGCTTGACATTCACATCAGACTGCAGCAGCGCCCTTTGCAGCTCCTTGATTAGCTCATTGACTGCAGCGTCATCTACGAACATGCTCCTGGCTACTTTTTGCAGGGCATTGCGGAGCGATTCGCCAAGGTTATCAAGCACCATAAGGAAAAAGAAGCTGTGAATGCTATTTAAAAGTATTTACTCGCACTGCTTGCAGAAGCTGAATAGACGAATCAAGGAATGCAACTACAGCTTTCCTATTTTTATCAGGAACTGCTTATAGTCTTCAATGTCCTTTCTTACTGCCTCTATGAACTCTTTGCTCACTTTCTCATCTTTTTCATCTTTTGAATTCACGCATATCACCTCCTTTAAGCCATTGCTTTATTTCAGCGTCGGTATAGTAGCTCTCACGCACTCCTTGAAGGATTTTTGCATCGTCCTTCACTAGCGCCTCTTCACCATTCATCCTAAGGAATCTTACTGTAGCAACCATTGATGTCCTCCTGTTCCCGCTTGCAAAGGGGTGCTCCTGCGATATGCCTTTTAGTAGTGCCACAGCTTTGTCATAAACATCGCCCGAGGCTTCTGCCACCTTCTCCAAAACAGCGTTCAATTTGCGGTGGCTTAGCACCTTAAAGCTGTCTGCTTTTTTAACCTTTATTGAGGATAAAACTTCCTTATTAATTGCCATGACTTCATCATTTGTCAAATACGCTACCATGCTCAAATATATGCTGCAGGCTTATTTAAGCTTTCCGCTAGCAACTTCCAGAAGTAGCTAAACAGGCTAATCATGGAATGCAACTTCACAGCGTCCTCGCCTTGCTTGCCTCGCTCTCAAGCTTCTCCAGGGCTTCCTCAACAGCAAGAAGAAGGTCTTTATGACTGGTTATGGTAGTGTACAGCTTTCCCTTGTCCTTGAGCGAAGCGTGGAGCTCGTACTTCTCAGAATGCGGCTGGGCATGCACCTTCTTGAGGTGCAATACGACCTGCTCAAAGCCCTTGCAAAGCTCTGAAAACCTTTTCAGCTTTTTCCCGACAATGAGCTTGATATCCCCTATCACTGCCTCGTCAATAGCCTGAAAGCCCATAAGCCTGACTTCGCCTTCAGGGGAGAACTTGTCATCTGCCATGAGGATAACGTTGCCGGGAACGTATAAAAAATTTGCGGTGTGAAAATATTTAAAACAAGCTGCGGCTGCCATGGTTGAATGAAAGTCTGCATAGAAACTTACGGCTGCTCTGCCAATGTGAATGATTCCGAGATAATGGCCGGGCTGCTCAACAAGGGTGGGCATCAGGTGGTCGCAGCTTCTGAGGATGCTGATGCCATAATTGTCAACACATGCACGGTAAAAGGCCCGACTGAGGAGAAAATCAGGAGAAGGATTCATGACTTGCAAGATTGCAGCAAGCGCCTTGTGATTGCAGGCTGCATGTCAGAGGCGCAAACCGAAAGCGTACGGCTATTATCACCAGCTGCAGCCGTAATCGGAACTCATAAAATAAACGAGATTGTTGATGTTGTTGAAGGGAAGGCTAATCTTGCTGTCGGTGGCAGCAGCGTTGACAAGGCATCGCTGCCGAAGCTGAGCTTTAACAGCGCGGTGAGCATCATCCAGATTAACGAGGGCTGTCTCGGTTCATGCTCGTTTTGCATTACAAAAGCAGCCAGGGGCAACACGCTCTCTTACCTCATCGGGACAATCCGCAACAGCGCTGAGGAATCTGTTAAGGCAGGCTGCAGGGAGGTTTGGCTGACAAGCCAGGATACCGGCACTTACGGGCTTGATAGGCGGGGGTTGATAAGGGGTACCCCCTTATTGCCGCAGCTGTTGCAGCAGCTATGCGGCATTGATGGCGATTTCCAAATCCGTGTTGGGATGATGAACCCGACCCTTGCGAACCACCTGCTGCAGTCTCTTATTGAGGCGTTCAAGCATGACAAGGTTTTCAAGTTCCTGCACATCCCGCTTCAGTCAGGCAGCAACAGCGTCCTGGCGGCCATGAAGCGCGGGTATAAAGTTGAAACTTTCAAAAAAATCGTTGCGGAATTTAGAAAGCAGCTACCGCAAATTACGATAGCAACCGACATAATCTGCGGCTTTCCAATCGAGACAGACAGGCAGTTTGGGGAAACTATGGCTGTCATTGAAGAGATAAAGCCTGATGTCGTGAACGTTTCCAGGTTCTGGCCCAGGCCCGGCACTGCAGCTGCAAAAATGGAAAGGCTGCCTGATGAAACTGTGATGGAAAGGAGCAGGAAACTGCACGCATTGGCAAAAAAGATTGCGCTTGACAGGAACCTTGGCTGGGTTGGCTGGAAGGGCAGGGCTGTTGTTGATGAGAAGGGGAAGGAGCCTGGCACGGTCGTAGCAAGAAATTTTGCCTACAAGCCTGTTGTCATCAGGGGCAGCGAGGGCATGCTGGGAAAGTTTGTAGAGGTTGAAGTCACTGGTGCGGCCGTAACACACCTTAAGGGCCTTCTTCATCGCTGAACATGTCATCCATGAAGCCCTTGATGAAGCCTTCCTCTTCAGGGCTGATTTCATCGTCGTCAAGGCCAGTCTCAAATGACTCGTAAAAGTCGTCGTTCTCTTCCATGCTCATCACCTCCTTGCTGCGCCTTTTTAATCACCCATCATATGATGATATCATATATTATGTGATACTGATATTTAAATCTTTTGCTTATATTACGTTCTCATACGAATCGAAATGTTTATATATGCCACCAGCTGAATCTGGCAGAAAAGGTATGGGGCTTTTGCAATGAAAGAGAGGGTAACGCTTACACTGGATGCCAACATATTGGCCAATGTTGACCGGAGGGTTGACGGGCACAAGATAAAGAACCGGAGCCACGCCGTAGAGCTTCTCCTGATGCAGGCCATGGGAAACGCGGACATGCCAAAGCTTGCCATCATACTTGCAGGCGGTGTCGGCACAAGGCTGCAGCCAATAACCTTTGAGATTCCAAAGCCCCTTGTTTTGGTCCACGACAGGACTTTGCTTGAGCACCAGTTTGACCTTTTCAAGAGGCATGGCATCAAGAGCATAGTTGTTTCCATCGGCTACAAGGGCGACAAGATAAAGCACGCGATTGGAGACGGGAAAAGATTTGGCGTTAATGTGAGCTATGTTGAGGAGAGCAAGCCGCTTGGGACAGGCGGCCCAATCAGGCTGGCAAAGCCCTTAATCACAGGCACGTTTGTGGCGGAAAACGCTGATGAGCTTAAGGACATTGACCTGCATGACATGTACCTCTTCCATAAAGAGAACAAGGCACTGGTCACGATTGCCCTGACGACAGTTGACAACCCGAGTGCTTACGGCGTTGCAAGGATGCAGGGCGGCAAGATACTTGAGTTTGTTGAGAAGCCGAAGAAGGAGGAGGCTCCTTCCAACCTGATTAACTCCGGGCTTTACATGATGGAGCCGGAAGTGCTTGACTACATCGGGGATGGCTACTGCATGCTTGAGAAGGACGTATTCCCGAAGCTGGCGCAGGAGGGCAGGCTTTTCGGCTACCCGTTCTCAGGCCAGTGGTACAACACAGGCACCCTTGAGCTTTACGAGAAGGCAATCAAGGAGTGGAAGGATATTTCATAATGGACACGAGCTTTTTTCACGCATACGACATCCGCGGCCTGATTGATTCTGAGCTGAACGATGAGACAGCCGAAAGGATAGGCAGGGCATTTGGCACCATAATAAAAGGAAAGCCTGTCGTTGTCGGAAGGGACATACGCCATTCCTCCAAGAAGATTGCTCCCACGTTCATCCGGGGGCTTGTATCGGTTGGCTGCCCAGTGACAGACATTGGCGAGTGCCCCAGCCCTGTGCTTTTTTTCAATGCTTTCAACCTGAGGCAGTTTGGAGCCGTGATTACTGCGAGCCACAACCCTGCAGAGTACACCGGCTTCAAGTTTGTTGAGCCAAATGGTCTTTCATTCCTCAGCCAGTATGAGGAAATGAAGCAGGTTTACGAAAGCGGCAGGTTTGCATCAGGCAAGGGCAGCGTGAAAGAGGCAGACGGCTACATTCCCTACAGGGAGTTTCTCAGGAAAAACATCAGGCTAAATCCAAAGAAGAAAATCACGGTTGCTGTGGAGTGCCTTTACGCATCCGGAGCTGTAATCATCCCCAGACTATATGAGGAGCTTGGGCTGAAAGTCATTCCAGTCCATGCAATCCCGATGCCTGATTTCAACAAGCAGAGGCCTGAGCCGAAAGGCGAGAACCTGAAGGAGCTTGGCAGCATAATCATTGCAAAAGGTGCTGATTTTGGCGTTGCACTTGATGGCGACTGCGACCGCTCGGTGATAGTTGATGACAAAGGCAGGGAGTTGAACGGCAGCATAAGCTCCGCTATTTTTATCAGGAAAATTCTTCCGCAGCATCCTCAAAACAGGAGGAGCGTTGTGATGACTGTTGACTGCAACAGCGAATTGAAGCCGCTTGCCGAATCGTTTGGCGGCAGGCTTGTGTGGAGTGACGTTGGCCACAGCTTCATAGGCAAGGCAGTGCATGACAGCAATGCTGTTTACGGCGGTGAGATGAGCAGCCATATGTGGTTTGAGCAGTACCCCTTCAGCGATGGCTTCCTGTGCGGTCTGAAGATGGCTGAAATCCTCAGTAACGGCAGCGAGAAGCTGTCAAAGATGGCTGATGAAGTGAAATTCGCCCCCATGCTGAAGGAATACGTTGGCTGCGGCACTCATGAGAAGAAGGAGAAAGTCATTTCAAAGTTAGTTGCTGCCGCAAAAAAACAGCATCCGGATGCAACGCTAACAAGGGACGGCATTAAGTTCTTCCTCAACGAGCTTGAGTGGGTCATGCTTAGGAAAAGCAACAACATGCCGGAAGTATGCATAGTAATTGAGGCAAGAGATGATGGAATGCTGAAGCATTTGCATGCTGAGTACAGAAGCATAGTTGATAAAACAATTGCAGAAACAAAGTGAAAAAGAAACCCCAAACCGCTCAGAACGATTTGGGAAATGCGAAACTGGTTCTCGCTTAACCCGTCCCTTTGGTATAAGTCATAAATAGGGAACAGCTTAATAAAACTTTCGTTTTTATTGAGTTTTTCGGATAATGATTTTTCGGGAAAAACAGAACGTTTTCGCTTTTTTAGCTATTTTTTGAAATTTTTTCGATAGGTACCAGAAATTTTTCGACATTTCTATATACTTTTCGGAAAAACGACAGATAGGCACATAAAGAATTAAACCTTAATTTTCCCCACGGCGTGGATGCGAAAGCTGGTATCGCGCAGGTCTAAGAAACCAGTACCAAACCCTTTGGTATCCGGGTTCAAATCAGTGCCTAGGCGCTGGTGAAGTTCCCGGCCACGCCGCACTCTTTGATAGGCAACAGCAATCTTTTTAAACAAATTCTTTGTCGCTGTTGTTTACGGGCCCATAGCTTAGCCTGGTAGAGCGGTTCGCTCTTAACGAACAGGTCCAGGGTTCAAATGACCTTTTTGTGAGCGCACAAAAAGCTCAACCAAAAAGGCTTGAAAGTCCCTGTGGGCCCGCTCATTTTTTCTGCGTAAATATTTATATAACCAACTACTGCAGCAGCAGTGACTGAAATGCCTGATACTGAAACCTATGACATTGTGGTTCTTGGCTGCGGCCCTGCGGGCCTGACTTTGGCGTGGAAGGCTGCTGAGAAGGGGCTGAGCGTCCTGGCAATTGACAAGAAGAAAAATCCTGGCGACGTCAACTACACCACCCTTGGCAGCTTCATGAACCTCGAGCGGTGGCAGGTGCCTAAGGCCATCACCCAACCTATTGACTCGTGCTACTTTGGTTCCGCAAATGAGACAGGCAGGTTCGCCTGCGATGCGCATGTTATTGGCAGGGCAGGCCTCCTGGATTTCATTGACCGGAATGCAAGGAAAAGCGGGGCACAGACAAATTACGGGGTAACGCTGGATGGCATTGAGACTAATGATGCAGCAGCTGGAATAAAGTCAATAACTTTTGCAGAGGGTGGCCGGGGCAGCGAAAATAGCAAAGCAGAAAGAACAGTAACCGCAAAAGTGTTTGCTGACTGCTCTGGTGTGAGCTGCTCCCTTGGCAACAGGCTTGGCATTATCAGGCAGAAGGTTGAGCTTGCTGTTGGCGCAGAATACACTGTTCCCCTGAAGTCAGAGCCGGGAACAATTGACCTGTACGTCGGGAGCAGGTTCCTTGGCGGGTATGGCTGGATTGCGCCGCTAAACAACAGCACTGCAATTATTGGATGCGGGACTTTGCAGCAGAAGATGTACGGCTCCCAAAAGAAGGTTCTTGATGGAATGTTCGGCATGGCCAGGGTGGCGGAGCGTGTTGAAAACAGGCCAATTGCGTACCATTCTGCAACTTTAAGGACAGGCAGGCCGTTGAGGACTATTGTCAAGGGCAACCTCATAATTGTTGGGGATTCTGCGCTGCAGGTAAACCCTGTTGTGGGCGAAGGTGTGAGGTTTGTGATGGATTCTGCAGAAATGGCGGCAGAAGCGGCATCGGCAGCTGTTAAAAAAGGCGTCAGCGCTGAATTAAAGGGCTATGAAGCCGCATGGAAGAGAAAATATTACAGGAGCTACCTTGCCTGCTATTTCCTCCAGCGGCTTGCCAACAGGTTCAGCGGCAACGACCGGCTGCTTGATTATGCCTTGAAAAAGATTAGCAGGTCAACTGACCCCGGCTGGAGGAACGCTCTTGCAGGCGATGTGAGCCTTGGCTGGCTTGCAAAAAAAGTTGCACTCAATCTTCCTCTTATGCCTTTGCTGCTTGCGAAGATGGCGCTTTCCGGGAAAGCTAAGGTATGATTGGTAATTACAGAATCTTTATATAAGAAGCAGGAACGGTATTTTTGTGAAAACCAACATGACTAAAGGCAACAGCACCGCAAAACCTGCAGCAGCTGGAAAAGACAAGGAGGAATTTGACCTATTCTGGGCTGACCAGCTTGCTGACAAGATTGCAAAGCGCGACAGGTTCCGCTATTCTGACAAAAAGTTCAGCAAGCCGGGCACTTTTGTTGTGAAGACCTCGGCTTCAATTTCCGGTGTGCTGCATATCGGGAGGCTGAGCGACACTGTAAGGGGCGCTACTGTTTACCGCGCCCTTGTTGATGCCGGGGAGAAGGCAAGGTTCATCTGGGTTGCAGAGGACATGGACCCGTTGAGGAAGATTCCTGCCGGCGTGCCTGCCAGCTATGAGAAGTACATTGGCACTGCTGTTTCCACGCTGCCTGATGCTGAAGGGTGCCACAAGTCATACGCTGAGCATCACACTGACGAGTACTTCAAGGTTCTCAACGAGTTTGTCTTTGAGGATATGGAAAGGTTCTCAATGCAGGAGGAGTATGCCAAGGGGAATTTCAGCCCTTTCATAAAAAAGCTGATTGAAAATGCTGGCACCATAAGGGAAATCCAGAACAAGCAACGCACCAATCCGCTGAAGAAGGACTGGATGCCGTGGTCTCCATTGTGCAGCAGCTGCGGCAAGATAATCACGACCAGGATTAGCGCTGTTGATGAAAAAACAGGGGTTGTTTCGTATGTCTGCAAGGATTATCTTTTTGAGGCTACAATTGCGAAGGGCTGCGGCCACAAGGGGGAGGCAGACCCGCTGAATGACCCTGGCAAGCTGGTGTGGAAGAGCGAGTGGGCTGCGCAGTGGGCAAGGTGGCAGGTTAGCTGCGAGGGAGCAGGCAAAGAGTACCAGGTCCCGAATTCTGCTTTCTGGATTAATGCTGAGATTTGCGAAAAAGTGCTTGATTTTCCCAGCCCTGAGCCGATATTTTACGAGCACCTTACCATTGAGGGTGTGAAGATGTCAGCTTCATTGGGGAATGTTGTTTACCCGAGGCAGTGGCTTGAGGTTGCCTCCCCGCAGCTTCTGCGGTTTTTCTACAACAAGAGGTTGATGACCTCAAGGAGCTTCTCATGGAAGGAACTTCCTTTGCTGTACGATGAGTATGACAAGGCAGCAGCTGTTTATTTTGGCAAGGCCGTGGTGGAAAACGAAAAGGAAATGAAGCACACCATGCGGTTGTATGAGATTTCAAACCGCCCGGGCAGCAAGGCAATTGATGTGCCTTCAACACTGAGCTTCAGCCATGCCGCGATGGTCGCCCAGGTGTTCAGCGATGAGAAGGACATAATCGGCAGCCTTGAGAAAACCGGGCACTACCACAGGGAAGAGCATAGGCAGATAATGCAGCGCATCAAGGAGGCCCGGGCATGGATTGGCCTGCATGCGCCCGAGGAAGTCAAGTACGTGCTGCAGCAGGAGGTTTCTGGTGAAGTGAGATCAAAATTGTTGCAGCTGCAGGTAAAAGCGCTGAAAACTCTGGCAGAAAAGCTGAAGTCAAAGAAGTGGGATGAGAAGGAGCTTTACAACGAGTGCTACAACATTGCTAAGGAAGCTGGCATTCAGCCTCCTGAATTCTTCAGGGCAGCGTATCTTGTGCTGCTGAACAAAGAGAGGGGGCCGAAGCTTGCGCCGTTTTTGCTGGCGCTTGGAGATAGGGCTGTGAAGCTGCTTCAGCAGATATAATTATCAGTATAACCAAAAATTATATAAATAGAAGCATCTAAACATCCTTTATGGAAACTGAAACGGTAGTAAGAAAATGGGGAAACTCTCTTGGCGTAGTCCTGCCAAAGGAGCTTGTCGCTATGCAAAACATAAAGGAAGGTGACGTCCTGTCGCTTCCAATTGTCATTAAGAAGGCAGACCTATCCAAAATTTTTGGTAGCCTGAAGACTGGTGAAAACAGCCAAAAATTCAAGGACAGGGCTAGGGAAGGGTGGGGAAAAGATTGAGCAATTATTTCTTCGATACATATGCCTTGCACAAGATAAAAGAGGGCGACGAAGCCTATGAACCTTACAGCAATCTGTCAGGAATTGCGACTACAAAACTGAACCTCATGGAACTTTACTACAGTTATCTTGTAAAGCACGGAAGGAACGCGGCAGAGATAGCTTTCAATGAGTTCAAGGATTTTTGCGTCGGAATCAGCGATGAAACCATTAAGGAATCTGCTTCCTTAAGGGCGGAAATTAAGGCGAAGATAAAGGGAAGTAATATTTCTTTCGTTGACTGCATCGGATACGTTTTGGCAAGGAAATTAAAAGTAAAATTCCTTACTGGCGACAGGGAGTTTGAAGGGCTAGAAAACGTGGAGTTTGTTAAGTAGCATCAATTATTACTCCAGCCTTTGCCCACTCCATAATGTCCATGATTCCGGGTCTGGCGCTGTTTCTCCGTAGAGGAAGTATGGCGGCGCTGTGCGGCCGAAGTAGCTTCTCTCCAAGTCTACCCAGCTGTCCCTCTTCCCGAATGCAGTGCCGTAGATTGAGCTTCCAAACAGCCTCCAGCCTCCCAGGAGTGCTCGGTAGTCCTGGTGTGCCGGCTCGACTATCAGGTCAATCTCCCCTTTGTCAACCTTGTCCCGTATTAATGAGACAAATTCCTTGATTGGGGCGATGCCCTGCCCGGGTATGACGTGCTCGTCCTCCCAGCCGAAGTTGTCTGAGATGTGCGCGTGCCCCATTATGCCTTCCTCTTTCCACTCTTTTGCCTTCTGTAAGTACCAGCTCTTGAACTCCTCATCGCTGCCTTTGAAGTATTTTTTCCAGATGAACGCATGCCCTGTGTCCCATGTTGCCTTGATGTGCTCCTTCGCCAGCGTTTCTGCCTCGCTTTTGTCATGGACGCCGTACTTTTCGCCGTTTCTCATTATCTCATCAACCATTGCCTTCCTTGCTGTTGTCACTATCTCCTTAATCTCGTCAGGATGCCCGCCGTAAACTTCAGGGAAGTAATTCTCTACAGCAACGAACAGCGGCTTTTCCATCTTCTCGCCGTTGGTAACGTCCTGGCGGAGGTGCTTTTCCTTGTCCCAGGCGTATATGGCTGCCCTGGCTACCGTGTCTGCTGTTTTGCCGAGGGCATATTCTTTGATCGGATGAAGGTGCAGAAGGTTCTCTCTTTGCTGTTCTGCCTGGGCGTCTGCCGCTGCTGAGGACTGGTGAACCTGCCTTAGCTGGTTTTCCATCTGCTCCAGCCTGTCTTTGAGGTACTCGACCGGATTGACAACTTCAGGCGGCAGGAATACCCCTGATTGTAGTGACTGCTTTAGCTTCCATTTTTCGCTTTCAGGAAGGGATTCGTCCAGCTTTTTGTAAAATCCATATGCTGCTTGCAACTTTTTAATATCTTCCTCCCATTCCTTGTAGCGCAGCCCATAGAACAGCGAGCTGCCTCTTGCCTGGGCAATCTGGTTCTCAATCTGAATTTGGTAAAAAAGTTTTTCCGGTGTTGCTGTGGGGTCAACCTTCTTGAGTTCCGCAGCCCTGCGCTCAATCTCATCCCAAGTCACTTTATTGGGGGTGAATTTTGGCACGCCGTTCTGATCGTACTCTACTTGCGGCACGCGTTCAAACAGCAGATTTGTGTCACGGGTATTCTTGGGAATCCTTTGGCCGCGGATGCCTAGCCAGGCTGTTGAGTCACCAGGGTAGTCCTTATACCTTGGCTCATAGAAAACGTCGTTCTTCCTGACAGGCATCATCTGGCCGCTCCTGTCGTCAACGAGGTGGAACACTGCCCTTTTCTCCTCTTCAGGGTAGGCTGAGAATCCTTCTTTTCCCCACTCAGGCATTATGGCTCTTGGGAACTCGTTTGCGTGCACAACAATTGCCCCGCCTCTCGTTACATCCGCTGCGAAGTCAACTGCCCTTTCTATCTCGTGCAGGGCCTGCTCCCTTACGTGCTCATCAAAGCCCTGCTGACCCATGCCTGCAAGGCTGCCTGCGCCTGTTGTTGCGTGCGTTGTCAGCTTGACCTTGTTTACCTTTGCAAGCTCCCTCATGTCAATCCTTTCTTCCTTGCCGTACATTTCAGGGGTTGTGTTCCCTCCCTGGAAGCTGCCTTTGCCCCTGCCGAAGAAGCCGAGCTCAACCCTTGATGCGCCCTGGAATATCCTTGCCTTTACCTGCTGGAGCTGGTCCTGTGCCGGATGGGCTGAAACGCCAATGTCCTTGGGGCTGACTCCAATCTCGGGAATAGCTTCAGGGCTTTCTCCTGGCAGGCCCTGGCCTTCCTGCAGCGGCATGTAATAGCCCCTGTCCATTGCAGTGTAGTAAGACTGGTTGAATATCATTTAAGCAGGCCCTCCCCTTCTTCTGTACTCTGTTCTTTCCCTTCTGTCCTCTTCCTCTCTTTTCCTCAGCTCATATCCTCCGGTTACGTGCTGTTGCGTGCCAAAGTATTTTTGCTGGGCATCTCCTGTCTCGGCTCCGGTTACTGCCCTGTCCTTGTAAATTTCCGTAATCTTTTCCAGCTCGCTGCTGCCCGGGGGAGTTCCTCCTGTTACTGTCTGCTGCGATTTTGAAAGGTATTCCCCGAACGCTGGCCTCTGTTGCTCCGTGCCTATGGCGTATTCGGGCTTTTGTAATTTTGATTGACCTTTTCCTAAAAGGTCATGCTGCGTTTGTTGGCCTGCTGCAGGCGCTTCCTCTGCTGCGACTTCCTCCAGGCTTTTTGGCTGCTGCGGGCTTTGCGGCTGGTGGGTTGCTGTTGTTTCCGCTGCAAGGAGGTGGTGTGTTGCGACGAGCTGTTTTTCCTCAAGCGTGTCAAGCGTGGACAGGTCGGTTGCCCTTGCCTCTGGAATCGGTATCCTCCTTTTTTCCTCGGCTTCGGCAAGCTCCTTTGCTGTTTCCTTGATTAGCTCTTCCGCTTCTGCTATCTCCTTCTTGCGCTCCTCCTCAAGCTCTTTCAGCCGCTTGATTCTTTCTTCAGGGCTTAGCTTCTTGAGCTCGTCAACAGTAACCATGACCTGTGTCTATGCCTTGCCGAATAAAAACCTTGTTACCATGTAAGCATGCCGTGGAGCTTCTTGTAGTTCTTGTATGTCTGCCAGATTGCCCTTTTCAGCTCCTCCCTGGCTTCTGTGATTTGGATGTCAAGCTGGACATCTGATTTTCCGCCGGTGAGTTGCTTCTTGATGCTCTGCTTGCTTGGAGCTCCGGCAGGCTTTGCACCTCCGAATGCTGACGCTATGTCCTTCAGGCCGCCAAACACCCCAATGAACGGCTCAAGCGGGCTGTTTGACGTCTTCAGCTCTTCCCTCTTCTGCTCGTCTTCAGGGAAAATCTCGCCTGCCTCCCTGAGGTACTGCTTAAGCTCATCCCCTAATGCGTCCATTGATGCTTTAATGTCCTCATTTATCATGCTGAGCATGTGCAGGTCCTCTTCCTCGCGCATGCGCTTGTAGTTCGTAATCTGCTCATCACTCCATACGTAGCCGCGCAGTGTCATGTCAAACTTGCCTGTGTGCGAAGGCCCCCTCTGGTAGCCTTCCTGCACGTACACCATTGACGGCGAGGTCCTGTAGAAAATATTCAGCAGCACGCACGGGTGGAATTTCCTTCCTTCCCTGTGCTTGTACGACAGGACTTCAACTTCAATTAGCGAGCCTTCAAATGCCGTAATCAGCTCCCTTGCCTTTTCTCCCTGGATGAGCTTTTCCGCCATCTGCAGCTTGAGTATGTTCCTGAGGTAAGGCTTTATCCAGCCCATGTACAGCTTAATGGTGTCATAGTGCTGCCTGAGGTATTTTATGGTGAACTTCCTTCTCGCGTCAAGCTCCTTGAATGTGCGCAGTTTCCACATGTAGTACTGCACCAGTTTTCTGGTGAGCACTTCCTTGACTTTTTCGTTAAAGCCTTCAATGCCCTTTACTTTCTTGTCAACGTCCTCAATTACGCGCTTCACAAACGCATCATATTCCTCAGGCTTTGCCTTGTCTCCCCCAATGTCGTTTGCCCTTACTCTGAAGAAGAGGTCAGGCAGGACAGAGAATCCGACTGTTTGCGCAAGGCCGTAAACCGATGCGGCGTTCTTTGTGCCGCCTTCAACCTGGTCCACCCACACGCCTTTGAGCGTGATGTCAGAGCCGACTGCCTCTTCCTCGTTTTTCCTGTTGAAGGTTTGCTTGTAGTAGCCAGTGCGCTCATCTATCACCCTGAGCTCCCTTACTATCTGGAAAAGCGCCTTGAGCATCTCACTTATCCCGCGTAGGTACTGAGCCGCCTTGTCCTGCTGCAGGCCAATGCGCTGCTCTGAGACTCCGAAGAAAGCTGACTGCTCTGAAGCTGCGTGGATGTCTGTTATCTTGTCAAACTTGTTGAAGCTCCAGCTCATCTCAAGCTCGTCAAGTGTCCAGTAGTAAGCCTCCTCAATGTAGGCGTGCACTGCCTCAACCACAACCCTGTACCTGTAAGCAGGGCTCGGGTAATTTGTCTTTTCCTTCACCCCGCTGACAAGCTCAGCTTCTTCCTGCTCTCCAAAATTGTATTTCTTCAGAAGCTCAACCGGATTATGCTCTGCTGCCATATTGAATGACACCTTTTTTGATGCGCCATTGATAAGCGCGGAGTAGTCTTCACACTATCTCTAGTATACTAAAAGATACACTGATATATAAATGTTTACCGATAAATTTTGCTAAATTCTGCAATCGTTTTGGCACTGTTTCCAATATCTGGCAAAATTTGAAAATGCCTCTTGTTTTGTGTAATTAAAAAATCTGATTTCGTGGCTGCAAAGGTTGCGGCTATTGCAACATCCTTGAATTCAATTTCGTTCCCAATGTTCAGCAGCAACGCCTCATACTGGGCCGCCATATCGGCTATGTTTTCATCCAAAGGTATCCATTTAAACTGGGATAGGAGCTTTTTGGCCTCTACAATTTTTTCATAAGCTTTCTGGAAATAAACGCCTAACAATACTTCAGAAATAGTTACGGTGCTTATCACAATTTCTTCTTTGCCTGTGATTAAGCCTTTGACAAGCACAATAGCTTCCTGATTTTGCCTTTCCAGCTCTATCAGTGCGCTGGTGTCAAAGAGTATCTTCATGAATTATCGCCTGTCAAAAACCACCGGTCAGAGACCGGTGGCATTTATCGACCTCGGGTCGATACGCATCGGCTGCTGCCGATGCTGTTTTGACGCTCAGAATTCCACGAACCGGTGGTTTTTGAGCACACAGAACCCCACTCATCATAGATGAGTGGAATTCTGTTGTTTAAATAATGCCAAGCCTCTTTAACCGTTTCCTGTCGTCTGTTCGCGTCTTTTTTAGGATTTCTTCAAAATTATCAGGCAGGAATCTTTTAAGATTGTCAAACACAGACGGGTCCCTTTTGGCAACGATTACATTTCCCCCAGCCACGTTTAGTGTAACCGTATCTCCCTCCCTTATGCCGGTTTTTTCCCTTATGGCTTTTGTCAGGGTTATCTGACTTCCCCGTGTTACGACAGTCGTTTCACTCATAACATTACTAAGAACCTTAGTATTTATAAATTTTACTAAAATTTTAAGTAAAATTGTGCTTATTCGATGCCCCACAGCTGCTTCAGCACAGCAGGCAGTTCCTGGAGCAAATCACTGGCAGTGAACCCATAGCCATATTCCCTCAGCAGCAGGTCTCCTGCTTTCCCGTTAACGTAAGCCGCCGCAGCTGCTGCCTTGAACAGGTCCTTTTCCTGCGCCAAAATGCCTGCAGTAAGCCCTGCAAGTACGTCGCCAGTTCCCCCGACCGTCATGCCGGCGTTTCCTGTCCTGTTGTAAGCTGTTTTTCCCTTTGCAATTATCGCATCTATCCTGCCTTTGAGCAGTATGACATTCGTGCCAATAACCGTTTGCAGTCGCTTTTCACTACAGTGGCTATTTCTCAGCAGCAGGTCATATTCTGCATGGTGCGGCGTGAATATGGCGTTTTGCACTTCCTGCATTCTCACTGCGGAGATGGCATCGGCATCAATCACTTTAGTGCTTTCTATTTTCCTGCATACGGCTGCAGCAAATTTTAGCGTTTCAATACTTTTCCCTACGCCGTTGCCAATTAATGTGACGTCAAACTTTTTGCTCATCTCAACTATTTCCTTCGCTGTCGCAGCTGTGAAGAAATCGCCCCTGAACTTCTTCGTTATGAAATCAGGGGAAAGGCAGTTGATTGCCCACGCAACCTTCTCAGGGGCTGCAACGACAACAGCGTCAACACCAGACCGGAAAGCAGCCATCCCTGCCAGGTAAGCAGCGCCAACGTAGTCAATTGAGCCTGCAACGACCAAAACGCGGCCGTTCTCGCCTTTGTGGCTGTCAGGCTTCCTCTTTTTCAGCTTAACATCAGTTGCAGTAATGAAGCGCATACCTAACCTCATTAACCCCGGATTATCCTGACCAGTGCTTCTTCAACCTCATTGATTTTCCCCTGCCGAAGTGAGCCTGCTTTGTACAGGATTATTGAGTTGTCAGCTGTAAACAACCGATTCGGCCTTATCCTGCTTGGCACATTCAGCCCTCCTTTTTCAAAATCTGCACCGGCAAGGCTTATCGAATAGCCGTCAAATTTTGCTTTGCTTGTTATCTGGCAGAGAATGAGGTCATTTCCTGTTAAAGATGCAATCACAAGTGCAGGTCTTTTCTTTGAAGCGCTCAGGTCGGAAAAAGGAAACGGCACAACGACTATGTCTCCCTTCACAAGTTTTTCCATGCGTCATCTTCCTCTTTAGTATCCCAGTCTTTCGCAAGCGTTTTTTCGCTTGCCAGGGCTGTAAGCGCGATTCTGCTGATTTGCTTCATAGGCTTCAGTTCAACTCTGTCCTTAAACGCAAGAATTGCCACCTTTGAGCCTTCACTAAATCCTTCAAGCTTTCTTACACTTTTGGGAATGGCAATCTGCCCTTTCTTTGTTATCTTGGCACTCTTCATCTCAAGCAGCTCCATCTCAACCACCTCCGTATCGTCTATTCTTCTTATTTGTAAGAAATGTAAGAATATAAAGCTTTTGGTCGCTAAGGAGGCTGCACTGCTGCCGAACAGCTGCAACGGGTAGTGTCAAGCTGGCCGAACAACGGCAACTTTTCAATGGCGCAATAAAACAGAAAAGTTTAAATACTATCTCTACTACAAATACTATTATGAAGACCGCAGGAACTTATAAGATAACAAGGCAAGGTCAGATAACGCTACCCGCCTCCATAAGAGAGGCCCTGGAACTGGAAGAGGGGCAAGTTCTTGACTTCTTTTACTCAGACGACACAATCTTGATAAGAAAGAAAAGAGAGCCGATTGAGGTTTTTCGCGAATTAGCAGCCGAGGCTACAAAGCGCTTCAAGGAGCGCGGCATAACTAGGGAAGACATTGCAAGGGAGATTAAGGCTGTGAGGAAGGCAAGGCATGCTGCGGGTAGTTCCTGACACAAACGTCCTAATTTCTGCTCTTATAGTGGAAGGGAACGAGTACCGGCTGATTGAGAAATGTTTTGTGAGAGAAATTATTATTATCACTTCCGTAGATGTTCTTGACGAATTCAAAGAGGTAGCTTTAAGGCCTAAGTTCGGCTTTAGTGAGGAAGAGGTTAACGACTTCGTAAACGCGCTTATCGAAGCAGCTGAGGTTGTTATGCCAAAAGAGAAGGTAAGAAGCGTATGCAGAGACCCTGATGATAATAAGCTGTTAGAGGCAGCTTTAGAGGGTAATGCTGATTACATAATATCTGGCGATAAAGACCTGCTAGTGCTTAAAAAGTTCAGAAGCGCAAAAATAGTCACAGCTGCGGAATTGCTGCGAAACATTTAAAAACACGATTTGTGAAAAGTGCTTGGAAGTGCAGTATATTGCGCGAATTGCTGTAAGAGGTGTGTAGATGGTTCACTTAATGCTGTTGCTTCTGGGCAAAAAAGGCCAGGGCATGATGATGGGCGGCCCCAGAAAGCCGATAAGCCTTGTCACGGGGCTGGTGTTCCTCGCTTTTGGCGGCATCCCTCTTCTTAACAGCATGAAAGTAATCGGCTTTACCATACCTGTGCTTCCGCAAACTATCCTGTACGCCCTGAGCGTTTTTGGGGCAGTTTTCCTGCTCTGGAACGCCATCTCAGAGAACATGGCAATGATGGGCTTTGCCCAGATGGCAAGGATGGCAACGTTCGTCATGGCGCTTGTGCTGCTGGCAGTCGGCCTTATCCCGCTGCTTCACAGCTTTGGCGTGATAGGCTTCACCCTGCCCGAGCTTGCAGCAGTCGTCATCAACACGCTGTACATAGTTACAGGCTTCCTCCTAATATACGGGGGAACGCAGGGGTTTTAGTTCTAAAGCCTTGAATTTTCATTTTTTAGCCAAAAACATAGAAAGATTTAAATACTACTACTTACTAGGGGTAACGTATGGGGATTTGGGATTTTTTGAGTGTAGAACCTTCACAGGAATTGGTCAAGCCGGTTCCTCCAAGTGAATCGGCAAGGCGAAGGCTCGTTGAGATAGTGGATACTGAAACAAAAAAAGTGCTTGCCAGTACTGAAACCAGAGGCAGTCGTATTGTTCTTGGCGCATTTGCAGGAGCGCCAGTTCTTGCAGATTACCTGAACTTAGACGGGAATTTTGATCCTCCAAGACTTGCAAGGGTTTCTCGTGTCCACGGAGTAGTGTCTTTTCTTCCTGACGGGACTGTCATCTATGAGGATAATTCCCGATATGGAACGGTGATTGAACGCAGGCAGAGTGGCGCATTTGCTGGCTTGCCTGTGTTGCGCTTCCAGGTTACAAATGTTGGAGGCGTAAACGACATTTCAGGTTACCTTACCAGAAGCGCAGTTACCAATGAAGCAGAAGTTTATAACATTCACGCCCACATATCTCCGCATGGGCTGCTGTTAAGAAATGGAGATACTATTTTACCCGGCTTTAATTACGACATTGTCACGCAGTCTGGGATAGTTGCTGCGGCAACAGGTGCGGCTGGCAAGAACACATTACGCCCTCCAGCAGCAATCACCGGACCTGATGGGAAGCCAAATGTGCCAAGGCTGGCAGTTTACATCCGGTAGGTGGCAATCTCCTTCTTGGAAGAAATATTTAAATATAGAGACATCAGAAAGTGGTTATAGTTTAAGTTATAGTAGTCCAAAAAGGTGTGTAGATTAATGAATGAGGGCAATAAGAGAGTCTTACTACTTGTCGTAATAGCTGCGGTAATGTTCCTCTCCCTTTCTGCGACTGTAGCTGCGCAGAGAGAGAATTTTTGGAAGAGGACTTCTGATAGCTTACTGAGCATAGCACAACTTAACTTTTTGGATAATGATGCTGCAAAGCTTGCTGGATTTATGAGAATAATGGTCTGGATTGTTGTCTTTACTGTGGTGTGGACAGCGCTTAGAAGACTAGGAGGTGGTGCTGCAGGAGCAGGCATGTTCGCAGGCGGAGCTTCCATGGCCATTGCAATGGTTTTCGCCACAGTGGGCAGTATTTTTATAAGCCCTCAATTACTTATAGGCATTGGTGAAAGCTACAGCACTGTTGTGGCTGCGGCTTTGGTTGGTTTTCTTGCCATTGGACTCCTCGCATTTCTTTACGGTGGCTTGCCAACTATGGTACCGCCAGGAAGGATTCTAGCACTTACGAGACTTGTTTTTATCATACTTCTTTTGTACATACTTGACCACATTAGCGGTTTTGTGGCAGACAAGTTTACCGGTGGCGGGGGAACTCCCCGTGGTTTTGGCATTCTCACCACAGTATACTTTATACGTTTTAGTGACAGGTTCAGTTTGGAGCAGATATCTAAAAGAGGCATTAAACTCGCGGCCACAGCCGCCAGAAAGTTACAAAGATTCGGGGCGAAAAAGTAAGATGGTACTGTTTGATGCTGTAGCTGATTTTGTTGGATTCTTGGAAGTTGCCCTTGTTATCCTAGCAATTAAAGAAGTAATTGGCGTATTTAGAGGAGACAGCAACCAGGGTGGAGACGGCGGCAGTTGGGGCGGCAATCTCTTTGGTGGCAGAGGCGGCAGCAGACCAGGCAGTGCTGCCGTTGCAACAGCTGAGGACCAGGCTGCGCTTGCCGAGGAAGGTACTGAAGCAAAAGAGCGCGCTACTGAGCTTGCGGAGGAAGCCAGGGAGCTCATTGATATTCGCATGATTCGGAGCCTGACATTCAATGAGAGCAAGCTTTGGGACGAAATCAAAAACGCTTGTAAGAGGATGATTGATGCTTTACGAAAAATGGTTAAAGCCGGCAGAGAGAGTCCAGACCTTGTTGAAGAAGTGAGGCTGAAGGTTGGCGAGATTGTGCAGTATTCAAGCAGGATTAGTAACTTGGAGCAGGAATTGAGGGGGCTAATCGGGCAGCTGGAACAGCTTGAGATTGCTGAAAATAATAACATTAACAAAATGTTTGCAGGCACCAGGAAAGAGATTTCAGAAGAGATTGTTGCGAGGAAAGCTTCTGGCTGGGCAGGCAAGGGACCTAACAACGCGAAATGGGCACAGGTGAAGGGCAAGTTTGAGCAGGACGCAAAGAGGAGAATAAACGAGCAGGTCGCCACTGTCAAGAGCACTTTGGAAACGCACGCGGTTGCTGTAGGCCAACTCGAGAGGGCTTTTACCAATTATTTCACAAAGGCAGAGGCATACCTGCGTGCAAATGACATCCCACACGCAATACTTCAGCTTGAAGCTGCCATCTCAGACATTGACAAAATACAGGCAGGGCTTAGGGCGTTGGAGGGGAATGACGTTAACAAAGTGCAGCAGCTTATTCAAAGACGGCTAAATGATTTGAAGGGAGAAACTAAAACAGGGACGCTGAACTCAATCGGCATCAAGAGGCAGGTTGCTGGGCTGAGGCAGGCTCAGGCAGCCAGAAGAGGGCTTAAGGGCTTAGCTAGCAGGTTTAATTTTAGTGGTGTAGGAAGGTTGATAAGAAGACCTTAAAGTCATGCTCATTTTTTCTGATTCTCTAAGTTCAATACGCCTTCCCGAACCACGTAACTATTTCTTCCTTGCCACACACAGCACAGCCGCCTTTTTCTGGGTTTCTGTATTTTTGAGTGAAACAGAAACATTTAAATATACAATGTGCACATTGTATTACAAATGTTGATTGTCAAGGATGCAATGGTTTTAATCCATCTGGCCAAGATATCACTTTTGGAGAAAAGCTGTGGTTACTTTAAGGAAGTTATCACTCCAAGACTGGTGTATGAAGAGGTTATGGAAGGCTTAAGCAAAGGGTATGCTGATGCGAGGGTTGTTGAGAATCTGGTTAATGAGCGCAAACTAAGGGTTGTACGCGTCAAGGATGCTACTTTGGTTAAAAAGGCAAATGAGTTTAACATCAAAGGCGGGGAAGCTGAAGCAGTTGCACTCTACTGGCAGGAAAAAGCAGAAATGCTGGCAACCGACGATGACAATGTAAGGAAGAAAGCGGTTTTAATTGACGTAAGAACGATTGGAACGTTGGCAATTGTGCTCAGGCTAAAGCTTGCAAAGCTTATTGACTATATGAAGTTTAAGGAATCCATCACAGAATTGAGGAAGATTGGCTGGTTCGGGGATGCTATACTTGATAAGGCTTTAATGGAGGGCACAAAATGACAGCAGCGGTGGGAGTGAGGCTATCGGATGATATTCTAAAAAAGGCAGAGTACTTGGGAAAATCAGAACTGGAGGATAGAAGCACGATAATCAGGAAGGCGGTTACAATAGGACTTAAAGCCCTGTTGGAAAAAAAGGCTGCAGGCGAGTACATGAAGGGCAAGATAAGCATTTCAGAAGCGGCACGCAAAGCAGAGCTCACAATTTGGGAGATGGAACAGTACTTAGTCGATAACGGCTACAGGTCCAGCTACTCAATAGAGGATTTAGAGAAAGAACTACGAATGCTAAAGTAAGCTAGTAAGCTTTTCCAAACCACGCAACCGTTCCTTCCTTGCCGCACACGATAAAGGCGGAAAATTTAAATAGTATAAACTCTGAATAGCGTTAAACTGAAATGGAAACAGTAACTATCTCAAAAGAAGAGTACGAGACTCTTAAGAGGAAGGCACAAGAGGCTGAAATAGATTACGAACTGGTGGAAAAAATCCGCAGAAGCCTGGAAGACGTTAAGCACGGCAGAATAAGCGAGTGGAAGCCTAAACAATTTAAGTAACTGCTTTCTTTTTAAGTTCGGCAAGAACGTATTGCTGATATTGTGCCAAGTCACGCAGAATTAAATTAATAGTAGTTTGCTGCGCTTTTTTGTCGCTTATTGCAAGAACAAGAACAACATGAAGGTTTTCATAAACAAGGAAATAAAGCCTTTTCCCGTCAAACTTCTTTTCTTTAAAGAAAGGTAATCCTGAAAGCGGCTTTCCAACTTCGCCGCCGCGCTCCAGCAATTGATTCAGAATCTTATCTACCCGCTTCTGCTCTGAATTATCAAGCTTATCGAAGTCCTTATCAAACGTTGCCGACTTAAATATTCTGAACAACTTTTACTCCTCTTTTTGCAAGGTAAGCGTCAAGTTCTTTTTCCGATCTTCCAATTAAAGGATTGACCTTTATTTCCTTAAGTCGCGCTTTCACAATAAAATCTTGGTCATTAAGCATTGTCAGTACGCCTTCCCAAACCAGCTCGCAACTCCTTCTTTTCCGCACACAACGCATTTGCCCATTTGTTCGCGTTTTTGGATTGACCCTTTCCCAAGTCGTTGCGACGACTGGGCCCAATCGGCTTCTGTCGATTTGGGTTCTAAAAGGGTCATGCACCTTGAGGTTGCTCCGTCCGCTTTTTCCTTGACTTCTGCCTCGCACTTTGCTGAGCCGCAGAAATCTGCTTTTGCGAGCTTCTTGCTTTTCACTGCAGTGGCGATTTCACCAATGTTTTTGGCAGCCACAATGCTGTTTTCAAGCTGCTGCTTTGACTTTTGGTAGAGTGACTCCTGGATTTCGGCAAGCGTTTTCCTTGCGGCAGCTGCAACAGCTTCCAGCTTGACGGTTTCCTTCGCTGATGTGTCTCTCCTTACGATGATGGCCTGCTTCTGCTGCATGTCTCTAGGTCCAATTTCTATCCTGACTGGGACGCCCTTAAGCTCCCACTCGTTGAACTTCCAGCCGGCAGTGTAAGTCTCGCGGCCGTCAACTTCGGCAGCTATGCTTTCTTTCTCCAGCTCTTTTCTTATCTTGTTTGCAGCTGCCAGGACTTCCTTTTTGGAGTCTTCAAACAATATCGGGACAATAACTATTTGTACAGGCGCTATGTTTGGCGGGATAACCAAGCCTTTGTCGTCGCCGTGCACCATTGCCAGTATGCCAATCATCCTTGTGGTTATTGCCCACGTGTTCTGCCAGACATAATCCTTTTCGCCTTTCTCGTTCAGGAATGTGATGTCAAACGCCTTGGCAAAGTTCTGGCCGTCAAAGTGTGCGTCAGGCCCCTGCGCTGCCCTGCCGTTTGGGAGGAAGAATTCTATGCTGTAGCTGGCAACTGCGCCGGCAAACTTCTCGGACTGGCTTTTTTGCCCTGTAATTCCGGCAACTGCAAGGAAATTTTCAGTGATATCCTTCCATAGCGACAGTATCTCCCCTATCTCGGCCTCTGCCTCTTCTTTTGTGGCAAAGGCAGTGTGTCCTTCGTTCCAGAGGAATTCTCTTGTCCTTATGAAGGGCGTGGGGTGCTTGAACTCCCACCGTACAACGTTGTTCCACTGGTTAAGCTTGAGAGGCAAATCCCTCCAGCTCCTTACCCATTTTGAGACAGAATCGTACATTATTGTCTCGGAAGTAGGCCTTACTGCGAGCCGCTCATCAAGCTTGGTGTCGCTTGCATGGGTTACCCAGGCAACTTCGGGCGCGAATCCCTGGATGTGCTGCTCCTCCTTCTTGAGCAGGCTCTCGGGTATGAGCAGCGGGAAGTAGCAGTTCTGCACCCTCATCTTCTTGAGCCTTGCATCAACCTCTTTGACTATCTTTTCCCAGATTGCGTATGCGTAAGGCCTGAGCACCAGGCATCCTGACACTTTCGTGTAGTCTGCAAGCTCTGCCTTGGCGATTACCTGTGTGTACCACTCTGAGAAGTCCTCGGATTTCTTTACGGTAAGCCCGATTGTCTTTTTGTCTTCGGCTGCTGCAGCGGCCTTTTTGTTTTTGCCATCAGACATAGTTATCGCATTCAAATCAGCTGTGGGGCGTATTTAAATGTTTCCCAAGTCGCATTTACGCTGCGGCAACGAAAAAGTTTATATTTAGCCGGGGCACATCAGCTTTTTTAATGGCAAAAGCATGGCTTGTCTCCCTCTTTAAGCTCATAATGAGGCATAAGAGCTATGTCTTCTTCTCGTTTGCGTTTATTTTGCTGTTTATCCTGTTTACGTCACAGGTCAAGGCTTTCATAATAATGGGCATTCTTGGCCTTGCAGCCACCTTCTCAACTTTTTACAAGAGGGTGTTCCAGGCGCCTCCGGCGTTTGAGCTCATAACGCTCACTGTAGTGGCTGTAGGCATATTCTACGGCCCTTGGATTGGGGCGCTGTACGCTGCCGTCATAAGCATAACTTCAGAGGTTGCCTCGCAGGCCCTTGACCCGTTCAGCATGACTTACATACCTCCCAGGATTGCCACTGCGTTTGTGGCACCGTGGCTTTACCATAGCGGGGTTAGTGTTGCACTGATTGGCCTGCTGATGAGCCTTCTCTACAACCTGCTCCAGCAGCCTGTTTACTGGTACCTGACAGACCCGGAGAAGCGCATAAAGTCAATTTATTTCGGCTCGCTCAACATACCCATGAATTTCCTGATCTTCAAGTTCCTCGGCGAGCCGCTGTTCGCTGTTTTGTCAAAGCTCGCGTGAATAGGTTTATATTGGCAGGCGCCTTACAAGGAGGATATGGCTTTTGGAAACTTTTACCTGGGGGGAAGCCGGTTGAAGGCACTTGCTGCCAGGGACTTTTCCTCCCTGCTCCGCCATAAGCAGCTTCTTTTTGGGGCTGCACTCGGGCTTGTGCTTATGTTTCTTTTCAGGAATTACGTCAAGGATACCCTTGTCCTGGCCGCACTTGGCATTATTGCGGTGTTTTCAACATTTTACAAGCGCTTCATGAGGGTGCCTCCTGCCATTGAGCTTGTGACGTTCAGCACGGTAATGGTAGGCATTTCATACGGCCCTGTTACTGGAGCCATTTTCGGGGCGGTCATCACCCTCGCTGCTGAGATATTCAATTCAGGTGTTGACGCTTTCATAATAGGCTACATACCGGCAAGGGCGATTGTAGGCGCTGTTTCTGCGTTTTTTCCTGCAGCCAACATAGTCACGCTGGGCTTGTGGATGAGCGTGCTTTACAACCTAGTAGCGCAGCCCTTGTATGCGCTGCAGAGCGATGCTGAGCTCAGGGTAAAGCTTCTGGCTTTCGTGATTATCAACATCTCTTCCAACTTCATCATTTTCTCGCTGCTGGGAGCATTCGTGAAAGGGCTGGTCATGTAACTTCTATGCAATAATGGCCAGGATGGGCTTTGCAAGGTAAGAGAAGAAGATGTAATTAACTGCCAGGTTTGTCAGTATGCCGAGCATGCCTGCAGCCCTGATTTCGGCATCCCGGTAAAAGAGGAATGTAAAAACCAGTATAGTCGCTGTTGAAAAAAGGACGAGCATAATACCTAATTGGACTATGCTGAATAGTGCACTTAGAGGATGTGCTAACCCGCCAGCTATGGCTGTGGCGAGCAGGAATACGGGGGTTGTGACACCAACATCCTTTGATATCAATACAGAGGACAGGGCAGTTGCGAAGCCAAACATCGCTCCGGCAAGTGGGCCAAAAGCAACACCAGCTATTGTTGTTGTGAAAGTGACCAGTTCAAATCCTATTGCTCCAAACCCCTCAAGCTTCTTTTTGTAGAAGGTGGAAAACGCTCCGAGAAGGAAAAGCAACGTTACCCCTGTCAGCGCTTTGAAGAAATCATGAAAAAGGGCAACGAACGCTAGGGCTATTACTGATATTATGGCAACTTGCTTTTTTGTGAGGTTTTTCGCTAAAATTCCGATTGCATTTGCAAAGTGCTTTCTTAATTTTTGCATAAGGCAACTCTTTGGCTGTTTTTATATAGAGGACTTTGAATAACCCCTATTTATCACTTTTGTTCAAAGTCCTCTAAGACAATGTCAGCTGATAGCTGACATCCCTCAGCGATACGCTGAGGCAACTTTGACAAATAACTATGGGATAATCAAAGTTGTCTATATTCTTTTTCATTAGCCCGGAGCGGAGCATAAAAATAGCTTTAAATAGTGGTCGGGATTAGTCAAGGGCGTGGGCCTGTAGCACAATCCGGACAGTGCGATCGGCTTCGGATGACCTTTTTAGGAAAAAGGCCAATCAAAAACGAAGAAGAAGCAACCGATTGATCTGGGTTCAAATATTGGCGCCCGAGGCGGCAATGCCCAAGTCGGTGCAAAACCGACTGGGCACAATCGCATCAGCGATTTATGCCCCGAACGCCAGTGAGGAAGTCCCGGCGGGCTCGCTCAAGGTGCTTATTCAATGGACTCTGGCAGGAAAAAGGACGCTGCTTCATGGGCACACTCCAAGGTGCCGGGGCTTGAAAGTTTAACATCTTTTCTCAGATTTCTCTTTGAGAAAAAGCTCATTGTCATCGTTGCCATTGCTGTGATGGCGCTCCTTTTCTTTTTTTGGGCATACGTCAAAGTTTTGGCAGCCATGGCTTTTTTCATCTTCCTTGGCGCCGTATCCATGATTTACAACAGGTGGATAAAGGTCTCTATCGGTGTGGAGCTTGTAATGCTCGGGCTTGTTATCACTTCAATTGCCTTCGGCAGGCTTCCTGGCCTGATTGTCGGCATGGTCGGGCTTTTCCTTGCAGAGATTGTCTCAGAGAGGTTCACCTATTCAACGTTAGTCTCATTCGTAGGCATAATTGTCGCAGGGCTGACCGCTCCAAACGTCTTCCACATGCTCGGCGAAAGCATTACAGCAACAGGAATAGCTCTGACCGTGGTTTATGACGCAATCATAGCTCCGGGCTACCTAATGCTTGGAAGCAACCTTGGCAGGACTGCGTTTTTTGTGATTACGCACATAATCTTCAACATATGGGTGTTCTCGTTCGTTGCGCCTCTGCTGTTCAGGGTGCTGGCCTAAGCGGTGCTGGCCGCCTCTGCAGCTGCAGATTTGCCGCTCCTCTTGATTGTAAGCTCAATTGAAGATACCTTGACCTGCTTTCCTTCAGGCGTGGTGAACTGTTCAGAGTTAGTTGTGATGCGGCTTATTTCAGCCTGGCCTTCAAGAAAGCGCTTCGTTGCCACTTCAGCTACGTCAACGGCTTTGCTGATGAACTTGCCCCGTGCCTTTACCATTAAAGATTCTGCGTTTTTTGTTGTGAACTGCATCACAACTGCAGTCACGTAGTTCATCAACGGCTTTGTGCCTATGAAGATTAAGTTGTCACTCATAGTCATCAACCCCGGTTTAGTTGTTAAAGTTGCTCGCCGGCCTGATGCTATGATTAAAGGTCCTTTTGAATTTAAAATTTTTGCAGGCAACAAATATGCCCTGTCAAAGGAAAAGTTTTTAACCGCTTCAGAAGAGAAGCAGTTGCCATGGGTTACAAACAGGTCATTCTCGTCAGGACGGATTTAAAGCTTCCGAAGGGCAAGCTTGCAGTCCAGGTTGCCCACGCTTCTGTTGAGGCAGCGCTGAAGTCTTCCCGAGATGTTATTGACGAGTGGCGCTCTGAAGGCGGAAAGAAGGTTGTGCTGAAAGCTGCTGATTTGGATGAGCTGAGGAAGTACGAAGCCCTGGCAAGGAAGGAAAAGCTCATTACAGCGCTTATTACTGATGCAGGCCACACCACGATACCTGCAGGGACTGTAACGTGCCTGGGCGTTGGGCCTGACAAGGAAGAAAAGATAGACAAAGTGACCGGGCAGCTTAAGATTTTGTAAGGGTTTACTCTGCTGCTTTTACCTGCTCAATCTTTGCAGCTGCAGTTGCTTCCTGCCCTTTGAGCTCAGCCTGCATGGTGTCGACCTTCTTCTGGAGAGTTTCGCACTCTGTCTTTATCTGCGAATACTTCAGCTCCATGCTTGAATTTAGCTGGTTGTGGCTCTTGTCCCACTCAAGGGTCATAATTCTCTTTTTCATGTCGCGAAGCCTCTCTTTCATGTCGCTCAAAGGCATATTTTCATCTTGTATTTCCTGCATTTGCATCACCATCATACTATTTTAACGACTCTCAATAATCCAATCATAGATAAAAGCTGCCGAAGCAGAACCTAAAAACCAGATGCAAAAAGGGCACTCCATGATGTTTAAATACTTTTGGGTTTTGTGCCGGCTCATGCCTCGCCGTAGTCGTTGAGGCTTATCTGGCCCTTCCTCTTCCCTTCCTTCACAGCTTCGGTTTTCTCTCCCAGCTGCTGCTTTACGTCAACAGCAATCTTCCCGCTGCCAAGGATTTGCGTCAGGGTGCTTACATCAGCAGCTTTGACGTCGGCAATGTTCTTTACCCTGTTGCTGAACAGCTTTCGCGCCCTCACCCTTCCTATGCCTCTTAGCTGCAGAAGCGGCAGCAATTCCTCCTTCACGCCATGCTTGACCCTGAACCTCAACTTTGTAATGTGCCTGAGCAGCTGCTGCATCTGCATCAGCTTTGCTATCTCTGCAGCAGAGTAAAGCAGCCAGTCAGCATTGTCAAGCTTTGCGTGCACTTCCCCGGGCCTTATGCCGTACTTTTCAAGGAGGTACTCCTCGTCCTTCTCATCAATCCACTCATCAAAGAACTTGGCCGTCTTGACAGATGCAAGGAAGTCATCGTAGCCGTCCTCAAACATTGAGGGTTCTTCAGCAAGAAGCATGTTGCCCTGCTCGGCAAGGACTGCCTGGAAGTCCTCAAGCTCCCTTACTTTCACCTTGAGCAGGGGCCTCATTTCAAGCGTTGACGAGATTAACTGAAGCAGCTGGAACTGTGCTGGCTCGGTGGTAACTTTTTTGGCTGCTGCATTTCTCAGGCCGAGTATTATTTCATGCGCTGTCAGCGGGTCAAGGTATAGCTGGGCAACCCTTGTGCCAAGCAGCGTTGGCTTTAATGCCCCGCTTTTCACATCTGCTGCCGAGGTAAATTCGCTGCCATTCCCCCCGCTCCTTACAAATTCCCACTCCTCCAGCAGGAAAAGCATCTTGTCAAGTATCTTCTCAAGCTGGATGAAGTCCTTGTACTGGTGCGACCAGAAAGTCCTTGAAAAGAATCCCATTACCTCCTGGCGGTTTCCGACTATGCTTGTTGCAATCAGCGAGAGAAGGTAAGTCCTGAGCACAGGCTCAACCGCAAGCTTTGAGAAGATGTCCTCGGGCTCGCCGTGAACGT
Source organism: Candidatus Woesearchaeota archaeon (assembly GCA_016184345.1). Classification (GTDB taxonomy): domain Archaea; phylum Nanobdellota; class Nanobdellia; order Woesearchaeales; family UBA10216; genus UBA10216. Next base: position 124,654 of record JACPCV010000005.1, on the reverse strand, counting down.
AGCGCTCTGTAAGCTCTTCCTCTTCTGATTCTGTGCCTGCAACGAGGATGGCCTGGCCTTCAGTGTCAAACCTTGGCCTTCCGGCTCTTCCGGTCATTTGCATGTATTCAAGCACAGGTATCCAGTTTGAGCCGCCGTAGCCGTAGCCGCTTCTGTCGGAAAAGCGCTTTAAATCGCGGATTACTGCGCGGTATGCCGGCAAATCCACGCCCATTGCCAGTGTCGGAGTACAACAAATGATTTTAATCACGCCGCTGCGGAAATTGTCCTCAATCAGCTGCCTTTGCTTGGAAGTCAGGCCGCTGTGGTGGAAGGCCGCTCCTCCTTTGATGCATCGTGCCAGCCGCTCGCACTGCTTTGTCGGCCTTGAAAGCGCGTGGAGGGCTTCATCTGCAACATCAGCAAGCTTTGAATCAGCAAGCTTCAGGTGGTGGGCTATCTCCTCAGCTGATTTCTCTGCGGACTGCCTCGTGCTGACAAAGACAAGCGCCTGCTTGCCGATTTTCACGGTGTCAAGGGCGAGGTTAACTGTCGGAGTTGATGTTTTTTCCTCAATTTCAATTTTGCTTTCGGCAGTTGCAGGTTCCATGAAGCAGCAGGCAGGTAGCGCCGCTTTTAATATTTGCTGCTGCGTTTGGGAAAAGATATTTAAGCCCCAGCTAAAGCAGAAGTGCTAATGAAGCGGATGAAATTGTTCCCAAAAATCAGGCCCTACCGCCACGGCTACCTCAACGTTGGGGATGGGCATAAGCTGTATTACGAATTATGTGGTAATCCGAAGGGCAAGCCTGTGCTGTATGTGCACGGCGGGCCAGGAGCTGGCTGCAGCGAGAAGGACAGGCAGTTCTTCAACCCGAAGGCATGGAACATTATACTGTTTGACCAGAGGGGTGCCAACAGGAGCAAGCCGTTCGGCTCCCTAAAGGCAAACACGACCTGGAAGCTCGTGTCAGATATCCGGCAGCTGCTGCGATTCCTCAATATCGGCAAAGTTTTCCTTTTCGGAGGGAGCTGGGGCTCAACGCTTTCTCTTGTGTACGCGATAAAGCACCCTGGAACCGTTACCGGAATGCTGCTGCGCGGGATATTCCTTGGGAGGAAAGAGGACATCCTGTACACTTACGGCGGCGGTGCAGAGGATTACTTTCCTGAAGCTTGGGAACGTTTTGCCAGTCATGTGCCGCAGAGGTACAGAAATGATGTAATAAGCTATTACATGAGGCAGATGCAGTCAAAGAACAGGAAGATCAGTAACAAGTTTGCATTTGAATTCGCATATTATGAGCTTTCGCTGCTGAAGCTTAAAATGACTCACAGGGATGTTATGAAAATCATGGGAAAAAAGAGTTCGCATCCGGGGCACAAGTCAATGGCCATTATTGAGTCGTATTACATGAAGAACAACTGCTTCCTGCCGAAGAATTACATTCTCAGCAACGCCCGCCGGGTAGCAAAAGCAAAAATCCCTGTCACAATCGTACAGGGCCGCTACGACGCTCTCTGCCCTCCTGCACAGGCCTGGCTGCTTCACAAGGCGCTTCCAAAGTCAAAGCTCGTCTTTGCGATTTCTGGCCACGGCAGCGGAGACTCTCCCTTGACAGTAAAGCTTGTGGAGGAGATGAAGAGGTTTGGCAGAACTATAAAGAACTGACGCAACAGTTTATAAATTATCCTTGATTCTCAATCACTTATGGTTCAGCCAACGATTGCGCCCCAAAAGCAGTTTGCATCTCTGGATGATTTCATTAAAGGGCAGAATAATTACTACGCGCACTTCTTGGAAGGGAACTGGGGCCAAACGCGCAGGAATCACCCTCATTTCAGAAGGTTCCAAGGCTTATACCCTGAAATGGAAAGAAAACTGAGGAGTGAAGTCACTGCCGCAAGAAATCAGCCCGGCCAACAGATGCCATACACGCAATTGTTCGAATCATATAAGCTCATGTCCCAGCTAGTGTTTGCAGATGATCCCGGCGTAATGCAGTACAGCCATCCTGACATGTACCTGATAGGCTAGTGAGAAAAAATGGGCCCACTCGGACTTGAACCGAGGACCTCCGCCTGACTGATTCGCTAACCGAATATCAGACTCGCCCAACCTTTTCCAAGGTTTTTGATCAACCTTTTTGTGAAAAAGGTTGTGCGGCGTTCTAGCCAAGCTGAACTATGGGCCCGATGATAATAATAAGCGCCCCGGGCCAGAATTTTTCGCTTCAAGCACTAGCTTAGAAGCGTCTCGAACTGGCGACCCTCCACTCCTTTTAAAGGATTTGTGGTCCCTGCTAAGCAAGTAACAGCTTCGTAGCTCTCGATGGATTGCCACCGAAGTGTCACACGCTCTACCTGTTGCTCCGCTGTTGGCAGCGTCTAAGCTACCGGGGCATGACCTTCTTTAGAAAAGAAGGTCAATCAAGAAAGCGTTGACGGACGGTTTATATACTTTTTGCTGGCAAGAAATAGCTGTCACACAGATAAATTTTTATAACAGCTGTTAAGTTTGCAAAGTCATGATAACCTGGCAGGATTTCGAAAAAGTAGAGATAAGGACGGGTACTGTAATCTCTGCTGAGGATTTTCCCGAAGCGAAAAACCCGGCTTACAAGCTCACGGTTGATTTCGGCAGCTATGGGATTAAGAAGTCAAGTGCGCAGATAACAAAGCTATACGGCAAAAAGGAACTGGTGGGAAAACAAGTAATAGCTGTTGTCAACTTCCCGCCAAAGCAGATAGCTAATTTTGTCTCAGAGTGCCTCGTTCTTGGCGTTGTGATGGAAAACAAGGAAATTGTGCTTCTGCAGCCTGAAAGGAAGGTTGCGGACGGATACAGGATTGCGTGAGGTGTCTTGGATGGAATCTGAGGATTTTAAGCTTAAGATTGGGACAATGGCTATAGATTTTGACTTGCCTGGCGTTGATGGCAAGACCTACATGCTCAGGTATTTCCTCAACAGGGAGATTCTTGTTGTTATTTTTACATGCAACCACTGCCCTTATGCCCAGGCTTACGAGAACCGGCTCATCAGGCTTGCCAGGGAGTTTTCCGCAAAGGCGCAATTCATTGCGATAAACTCAAATGATGCTTCAGCTTATCCGCAGGACAGCTTTGAGAGCATGAAAATCAGGGCGATGGAGAAGCGTTTCCCTTACCCTTACTTGCATGATGAAAGCCAAGAGACAGCCAGGGCTTATGGCGCCCTGGTTACGCCTCATATTTTCGTGTTCGACAGGTCAGGCAGGCTTTCTTACCAGGGCGGTGTGGATGACAACTGGGAGAACGAGAAAGCTGTTACTAAACAGTATCTCGGGGATGCGCTCGCTGAGCTGGCAGCTGGCAGGGCTGTCACAAGAAAGACAACTCCGGTAATTGGGTGCTCGATTAAGTGGAAGTAGTAAGCTTTATGAGCAGCCCCTGAATCCTGTGCCTATATGAATCTGGCAGCATTATATTCCGGCGGCAAGGACAGCACCTTTACCTTGTATTGGGCTCTCAAGGCAGGGCACAATGTTAAGTGCCTCATTACTCTTATCCCTGAGCGGAATGACAGCTACATGTTCCAGGTCCCCAACGTTGAGCTTACCACTTACCATTCTGAGGCGCTCGGCATTCCGCTGCTGCAGGCAAAAACTTCAGGCGTAAAGGAGAAAGAGCTTGACGACTTAAAAAAAATAATTTCTGCCGCCCGGGAAAAATACGGGATTGAAGGCGTCGTTGCTGGCGCGCTTGCTTCTGGTTACCAGAAGGACAGGGTTAAGAGAATCTGCAGGGAGCTCGGATTGGCGTGCTTTGCCCCTTACTGGCATTATGACGTTGAAAGTTACCTGAAGGAAATCATCGCTGCCGGATTCAAGGTTGTCATAATATCTGTTTCTGCAGAAGGGCTTGGCGGGGAGCTGCTTGGCAAAGAGCTTGACCTTGGGATGGTTGAACGGCTGAAGGCAATCAGCAGCAGGACAAAGTTCCACCTGGGCTTTGAAGGCGGCGAGGCTGAAACAATGGTCCTGGATGGCCCAATCTTCAAGAAAAGAATCGAGATTCTGGAAGCGGAAAAAGTCATGGAAAGCAGCAACTCAGGCTACCTCAGGATAAGGAAGCTTGGGCTGGTCGGGAAGTAATGCTATAGCAGAGGATCAACAACAGATATAAAGCCAGGGGTTAATGAACGCCCTGCTGAATGTGCTGGCTGAATGTTTTTGCCACAGTGTTTGCATAATATGTCAGAAGTGCCGGATTTGTTATTTTGACAACGCCAACAGTGCTTACCTCAAAGGCCTTCCTGGCGGCAAAATAATCGATTGCTTTGGTTACATGCACATAGCTGGCAGGGCCAGTGAGCTTTTCTGATATGTGCATGTTCGTGCTTCTTGCAGTTTTAACAAGGTGGTCAACTTCCTTTTCCAAAGACGGCACTGTAAGCCTCTCGCTGCCCAAAGTGTCTATTGCCAACGCCACTGCGCTTTTGGGCGTGAGCGTGACGTTTTGTATGATGCGCTGAGTCAGGTACTCATGGAACTTGCCAACTTCTGCATCGGTAGGTTTTGTGCCTGAAAAATAGTCCCTTGCAGGCATCGGGTCGCTGAAGACAACATGAACAGCACCATAAGTTTCAACAAAAGGGAAAATAAGTCTCGGGTATTTCTTTGCTGCAAGCCAGATAGCCTGTAAAACTGAAGCGCTTTTTCTTTTCGCCTTTGCAGAGGCTTTTAAGGACTTTTGCCCGTTCAGGCTATTGGCAAACAGCGTGTCTTCCGGCGGGGTATCATAAGTAATCGTTACAGTTATTGCTTCCGCTTCTGCTTCAAGTATTCCCTTAGTGGCTGAAGCGTCTACATTTTCAATTTTTCCTCCGTGGTGCCTGCCTCTCCCGGCAAAGTTTACAATGACATTCCTATTTTCACAAAGCTCGCGAGCATAAGTGGGTGATGTTGCTTTAAACAAGAGCGCATTTTCACGTGAACCTTCACCCTGTATGCCCTTCCCTCTCTTAATTGAGACAAAGCCTGAATTCCTGAGCAGGTAGCTCAGCGCCCCTTTAGCTGCGGGGTTGATTGTCTTTTTGAGAACATAGCTTGCTGCACTTTTTATGTGCCCGAATGCCGGGTTAGCTAGGTTATTAACAAGGTAGTTAACAGCAGAGCCTATGGCGTACGCCCTGTAGTTAGCCCTTCGGGGCTGTCGGTTTTCCACCTCTATGCCTACATCGTAGAGGTTCTCACCGCCAAAATAATACACGCTTTTTATTCCGTGCCTTTCAAAAACTACCGGGAGTATCCCTATATCATCGAAAGCGAAGTGGCTGGAGTAAACAGCTGCATTGCCTCTCCTAAGCGTGTCAATGGTTTTTTGCGGCGCTGTAACATTGACTTCCGAGAAAGCTGCCCACACTGAGAACTGAGCCAGAAGTCTTCCAAAGAACCACGCAGGATGCTTTATATTTGCACGCATGCCAAGAAAATAGTTTTGCACTGACTTCTCAGCTTCGCGGGTAAGACGCTCTCTTTCAGATTCAGAAACGCCCGAGCCGCCCCTGCCCTGGTGTTCAATAATGCGCGCTATTGCGGACCGTACAGCCTCGCTCCCAACTATTTCATCAAGGCTTGGCTGACGTTTCCCCTGTATTTTGCCTCTTAGTTTAAGGGTGCGCAGCCTTGATTCAATCGCCATTCTGCAAGGGAATTTACAACCGCTTATTAAGCTTTCTGACACTGGCTACTGCCGCGTTTTTCCCGGCATTTTCCGCCTTTGCTGACCGAAACTTATTTAAATAGGCGAAGCATCGTTTTTTGCATGGTTTTCCGACGACAAAACAGCGTCCGGAACAGCCGTAAGACAGCTTAAAAAATGCCCGGAAAGGCAAATTCTGTACATAGGGAAAAGGCAGCAAAGAACGCGGGAAGTAGTGGCAAAAATGGCAGATTCAACAGCGGACAAGGCTAATGAGAAAGTGAAGGGCACGTATGACGCCTCAAGCATCCAGGTACTTGAGGGGCTTGAGTCGGTAAGGAAAAGGCCCGGCATGTACATAGGCAGCACAAGCATTACAGGGCTGCACCACCTTGTTTATGAGGTTGTGGATAATTCTGTTGATGAGGCCCTTGCCGGATTTTGCAGCAGGGTATCTGTTGTTATCCATCCTGACGGCTCGGTAACAGTATCTGATAACGGCAGGGGGATTCCTTTTGATGTCATGCCGCAGTATAACAAGACCGCCCTTGAAGTAGTGATGACAAAGCTCCACGCTGGCGGCAAGTTTGACAAGAAAAGCTATAAGGTCTCAGGCGGGCTGCACGGCGTTGGCGTCTCGGTTGTCAACGGCCTTTCTACGAGCATGACTGTTGAGGTCAGGCGCGATGGCAAGGTGTGCAGCCAGAGGTATGAAAAAGGTGTTCCTGTTTCGCCAGTGGAATTAATTGGTGATGCAGCAGCAGGTGAAAGCGGAACTACCGTAACGTTTGTGCCTGATGCCACGATTTTTGAGACAACCGACTTCAATTTTGACATCCTTTCAAGCAGGCTGAGGGAGCTGGCTTTCCTGAACACAGGGCTGGAGATTTCAATAAGGGACGAGCGCTCCGGCAAGGAGCACTCTTTCAAGTACGATGGAGGCATAAAGTCTTTTGTTGAGTTCATCAACCAGAACAAAAAGGCCCTGCACGATGTCGTTTACGTTTCTGGAGACAAAAACGGAACCCATCTTGATGCTGCCTTCCAGTACAACGAGGGCTACATTCCCAATATTTTCAGCTTTGTCAACACGATAAACACCACCGAAGGGGGCACGCACCTTTCGGGCTTCAGGACAGCCCTTACAAGGACGATAAACAGCTATGCCGAAAAGCATGGGCTTCTTGACAAGGACGTGAGGATTTCAAGCGAGGACGCCGTTGAGGGCATGTCTGCCGTTGTTTCTGTCAAGATTCCTGAGCCGCAGTTCGAGGGCCAGACCAAGAGGAAGCTCGGCAACTCAGAAGTAAAAGGGCTTGTTGAGTCAATAGTCGGGCCTTCGCTTTCAACGCTCTTTGAGGAGAACCCGAAAGTTGCAAGGGCCATAGTTGAGAAGTGCGTTAATGCCGCAACTGCAAGGGAGGCTGCAAGGAAGGCAAAGGACCTCGTGAGGAGGAAAACCCTGTTTGAGGGAAGCTCCCTTCCGGGCAAGCTTGCCGACTGCTCCAGCAATGACGCTGCTGCCTGCGAGCTTTTCATAGTTGAGGGCGACAGCGCAGGTGGCAGCTGCAAGCAGGCGAGGAACAGGGAATACCAGGCAGTGCTGCCGCTCAAGGGGAAGATTCTGAATGTTGAAAAAGCCAGGCTGCTGAAGATTTTTGCAAACAGGGAGATTGTAGCGCTTGCGTCAGCAATCGGCACTGGAGTAGGGGATGATTTTGACGTCAGCAAGCTGCGCTACCACAAGATAATCCTGATGTGCGACGCTGACGTTGACGGCTCCCACATACGGACCTTGCTGCTTACGTTCTTTTTCAGGTACATGAGGCAGCTCATTGAGCAGGGCCACGTCTACATTGCCCAACCCCCGCTTTACAGGGTCGCAAAAGGCAGGAAGGAATATTATGTCTACAATGATGCAAAGCTTCAGGAGCTGCTGCAGCAGGTTGGCGAGGATGGCATCTCACTCCAGAGGTACAAGGGCCTTGGCGAGATGAACCCTGAGCAGCTATGGTCAACCACAATGGACCCTGAAAGGAGGGTGCTGCTGAAAGTCAGTGTTGACGACGCTGTTGAAGCGGACAAGATATTCACGCTGCTTATGGGCGAGGAAGTGGAGCCGAGAAGGATGTTCATTGAAGCGCATGCATTGGAAGTAAAGAATCTGGATGTGTAGTTAGCACAGTTCAATGTTTAACTCTGCCTTTCCTTCTAATTTTAGTGAGAATCATTACCTCATCAGAAAGGTTAAAAAATAGCTACTAATTCCCTGCATAATATGTTATTGGCCAATATAGGCCGTGGTGGCAAAGGCGGAAGCTCCGTAACGGAGCAGGACGTAGTCGAAGTGCTTGCTGAAAGGGACCCGTTGACGGGAAGGGAGATTACTGAACAGTTTGGAGCTGATTATTATGAAGACAGAGAGCTGATTTTTTATCTCTGGGCTGTTTGCACCAACTCATGCGCCATGGCAAGAAAGACCGTTGGAACAAGGTATTTGAGGATTGACAAGGATACAGGTAAGCTTGGGATAACGCCAGCTATTCCGAGGGAGTTCGCCGATTTCACTGTGCTGGGCATGAATACTGAAGAGGTTGCTGCCAAGGCAGAGCAGATTATGGATTATCACGCCAAAGTCAGCGAAGGCAAAAAGGCCTTGGCAAGAGGGATTATTGCAGAATGCGAGAGGCGCGTTGGTTACGCCCACCCGCAGAGTGACATTTCTGTCGGTATGTGCTTTCTGCTGGTCGGTGATGTGGCATATGGAATGTCCTCTGACTTCAGAAGGGAAGTCAACGGCGAATATGTGAAGGGCTCTGATCTGGACATCGTCATAATTCATTCAGAAGACGCTCCTGCAGCTATTCTGGATACATTTGATAAAAATCTGCTTGACCTGAAATGGGCTGCTTTAAAACGGGAAAGGGAGGAAGTTGACTATGTAATCAAGAGCATTAACCGCGTAAAAGAGCAGGCGGCAATGAGCACCCCAAAGGAAGCTGCCGCTTGCAAGATAATTTCGGAAGGCGTATTGATTCACGGCAGCCAATCGCTGTATGAAAGAGCAAGAGGCATTGTCGCGTCTTCGGGTGCTGCTGGCAAACTTCAGGCAATGACCGCTAGGGCTGCTTTGCTAAGGGAGGCAGAGGAAAGAAAGCTTTTGGAGGATTTGGTGGGAAATCACCGCGTACAGTAGGGCGCAGACCATCGTAACCTTTTTAAATTACCCCTTAATTCTCGGGAGCTGTATGGCTGAGACTAAACAGGCATTGAAGGTTATCAAGAAGAAGTGGCTGCAGATAAGGGCTAGCAAGTTCTTTGACAATGAGCTGCTTGGCGAATGCTACGTTGCCAGCCCTGAGCTGCTTATGGGCAAGACTGTCGCTGCCAACCTTGCAAACCTTACCGGAGACATAAGGCAGCAGTCCGTCACCCTCAAGTTCATAGTGAATTCAATGGAAGGCGAGGCAGGCATTGCTGACGTCATCGGCTACCAGATGGCTGCTTCTGCGATAAGGCGCATAGTCAGGAGGGGCTCTGACAGGCTTGATGAATCGTTCGTCTGCGAGACCAGCGACGGAAACAGGGTCAGGATTAAGCCCATGGCCATTACCAAGACGATAACCAACAGCGCAGTGCACCGCTCTGTCAGGAAGATGCTCATTAACAGCCTGGTGCAGATTGTGAAGAAGCACACCTTTGATTCCCTGATCAATGAAATAATAACTTCAAAGCTCCAGATGGCTGTCAAGGCTGACCTGAAGAAGATTTACCCTTTGAAGGCTGTAGAGATAACTTCTCTGTGGCTTCTGGCTCATGAGCCGGCATCCGCAGCAGAAGCTGGCGAGAAAGAAGCAGCTGCTGAGAGAGGCACAGCGCCTGAGAATCCCGCTGAAGTGGCGATTAGCGCAAAGGAAGGCAATGAAAGCGAAGAATCAGCAGTGGCTGCTGAAGCTGGCGAGAAGGCAGCTGAGGCATGATTTCAGCTATTTATTCTTTAGTAGTTAAAAATGTTCTTAAAGTGGGCAATGAGAAAAAGAAGTGGTAGCCATAGCACTATCAAAAAGCAGGTTTTGCATCAAAAAGAGCTGAAGAGTAGTTTAACATGGTTGGAAAAGCTGAGGAATCAGAAGAGCCTATGCCTGAAGAGGTAAAGACAGGCGCTGACAGGCTTCTTGACCTTGTAAGGAGGTCTAAAGAGGTAGCCATGGCAGCTGCTGCCAAGGAGCTTGGCGCCAGCTTGCAGACGGTTGAGGCCTGGGCAAACTTTCTTGAAGAGGATGGCCTTGTAATTGTAAAGTACAAGTTCACCACTCCTTACGTGGCTGTCCCTGAAATCCCAAAGGCAAGGCAGCTCGGCCATGAATCAGGCTTGCCTGCCGAAGGCGTTGAGTTCTCTGAACTGAAGACTGAGCTTGGCAGCATGCGGGATATCCTGTCAAAAGCCGGTGAAGAAAAGACAGCTGGCGAGTTTGGCCTGCTGAAACAAACTTATTACAACCTGCTCTCAAAGCTTAAGGGAGTGCATGACAGGCTTGTTACCCAGGCTGACATTGTGCCGCAAAAAAAGGCCGGGCTTAACGAGCTTATGAGGTCGCTTGATGAACAGCTGCAGGAGGCAGCTTCTCATGCCAGCGAAGGCAAGTTTGACTATGCCAGCTCTTCCTACACGCGTCTTTACGAGCAGGCAAGGCTTGCCATTGAAGAGCTGAACAAGCTTTACGACCAGATTACAACTTTGCAGTCCATCCAGGCGACCAAGGACTATAAGGACCTGCTTGGGAAGGCGTACGAGCTCATGCAGGAAGGCAAGATTGAGGAAGCAAATGACCTTTACGAGAAGCTGAAGTTTGCCCACCAGAACCTTGCAAAGGAGTTCATTGAGAAAAAGAGGCAGATGGAGGATGACCTTGTCAAGCTTAACAAGGACCTGGCCAAAAACGTTGACCAGGCCAACCTTGAAAAGCTCAAAAGGGCCGGGGAGAGGATAGCCCTGCTCCTGAATGCCGGCAACAGGCTCCTGAGAAAGGGAGAGTTTGAGACTGCAGAATCGTATTACCAGGCTATCAAGCACGAGTATGAAACCCTGCCTCCTGGATTTATTGATGAAAAAAAAGAGATTCAGGAAAAGGTGCTTGCTTTTTACAGCACCCTCGCGAGGGAAAGGGAGAAAGCCATCAGGCAGAAGTTTGACAGGGCTGCCAGGCAGGTGGGGGAGCTTATCAGCCAGATTCAGGAGCTGCTGAAGGACTACAAGATTGAGCCAGCAATCCAGGCATATAGGGAAGTTAAGCAGCTTTACAGCAGCCTTCCCGCAGGTTTTCTCAAGGAGAAGGCTGCCTTGCAGGAGAAGATTGTGCCGCTGCACACGGCAATAACCTCCATCTATACAAAGGAATCGGTCAGCACGCTCAAGACAAAGTCTGCTGAAATCGCGACACTGCTTGGCGCCATGAACTCTCACACTGCGAGGGGCGAGCTTGATGAAGCCGAGGCAGCGTACGAAAAGGTCAAGCGGCTTTACCTGAAAATGCCAAAGGGCTTCCTGCACGAGGAAACAACGCTGCAGGACCAGATAGTGCAGGCTTACGAGGCTTACCTGAAGAAAGCCAAGCAGGTGGAAACGAGCAGCTCCTCTTCAACAATTTCAAACATAACGAAGCTTCTTGACAAGGCCGAAGCCCAGGTGAAGCGGAAAGACTTTGAGTCTGCCAATGCTGCCTACTCAAGTGTTATGGCCCTTTACAACACACTGCCTCCGGGCTTTGCCCTGCAAAAGTCAGGGGTAAGGGAAAGAGTGCTTCGCCTTTACAAGGCACTGCTGTCAGAAGCCCCTGCCATGCAGGCGCAAATCGGGCTTCTCCCGATTGCGCAGCAGGTCGAACCGCCACCTGCAACAGCAGCCCAGAAAATCACTTCTGATGTTACTCCAGTGTACGAGCCTGAGAAGGATGTGCTTCCGGCTCCTCTGCATCTGACAAGGGAAGTTCCTGTCAGCGAGCTGGATTGGCATAGCAGGCAGGGCGCAGCAGGTGCCGAAACCGCAGTAGCGGAAGGAACAGGAGCCGCATTGCCTGAAACTGCGGATGCCGAAGAGGAAGCCGTTCCGCAGCAGGAAACAGCAGCTGTTGAGCATGATTCCGGTGAAGCAGGCAGTTATGGTGATGAGGACATTGAAAACATTGATAAGGAAATAGATGACATTGAGAAGAAGATTGAAGAGCTCAAGGGCCTTAGCAAGGCAACTGTGAAGTTTCCACAGCAATAAGGGCAGTCGCTTCGCTCCCGCCACAAGTCGCCTTGCGGCGACTGTGCACAGTCGTGCTTGCACGACTTGTGCCTTATCAACCCTCGCGGGCTACGGCTAAAATAAGCCACAAATCGAAAAAGAGGTTTTAAAAGAGGTGTATGGCAACGGCAGGACCGGCAGGCTTTGAAGGAGTGCGCCAGCTCGTGGACTCGTACAAGCTGGACATTAACGGCGTCGTTGTAGATGTGAGGATTTTCACCACAGAGCAGGAAGCTGTGCCCATATACACCATCTCGTTCCTTAACATAAGCGACGCCACGCTTAGGATTCTCAACAAGCTCAGGGAGGAGTTCCTTTCCAAGGTTGTTATCGGCACAATCCAGCTTGGCGAGGAAAGCGGCGTTGACATCAAGAAAAAGTTTGAAGGTGAGATCAGGCTGCTTATCAGGAAGTACTTCCCCGGCATAGACTATGACACAACCAACCTTCTTGTGAGCCATGTCATGCAGCAGAACGTCGGCCTGGGCAACATAGAAATCCTGCTGAGGGACAAAAACCTGGAAGAAATCGTCATTAACAACTCGCAGGAGCCCGTATGGGTTTACCACAGGAAGCACGGCTGGCTCAAGACGAACATTACCATACCAAACGAGGCAAGGATAAGGCATTACGCCACGACAATCGGAAGGGACGTGGGCAAGGAAATCACGCTGCTCCAGCCCCTGATGGACGCCAACCTGCTTACAGGAGACAGGGTGAATGCCACTTTAAGCCCGATTTCAAGCAAGGGCAATACAATCACGATAAGGAAGTTCTCTGAAAAGCCGTGGTCAATCACCGACCTTATCCTGACAAAGACGATGGATGCTGAGACTGCTGCCTGGGTGTGGCTTTGCGTGCAGCAGGAGCTTTCAATGATAATAGCAGGCGGCACCGGCTCAGGCAAGACCTCTGCCCTGAACGCAATTGCAAACTTCTTCCCGCCAAACCAGAGGATAATTTCAATAGAGGACACTCGCGAGCTGACCCTGCCCAACACCCTGCACTGGGTTCCCCTCGCGACAAGGCTTCCCAACCCCGAAGGCAAGGGCGAGGTCAGCATGCTTGACCTTGTCGTGAACTCGCTCAGGATGAGGCCTGACCGCATCATAATGGGTGAAATCAGGAGAAAAGCCGAGGCTGAGGTCCTTTTCGAGGCAATGCACACAGGGCACAGCGTTTACGGGACTTTGCACGCCAACAATGCAGAGGAAACGATAACAAGGCTCACCAACCCGCCGATTGAGGTTCCCAGGACAGTGCTTTCCTCCCTTTCGGCCATACTCGTGCAGAACAGGAACAGGCGAACAGGCTTCAGGAGGACGCTCCAGTTTGCAGAGATACAGGCGAATGGCGATGCAAAGGCCCTCATCCAGCTGGATGTGATGAAGGACAAGCTTGTCCAGATTGCCTCTCCGGGCAGGGTGCTTGAAACGCTTGGCCTCTACACGGGAATGAGCCCTGACGAGATTAGTAAGGACCTCCAGGAAAAGGCGCGCATACTCAAGTGGCTTGTTTCGCAGCAGATAACTGACGTCCACAAGATTGGCCTCATCATGGCGAAATATTATGCCGGAAAGTTCAGAATGCAGTGAGTTTCTATGGGAATAGAAAGCATAGTGGTGAGGAAGCTTCCTGGCCTGAAGAAAGCATTGAGGATGGCTCACATAAAGCAGAATCCTGAGCAGTATGTCAAAAGGGCGCTTCGGCTCGCGTTCTATGCAGCGTTTGCGCTGGCGGCAACCGCCTTCTTTGTTACGGCAAAAACAATGCCTCCGCAAAAAGTGCTGGTTATAGTGCTGGTTGCCATGGCTGCTTCGTTTATCATGGTGTTTTTTTTCCTCGTAAACGCGCCAAAGGGCGTAATCAGGAAGAGGCAGCGCGAGATTGACAAGGACGTGCTTTTTGCAGGGAGATACCTCCTGATGAAGCTTGAGTCAGGCAGCCCGATAATCGCAACGCTCGTTGACGCCTCAAAGGGCTACGGCATTGCCGCGAAATATTTCAGGGAGATAGTTGACCAGATTAACACAGGCGTCCCTGTTGAGGACGCGCTTGAGGAAGCCAGGAATTACACGTCATCGGAAAAGTTCAGGAGGGTTCTTTGGCAACTCGTTACAACCCTGAAAACAGGAACTGACGTGACAGGCCCCCTGAAGGCGACCCTGGCTGCAATAGCCAACGAGCAGGTTATAGAGATTAAAGAGTATGGCAAGAAGCTCAACTCGCTAATGCTCTTCTACATGGTCATGGCGTGTGTGGCGCCGTCACTTGGCCTTACGATGTTTTTGATCATAGGCAGCTTTATCAACCTGCAGATAAGCGGCAGCGTGATGTATGGCATCCTTTTTTTGCTGGCGGTGCTCCAGGGCTTTTTCCTGGTGCTGATTAAGTCAGCAAGGCCGATGGTAGAGCTGTGAAGCAGTGACTTGAAATGGGGTTCAGCGGCGAATTGTTTGAGGGCGTTGGAAAGGCGTTCATCTTTGAGCGCTTCAGGCCAAAGCTAAGGGGCTACCTGGCAAAGAGCGGGATTGCTGAAGTGCCTTACGGCTACATGGGCCTGTTCTTCTGGCTCAGCATAATCCCTGTAGCTTACATTTTCATGTTCACTATCTGGAGGGTGATAGTTGAGAAAACCTCAAATCCGGCAATCCAGTTTTTGTTTGCGATAATAGCCTGGACAATCGTGCACGGCGCTGTGCTGGCAGGAATCTTTATTGCAATCTACCTGTACCTTGACCTCAGGATTTTCAACAGGACAAAGAAGATGGAGGCAGTGCTTCCTGACTTTTTGCGCCTGGTGTCTGAAAACCTTAAGGGCGGCATGCCGTTCGAGAAGTCTCTGTGGAGCGCAATCAAGCCTGAGTTCGGGATACTGGGCCAGGAAGTCAGGCTCGCTGCAAAGAAGGTCATGACCGGAGCCGATGTCGACATTGCAATCTCTGAGTTCACGGGCAAGTATGACTCGCCAATGCTGAGAAGGTCGTTTGACCTTATCCTTGAAGGCATGAAGGGAGGCGGCAGGACTGCTGACGTCATTGACCGGGTAATTGACACAATAGAGGAAACGAAGGAGCTGAAGTCCGAGATGGCCGCGACCAACCTGTCTTACGTCATCTTCGTCATTGTAATCGTCATGGTTGTTGCACCAGGCCTTTTTACGCTTTCGTTCCAGTTCCTTACCATACTTCAGGGCCTTGGGGAGAGGATAAGCGCGTCAGGCGCAGAAAGCGCTGCTGCCGGCCTGCCCATCCATTTCGGCAACGCCTCAATAGCTCCTGAAACGTTCAGGGACTTCTCAAGATACTCCCTCATGGTCCTTTCCCTGTTTGCAAGCATGATAGTTTCCCTGATAAGCAAGGGAAGCATCAAGGGCGGTATAAAGTTCCTGCCTTTCCTTTTTATCGGCTCACAGGTCGTGTACTTTGTGGCCATGAAGATTGGAACCAGCGTGTTTTCCGGATTCTTCGCTTAGCGCAGCCACTTCTTCCCTGCTCAGCTCCCTCCACATGCCTGGCTTGAGCTTTCCGATTCCAACGCTGCCTATTCTTGTCCGCGTTATCCTAAGCACATAGTTGCCAAGTTGCTTGAAGAGCCTCTTCACTATCTTGTGCCTGCCCTCGTGCACGGTAACTTCAGCTATATCCTTCTGGAGCAGCTTTATCCTCGCAGCAACCCTTCTTCCGTCAACAAACACCCCCCGCCTTATCTGCTCAATGTCATCATCATGGAGCTTCTGCCGCAGCTTGACCATGTATGTCTTCTCAACTTCAAACCTTGGGTGCATAAGCCGGTTTGCGAACTCGCCGTCATTTGTCAGGATGAGCAGGCCTTCAGCATCAACGTCAAGCCTGCCTACCGGGTAAACTCTTTCAGGCATGTTTATAAGGTCTGTAACCTTTCTTTTCGCGAACTTGTCTGCCGTTGTTGTGACGTAGCCTGAGGGCTTGTAAAGAAGGATGTATTTTTTCTTCTCCACGCCTATCCTGACGTTGTCAACAGTGATGGCATCTTTCTCAGCATCAGCCTTCTGCCCCAGGATGGCTGGCTTCCCGTTGACCAGAACCCTGCCCTGCAGGATTAGCTCCTCGCTCTTCCTCCTGGAAGCGATCCCCGCTGCCGAGAGTATTTTTTGTAGACGCTGCAGCATGGAAGTGTCAGGAAAAGGCAATAGTTAATAAGCTTTTGCCGCCGCCACTCCGCGGCTGCCGCCACAGCAATATAGACAACTTTGATTATCTATCTGTAAAGTGTCAAAGTTGTCTTAGAGGACTTTGAACAAAAGTGATAAATAGGGGTTATTCAAAGTCCTCTATATTTAAACGCCCCTTCAACACAATGCGTTCGACCGCTTAAGAGAAGGCTTCTTGATTGGCCTTACTTCGGCGGGTAGCCGAAGGATGTCACCTCTCCGGTGACATTCTTCCTAAGAAGGTCATGCCCCTATGGTCCAACGGACAAGATGCGGCCCCGCGAATGACCCTTTTTTGCGAAAAAGGTTCAACCCAAAAACGACGGCGAGTATCCGTCAGCAGGCAGGCTGAGATCTGGGTTCAATTCCCAGTGGGGGCGTTTAGCCACCAATGGGTCCTGAGCCGAAAGGCGAAGTCACCCAGTGGGGGCGTTTAGCCATCCATCCACTGGGTTCCAAGCCCATCAGGGCGCGGATTCCCAGTGGGGGCGTTTTAATGTCTGTTCATGCCCTCTTGGTCTAATCCGGACATGACAAGAGCTTCCGGAGCTTTTAATCCGGGTTCAAATCCCGGAGAGGGCGCTTACCAAGCGTTAAGTATTTATAGCAGCTTGTGCTGACAGCAACACAAAAAAAGAAATTGAGGAGGTAATGAAGTATGCCAAAAGTGACTGTTTACAGCACTCCAACGTGCCCGTGGTGCCACAAGGAGAAGGAGTTTTTGAAGGAGAACAACATCCCGTTCGAGGATGTTAACGTAGCTGCTGACCAGAAGGCAGCGCAGCGCATGATTGAGAAGTCAGGCCAGATGGGCGTTCCTGTGACTGAGATTGACAGCCAGTTCATAGTCGGCTTTGACAAGAACGCGCTGAAGAAGGCGCTGAAGCTTAATTAAATTGGAAATTTCACAACATTTAAATTTACAGTTCGCGATTGAGCACTTCATGAATGTCCTGTTCATCTGCAACCAGAACCTGAATAGGAGCAAGACGGCGGAACGCATCTTCAAAGGGAAATTCCAGACTAAATCTGCAGGGCTTTACAACGAAAAGCCGGTAAGTGAAAAACAGCTTTCCTGGGCAGACGTTGTTGTAGTTATGGAAGATTCGCAAAGGGCAGAAATTGCAAGCCGTTTTCCAAAGCAGTATCTGCAGAAGCGCATCCTTTCGCTTGACATACCAGACGTCTACCGGTATGGCCAACCAGAGCTTATCAAGGCACTGACAGAGAAAGTAGGCCAATTATTTTAGCCATTCATTAAATCGCCTCTTTGCTTTTCTCTTTGAAATGAATACCTTAGTTTCTGCAACAGACATCTCCGGCAGCCTTCTGGTCACTTTGAATTTCTTTCCTCAGCTGCTTTGAAGCTCAATCAAGGAAACTTCCCATCTTCCTGTTGGATGCCTCTTGTTTATCCTCAGCATTTTCAATCACATATAATACCCAATCACAGGCACCATCAGGCACGCCATGAGCAGCTGCCTGCTTGACCGTGTCAGCACTGGAACCATGCCTATGGCTGTTGCGACTGATAGGACAAGGAGACCGACTGCTCCGGAAAAAACGGCTGCGGCAGCAATCAGGAAAATTATAACAATAAAGCTCAGTAGCTGGTAATTTGTTTTTTTTGCAGCTGCAGAGAACAGTCTGGAAATGTAAATCACGCTTACGCAGGACAGCGCTGCCGCAATAACCGCTACAACCAGAAGCATAATGACACTATTCCCTGTTATCCCAATCATGTCACCCATCACTGCTATTGAGCCGTTTCTCGCCTTTCCGAACGAGTAAAGCGTCAGGACTGCAAAAAGCATTGAGGCAGAGGAGATTACTCCAAGGAGAAACATGTACGCAGGAGCGCTAATCCTCCTTAGCGTTGCGGTTCCAATCATCGCGGCCTGGGCAGGGCCAAGTGCCGGGAACATCCCCATAAGCGAGCTTGAAAATATCCCTACAGCAAGGAGCTTTGCGGCTTTCAGGGGGTTTTTCACTTTGATGGCTGCTGTCTGCTGCTGCGGGGGAAAGGAAGACCGGTTTAGCAATCCGCTGATTAGCGAGCTGAGCCCGAACAGCCCTGCAAACATTGGCAGGAGAGGTTCGCGAATGCTGGGCAGGCTGAAGACTGCAATGCCGAATGAGCCGGAGAGGAGCAGCACCAGTGCGCTTATGGCAAAGGTTTTTGGCCTTCGGTTCTTCAGGAAATGTACTGCAATCACCGCAATCAGTATCAGCCCTATGTTGTCCTTTGCAGCGTAAAACAGCGGCTTTATTGCCAGCAGGAGCAGCGGCGAAAGCATGACAAGCGCCATAACACCTGCCAGGCCGCCAAAAGCTGCGAGGAGAACTGCCTTCCTTCCCTGCCCTTCCAGCAGCATCCTGTGCCCTGGCAAGACAGCAAGGGCTGCATCAGACTCTGAAAAGCCGAGGAAAACAGACGGCAGGAACTCGTGGAACACGTGGCTTATTGACATGGCAAGGAGGAAGATGGCAACTGCAAGCGAATGTGAAGAAGCCGTTACGGCAGTTGTGTAGAATATTGACGCCACAATAACCGCCACGAGGTTTATGTGCAGCCCTGGAAGGATGCCTGTGAACATGCCAGCAATAATGCCTGCAAATGCGGCAGCAGCGTACATAAGCAAATAGGCAGGCTCTGCCATCTAACCACCGCAGCTGCAGCCGTAACTGCCATTAACCTGCCTTAATTTTGTTATAACTAATGAAGGCTTGCCGTTGTAATTCCTGAGCTGGCCTGTGATTTCAACACGCTGGAACCTTTTAAGCCCTAGTTCCTTAACCTGAGCCGTGTCAAAGCTTATTGCCTCTATTGTTTCACTGCCTGAAACCGTAATCAGGGCGTGATTGCTACGTATGGAAACAGAGTCAATGAAGCCGAGAATGCGCACTTTCTCGCTGTTTCCTGTTTTTGAGCACGCCAGCTCTGACGCCTTTGAAACAGGCAACTGCAGCGGCTGCAGAACTGATGACAGGAATAAAAGAGTAAAAATACCCGCAGCAGCCACTATTACGCACGCAACAACGAGTTTTTTCTCTGACACTATCATAACGCCACATAGGCAGTCAGGATTAATGAGCTTTAGCCACAAAAAGTTGGAAGAATTCTGCTACGGCCGGAAATAATTCGGAAAGCGGCAGATGAATTTCGGAAAATCGTCAATTTATTGAAATATTTTCAAAATTTTCGTAGGATCCACTGGACACAATTCCGCGATGCGGAATATAGGCGGTTACGCCGCCTATACGCATCGGCTGTTGCCGATGCTGTGTGCAATCGGCGTAACCGATTTGCACTGGACAGATGCCCGGCTGGGGTTTAAATACGAGTTCTCCTGAACCTGAGAAAGAAGTTGAGTTGCATGGAACCTGCCGATTTTAATAAGCTAGCTCAAGGGCTTAGTGAGGAAGACATTACTGCTGACCAGCCGCATGTCGCTATGCGCTGCGAGGAGAATGGCATAACTTTGGAGTATGTTAAGAGCGTATTGCGTGGGAAGGCACACGAACTTATAAGAGTGGTTGAAGATAGGCCCAAGGTTTATAAGCTCTACTATAAGCTTAACAGGAAAACTGAACTGAAAATAATAGTGGATTTATTAGTCTACAGGAAGGTAAATATCCGGACAGTTAAGAGACTAAGCAGTAATTTCAGGTTAGGATCAGTCAAAAGACGAAGGTTTTAAATATGATAAATGATGTAATGGAAACCATGACAGCTGGCCAGGACAGATATTTTGTGTGGGATTATAATGAGAAATCCGACATATTGAACATACACAGAAGAGGGAAGAAGGTTGAAGGAAGTGCAGAGCTTTCTGACTTCAGTTTTGATTTTGACAAAAACAGCAACATTGTTGGCATTGAATTGGTTTATGCCTCGGAGTTCCTTAATCACGTTGGTGTGCAAAAAGAGCACCTAGCTGAACTCAAAAGCGCAGAAATAACTGTTAGCAAGAGGGCAGATTATGCCATAGTATGGATTAAACTCTCCATTCCAGGGAAGAATGAAAACACTATCGTTGAGAAGAAACTGCCTATTCCTGTGCCGGTAGTTGCTTAATATTGAAATTATAAAGGCAAGTAAAATCTTCACCGGTGACCTTAAGCGAGTAATCGAGTCTGCGACTGTTTCTGTGAGTTAAGCCTCATCCGTCCTCCAGTACGGCAGTATCTCTGACTTTTCAACTTGTGTCCTTGTGCCTTTGAGGTATTCAAGGATGCCTAGCCACGCAATCATTGCCCCGTTGTCAACGAGGAACTGCCTTTCCGGAACAAACAGCTTGGCTCCCCTTTCCTCGCACATTGCCCTGCACATTTCCTGAAGGCGGGTGTTGCATGCCACCCCTCCGCCGAGGAGAAGCTCACTTTTTCCGGTGTGGGCAAGGGCCCTTTCGGCTGTTTCAACAAGCATTGCAAAGACTGTTTCCTGAAGTGAGTAGCACAGGTCTTCCTTTCTGTAATCCCCGCTGTCATATTTGCGCTTGATGTTCGTGAGTATGCCGCCAAAGCTCACGTCCATCCCCTTTACAACGTAAGGGAGTTCTATGTATCTCTTGCCGGCTGTTGCAAGCCGCATAATCCGCGGCCCTCCCGGGAATCCTATGCCGATGTGCCTCGCAAAAACGTCAAGCATGTTGCCAACCCCAATGTCAAGCGTTTCCCCAAAGATGCGGTACTTCCCAGTTTCAAAAGCAATGACTTGCGTGTTTGCGCCTGAGACGTACAGCAGCACCGGGTCTTTGGCTGCAGTCAGTAATTTGCCTATCTCAAGATGTGAGATGCAGTGGTTAACGCCAACAAGGGGCTTTTTGTGGGCAAGAGACAGTGTGCGAGCTGCTGCCGCTCCAACTCTAAGGCAGTTGCCTATGCCCGGTCCCTGAGAGAATGAAACAATATCAACGTCTTTCAGCGTAATTGCAGCTGCGGCTAACGCCTCAGTTATAGCAACATCACAGATGTCAACGTGGTGCTCTGCTGCCTCTGCAGGTATTATGCCGCCTTTCCTGGTTGTGAACTGCTTGATGACGTTGGCAAGGATACGGCCGCCAGTCTTACCAGTAGTAGCGATGCCGACCCCGAAAGTGTGGGCTGTGCTTTCAATTCCAAGGCACACTAATCGCTCTTTCATCTTGCAAAGGCAGGTTTTGTGTGCTTTTTTTAAATCATGCTGTCGGAAAGCCTTTGCTCGTTCGCCATGACTGCGGCTATGATTAGGACAAGGTACGCCGCCAGGGGAATGAAGCTTGGTATTTCAGCGCCTGTGTGCCTGAGCAGGAAGAGCGCAGCGTCCAGGATTACAAGCGCGTTTGCAGCGTAAAATGCTATCTTAAGGGCGTCAAAAAGGCCGGTGTCCTTCCTTGCTATCTTAAGGATAATAAAGCCTATGAGCGCAGCTGCTGCTGAAACTGCGACGTACTTGACGACCATTGACAGGAACAGCAGGATTATAAGGCCAGGCAGGAGCAGCAGGATGAAAGCCTGGAGCGCTGCCCTGTTTTTTTGTGCCCTCTGGGCAAGGTCAAGCTCTTTGATTGGCACTGCCTTGTGCTTTATTCCCAGAATGCTGCAAAGCTCCTGCCTGAAGAGGCAGGGGAACGGCCTGCTCCTTAGCTCAGTGCTGGTGAGCACAAAGTCATATTTGCCTGTTGCTGCCGCATCTGCTGTCGTGTTGACAAGGACCTTTGCGTTGCCAAGCCAGAAGAGTTCTGATTCAATTGGTGCTTTCGTGGCTATTTCCGCTTTCAAGGTGAGATTTGAGAACTTGTCAAGGGGAAGCTGGCTTTTGCTTCCTACCGATGCCAGTGAAGGGATTGTTAATGCAGCCATTGCCAGGGTAACAATCAGCAGTAGGTAAAGCAGCTGCATAATGACTGCCTGCAGCGACTTTTGCGTGATGCCGCCGTAAGCAAACGGGTTGAACGCGTTTACTGCAGCAATGAAGAATGCCGCGGTATTCTTTGCAACTGTGAATGTTTTCTTTATCATTTAACCTTTTTAAGAACCCAAGTCGCCTCCAGCGACTGGGCCCAATCGTGCGTTTGCACGATTTGGGAAAGGTTAATCAAAAAGCTTTCGTTTTCTGGATTGAACCTCTTTCCCAAAGAGTGTCACGGGAAAGGTATCTCTGGGCATGTCGATGGGGGCAGGTCATATAGGTAATTGGTTATGTTGTACTGCGTTGCGTGGAACGTGTCAATGGCGTATTTGAAGAACTTTTCGCCGTCAACGGCTGCCGTGACGCATGTGACGTTCCACATGGCTCCTGTCTGGGCTGTGGTGCAGCGGTTGTTTCTGCCGTAGTAGCACCAGTCAACGTACGGCTTCTCCAATGCCCCGTTGACCGTGCCCATGTCCGCTGGGTTTATCAGGCTCTCAACGCCGCAGCATGGCGAGCGCTCATCCCTTCCGTAGAACCTGTTGAGGAAGCTTGAGCCGTTTGGCTCGTGCCTGTAGAGGCGCCACTCTATCTCGTGGTAGAACGCTGATATGTTCCAGTTTGTAATGTTCGTGGCGTTAAAGTAGTTGGTGTACGTAATACTGCCGTCCTGGGGCGTTTGCTGGCTTTGCACTGCGTACAGCGGGTCTGGTATTCCCTCTATGCCGAATATGACGCTTACGTTTTCAGAGTTGTTTATCATGACATCACCGGCTGTTATTGAGTAGTTCACGCTTATGTTAACGCCGATTTGCCAGGGCCCGGTCTGGTTGTCCTGGAACAGCTGGATTACCATGTTATTATAGTCCTTGTTGAACGTCGTGTTTATCCTGAAGGCAGTGAAGGAAGCGTTTTCCATGTCCTTAAGCCGCTTGGTGAAGTTCCTGTCTTTCATTATGGCTTTGCCGAGGCAGTCATCAGCCCCTTTATGGATGGCTGGGTTATTCACGTCAGCCAGGGAATCAGAATCGCATGGGGGAAGGTGGCCTGCCAGGCCGCAGCATATGGTGCCGTTAATCATAACCTCTTTCAGCGTTGCGTTGAATTTCTGGTCGGCATCAGCTCCCTGGAAGTAGCCGCCCCTTAGCCGCATGTACTCTGACATGGCGTAGAGGGCGCTGTAGGTTGAGACGTAAAGTGACTGGGGCAGGTAGCTGTATTTGAGGTCGCGCGCCTGCGCATTTGCCATGTCTGCTTTTGCCTGTGTCAGCGGGATTTGCTCCTTTGTCGTTACGCTGGCCGGCGTGCCAAATGTAAGCACGAGCACCGCTGAGATTAGTATGGCTATTGACGTGAAGAAAATTCCTCTTTTGTTGCGAATGAGTGTTTTTTTCATTTTAGCGGGGGTTGATAAGGGGGTGCAGCCCCTTATTGCCAGAGCCTGACTTCAGCTATTGTGGGGCCGTAAACAAGGGCTGTCCTGTTGACAACGCCAAACACAAGCTTCTTTGATGACACGAGCACGCTGCTGGAGTTCTCTGTTTTTATTGTCCTGTTGTAAAGCAGGTCGTTGTTTACTATGACGTCAAAGCTGTACTGCTTTGGTATGAGTGTCTGGCTGACATTCCTGAGCAGCTCAAAAGCGTAGTGCCTGTTCCCGATGAAATAAAACTCAGCCGCCTGCTGGAGTATTGTGTTGTCCAGATTTGTTATTGTGCCGTTTCTTGACATGTTGATGACAAGGGGGTTGTTGAGTTCGCTGAGCTTCACCTGCGACAGTGATTCAGCAAGGCCTTTTGACACAGCCTCTGACTGTGAAGTGTAAGGCAGGGTTGTCCTGGCAGCAAGGACTATGACAAGGGATACTGCCACTATCATTGATGCAATAAAAGCGTCAATGGTAAGGTACTGGGCCTTTTTGCCATTGCACAGTCTTTGGTGTGGCATTTTTGCCGGTTCTGCCCTATTGTAACGTTTCATTGCAGCCTTTGCCGCTGAAGTTGGCAAGCGGGCTGCCAATGCCTACTTTCCCTTCCATCGGCACGATGTTGCCATTCTCATCTTCAAGGTATATGCAGAAGTCTGATCCCACTCCGAGCAGGCTTTTGAGGTTGTCATAGTTCAGGTTTATGGCTTCGCTGAGCTTTTGCTCGTCAATTCTTGAGCCCTGTATGAAAATAGAGCTTAGGTTCTGCTGCGAGCTGAGTGTTGCCGGCAGCTTCTCTGCCTCTGACTGCAGCTTTTCAGACTGCTTATTTGTAGTAGCTGGCCCGGAGAGGTAGTAAAGCATTATCACAGCTATAACGAACATCACAACAGCCACTATGGCATCGGTTGAGAATGTTTGCCCCTTTTTCATTTTTTGCACTCTTGCTGGCATTTTCAAAGCCAAGGCTTTTTTAAATCTTTATGCCAATTCTCTATGTGCAACATAGCCGCATGTGGTCGCAGCACTCCTCAGGAGCTACGGTGCCGCCGCTGCCGCATCCTGGATTGCAGTCGCCCTGCTGCGCTGCTGTGAGCGGTATGGGCCTGAAAATCACCCTACCCTGCTCCTTGCGAACAGTATTTTGGCCTCTCACGAGGTTGCCCAGCACATCCCTTGGAAGCACCTTTGTGACGTTTATCGCCACGCTTAACCTTTTTGAGGCGACTGCAATCATCGTTATGTTGGCCTGGCTGCTTATTGATGATGAATTCAGTATGCTAGTGATGTAAGGCTGGCCGTTAAGCTTTGGCGGCAGGGTGAAAGCGTGGTAGTAGCCATTCTCGGAGCTGAAGGCTATCAGGGCTTCCTGCTCAATGACGCCAGCGACATCCTGTATGAGCGCTCTGTAGTTGTTGTCGCTTGCCGAGATAATGTCGTCTGAAATTGCTGCCAGTGTCACGATAAGGGAAAATGTCAGGAACGTTATCAGCATAGCAGCCTCATTCGCTGACTGCCCTTTTTTGCCTGCCTTGACTCCTCTTTTTTTTACTATCATCTGCTGCCAAAACTGCATCGGCGGCTATTTAATAGTTTCGCCGCTTTCCCGGAAAGTTAACGGCTGACAGCGCCGGAAAAGCAACTGCGGCTTTATGACTTTCGCGCCAGCAGCTCGCCGGAAAACTGGTGCATTATGCCCTGGCTGTCAAGCCAGCTGTAAAATACTGTAACGTTGTACCTGTTCTTGTCCCTGCCTGTGCTTGTGGATGTGCAGGTTCCGCCGGGCTGGTTCATCACTATCGTTTTTGTCTCCCCATTCCTGAATGTGGGGCCGCCAAAGCATCCTGTGTTGGCGCCGCCAGGCCCTATTACGCCGTTGGATGTTGGGCAAACGTCAGACAGCAGAGGCGTTCCGCCTGCCGCCTTGGTGGTGCATATGTTGCCAGCGCCCAAGGCGTCACTTGTTGCGGTCATGCCCCTTATGAACATATCCCTGCCAGCGCCGTTCTGCAGCGTTACTGCAACATAAGGCGTGTTCCCTATGATGTGGTCAGTGCAGCTTACGCTCACAGGGAACGTGCACTTCTCAGGCAGCAAGGTTGATGGCGACAGCACGCCGAAATAAGCCAGCGCACCGATAACAACAAGCACGACAAGTATGGCCCAGCCATACGTCATCAGGAACTCCAAAGCAGCCTGGCCTTTCTTATGAGAAAAATCGCCCATCTTACTGTATCCTTCCGGATTTAGCTGCATGGCACGCCGTTTATTTTCGCGTTTTTGCTGCCAATGCAGAACCTGTTGCCCATTGGCACGACCATGCCTGCCTCGTCTTCAAAGTGAATCACGAAGTCGCTCTGGATGCCGAGTTGGGATTTTATTGTTTCATAATCCATCCTCGTGAAATAGTCAAGCAGCTGCAGGTCAACAGTGTCTTTCACTATGAATGCAACCCCATCCTTTTCGCGTGAGTCAATTACCAGCTTTGAGACCACCTGGTCGGCAAGCTCTTTTGTAAGTATTTGGCTGGTTGCTGTGCTGCTCCACGCCCCTCCGCTGCTTTGCACCGTTGTGGTGAGGGCGCTTTTGTAGCCAAAAAGTGCCTGCTGGTCTGCAGCAGCATCAAATATGAACAGCACAATGACAAGGAAAGCCAGAAATCCGAAAACAGCAGTGCGGTCGTCAATAAGCCTGAAATTTGATAAACTAGTGCGCTTCTTTTTCATTACCCATGGCCTCTTTTTTTACTTATGGCACAGCCAAGCATGTTTTGGTATAAATAGGTTTCTATAGGCACTTGGGATGTGCGGCAACGCTTATGGCGGTGGGCAGCTCGCTGCTCCGCAAAGCGCTCCCAATGTTGAGCAGGCAAGATCTGCATCATCCTGGTCAACAACACAGTCGCCATTGTAGTCAAGATTCACGCACGCAAGGTATTGACTGCTCTGGCCAAAAGCGCCCGAGTTGTCAAACCATCCGCTTTTCCACGTTTTGGACGGCCTGAACTTGGGGTAGCCTGGGGAGTCGCAGAAGCACCTGTTGAAGAAAGTCCAGTCCTGCCCGTCAACAGAGCCGTCGCCGTTGTAGTCAATAACTGTTGAGACCGGGCACCTTCCTCCGAAGTTTATGTTGACAAAGCTTGTTGCCCCTCCGCTGCTGTCAGGCTGGGTTTCGTACGCCTCAATGCTTACCTTCTTTATGCCGGCGCCTACTGCCAGCTCATGCAGGCTGCCGTTGAATGAGCCGTTTATGTTCACCTTTGAAGGGTATGGGAACTCTGCCACGCCGTTTGCCCCCCCTGCTATCATCACCAGCTCCTGCATCCCTGTATTCCAGCTTCCTATGACTGACACGTTAAGCACGTTTTTTGGCATTCTGGCCTCAAGCTCTGTCCTTGACGGCGGCCCCTGGAAGTAAATCCTTTCGGCTGCAGCCACAATGTTCCTGCCAAGCTGGTCAAGCTGTGCCTTGTCTATCTGGTCTGCAGTGCTGTGCGAGTACCTGAAGAAAAGGTAGGCTGCCGGGAGTATCATTATCCCGATTACAGCCGCTACAAGTATGTATTCAAAAGCCGCCTGGCCTTTCCTCTCTTTTTTCATTTTGCAGGGCAATTAGCTAAAGCTGTGTATATTAACTTTTTGGAATGAGAAACTGGAAAAAAGAAAGAAAAGAAAACAAAAAGAAAAATAAAAAGAAAGCCTTGACTTACGTCCTTCTTGCCAGCAATTCACCAGACAGCTGGTGGGTTATTGTCGGGCTGTCAAGCCAACTGTACGTGAGAGTTATATTGTACCTGTTCTTGTCCCTGCCAGTGTCCCTGAACTGGCAATAAGTTGCGCACCCTGCATCTGGAGTGCTAAGTATAAAAGTTGCACTGCCACCATTTCTGAAAGTCGTGCTGATGGCTCCTGTGCCGCACGCGCAGCCAAGGTTGGCAGGGTTTGCCCCACCACCCAGCGCCTCTGAAGCGGCTGATATCCTTGTTATAGTCATGTCTCTTCCTGCGCCGTTCTGCAGTATTAAAGTAATGGCTGTACCACTAACAGAGTGGTCTGTGCAGCTTAAGCTTACAGGGAATGTGCACTTTTCAGGAAGCAATGTTGATGGCGACAGCACGCCGAAATACGCCAGCGCACCGATAACAACCAGGACGACAAGTATGGCCCAGCCATACGTCATCAGGAATTCCATAGCTGCCTGACCTTTCTTACGGTTAAAGGCTACCATTAAGCATCTACCTCCTCTTTTTCACTATGATACCACTATGAATATTGCTTTTGCTTATTCCGGATACGGCTATATTTAAACCTTTCTATAAAAAATAAAAACCTGCCCGTATCAGGCAGTTACCCACTTTCTTGCTATGTCAGCAGCCAGCTGCTCATCCTGGATTTGGCTGTTTGACATTATGCGCTGCTTCAAATCTTCCAATAGCTTCATCTTGTCCATCACTACCACCCCTCCAATATTACCACCTAGTTGCACGAAAAAGCACACTTTGCCGTTTATAAGCATTTCTGTAGCCGCCAATATACATCACATTCAGCCACTGCAAAAGTTTATCAAGCAAGCGCTCGTAACTGCTGACCTAATGGTGGACTCTGTTACGAAACGCGGCAAATCTTATTACGTTTGCCAGGAGTGCGGCTTTGCCTACGAAACCCGTGAGCTGGCCCAGAAGTGCGAGGAATGGTGCACGAAGCACCACAGCTGCAGCCTTGAAATTACAAAGCACGCCGTGAACATCAGCCAGTAATAAACATCCTAAGCAATAAACTTTTATAGCTGCAGCGGCAAGGTTGTGATAAAAGAAGTGCAAAATGAAGGCCATTGCCAAAGTTGTTCCTCATGGAATGCCCCGGTTTGAATATTCGCGAATAACGCCGCAGATATTTTTGGGCACTGACATGTGCTGCATGCCCCACTTTAAAGAGGAACTTTTAAGGAAGGGGGTTGCCGCAGACATAAGCTTGCGGGAAAAGCACATTGACACGCCTTACGGCGTGAAATTTTTCCTTTGGCTTCCGACAAAGGACCACTATGCGCCGTCGCAGCAGCAGCTGCTGGCAGGGGCAAGGTTTATTGACGTAATGGTGAGCCAAAAAGTGAAGATGTACGTGCACTGCAAGGCAGGGCATGGGAGGTCGCCAACACTTGTTGCGGCGTACTTGATTCTGGAAGGCAAAAGCGCAAATGAAGCCATAGCCTTCGTGAGAAAAAAGAGGCAGGGTATTCACCCAACAAATGCCCAGCTTAAGTCTTTGAAACGGTTTGAAAAGATAGTGAGGAAGGGCAGATGACATTCTCCACATCGCCTGCCCTGCTGCTTTTCCCGCTTTTACTGGGCATGGCCCAGTTTCTCAGCGATAGGATTAACATAGAGCGCTCCAGGTTCAGGCAGCATCTGGCCTCGTTTGGCGCAGCCATAGCAATAACTTACCTTCTACTTGTTCTTCTCCCTGAAGCTTACAGCAGCGGCTTCACTGTGCCGGCTTACGTTCCGCTGCTTCTCGGCTTTGTTGCGATACACCTGCTTGAGAAGTTCGTCTACAAGAAGTTTTCAGGGAGGTACTCGCTGCATAAGCTCAGGACTTACCATGATGAGCTTCACGCTGCAATAATCTTTTCTTACCATTTCATGCTCGGCGCTATCCTGATGGACCTTCTTGCAGGCGACTTCCGGGCAGGCGTTCTCTTCGTGCCGCCTTTGCTCATGTTTACTACGATAGGCAACTGGTCAGTCCACCACCATTATGTAACCCAAAACCATCCCCTCAGGCTTCTCCTGGCTTCCTCAACCCTGCTGGGCTCCTTATCAACGCTGGTGTTCGCTTACCCTGCCAGCCTTCAGAGGCTTTTCATCAGCTTGGTAGGGGGCATCCTGCTCTTCATCATAGTAAGGGAATCGCTGCCAAAGGAGAAGGAAGGCAAGCCTGCGCTTTTCGTTTTGGGAGTAGCTGCCTATACTCTGCTCATACTTATGAGCCAATAAAAAAGTTAACTTATTAAAGCGCAAATGCTGTTACTGTGCTGATTTCAATGGCAAAGAAAAAGCTTTACATCTGCGGGCGCTGCGGTTACCGCTCTCACTACAGGATGAAGTGCCACAGCTGCGGCTTCATGCTGGAAGAGGAATGCGGCAAGTGCTACAACGCAAAGGGCAACTGTGTTTGCAGGTTCCATGGCGTTTTTGGTAGCGGGAAGAAAACCAGAAGGAAGGCTGCTGCCGCTGTGAGGAAAAAGCGCTCAAAGGCGAAAAAGAGGAAGCAATAGGTGTTTGTGTTGTACGATCTTGTTATTATAGGTGGAGGCCCTGCTGCGCTTGCTGCAGCGGTTTACGCGGCAAGGCAGAAGGTAAGCTTTGTTGTTGTTGCAGAGAACATTGGCGGCCAGACCGCCATAAGCGCTGACATTGAGAACTACCTAGGGTTTCCAGCAACTAACGGTGCTGAGCTTTCCGGCTTCTTTGAAAAGCACATAAGAAAGTACGGCATTGACGTCAAGGAAGGTGAGAAGGCTGTTGATTTGCGAAAGAGCGGCGAGGGCTTCATTGTGAAAACAGCGTTGGCTGAATACGAATCCAGGACTGTGCTCATAGCATCAGGCAAAAAGCCCAGAAAGCTCAATGTGCCCGGCGAGGACAGGCTGTACGGCAAGGGCGTTACATACTGCGCAACCTGCGACGCGCCGCTCTTCGCAGGCAAGGACATTGCAGTCATTGGGGGAGGCAACTCTGCCATGGACGCTGCCCTGCTGGCTGAAAAATACTCAAACAAGGCGTACATAGTTAACATCAACCCGGAGCTTACAGGGGATGCGGTAATGGCTGACAAAATCAAAAACAGCAAAAAAATCGCTGTTTTCAACAATTCCAGAACTACGGAAATCCTTGGGGAGAAATCAGTCACTGGGATAAAATTCAGCCAGGGCGGCAGCAATGAAACAATCAGCGTGCAGGGCGTGTTTGTTGAAATCGGCTACATCCCAAGCATTGACTTTGACCGGCTCACCGGGAAGAACAAGTGGAATGAGATTATAATCCATCAGGAGAACTTTGAGACCAACCTTACTTCTGTGCCGGGCGTTTTCGCTGCAGGGGATGTTACCGACGTGCCTGAAAAGCAGATAATTGTCGCGGCCGGCGAGGGCGTTAAGGCAGCCCTGAGCATTTTCAAATATTTAGGAAGCGAAACAAAGGGCTACTGACAAAGTTTTTATTTCCACGCCGTTTGCAGCGGCATTGTTTATGGGCTCTTTCAAAGCCATCTTGGCTGGTTTTAACAGCATGGACAGGAAAATCAGGATTGCTGTGCTGGCTGCTGTCTTCCTTCTCGTGCTGTTTGCCGGTTCAAGGATGGCATTCTGGGTGCTGGTTTTCATTTTTGTGGCGAGCGTGGCAGAGATTTACAACGCTTACGTCAGGACTCCTGTGCACCTTGACCTTGTCAAGCTTGGCACGGTATTGGCTGCTGTTTCTTACGGGGCTCCTGCCGGGATTTTTGTGGGATTAACCTCAACTTTTTTCGCAAAGCTTTTCTCCATGCGGCTTGATTTTAGGATTGTTATCTCTTTTGCAGGCATAATTTTAATGGCAATACTGGCAGACGCTTTTTCAGGAGCACCCACCACTGTTCTTGGCATTTCGCTTGTAGCACTTTACTACCTTGTGACAAGCCCTATCAACCTGCTTCTTGGCGAGGAGCCGGCTTATGCTGCGGTTTACGTTGGCAGCAGCCTCGCGGTAAACGCTGCACTTTTCATTGCAGTTGCGCCAAGGCTGGCAGGCTTATTGCACTAGAAGGTTTATAAACCGCCGTAGTTTTCTCTGTTCGTATGGCAGAAGGATTTTACGCCGAGCTTGCCAGTGAGCTAAAGCATAGGAATCCGGACAAGGATTCTGCAACCCGGCTGAAAATAAAGCTTGCTGCAAAGCACGGCCTTAGGAAGATACCGAATGACATAGAGGTATTCCTGAACATCCCGGAAGCGGATGCGAGGGAGCTGAAGCGGCAGCTGCGAATCAAGCCGGTCAGGACAATTTCTGGTATAGCTAGCGTTTCCATAATGACAAAGCCGTACAGCTGCCCACATGGGAGATGCACATTCTGCCCCGGAGGTCCAGGCTCATCCTTTGGCGACGTGCCTCAGAGCTATACCGGAAGGGAGCCTGCCACCATGCGTGCAATCCGGGCTGGGTTTGACCCTTACCTGCAGGTTTTCAGCAGGCTGGAGCAGTACGCTGTGACAGGCCAGGCGTTTGACAAGGTAGAGCTCATAATCCAGGGAGGCACTTTCCCGTGGATGCCAACTGAATACAAGGAGGAGTTCGTCGGCTATGTGTACAAGGCGATGAATGACTTTTCAAAGGAATTTTTCATTGGCGGTAACGATGAGGTTGACTTGCTTCGCTATAAGGAATTTTTTGAGATGCCTGGCGATTTCAAGGACGCTGAGCGAATGAAGAGAGTGACAGGAAGAATGCTGCAGCTGAAGAACAGCAGCGGCTATGACAGCAGCAAGGAAAGCGTTTCCAATTTCCTGCTGAGGCAGCAGAAGCTGAACGAAAAAGCAAAAGTCCGCTGCATTGGGCTGACCATTGAGACAAAGCCCGACTGGGGAAAGGCTGAGCAGGGAAACCACATGCTGAAGCTTGGCTGCACCAGGGTTGAATTGGGAATAGAATCAGTATACGATAAGGAACTCAAACTCACCAACCGCGGCCACACAATAAAAGACACGAAGGAATCGCTGCAGCAGCTCAAGGACATTGGCTTCAAGATAAACGCGCACTACATGCTGGGGCTGCCTGGCAGCACAGGGGAAAGCGACCTGGAAGGGCTCAAAGAGCTGTTCGGTAATCCTGATTTTCGGCCTGACATGCTGAAGATTTACCCGTGCCTTGTCATTAAGGGAACTCCCCTCTACCTGCAGTGGGAAAGAAAGCAGTTCACGCCAATCACAACAGCAGAAGCTGCCGAAATAATAAGCGAATTCAAAAGGTCTGTCCCAAAGTGGTGCAGGATTATGAGGGTCAACAGGGACATCCCAACTAATGTCACATCTGCGGGCATTGACAGGACAAACCTCCGCCAGTATGTCCAGCAGCTGCAGCAGCAAGAAGGAATTGTTTGCAACTGCATCCGCTGCAGGGAGATTGGAAGAAGGGGCTGGAGCGGCAGCAGCGAAATTACTATCACAGAATACGAAGCTTCTGGAGGAAAAGAGTTTTTCATTGCAGCCGAGGACCCAGTAAACAATGCCCTTATTGGCTTTTGCAGGATGAGATTTCCGTCGCAGCAGCTGAGAAGCGAGATTACGCCGACAACAGCAATAATTCGCGAGCTTCACGTCTATGCTACCGCAGTTGCAATTGGAAACAACCCTGACGCGAGCAGCAAGCTGCAGCACAGGGGATTCGGAAAACAGCTAATGGCAAAGGCAGAAGAAATCGCAAAAGACAAAGGCAAGGATAAAATGCTCGTAATTGCTGGAGTTGGAACAAGGGAGTACTACAAAAAACTCGGCTACGGTTACGACGGGCCTTACATGGGGAAGAAGCTATAGTGTTTTTGATTGACCTTTCCACATCGCCTATGGCGCAAGTCGGCAGCAGCCGACTGCGCAATCGGGCGTAATCCCGATTTGCGATGGGACCAGTCGAGCGCATCTCGACTTGGTTTAGCAAAAAGGTCACTGGACACTGGACATTCCCCAGGCTAGGGTTTAAATATAAGTTTCCTGACAATGTTTATATGCAAAACAGCACCAATATCAAAAAAATGGAATTCGTAAACAAAAATACCATAAAATTGGATAAAATTCTCAATGAGCTAGATGCATTTGTGCTTAAATTCATCAAAATACTGGAAAAGCATGCGGATTACGTTATAGTCAGCGGGTATGTATCCATACTCTTTGGCAGGTCCAGGT
This sequence comes from Candidatus Woesearchaeota archaeon, assembly GCA_016184345.1. GTDB lineage: Archaea > Nanobdellota > Nanobdellia > Woesearchaeales > UBA10216 > UBA10216. The sequence goes on along the minus strand of JACPCV010000005.1, from coordinate 91,262 downwards.
CTACAGAGGACATTGATATCTTTATAAAAGAACTAAGCAAAGAGCAGTTTGATGCCCTTTACCAGGACTTAAAGGAAGCGGGCTATTGGTGCTTGAACGGCGAAAAAATTGATGAGCTCTACAGTTACCTTCAGGAGGGCCTCTCTGTCAGATTTGCTGATGAAGGCACAACTGTTCCAAATTTTGAAGTTAAGTTTGCAAAGAAAAAATCTGCTTTGATGGCTTTTGCTGACCCCCTTACTATCGTGCTGAATGAAGGCAATATTAAGCTGTCATCCCTCGAAAGGCAGATTGCTTATAAGCGCTATTATCTCAAATCAGATAAGGATTTGGAAGATGCTTCTTACATAGAAAAGTTGTTTAAGGGACAAATCAACCTTGCTAAAGTTAAACTGCTGCAAAGGATGATTGAAGATGAAATGGCTCAAGCCGGGAAAGGACAATAGGGAAGAAAGGATGAACTTTGTTGAGTACTGGGCAGACTATGTCCGCACTCACCCGCCCAATGACTGGAGCAGGCAGCAGAATATCATCATAAACAGCCAGATTCAAAGCGCAAGGGCCGCAAAGCTCACGCCAAGGCAGTATCTTGAGATAAAGGGCGAGGTATGCAGGCGGTAGACTGCTCAGGCGGTAAGCTTAGTGAGAATTTCCGTGAGATACCTTGGGCTGATGTAATAGCCGGCTTTGACAAGCTGGCCCATTAATGCGACAGCCTGTTTTTTTGTTATGATTTTTCTTCCAACAGCCATAATAAGAATGGTTGTTGTTCTGAGGAAATCAATGCCCAAGACCTTGGCAGCCGTGATTGCAGATGCATCGTCAATCAGAAGCTTGTCATTGCTCTCCTTCGCAAAACTGAGTGAGGAATTCTCACCTTTGCCAAGCCCCAGCTCAACCACCTGTTTAGGATTGGCAACCCTTATCCACCCTTCGCTAATGGCATCGCTTATTGAAGAATACCCCGGTTTCCCTTCAACCAGAACCTCTTCCTTAACCGCTCCTGTTATCGTAACACTGCCAAACAGCATTTTCAGCAGCCGCAGCTGGCCAATCTTTGCAAGGCAGATGAGTGGAGTAGAATTGGCTATCATTTTAGCAGCTTGAGGTCCTTTTCAAGGTCATCTTCAGAATAGCCTGTCCAGTCAAGGTCCCTTTCCTTAACGAGCTCAAGCATTTCCCACAGCGAAACACCGCATTCTTCTGCCGCTTTTCCAATGGACTTCTTATGTGCAGCAACATCCTCAAGCGCAGTTTTTATCTTCAATTCGTGTATGGAACTGGCCAGTAAACGCCGCACCACTTCGCTCCTGTCAGTCTGCCACCTATCTTCCACTTTGGCCAGGTCCTTCAAGACTGATTTGTCCAGCCTAACTGATATGGTCGTTGCCATAGTATTCAATATAATATAATGTACACATATTTAAGCTTATCGTTTTTAATGCTCCTTAGCCATTGCCCACAACCGTTCAAAATGCTTCTCTTTTTGCAACTTACCGGCAATAGCTTCTTCGAAAGGTAAATATTTATAGTCTTTGTTGCTGTTAAATAGCGATGGTAAGGGATTTTCATCACTTTAAGGGCGGAGGATTGTCCAGGTCTGAGAGAATACAGCGCAAAGTAGTTCAGTTGCTGCTTGAAAGTGAGCTGCCCGATGAAAAGCGCGAAAGTTCTATAGTCTGGGAGCTAAAGCATTCGTCAGGATGCTGCCAGATTGGGCGAATATTGGCGCAGAAAAGAAAATTGAATGTAAAAGCGGGAAGGATGTGGAATCTGCTTTGAATGAACTTGGTATAATTACAGCTGAAGAATTCTCAGAAGAAATAAGAGGAACTCCGGCATCTCCGGGCAAGGTAAAAGGAATCGTAACTATTGTGCCATGCAAAAAGCTGCAGCGATTATAACAGATGAAGGTGGCGTAACAAGTCACGCTGCAATTGTAGCCAGAGAATTGGGCTTACCCTGCATTGTTGGTGCCAAATCTGCCACAAAATCTCTGAAAGACGGCGATAAAGTCGAAATTGACGCAGAGACCGGAATCATACGTAAACTTAAGTAAACATCAGCAACAATTTTAAACCTGACATTTTTCTCTGCCCTAATATGAAAGAATCTTATTCGGAACAACTAACGACGCTCACGTCATTGCCAGAATCCGACAAAGCCCGCGCAGCCATTAAGGAGGAGTTTGAGCAGCGCTACAGGCAGCTTCTTGGCAGCAGCGGCTACGAGGATTTCCTGAATCATTCACTTTCTTACTTGAACAAGAGTATCCGCGCCAACACGTTAAAAATTACTGTTGCCGAACTGAAGGAGCGGCTGCTGCAGCAGGGCTTTTCGCTTTATCAGGTTCCCTGGTGCAATGAGGGCTTCTGGGTAAAAGGAGAACGCACTGACTTTGGCAACCTTGTTGAGCACACGCTCGGCTACTTTTACATACAGGAATCAGCCAGCATGATTCCGGCAGTCGTTCTGTCCCCGCAGCCAGGAGATGTTGTTCTGGACATGTGCGCCTCTCCGGGAAGCAAGACGACACAAATGGCTGCAATGATGGAAAACAAGGGCATTATTGTTGCAAATGACGTCACTGGTGACAGGATGAAGCCGCTTGGCATTAACCTGCAGCGCGTTGGCGCCCTGAACGTTGTTGAGAGCCAGGCACGGGGCCAGCAGCTCACGAGGCTTGCCACAAAGTTTGACAGGATTTTAGTGGATGCGCCCTGTTCAGGCACAGGCACGATAAGGAAAAGCCCTGAAACCCTGAGAATCTGGAATCCGCTCATGGTAAAAAGGCTGGCATCTCAGCAAAAGACATTGATTGACACAGGGTTTTCGCTGCTTAAGCCCGGCGGAACACTTGTCTATTCAACCTGCTCTGTCGAGCCTGAGGAAAACGAGGGAGTTGTGGACTGGCTGCTGCAAAAATATCCGGATGCTGCAACAACTGAAGAGATAAAGCTGGACATACATCGCAGCAGCCTAATTATTGCTTTTGAAAAAAGCAGCTACAGCAGCGAGGTAAAAAAGTGCCTGAGAATCTGGCCTCAGGACAACAACACGGAAGGGTTTTTCGTGGCAAGGATAAGGAAGCGTATGTAACCGAGTATAACTGAGAGTATAGCTGTGAGCTTCAGCACAAACCGAAAACGGAAAAATATATAAAAAACACATATAGAGTATGGCACAATTGACGCCTATGGGAAAGCTTGCTACGCCTGAAGATGCTATTGACACACTTGTTAATAGTGAACTTGGGTTAACCGCTGGCGGTCTAGATGCGCTTTACCTTCATAAAGGTTCGGCAATACCGGCAATATTGCGTATCTCAACCAAGCCATATGAGGAAGTATCAAGTCCCGGAGAGCAGCCGCAAGAGGTTTGGGTTGTTGGCCCTGCTGACTACCATCCACTAGGGGAGTGGTGTTATTTCAAAGGTCGGTCTGCGGTTGGTGCAAAGGGTGCAAAGCCAAAGCCTTACAATATTGTGACTTTGATTAAAGAATCCGGAGAGGGGGTCATGAGGGTCATGAGGGTTGATGTTGACTCAGCCGATGGCCGGAAGCACCACTTTGATATTTACCATGAAAAAGAGGGAATGCCAAGAGGAAACTACGTTAACTTTGACCCGAATAAGTATGAACTGCGTTTTAACTTAGAAAGCATAGCCCAAGGCAAAGGCAAGGCTTAACCTGTTCTTACGTTAATCATTATAGACAACTTTGAATATCTATCATTTCTTGTCAAAGTTGTCTAAGAGGACTTTGAACAAAAGTTAAATATTTGGAGTTATTCAAAGTCCTCTATAATCTGCTCAATCTCCTTGCCGCTCACTGCGCAGCCGTTCATTTTCAGTCCCCAGAGCACGCTTTCAAGGAGCTTTTGCCTGACTTTTGGTATTGCCTGTTCCTCGCCTGCAGCCACATACCTGTCAAGGAGCCCGAGCTCAAACGCAACAGATGCCAGTTCAACTGACCTTATTATTTTTGTTTTGGAGACATACTGCTGCAGCAGCGAGACATCCTGGCTGTTAATAGTGACAGTTGTGTGAAGCCTTCTTTCCATCAGGTCAGCGAGGTGCTTCGGGTGCTCAACCAGCTCCCTCGTTATCCGCTCATCCATCACCAGCGCTTCAGCATCAAGCAGCTTTGCAGCTGCAATGCTGGCCATCTCGCCGTACTGGACAACCTGGACAGCCCTTCCCTTGGCAGCAAATGAGCTGTTTGCAAGGCGGAGCAGCTCAAGCGTTAGCTCCTTCGTGTCTGAATCCTCAACAACCTCGAGCACTCCTGTGCTTATCAGCCTCTGGACCTGCATTGCCTCAAACATGAACTTCTTGGTCCTCAATGGCTGGTCCACAAGCTCGTCCTTTACAGATTCAGGAATCACAAATTTGCCGCTGTAGCGCTCCTTCAGCTTTTCCAGGGTGCTGAGGAGGTTGTTCACGGTCAGGCTGATAAGGGGTCCTGTGTCAAACACGAGCAGCCTTGACCCGGATAGTTCAGAAATCTTCTTCACATACCCTGAACCGATAAAGTATTCGTGGCTGTGCGCTACTGCAGGCGTCATTCTCCGAACACCTTCCTTGCAAGCGCCAGCCTGTCCTGCACATTTACTGTTTCAATAACCTCGTCATGGAATGTTGTCCTGCCAAGGTACTGCATGAGCTCCCACCTTGAGATGCCGAGGATGTTAGCTGTCCTTGCGACAGAAACGCCGTGCATGCATATCTTGCAGCCCTTCTTGAGCTGGGCCTGGTCTATGACGCTGCTGACGAAAATCTTCAGCCTTGCATCTGCTTCAGATATTTTTTTCAGACCAAGCTTGACTGCCAGCCTGTGCTCGTCAAAATTAAGCGAGTCAAGGGCAGCTTTTGCCTTTGAGAGGAGCTTTCCAACCTCTGTCAGGTCAAGCCTGCCTTTCTCCATTGTTTTTGACAAAGCATACATCAGCACAGCAATGCCAAGAGAGTCCTCATCCTGGAATATGGATGCGTTGTGGATGACGTTGTTGCTCAGCTCCTTTACCCTGAACGCGTCTCCTTCGCGCAGGGCTTCAATCCCGCCCTTGAGCACTTCCAGAATGTCCTGCCTCACGACCTCTTCCATCCAAACCCTCCGGTCAGTCCTCTTCTTTGGTTTCAAGCCTGCTGTAGCGCCTGAAGGCCGCCCACAGCAGCGAAAGCACGCAGAATGCTATGAGGGCAAACATTGCGATGGCAAAAAGGAACAGGTTAGCGCCGCAGTACCTGCCATTTTGGCCGGCAACCGTGCAGAAAAAATCAGGCGAGGTCAGCTCAAGCACAGTGCACGAGGACAAAAATAAAACAAAAGTTATGGCAAAGACTACCATGCCTCCCCTTAATGCATCAGCTCCGCTTGCCATGGCTTCAGAATTCCGCACTGGCCTTTATAAACATTTCCCGGACTGTTAAAAACAAGCGGGAACAATTTTCCTGCAACAGCCCAAAACAAAACCTTTTTATATCTCCTTGGGGATAATCAGAAGCTGGAAAAATTGGTGCCGGAAGCAAGTTAAGTCTTAACGCCCGAGGGGAAAATAACAATGCTTGACGCGATTAACAAGTTCATCCAGAAGATTCTAAAGGATTTGTTCAGGAAGAAAAAGCATGTAAAGCTCGGGCTATACGGGCCTCCGAATGGGGGCAAGTGTGTAACACCTGACACCGAGGTAGTTCTGGCCAGTGGAAAGGTCTTGCCTATAAAGGACCTGTTCGACTATGTAAACAGCAGAAAGGATAACTTTGACCTGAACGCCGCTTCAGAAATCATTATACAGTGCGACGACTTGAATCTCAGGGTGCCAAGCTTCGACACAGAAGAGCTTACGATAGTCAATAAGAGGGTGACGCATCTCTACGCTCAAAGGTATAGCGGCACTGTTTACCAAATAAGGACAAGCAGCGGCAGGATAATAAAAACGACGCCAGTCCATCCCCTCATACGGCTTTCTGATGCAGGCGTAGAAAAGGTAAAAGCTGAAAAACTTCAAGTAAAGGACTCAATCGCAATAGCGCAGAAAGTTCAGTTGTTGTCCAGCTTGCAGCTACGAACGGCTTCTGAATTGCTTGTTACGCTTGCGGATGGCACGGTGCAATCTGTATCCGCTCACCATAAGCCAAAACCTATAACTGCTCCTGTGGCCATCACGCCAGAACTGGTCAGGTTTGTCGCATACACGCTCAGCGAATCATACCACACCAAAAACAGAATAATCTTTTCAAACTGCGACGATAACCTGCTAGCTGACTTTGAGGCTATCAGTGAGAAGCTCTTTAAGCTAGAGCCTATTCACCGCATTAACAAAGGCGTACCGCAACGTGAACTAAATTCCAAAAGCCTGACAGACTATCTGCATCTGTCTCTTGGTCTCAAGCCGGCAACATCTGAGGCTAAAGCCATACCTGATCAGTTCATGGGACTGCCTGACGACTACGTGGCCGAGTTTATAAGGACTTACGCTGACTGTGAAGGCTCTGTCGCAAAAGAATCCAGAAGCGGCGGGGCTTCAATCGAAATAGCCAGTAAGAGCAAGAAGCTGCTTGAGCAGTTGCAGTTGATGCTGAACAGGTTTGGCATTGTTGGGAGGTTCATGCCAAAATTAGTGAATGGCGAACTCTATTACCGCCTTTTAATAAGAGGGTCAGGCAATCATAGGCTATTCAGGGATAAAATAGGCTTTTCCATCAGATATAAAGCTGAAAGGTTGGCACATCTCTGCGAGGTTGGTGAGAAGAGGAACACGTACTTTTTGCCAATCATGAACTTGCTAGACAAGATAAGGAGGGAAGCAGGTGCAACGCAGGCAGAATTCTTCCTTGACGACAAGCACGCCGCAAGGATGTTGCGTGACAACAGAATCACTCCTGCACGATTGCAGAAGATGTCAGAACAACACGGGAATGTGGAGATAATTCAAAAATTGGCACGCTCGGATGCGCTTTGGGATAGTATTGCGGAAATTAAAGAGATTCCATATGACGGCTTTGTGTACGACGTAACGATAGAGGGCACACACACCTTCCTTACGTCCTCAGGGATTATCGCTCACAACACAACACTTGCAAACCGCATCTGCCAGGACTGGCTTGGTGAGGACATGGGCATAGTGAGCTCAATCCCGCACGAGACTAGGGAAGTCAAGATTAAGGAGCAGATTAACATCAAGTCAGGTAAGAAGGAGCTTTCCTTCAACCTTGTTGACACTCCAGGGATAGCCACAAAAATAGATTATGAGGACTTTGTGAAGCACGGGTTAAGCGTCAAGAAGGCAAAAATCAGGGCAAAGGAAGCGACAAAGGGGGTAATAGATGCAATCAAGTGGCTTGACGACATGGACGCTGTCATAGTTGTGTTGGACTCGACGTACGACCCGTACTCCCAGGTCAACATAACCATAATAGGCAACCTGCAGGCGAGGAACATTCCTGTGCTGATAGCTGCCAACAAGGTGGATCTGAAGAAGTCCGACCTCAAGAAGATTGAGGCAGCCTTCCCGCAGTACAGGATAGTTGGCATATCTGCCAAGTACGGCAAGAACATGGACAGGTTTTACGAGGAGCTCTTTGAGCTGGTGTGATGGAAAAATGCTGACGCTGCAATTCGTGCCTTACGAGGAGATTGAGGGGCTTGGCTCAAACGAGCGCATCAAAAAGCTCCTGGCAATGGTTAAAGATGAAAAGATAGTTGTGCTTGAGGGCAGGCTTAGGAAGGAAGAGGAAGCCGAGCTCATTCGCCGCACTATGGAGGAAATCAGCGAGCGCTTCAAGGGCATCGAGCTGTCAGTGGTTTACCCTGACCGAAAGAGGGGCACGCTTGGGAAGTCCATAAAGAGCAACATTGCTGACATGCTGCTTGGCCAGCGCCAGGGCCTGACTGTTCTTGGGCCTGCTTCACTCATCAAGGAAATCAGGAAAGACCCTGACAAGATCCAGCTTTTTACCCAGGACAGGAAGAAAGGTAGGAAGAAGAAAAGATAGGTAAAAAATGCCCCACCAGTGCGTCAGGTGCAACAGTTTCTATGATGAGCTGACAGAGGACTTGCTAAAGGGCTGCAAGTGCGGCGGCAAGCTCTTTTTCTACATCAAGAAGGAAAGCCTCAACAGGGCAAAGCAGATGGTGGTCAGCCTTTCCGAGAAGGAAAAGACCCAGATAGAGCAGGACGTCCTTGACATAGTCGGCCCGACAGCTTCTGACGAGCCTGTTGTGCTGGACCTGGAGTCAATAAGGGTTACCAAGCCAGGCAAGTACGAAATCGACCTCGTCCACTTGTTCAAGGGCGATCCTGTGATTTACAAGCTTGACGAGGGAAAGTACGTCATTGACATAATAAAGAGCTTCGCTGCCGGGAAGAAATAAAAAGCTTTAAAAAAGCCGAAGCACTCATAAGACGCATGAAACAGGAAATGGTGCAGATACCGAAAAAGGAATATGATGAGCTTCTTGAAGAGGTAGGCATACTTAGGAATCCCGAAATGATGGCCGCAATCAAGGAAAGCGATGAAGCCAAGAAGAAAGGCGTTAAGACTTGGGAGCTTAAACTGCTTATTTGATTTTTATTATGAATTTTGCCCAAACTCACTTCCCGCTGACAATCTCCACCACATCCCTGTTCTGGAGCTTGTGCTCTTTCCCAACAGGGAGTTTCTTTTTGACATCAATCGCGCGAATGAAATTCTTGCCAAAGTCTGTGTGCAGCTTGAATGCAAAGTCCAGGACTGTGGTACCTGGCGGCATGAGGAAGCAGTCTGGCAGCACCCTGCCGAACTGGTCTGAGAGCTTGTTAACCCCTCCAGGGAATATCGCGATGTAGCCTAGCAGGTCAAACAGGGCTGCGTTCAGCGCCTGCTGCACTCCTGTGCTTCCGTAGGCGTCCAGAACGTTTGCCTTGATGAACTCAAGCGCCTTTTTTTGCTGCGGCAATAAGGGCACTGCTGCGCCCTTATCAACCCTCGGCAGCAGCTGCGATTCGTCAACAATTGTGAACTCCTTGTCGCCGGGAACATATTTTATCAGCCCGGCTTTTGCAGCCATCTTCAGGGTAAGCTCTGCATCGGCACTGCACGGGATTATTTTGTAATCCGGGAATTCATTCTGCAGCCGCTTGATGTTTTCGGCAGCTGTTGGAATGTCGCACTTGTTTGCTGCAATGAGCATCGGCTTGGTTTTTCTCCTGAGCCCGATTGCAAATGCCTTAAGCTGTTCCTCTGTCCATTTAATCGGGTTCTCTGCATCCAGCCTGAGCTCCTCAATGAGCTTCTCAACCGTTGCCTGCGTTCCTCCCAGCCCGGAAAACTGCTTCGCAATTGCCTCAGCAACTTTTTTGTGCTCCAGTACAGCAATTTTAGCAAATTTTTCCCACGATTTTTTGAGCAGGCCAAAGTACCACAGGTCAATCTCCTCTTCCAGAAAGCGAACGTCGTTAGCAGGGTCATGGCTGCCTGGCTTTCCAATCTCTCCTTTTTCGTTCGCGCTGCCTGACGCGTCAACAACGTGGATGAGCGCATCAGCCTGCCTCAGATCGTCAAGGAACTGGTTGCCCAGGCCCTTTCCCTCGTGTGCACCGGGCACGAGCCCTGCAACGTCCAGCAACTCTACCGGCACAAACCTGTTGTGCTCAATGCAAAAGCCCTCCCGCGGGTTGCACTGCGCATTGAACTCCATGTCAACGCACTTAATCCGCACATGGCCTGCCCCCCTGTTTGGCTTTATTGTAGTGAAGGGATAAGAAGCTATAGCTACTTCAGCGAGCGTGAGTGCTTTGAAGAATGTGCTTTTTCCGCACGACGGCTTCCCGACAAGTCCAAGCAGCATGCGGGATTGAAAACTTCAGCTTTTTATAAAGGCTTGCGTCTTTGCACTTTTATTATAGGCTTTTCACGATTATTTGTGCATTTTTGGCTTCTGCACAAAAATTGACTTCAGCGTCCAGTGTGAATATGGCTTCTATTAGGGTGATGAGGTTGTGGCAGAGGCACTTGCAAAGTATTTCGTTGGCTTGTGCCACGTCTTTCTTGGTTTTGATGTAAGTGCCTAGTTTTCGCTTAAGTGCACTAAAAAGGGCTTCCACATTGCTTCTTTTATGATAATGAGCCATAAAATCGTCGTAGTGTTCCATTAGGTAAGTATATGCCTTGTGCCACAGATTGTAGCCTTTCGGATTAGCATTCTTCTTGAATGGGATGTAAGGGAAGCCTCCGGCATCTACTACAGCTTGCAGGTTAGCTTTGGAGGAGTAGGCAAGGTCTGCGGATAGTTCCTCAACTATGAACTTCTTGGCAGTGGTTTCAAGCAAAGGTGGTAGTTCAGGCGTGTCTGAGGCAGTTCCTTTAGTGATTTCCACTGCCGTTATGACTTTTGTTAGTGTTCCTGTGAGGATGTGGGCTTTCTTGTAAAGCCTGCGTACAGATGGCTTGGCTGTCCTTACGTTAAACCATTTTTCGTGGTTCGGGGTTGAAAAGCCTGTGCTGTCAACGGCAAAGTCCTTTTCAAACTGTTTCAGAGGGTAGCTGGACACTTCTACAAGGCTTTTCAGGATTGGGGTCAAGCCGCTCTTGTTAAGATAGTTTAGGACAGTGTTGAAGTGTGGGAACTTGCCTAGCAGCCCTCTTTCTTGAAAGATTTTAAGTTCGGAACTGGCTCGCCTTGCTGACCTGTCAAGGTAGATTTTCATGCAGCAGGCGAAAATCATGTCCTTAACGCTCATTGAAGGTCTACCACGCCTCTTGAGCGGGTCTTCCTTAATGACCGCTTCCAAGAGTTCTTTTAGTAGTTCTGTGAAGAGCAGCCCTTCATTAGTTTGGTACAAGTTGTAGGCTGTCCATTCCTGCGGATAGGTTTTCTTTTTCTTGATGGGTTCTGCTTCTGGGAAAGTGTCTGTGATTCTCAGTTGGCTGCTGCTGTCATGTCCTTTGGCTGGGAGGATTGACCTGTAAAAGTCCTCAAAAGACTCTGGTTCCGCATAGCCTTCTGGCATTACTGTGAGGAAGCCTTCCACGCCTCGCTTTACGAGCTTCTTCTGTTTCTCAGTCATACCAGCCCTACCTGTTTTGCCCTTTGCAGCAGTTCAAATGTGGTTTCTACGTCCTGAATGGCGTACCTTTCAATCATTTCAAAATCGCCATTAGCATACAGCAAAGGCACCGCAGAGCCGTCTATGCCCTCATACTTGCCCGCTATGCCTAGGAAGTCGGCGTACTCCTGTAATTTGCCGTTCCCGAACTTTTGCCCGTAATTTAGCACAAATCGGAGGTCTATGTGCTTTCCACGAACATCCACAACCTTCATACTATGCAATAAGCTGCGAATGTTCAGAAAAGGTATGTCAAATGTTGAGCCGTTGAAGCTGACAAGCCTGAACCACTCATAGCTTCGCAAGCCGCCCCAAAACTGATTCAGCATAGCTGCTTCGTCCTTGTCCATAATAAGCGTGTTCTCAGCCCCGACTTTAACCCCTATTGACACCACCCTATCTGTTAGCGGGTCTAGCCCTGTTGTCTCGATGTCAAAAATTATGTCTGTTCTTTCCATTTGTCTCCCCTCCCAAGTTACATTACTGATTGAGTAATGTATGGGAGTAACAAAAACTATATAAACCTTACTATTTTGGTAATGTATTATGCCTGCAAAGCCATTAAGCTCATACCAAATGAAGAAGTACGCAGCCCTATGGAACAAGTATGGCGGCAAGCCTTTCGAGTTTGACCAAGCACAGCATCTTCTCAATCTTAACGAAAACAACCTCCTAGTCCTCCTGCATCGCCTAAAGCAGAAAGGCTGGCTAACCACTAAACAACATCCGAAAAACACTCGGAAGACCGTGTATTCTCTTCTTTCTCCAAATGATGCTGTTAAGGCTATCGTTAAGTAAAGCTTCATTCTAAACTCCTCCGTAGCTTTCGCTACCGTTTTTTGCTATTTTTTGAAGGAAAACTTTTTAAAGAACAGAAGCCATCTACCCTTTGTACTGATGGGGGTTGATGAGCTTCGGCTCATTAACTTCCTTCTTTTCTTTTTCAGTTTTTAGCACATCTGTATCGTTTCAACAAGTACAGATATACTGATTCTAGTAGCGAGGTAAACTATAAAAACCAGTCAGATACATTTTGCCAAAATGTATTAATACATAATAGCAAAGTGTATTAGTACACTTTGACAAAGTGTACTAATGCCCTAAAAGTTTTTAAAGTATTAGTGCGAAAGTAAATAGATTGTAAAATAGGTGCGATAATGAGAAAGCCATATCGTTCAAGCATCCCTTCGGTTTTAAGTTCGAATGACCAATCACGTGTCTTGGCTAGTCTAGTTGCCGAACAACCAAAATATGCGTTTATGATTGCCAAGGAATGGTTTGGAAACCGAGCATCTTCCCATTCAACGAGAATTGGCAATGCCATTCGGTCACTTGAAAAAAGTAGGAAAAAGAGTGGACTCATTCGACCTGTGGCTATGGCTGTAAAACAACCTAACAGTTCTAGAGAAGTAAAACGCATGGGTTATAAAATAAACATCTCTCAATTCGTAAAAGCGTTTTGTGAATATCTCACATACGAGGCTGACTTTCGGAGGCATGAGAAAAAAGAGTTCACAAAAGAAGAGAAAAAAAGTTTGGTCAATTATTTTACGAGTGCTACCTGTAGGAATTATTTCAAGAAATTCGTAATTGGAAAACCGCTAATGGGGTCGTCATTTAAGTGTAAAGATTCTGTTTTTACAGGTCTGAAACTCTTTCACATAATGACAGTGTTTGATGATGAAAAAAGCAAAGCACTCAGAAAGGAAATTGCTGCTTATTATAACCGAGAAGATACCGCCTTTGTTGGTCATCCTGAAGATGAAGAAATTTTTAAAAAAGTAAAAGAACTTTTAGAGTAAATCAAACAATACCGATTCTTCAACTTGTGCAGTTCCTAATCTCAGGAGTGCTTTTCTCAAGTGGGCTGCCATGGGCGCACCATGAATTCAGTAAAAGTCCCATAAACTTCGACTTCGGTACCTTTTAGTTTGCCTTCACTCTGCCATTTCGCATATCCTGCCAGTGCCTTGGCAGCCATTCTCGTTTCCATGCCCCCATAGCCAGCCACTAGGATAGTGGCTTTTCCTGAAGGTTGCTGTAAAACTTTGATTGTTGCTTTTCCTTCTTCAAATCCTTCCGTACAGTTCGTTGGATTACCAAGCAGCTTCGCCGATGTTGGATTAACACACGGGTTTCCTATGACTATTGAGTTGTAGGCAGATAAATCGCTTATTTCACCACTCAGCTTAGTTTCTAAGTTTACTGTTCCAGTAAAGTCTTTAAGTCTGCTTGCGAATTGTAAACTCGTGGCTATGTCAATAGAACCCATAATGTCACTTTGAGGTGCGCTATCCCCCACTATGATTGTGAAGTCAATATTTTTATCTGTACCAAAGTATGGGTATTTTGCTAAATCAAAACTTCCACTATCTTGTGAGCCTTCTGGTACTTCATTAACGGGGGGCGTATCAACTTCTTCTTTTATCGGTGCTGGCACCACCGATTCTGGAGCTGCCCGAGCTGGCTCTTTGTCAGCTATATCTGTACTAGTCGGAATTGATTCGTCATTATCACAAACCTTGTTTTCATTCTTGTCCAGGCAGCACCCGCTTGCGAATCTTATGTAAGGCTTTTCGCAAGCAATAACCTTATTCACATCCTCCTTAGTAACCTTAGTGATATCTACTTGGTCACAGCCAGCAAGAATCGTGACCAAAATCAAAAACAATGAGATAACTATTGCCTTTTTCATTCTGCAACACCCTCACTCTACTTGGTAGCCCTCTGGTATAGCTTTGGTAATAAACTGAATATAAAGCTTTCTATTCGGAATAGGTTATGGACTGGGAAGCATACTCGTTCGTCATCCGAAGTGGCTACCGCAAGGCTGTGCTGAAGGCTCTGGAAGTAGAACGCACACCAAGCCAAATAGCGGTACAAGCGAAGATTGCGAACAGCCACGCCAGCAGAGCACTAGCAGAACTGGAGAAAAAGAAACTCGTGCTATGCCTTACGCCGAAAGTGGTAACGGGAAGAATTTATGCGCTTACCTTGTTAGGTAAGGACATTCTCAAACAACTTCAGAAGGCTTTATAGATAGATTGGCAGATTTATAGACAAAGCCTTTTAAGCCACGACGTAACCCAACATTTGTAAAGGTGAATTAGATGCAGCCAAATAAAAAAGCAAGGATAACAAAACCATTACTCGAAAGAGTAACTGGAAAAGCCGAGGAGAATGCGAAGGAATATTTTAAGATAGCCGAATTACTTGCACATAACGGTTTTTATGAAAAAGCATATGTTAACCTCGTCTTTTGTATAGAAGAAACAGCAAAAGCAAAAATCTGCTTTGTATTCTCAAGTGTTCCTTTCACCAAGCGTAGTAAATTTCTTTTGGAAAAACTTATCGGTATTAATGAAAAAGATTTGATGGATATGTTCAAACACCACAAGATAAAACAGCTAACAATAATAACACAAACCATATTGAATTTGCCAGAAATGTCCAAAAATTTAAGCAGAGACGAAGTAATTAAAACAATCGAATCTGAAGATTGTAACAAAATTCCGCAAATAAAGAAAATTTTACGCATATTTAATAATATTCAAAGTAAGAGAGAAAAAGCTATGTATGTGGAATTAGCAACAACTAAGAGAATCAAAAAGAAAGATTACGAAGAATTACATATTTACGCTAAAACTGCACTAGACAACGCATCGTTTTTTAGGACTTTCAGAAATGATTATCATTCTACGGAAAGACATATTAAAAATATGTTGAACAAGATAGTATAAAAAGAAAGCCCATTACTTGAAAAAAGTTTATCTTAATCCTAATATTTCTTTTCGTAATGACTTTCCAATCTTTAAATAGTTCTCATTTTGTCCGATTTCCATAACCACTAGCTCAATTAAGGGGGGCTTTTTTCATAATCTTTTAGGAATCCTTCCCCGATTGTTGAAATTATATTTACGGTAAGTTCCTGCAATTCTTTATTCTTAGTTATAAAGACTGCTTTAACCTTTTTTTCGTGCAATTTTGCAAAAAGAATAATTCTCACAACATCAGCAATAGTTTTATGTTCTATTTGCGTATCCAATATTTCAAAAATATAATGTATGTCATTCACTTTGTGACAACAATCGGGTTTGTAGTTTAGTGCGTAATGTGATTTACTTGATGGATTTATTATTTTCAAAGGATTTTTTTCAACATTGACTAGTTGAGCTTTTTCAATATAAGCAAAGCAGTCATCTATTGCTTTTCTAATTCGTTTAGAGTAAGAATTAACAATATCACATCACCAGAAACGCCACCTTCTTATGCGTCTTCTTCTATGTCTTCTGACAAAAGTAACACTACCTGAAGGATTTTGTCTTCTATGTCCTCTTACTATAGGCATATCATTTCCTTTTTTGTTCTTTCTTTTTAAACCTTTCTTAGAACCCCCTCCGAAAGGGCTATTTTTGTGCAACTTAGCCTTTATTTGTGCAATCTTGCCCACCTCCCGAATTTAAGTGCAAAGACAAGGCTTGCAAAAAGCTTATATACCGCAAGCTACAAGAACAGTATTCCAGTATAGGTTTTAATATATTCGTGCTACCGTAGTTTTGTGCAACTGCAAATCCGCAGTGCAGATTGGTTGTAGCTGTCGCAAAAAAAGAAAAGCGGTGTAACTTGTATGCAGAGGATTGCGCTTCCGAACATTGAAGTAGTGTACAAGGACATGTTCGTGCTGCTTTCGCTCTACAGGTTCATGCACAAGTGGTTCATGGAGAACAACTACGCTGATTCAATGGGGGACGTTTTTTTGGAATCATCCGGCGAGGTTCTTTACATGGAGAAAAAAGGGACCCACCATAATGCCAATGAGCGGGAGGTAAGGTGGTGGTGGCGCACCCAAAAGCGCCCTGTTAATGTCGGCGAAGCAGGCTCAAAATTCTACAAGCACCACATTGACCTTGACTTCTGGGCTTTCCAGATGAGCGACAGGGAAATCATGCGGGAAGGCAGGAAGGAAAAGGTCCAGCACGCTGAGCTTAGGATTCTCATAAAGCCGTATATTGAAGTGCAGGACCTCTCAACCACGCCTATCCTCAAATACTTTGACTACTGGTTCAGGACCAGGCTGATAAAAAAGAACCTTGAGGAGAACCGCAAGATGATTTACCAGGACGCTTACAAGCTTCAGGGATCCATTAAGAGGTATCTTGACCTGAAGACCTGGCAGCCTGAGGAAGAGTCGTTCCACGAGAACTTTGAATTCATATGATGCTGTAAGGCGCTGGCAGCTGGCAATCGCTTAAGCGCTTATTTTCTTTTTCGTCTTTTCATGTGTTTTCTTTTTCTGCCGTTGCCGTTAATTGATTCGGCAATCTTTTCTTTTACCACCCTCAGGAAATTAAACCCTTCCATGGAAAGTGAGCCGAAAGAGAGGTGGAGGAGGATAACGTCTTTAAGGCGAATTACAAATGACAGCGCTATTCCCAGGCTGGGGTCGTGCCCAAGAACCTTGAAAACAGAGAACTGGCCTGCTTCCTGCACCCCCAGCGCTGCAGGTATCGGTATGATAGTGGTCAGTGTCATAACCACGATTATCACCACAATCTGCGCAATGCTTGCATCCACCCCAAGCATGAGCAGCGCAAACTTGTACTGCAGTATTGAAAGTGGCCAGCCAATGGCCGCATAAAAGGACACGAGCAGCACGCGCTTGGGCTTTCTGATAAGTGTGTTCCTTATGTAGAACTCAGCAGCCGCAACCTTCCTTATCAGGTCGGCAAAGAATTTCTTGCCTGATGCCCTTGTCAGGGTGCAGGCAATGTCAAGGACGTCTGAAAAAATGCCTTTCCTCCTTGTAAGGGCAAAGTACGAAGCAGCCACAACAGCCAAAGCTGTTATTCCTGTTGCAAGCAAAAGCTCCCGTGTTTTCAGGGGCAGCAGCTGGGAGGTGAAGAAAATCGCTATAAGGAACAGGCTGCCAATGACTGCGTCAAAGCCCATCCCTATGAAGTTATCAAGGACTATGGAGGCAAATGACTTTGATGACTTGACATGCTGGCTCCTGAGCAGCATGATCTTGAATGGCTCCCCTCCAACCCTCGCTACGGGCGTCAGGTAATTCACTCCAAAAACCATCAGCTTGTACTTGAGCAGCGTCAGGAAAGGCACATGAGCGCCCTCGCCGTCCAGGACCACCTTCCACCTGTAAGTTGCTGCTGCAAAAAGTGCGAGCGTGACAGCCATGAAGGGAATGAAGTAATGGGGGGAGAACTGCTTTACAGAGCTTATGATGTTCTGGACTCCTGCTAATTTCAGGATGAGCGCAAGAAGCGCAATGCCGAATACAAGCGACGCAACCGGCGTCAGCAGACCTTTCTTCATGAAGCTAATTCCTCTTTTGCTAGCTGGGTGAGCATAAGCGTGCCTGCAGGGACTTTCATAGCCGTTTGCATTCTTCCTTAAAAAATTTTGCTGCAAAGTGGCAATTTGAACCCTGGACCTAAGGGTTAGGAACCCTTCGCTCTGTTCCGGGCTGAGCTACAGGCACACATGACCCTTTTACAAAAAGGGTCAATCGAAAAACGATGTTTGCAGCGCTTAATAAAGCTTTTCAATGCCAAAGGTGGGGAGTGGAAAAGTATTTAATTGCCTGTTTAACGCCTGAAAAGCTGGTAGCACATGGGCAGCGCGGTTTCAAAAAGGGAGGCTGTTGCGGATTTTCTCCGCAGCAATGTAAAGAGGATAGCCTTGGCCATAGCCGGGCTTTTGGTGTTCTCGCTTCTTTTCGGGATTTCGGTCAAGACGACTTTTGTCATCATTTTGCTTATCGTTGCAGCGTCTTTTTCAACCTTCTACTTCAATTACTTCAGGGCTCCTGTCAATTTTGAGCTTGTCAAACTCTCCACCATTGTGGCAGCTGTATCTTACGGCCTGCTGCCAGGGCTTGCTGTCGGCATAGCTTCCACTTTTTTCGGGAAAGTGCTTATTGGCAGGATTGACGAGAAGCTGCCCCTTTCCATGCTTACCATTTCCATGATTGCCGTTGCAGCTGCCATTTTTGATGCTGCAGACATAACCACGCTGGGCATAACCCTTGTCGTCGCATACAACATCACGATGTTCGCAATCACCCAGTTCATGGGAGGCGACCTGGCGTGGAACCTGCCTTACGAGGGCACAAACCTTCTCTTCAACGTGCTTCTCTTTGCAAAGGTGGCCCCGGTGCTGCTGCAGATAATCCGGTAAGAAAGCTGGAGTCACGAGTTGTGAACAACTAAAAAAGAAGTGCGCATTCAGCTTCAAGCTTGGTAAAGGGGCTTAGGCGACTGTTGTGGTGAAGGGATTGCTGGCGTAGTGATGTGCTGTTTTCCAAGCTGCAATTCGCCTTTCATTACCTGCATCATCCAAGCCTTAGTTGCAACAAGGCTTTCAAAATCGTTCATAAGATGGGTTGCAACTTTTGTGCTGTCACGCAGCCAGTTTGCAATTTCTTTGTTCATAACAATCGCATCTAAATAGCCGTTCCTGTGCATTGCGCCGTGAACGCTTGGCCCGTTCCATTTTGTTCCTGAAGCCCTCCTGCAACTTTGCCATTTGGTCATCAACATGCCCAGGAGCAGGCAAATGCGCTGCTGTGTCAAATCCTGCTGAGTCTCCAAAGAGCTGCAGCCTTATCAATCCCTCTTCAGCAAGCGTTCCAACAGGGAGGTCATGCGAACCCCTGGAATAGTTAAGAAAAGCCAGCCACATTACCGTTGCTGTGTAGTGTGAGCGCAGCTGCCCGAGAAGAGTATCCTCCTTCAGCTTTGTGTTATCAGCCAGCATTACTGCTTCAGCCAACTCTTTCCCGACAACCTCCTGAAAAGAGGCATAATAAGCAGCAACTACATCTGCCAGCCCGCTGACACCTCTAAGTGTGTCAATTTTTGGCAGCACTTCTACAACCTGCCCCGGCAATGAAATGTGAACTTTCACAGGCTTCAAAGTTGACATCAAAAACGCCTCGTAATCAATTAGCCCATATATCCTGCTTCTTCGCCTTCCTCTGTTTCCTTCTCCCAGCCGTCCCTCAGTCGCTTTATGAACTTAACTAATTCCGGCTTGAGCTTTTTCCACTCTGCATGGAAGGATTTTATGAAGGCAGCATCGAGCTTTTCGTCGTTCTCGATGGAAAGCCCTGCCATTGCCCTGTCAGCTACCATGAGCCTCTTGAAAAGCTCAAAGAGCCTCTGCTTTTCAGCTTCGTTAAAGACCCTGCTCTCGGAAAGGTCCACCAGGTTGGTGTCAGGCTGGAGTACCGACTGGAAAAGGGAGCTTACGTCACCGACCTTTTCGCTTATCTGTTTCCTTATCTCCCTCAGCAGGCCGCTTTCGGCTTCTATGGCGCTTACCTCAAACTCCTGGTCAAGCTCGTCAAAGCCTGGCAGCCTGTACTTTTTCCTAAGCGTTTCGTACAGCTTCTTCACCTTGCTTGCCGCCATCGTAACCACTCACTTGCTGCTATTTATAGGAGAGGAACTAGATTTTCGGAATGATATGTTCCTCTCCTATATGCATCGGAGCGACTATTCGTATCCGATTATTAAGCTCCGATGCTATAGCACTATTTTCGGGCAACAAACACCCCTTAAAAACCTTTCTCAAAAGGGACAGAAAGCAGCAAAAGAGAATAAAAAAGAAAAAATAAGGGAGGATTAAGCCCTGAGCCTGACCCTCTCAGCAAGGAGAACTATGCCGATGCCAACAAGAACCATCTTTACAACAGGCGCAATGCCGTTAAGCACGTCAATTGCAGGGTTTATGACTGTCAGGTTGTTTATGTACGGCACTCCCAGGCCGGCCAGCTTTGTGATTATTCCCTGCGCTGCTGCAATGTAAACCAGCACTGAAAGCAGGAAAACGAGCGCCTCTGCAGTCTTCGGGTAGCGCAGCACCTCTGCTGCAATTATCTTGACTTTTGGCAAAACATACTCTACTGCAAGGTACGCGCCTGCCCCATAGGCTACAGCGCCCAGCAAGTTCACCAAAACTGTTTCTGTAGTTACCATCATCTCACCTCTCTTACTGTAAGCTGAAGAAGCAGTCGCTGCCGCGGTTTAAAAACCTTTTGGTAACAGTTTACGTCTTTCCCTTTCCCATGTTCTCCTTCTCCCACTTGTCAAACTCCTCTGCTGTCAGTATGCTCATCCTTTTCCCGCTGCCGCCAGCTGTAAAGCGCTTCATTCCCCTCATCATGAAACCCGCGGCCAGCCCTGTTGCAAGCCCTGCAAGGTGGCCTGCGTTGGCAATGCCTGTTGGCACTATGAAGCCGAACAGGTCGCTAATGGCCCAGACAAATGCTGCAACGTACATTGGCATCGGGATGTAGTAGACCCAGACAGTGAGCGTTGGCTGCAGGACTGTGAGCGCGCCCATCACGCCAAATATCGCGCCTGAAGCGCCAACCACTGCGTTATAAAAGAACGTTGAGGCTATGCTTGACAGGAGTCCTGCCGTGAAGAATACGGCAAGGAATCTTTTTGAGCCAATTATCTGTTCCAGGATGCTGCCGAATATCATCAGGCCTAAGCCGTTAAACAGGATGTGGGCAACATTGGCGTGAAGGAATATTGATGTAAGCAGAGTCCACGGCCTGCTCCACGCATATGCAGAAACCAGCTGGAAGTTTGCCGTGACAGCAGGGAAAAACGTCTGCAGCGCAAAAACCGCAGCAATGACTCCGGTAAGCCACAAGGTGTAGTGCCTGTTCTGTTCCATGCTGTAGCGGCGAGAACCAGCTTATTTAATCTTTGCGGTGATGAGCAGGAGCCTCTACCGGGACTTGCACCCGGGACCTCTTGATTACAAGTCAAGCGCACTAGCTACTGTGCTATAGAGGCGCAATGTAAGAAGCGGCTGCTGCGGCTATATAAAATTATTGCAGCGAGGTTGTGAGCTGAGTGACAATGAATATGATGTAAAGCATGATCATGAGAACGCCCTCTCTCCTTGTGAAGACCTTGCCTGGCTTTAGGAAGTATATCGTTGTGGCAACCGCCATCAGGCTGAATACTCCAATGTTGGCTATGTTGACGCCAAAAACTGCGATTGGCGAGATGATTGCTGTCAAGCCGACAAGGAGCGTTGCGTCAATGATTACTGTGCCGAAAATGTCGCCAACTGCCAGGTCCCCCAGCTTTTGCCTGATCGCGTTAAGCGAGAAGATGAACTCTGGCAGCGTTGTTGTCAATGCAGTAAAGGCCACACCAACGAGCAGCAGGGGCATCTTAAAATCCAGAGCAAGTCCTTCTGCGAACTTGACAACGAAGTTTGCAGCCACAAAAACCCCTGCAGCGCTTAGCAGGAACAGGGCAAAGCTCCTCACAAACAGCTTTTTTGAGTGGTTGGCTATCTTTGACAGCACGTGGTCTGAGCCGAGCATGCTGCCGAGAAAAATAAGGCATGCGCTGACAAGCGCTATTCCATCAAACCTGCTTAATGAGCCGTCAAGTGCCAGCAGGATTGGAAGCATAACCAGGCCAACCAGCCAGAACTCATGAGCGAACTCGCGCTTGTGTATCCGGATTGTTCCTCCTGCAACCCCGATAAGGCCCAGTATCAGGCTAAGGTCTGCTATGTTGCCCCCAAGCAGGGTTCCCAGGCCAAGCTGCGCCTCACCCTTTATTGCAGAAACTATTGAGATGAACCCTTCAGGGAATGAGGATACCAGCCCTATGAAGAAAAAGCTCGTCAGGAATGGGCTTATGTTGTCGGCCTTTGCAATCCTGGAAATAAACCTTACGGCATAGCTGCCTGCCCTCACCATGACAAAGGCTGAGACTGCAAAGCCAATTGCGTTGTACAGCAACATTTATTTACGAACCTCTTTTTTCCAAATTCTGTAAAAAACTACTTCACCAGCAATTTAAGCTTTTCCACAATCTTCTGGCCGGGGGCTTTTCCCCTGAGCCGCTCCATTGCCTTTCCTATGAGCGCATTGAACGGCATGCCCTTGTTGGCAGCTACAATTTCTTTGAGCTCTTTTTCCAGTTCTGCATCGGACATTAGGGCATACTTATCCAGTTCCAGTTTGCCACTTTTCGCAGCAGATGAAAGGGCAGCAGCAACCGACTCTTTTGCCAGCTTTCCTGAATTTACGGCAGCAAAGACCTGCCTTAGCATACCATCGCTTACTGCCGCTGCAGCCTCAGCAGAAACTCCCAGCAGCGTAACGTCTTTCCTGTAACCCATCAGCGTATCTGCGATGTAAGGCGGGCTAAGCTTTGGATAATTGCCAACAAGGTCTTCAAACAGTTCAGCGTAGTCGCTTTTGACAATGGACTTTGCCAGGTCAGCAGTAAGGCCAAGCTTCTGGTAGTCAGCTGCTTTTTCTATCAGAAGCTTCGGCAGCTTTATCCATTTAAGGTGAGCTGCAGGGTTAACAAGCGGAACGTCAGTTTCCGGGTACATCCTTGCAGAGCCAGGCATGGGCCTGAGGAAAGTGGTAGTGCCGTCCTCATTCGCCTTCCTGACCTCGGAAGGCACGCCTTTCATTGCCTGCCTCGCCCTGTCAAGCGCAGCATTCATGCCTCTCTCAGCATAATCCTTCTCAGCCGCTACAAGAATGAAAGCGTCATTGCTGCCGCAGCCAAGCCTGCTGCTAATCTTCTCAACATATTCAGGAGTTATCCCGTACTTCGGCAGCTCATCGCTGTGCACTACTCCGCCAACCCCGGCATACGCTCTTGCATAGCCGCTGAGCTCCTTGCCCAGCCTTACAACAGGATGCCCCTCGGGCAGGAAATGCTTCCCAACCAGCCTCTTGAAGCCGGAGAGTTTTGCCGCGAGCACAGCTCCGTTCTTCACAACTGTTGATTGTATTATCTCCGAGGGGCAGTTGCCAATAACAGAAGTAATATCCGCAGCTTTCCCAACAATGGCCGCTCTTTTCCTTAATTCGGCAGCAACTTCAGCCAATCCTTTCTGCCGCAATGCCTCGTACTCAACCAGCTTCGGAATCAGCCTCAGCTCCTGTGCGCCCTTGATTTCAACCCTTGCACCATCCCTGATGGAGACGTTTACGTCCTGCCTTATCGTGCCCAATCCCCTTTTCACCGTGCCAGTGCTGCGGAGCACCATTCCGATGTACTCTGCAGCCTCTTTTACTTCCTCCGGCGTTTTCATGTCGGGCCCGGTTGCAATCTCCACAAGCGGAATCCCGAGCCGGGAAAGGTTGTAAGTGTCGGCAGAAGCTGTCCTGTCAACAATCTTCGCTGACTCCTCCTCAACGCACACTGTTTGTATTGCAATGCTGCTGCCATCAATGCTTATTTTACCATTCCTTGCAACCAGAGCTGTCCTTTGGAATCCTGACGTGTTTGAGCCGTCAACCACTGTTTTCCTCATTACTTGCATTCTATCCAAAACTTTTGCCTTCAGCAGCAGGGCAACCTGAAGGGCAATTTGCAGTGCCTCGCTGTTGAGGCTGTGGATTGGCTCTTCATCCAGCTCAACATCGCAGGTTGTATCGTTGTATGCGTTGTAGACGAAGTGTTTCGCCCTCAACTGCTCATAAGCCGCAGCAACGTCCATCTCGCCAGTCTCGCCGGCAGAAGCGCGAAGCCGCCTCTTGACAACAACATCAGCCTTGTCATCCCGGATTGCGGTTGGGCAGCTGCAAAAAAGCTTCTCTTTAGTATCTAGCTGCTGGTGAATCTCAATTCCTGCCTTGAGGCCAAGCTCTTTATAGTCAGCGATCATAGTTCGTCAATCATGGGTAATGCTTTTAATGAGAACTTTGAATGACTACTCATATTTAACTTTTGTTCAAAGTTCTCTTAGACAACTTTGATATGTAATGCCGATAATCAAAGTTGTCTAATGTTTTTCTTCACAAGTATTTTTCATAAGCTTTTAGATACCTTTTCACTAGGTACTGGACAAAAATGTAGTCCTTGTGCTTCATCTGGCTTCTCTCCAAGGCCGTATAATAGCTACTCCTGTTTGTATACTCAATGTTAAGCATTGGATAAGAATGCCTGTGCAGGACAAAATTCATCATAAGCCGGGAAATCCTGCCGTTGCCATCGCTGAATGGGTGGATTGTAACAAACTTAAGGTGAACCAAGGCAGCCAACACCACGGGATTAAGCTTGCTCTTGTTTTTATGATACCAGATAAAGAGCTCATGCAGAAGCGTATCAAGTTCTGCCGGAAACGGCAGTTCTGCCTTGCTTCTTGCAATAGCTACCTGATGCTTCCTCACTCGCCCGGCAATATCTGGCTTGGTGTCTTGCAATAGCAGCTTGTGCCAATGAAGGACAGTCGCAAGTGTCAGCTCTTTCTGGTGATTGAGCATTTCGTAAAATGCCTTCTTGTGGGCTTCTGCCTCTTTGACATCTTCAACAGGCTTGTTTCTTGGCGTGATGTGCTGCTGTAGCAGATCTGCTGTCTCCTTCAGGGACAATGTTCCGCCTTCTATCCTGTTTGTGTTGTACGTGAATTTGACCATGAATGACTCAACGTACTTCTCTTTGGCCGAAGGCGGGTAGGCTGACAAATCGTGGCTGAACTTCTTTTGGATAGAAGTAAGGACTTTGCTATACCTCTCCAAAAACAGTTCATGCATAAATTCTTCTTTAAGCCGTTCAATGTCCTTTGGCAATTCACGGCCTAAATACTTCCTTTTGTTTGCGAACCTTTTGCCAAGCCGGACTGTATGCTCCAGGTAATAGTACTTCCTTCCCCTGGCCTCCTTTACTCTAAGGTTCACCATTGCAGCACGCTTGTTACGTCACAAATATATAAATATTGCTATTTTTGTAAAAATGTGACGTAAAGAAAGGGGGTTATTGAAGTTTGGGATGCGCGTTCTGCAAAGTTTCAAAGTATCCGCCTGGTATTTTTTAAACCAGAAAAGAGTTTGGCTCCGTCCTCTCAGTTATCTCTCCGCGGAGGTTCCTTGTCACAAGCTCTTTCACTTCATCTTTCTTGTAGTTGCTGAGGAGCCAGGCGAGCTTGACAAAAGTTGTTTCAGGCGTCATGTCGCTGAGGTTGCCAATTACGCCGGCTGCCTGTAAATCCCTGGCTGTTGAATAAACGTTCATTTGCAGCCTGCCATAGATTGACTGAGACGCCATTGCTACAGGCATCTTTTTGCATAACGCTTCTATTGCTGAGAGGTTTTTCTTGTGCTCCGCCGTGAATTCGTCCACTTGGTTTATGGGGGCCTGGCCCAGCGCGAATCCTTCAATCACCAGTCCGTCGAACCCTGCATATGCGGCGAATTCTGAAGCATACATGTTTGGGTGAGTTTTCAGTATTCCGACTTTCAGCTTGTCGTTGAACAGCTTGAGCTTTATTTTGCCCTGTTTGTCCTTTTTTGTATATGCAGGTGTTAGGAACGCTAAGTTCTTGTTTTCAAAATCAACCCTCGCAATGGCTGTTGAGTTTACCGGCCTGAACGCGTCCCTCCTGCTCGTGTGCATCTTCCTCACTTTCGTTGCTGGAAGTATCAGTGAGCTTGTATCGCTCATATTCTCATGCATGCAAATAGCTACTCCCGCAAAGTCAGAATTGGCTATGAAATAAGCGGCAGAGATCAGGTTCACAGCAGCGTCTGTGCTGCCCCTGTCAGAGCTTCTCTGGGATCCAACGAGGATTACAGGAATACTAACTCTTTCCAGTGCAAAAGCGAGTGCCGCAGAGCTGTAGTGCATGGTATCAGTGCCGTGGGTTATGATTACACCATCAACTCCTTTGGCAGCTTCCTTTGCAACCTCCTTCGCCATCAGGTTGTAATGGGCAAACCGCATGTCCTCAGACCACATATTTCGTATTAATCGTGAATCTATATCAGCAAGCTCTTTAAGCTCAGGGAACATCTCCAATATTTCTTCCGGAGTGAATCTTGCAATAACTCCTCCAGTCCTGTAATCCACCTTGCTTGCAATTGTCCCTCCTGTATGGAGGATTGAGATTTTCGGCAGCTTGGAAGCTGTTTTTTTGGCAGTTGTAACAACTGCTGCTTTTTCATGCAGCGATTGCGGTTGCGGCAACAGCGAAATTTTCTTTATCTTATTCTTAGAAATCCCGAGGTTGTAGCCGCTTGGGAGCTTTATGATGACAACATCCTTCTCAAGCTCAGGGCTCTGCAGCAGCGTTCCCCTTATGGTTTCTTCTGCTGTCGCAACTTCCACAAAGTCGCCGGGTTTGGGGTTTGTCATTTTTGAACTGGTAACGCTAAGAAAGCAGTTGCTATATTAACTTTTCCTTACCAGCCTTTCAGTTGTGTGCTTGAGCCGTTCCTTCTGCCTCAGGAGCAGCTCTTCCTGCTTTGCCATTCTCTCCCTTTGCCTGTCCGGGGCGTTTCTCATTGCCCTGTGCAGATGCTCAATCTTCTGCTCATAAGCCCTCACAGCATTCATTTTACGGATTGCAGAAGCTTCCGACTCCCTCTTTGACTGCTCGCTCTGTGAGCTGCCCATAAGCAAGCGCAAGATAATAAAGCCGCCGACAACAGCGGCTATTCCTATGACGATTGGCGCTACCATAGCACCACTCTGTCTCATAGGGTTATATAAAACTTTTTGTTGCTACTGCCATAACCAGAAAGAGGGGGCGCCGCGGCCGGGACCTCCACCCAGCTTATGCTGAGTTTTGAACCCGGATGAGGCTTCGGACCTCCCCTGCTTTTCAGGCAGGTGCAGTTACAAATCGGCAGCGGCCGATTGTACATTCCGCCTCGCGGAATTGTACCAGCTCCTGCTCCCGCGGCAACCCCGCCGTACTTCTATCAAGAACTCTTCATATGCCTTGCCCCGAAATCATTGTAATTCTTCCGGCAACATCAGAAAGTTTACAGAGCATACCAGAAATATTTCGCTTTTAGCTTCTTTTTCCGGATATTTTACGGCAACGACGGGGATCTTTTGCGCCGTTTGCCGTGAAAATCGAAAAAGTTAAATACTAAGCCAACTTATACAAAAAGTAATGAGGCTTCGGGACCTTTAAGGCAGTACCAGTTTCTGCCTTTTTCTTATTTTTAAGAAACATGCCACTTGACTTTTTTGCATTGGCTGCAGATTAATAAAACAGCCGACATTCATCTCAGAATCATCCCATGTACATGGGCCTTTCTTCCTTGATTTCCTTGGCCCTTGCAACGCTCAGGCTGTCGCGCACTTCCTCGTACGCTTTTTCTATCTCTTTTGTCACTGAAGCCCTGACTTTCTTGAGCGCTTCCATGAAGTGCCTTTCTTCCACTGTCTTTGATGCCATGTCTTCCCTGAGGGCGTGTATTGCTGCTTCCCTGCATACCGCTTCAATGTCCGCTCCTGCATAACCCTCCGTTATCTGCGCGAACTTCTCAAGGTTCACGTTCTTTAGCGGCATGTTCTTGGTATGCACCTTGAATATTTCCAGGCGTGATTTTACATCTGGAACTAGCGTGAGTATGAGCCTGTCAAACCTTCCCGGCCTTAGCAGTGCCGGGTCTATCATGTCCGGCCTGTTGGTTGCGCCGATTATTACTGTGTCGTACAGGTCCTCAAGCCCGTCTATCTCGGTAAGCAGCTGGTTGACCACCCTTTCTGTCACGTGGCTGTCGCTGCTCATGCCTCTTTTTGGCGTGAGCGAGTCCAGCTCGTCAAAGAAGATTATTGTTGGCGAGGTCTGCCTTGCCTTCTTGAAGACTTCCCTCACTGCTTTTTCTGATTCGCCGAGCCACTTTGAGAGCAGCTCCGGTCCTTTTACGAGTATGAAGTTTGCCTCTGACTCTGTTGCTACTGCTTTTGCGAGCAGGGTCTTGCCGGTGCCTGGCGCTCCGTAAAGCAGTATGCCCTTGGGGGGCCTGACACCCAACCTTTTGAACGCTTCAGGGTTTTTGATTGGCCATTCTACGGCTTCCTTGAGCTGCTGCTTCACTTCATCGAGGCCGCCGATGTCTTTCCACCTTACGGTCGGAATCTCAACCAGGACTTCCCTCATTGCTGACGGCCTTACGACCTTCAGGGCCTCGGCAAAGTCGTGCTTCGTGATGACCATGCGCTCAAGCACTTCTTTCGGGATTGGCTCTTCCTCGTCAAACTTGAGGCCGGGCAGCTCCCTCCTCAGCACAACCATGGCTGCTTCCTTGCAGAGCATTGCCATGTCTGCCCCCACAAAGCCGTGCGTCTTGGCTGCAAACTCAACGAGGAATTTCTCTTTGTCTTTCTCGGAGTAGAGCTCGTACTTTTTCCCTTGCGGCAAAAGCTCCTCGCTCTTAGGCAGGGCTGTGCCCCTGCTTACTTCCCTTCCCAGCGGCATGTTCCTCGTGTGAATCTTTAGTATGTCAAGCCTGCCTTCCTTGGTTGGAACTCCAATCTCTATCTCCCTGTCAAACCTTCCAGGCCTTCTCAGTGCAGGGTCAAGTAGGTTTGGAACGTTTGTTGCTGCTATGACGACAACTTTCCCTCGGTCCTTCAGCCCATCCATTAATGCAAGCAGCTGTGCGACTACCCTTCGCTCAACCTCGCCGTGCAGCTCTTCCCTTTTGCTGGCAATGGCGTCGATCTCGTCAATGAATATGATTGAAGGCGCATTCTTCTCTGCCTCTTCAAACTTCTTCCTTAAGTTTTGTTCAGACTGGCCATAAAATTTACTATTATGCAGTAAATAATAGTGACCGATGAAACTGTCGTCATTGACTGTAAAGTCGTAAAGGTCCCGCTCGCCTAAATCGGCAATTCCATCAATAGTTTCCCAGGAAATATCATTCCGGGTCAATACTGCGAACTCTTTTCTTAGAAGGTCATTAATTACGCCACTTCTTGCCGCTATGTTATAAAGGTTATTCAGCGCGTGCTTTGTAAATTTCCCTTGATTGTAAATGTAATAGTCGTGATTCCTGTAAGCATCATAAGGTAACTTGGCTTTCATTTCTCTAATCAGTGCGTTTGGCGTCGGTATGTTCTCAAATTCTTTTATCCGCAAAGTTTTGCGTATCTGGCCACTTCTGATATCTTTAGTCACCAATGGCAGCTCTGCAAATTTAAGCCTGCCGGAATTCCCTCTGACTACAAGTTCAAACATTTCGCCCAACGGGGTTGGATGCTTATTCAGCTTCGTGCTTATCTCAAGCCTTAACTGGATTAAAGCCTGCATTTCGTGCAAAAAGTTTTTTGATTTACAATAAATTTTAGGAGTTGGATAACTGAATGTGTGCTTGGCGTTCTTGACTTCAGTTAGCGCAACAGTGCCATCACCCTCGAAGTATCCGGCCACGAAAGCAGCCACTTCTGATTTGGGCAAAGCGTAAGCATAACTCGGCACGTGCTGCTCAACTTTTGACTTATTTCCCGAAGGTATTCCGAGGTATTCAAATAAATTCGCCAAAACTTTTGAATACAATACAACCCGGGTATCATTATCTGCGTGATATTCCTTAAGCATATTCTTATCAATATCAAAAATCGAAATTGCAAGCTTTTTGAAATAATTAACTAATCTCTCATCCTTATTGGCAAATATAATGGCATCGTGGTCTTTACTAATATTCCCATCAGAGAAAATGAGTCCAACGAGCATCATAAGTTCTACGCTGGTTTTCTTAGGAAGCTTCACAAAGTTACTCCTGGACAAGTTTCTGCTTTCGATAGCTGCTTTTTCATTCTTAATCTTCAATTTAAGACCTAACTTTCTCCAATCTATTTTGTAACTTTTCCCTTTAACAGGCAGTTTGTTAAGCTTAGCTACGAAATCCCCTCTTTTTAAGTCGGCTATGCGCTTCCAAACAAGTTCACCAGTTCGATAAGTTAGGAACGGCTGGTTGGCAGATGCTATTAACTCCGAACCGTCACTGAAGGCAATGTTAAAAGACGGGGCCTTTAATTTAACCATGTGAGTTATTTTGGACTTCTTAATCTTGCCATCTTTGTAAGAGTAAGTCTTAACCGGTTCTGTAAGCTCAATCACTTCGTGGCCGCCTTCCCTAGTAACTTTTCCTTTCTTCTTAACACTTTCAAACACTTCTTTAGCCTTAACGAAACCTTTAGGATTAGTTAGAACCATTGTGTTGCCATCTACGCACATTATCTCCGGGCCGTTTATGTGGGTAAAGTACGCGTTTGTCTCATTCGCTACAGCCCTTGCAACAAGCGTCTTTCCTGTTCCCGGAGGCCCGTGCAGCAGCACTCCTTTAGGCGCGTCAATGCCCAGCCTTTCAAAAATCTCGGGGTGCTTTAGCGGAAGCTCTACCATTTCCCTGACTTTTTTTATCTCTTCGGACAGGCCGCCAATGTCCTCATAGGTTATGTCCAGCCTTGGCTCTTCAACCATGTCGGCAGCTTCAGGGTTGAACACGACCTCGGTCAGGTCTGTTATTATGACCGGGCCCTTTGGCAGCGTGTCAATGACTATGAACTTGATATCTGAGAAGCCGAGGCCCATTACGTCCTCGTCAACCTCGTCAAGCATCTTGAAGATTTCCTCAAACGGGCTGTGCACGAAGGTTGTCCTTCTCCTCGTCGTGCCCCCCAAAGCTACGATGTCGCCCTTGACAAGCGCCCTTCCGAGAAGCCCCTGCTTGAATATGTCGGAGCTTGCCCTTATCATTACGCCCTTTCTGGCTGGCGCGATTACAGCCTTCTTGGCTCCCTTGATGTCCGCCCTCCGGATCTTGACCAGCTCGCCTATGCCTGACCTGGCGTTCCTTCTCAGGATCCCATCCATCCTTATGATGTTGAGGCCTATGTCTCCAGGGTATGCCCTGTCTGCTATTCCGACAGTAACCCTGCTTCCTTCTATCTCAACTATGTCGCCGGGCCTGACGCCAATCTCATGCATTAGCGTGGTGTCTATCCTTACGATGCCCTTGTTGACGTCATCCTGGACGGCTTCGGCAACTTTAAGCTTAAGTTCGGTCTCGGCCATTTTCCTTGTATCTGCTACGATAAGTAACCAAACTTTATAGATAAATGTTTCGTTTAAATTTGTAGAAACTTGTGCTTAGGCCTTTTTTCCTTTTGGGGCAGGCTGTGGCTGCTGGGCCTGTTGAATTTTTGATTGACCTTTTTCGCTAAAAAGGTCATGCTGTTTTGGCTTGCCTGCTGAGAACCTTGGCAGCGGCACCGGAGGAGGAAGCCCTATGGTGCTTGAGAGGTGTATGGCCTCTACCGTGCACCTGACTGAAACAAGGTCATAGAGCTCTGCTGTTACATCGTCCGAGAACCCTTTCCGCTTTGCCCAGAGCTTCATGAGCTCGTCATGCTTCTTCTGGTCTGACAGGTAGAGTATCTCCCCGCCGATTATCAGCGTGCCGATGTCCGGCTCGAAGATGTTCTTGTAGTCAAAGATTACCTTGATGCCTTTTTGCCTTTGCTGGCCCATCACGAAGTCTATCTCCTCTGCAGAAACGAGCGAGATGTTGCTGTTGATTGTGATGTTGCCTTTGCCTGTTGCCTTCTTCTCTGCCAGAAGCTTGGTAAATGCGAAGCCCGCGATTGTCATGGAAAACCAGGCCCATCAGGCAAATATTTAAAGGTTGTGATTTACCATTACAAATTAACGAAAATAGCAAGATTTATATACTTTGTAATGGTAATGGCTCTTGTGAGGATTATAACAAGGAAAAAAGGCGGGACAGGATATTTCTACCTGCAGCACTCTTTCAGGGAAGGCAGCAGGGTTGTGACCAGGGAAGTTTACCTTGGAAAGTCAATCCCGGATAACATTGATGAGATTAAGGCAAAGATTGAGCTTGAGAGCAAAAAAGGCCTGTATGAAAAGCTCAGGGCAATCAGGGAGAGCTTTCAGAAAGAGTGGGAGCGGTATCCCGAAACCATTAAGGCGAAGGAACTGCAGGAAGTTGCCATTGCCTTTACCTACAATACAAACGCCATAGAAGGCTCTACGATAACTTTGCAGGAAGCTAGGGAGATTATTCATGACAAGATATCCCCGAACAAGCCCCTTGCGGAAGTGAGGGAGACTGAAGCTCATGCAAAAGTTTTCCTGGCAATGCTTAAGAAGAAGGAGAAAATTTCAAACGAGCTGCTGCTGAGGTGGCATAAGGAAATCTTTGGTGAAACCAAGCAGGATGTTGCAGGCACTTACCGGGATTACCTCGTCAGGGTTGGCTACTATGTGGCTCCTGACTGGCAGGATGTCAAAAAGCTAATGGATGGGCTTGTATCTTTTGTGAACACCTCAAAGCTTCACACTGTTGACCTGTCTGCTGTTGCCCACTACCGCTT
Organism: Candidatus Woesearchaeota archaeon; assembly: GCA_016184345.1. Taxonomy (GTDB): domain Archaea; phylum Nanobdellota; class Nanobdellia; order Woesearchaeales; family UBA10216; genus UBA10216. The sequence continues at coordinate 59,016 of JACPCV010000005.1, read as the reverse complement.
TGAGAAAATCCATCCTTTTGGAGACGGGAACGGCAGGATAGGAAGGCTTCTGATGAACCACATATTGTGGCACAGCTTTTATCCAATGGTTATTGTGGAATACAAAAACAGGAAATCCTACTACAAAGCCCTTGGCAAAGGTGAAGAGGGTTTTAAGCATTATTTTGTTAGGCGGTATTTATCAGTCCATAAGAAACGTTTGAGACAGTAAGGGTTTGCCTAAAATGCTCCTCGCTGACGTCCACGCTCACCTTGACCTCATTGGTGAGAATGAAAGAAAAGCTGTAGTTGAAAGAGCGATAGCTGCTGGCGTGAAGGTGATTATCAGCAACAGCGTTGACCCGAAATCCATCCGGAAGGCGCTTGAGTTGCAGCAGCAGTTTGGGGTTGTGAAGGCAGCATTGGGATTATACCCGACTGAGGCGGCAAGGCTGCCTGCAGCAGCGATTGAAGGCGAACTGAACTTCATCCGCAGCTGCCGGGCCAGAATTGTTGCGCTGGGCGAGATTGGCCTTGACTACCAGGAAGCCAAGGGTGACAGGGAAAGGCGGCAACAGCAGCGGTTGTTTGAGCTTCAGCTGGGATTGGCAAAGGAGCTTGGCAAGCCTGCCATTGTCCACTCAAGGCAGGCGGAGAAGGGCGTTGTGGAAACGCTCATGCGCCTTGGCTGCAAGCGCGTTGTGCTGCATGCGTTTCACGGCAGCATGAAACTAGTTAAGGCAGCTGCTGAAGCTGGCTTTTACGTCACCATCCCGACAAATATCCGGAGGAGCAGCCACTTCCAGGCCATAGCGAGGGAGTTGCCGCTGTCAAAGCTTCTGACAGAAACTGATGCCCCTTACCTTGCAGCTGAAAAGGATGGGAAAAGTGAGCCCAGCCACATAGCCGCAACGGTGGCAAGGATTGCAGCGATAAAGGGCATGGATGCAGAAGAAGTAGCCAACATATTGTACGGCAACTACCAGCGGCTTTTCAGCTGACTCTGTGTTTCTTCCTTGCCGGCTTTGGCTGCGCGGCTGGCTGCTGGGGCACCTGCCTCCCTGAGAAGAAGAGGTAGTACACTATGGGCAGTATACCAAGTGTGTTGAATATGAGAATTGCTATAAACCACCATTTGTGGCTGTTTCTTGCGGCAAGCCAGAGCCCCACGCCCTTCCAGGCAATCTCCCAGAGCGCTAGTATCGTAACTGCTGCCAGGACAGGGTATACAGCGAAAATGTCGTAGCCGAAGGCCATGCTTTTCTTTTTGGCAGCAGGATATTTAAATTTATGCTTACCGAAACATTTATATACGCTTTTGGGCATTTTGCAACTGGTTTGTAATGCTTTATTTGAAAAAAGGTGCGGGGCAGTAAAATGGCAGACTCTACATTCAGGGAAACCTTTGGCTTCCTGGACAAGATTGGCGTGTTTGACGTTGTGCTGCCTTTCCTTCTCATCTTCACGATTGTTTTCGCCATCCTTGAAAAGACAAAGGTCTTTGGCACAGAAACATTGGATGGCAAGACTTACACCAAGAAGAACCTCAACGCCCTTGCTTCCTTCGCAATTGCCTTTTTCGCGGTTGCCTCAGGCAGGGTTGTGCAGGCCATAACCCAGATTTCAGCCAATGCTGTCGTGCTCCTCTTTGCAGCAGTGTTTTTCCTGATGCTTGTCGGCTCGTTCCACCAGCAGGCGGACGAGAAGGGGTTTTACCTGCAGGGCATTTGGAAAACCCTTTTCATACTGGTCATGTTCGTTGGCCTCTTCGGCATCTTCCTTAACGCTGTCCAGCTTAGCGACGGCAGGACGTGGCTTCAGTGGATTTTTGACTGGCTTTCGCAGTTTTCGACCAATGTCTCTGTAGCGACTATAGTGCTTATTGCGGTTGTGGTTGGCGCAATGTACTTCATAACAGGGTCTGACAAGCCTCCAGCAGCCAAATCATAAAAAGATATAAAAACAGCCAGGATAAAAGGAGTAATATTAAAGCAAAAAGGTGAAAAAAAGTGCTTCCGGTTGTGCTTCAAGCGTTTTCAGGAGTAAGGAACGTCCCTGACTTTCTTGTGCAGCTTGAGCAGTTCGGGCTGCTTGACGCAATTCTTCCGTTCATCCTTATATTTGCAGTGATCTTTACAGTGACAAACAGGACCAATGTGCTTGGCGAGAAGAAGAACGTCCACATGCTTGTTGCCTTGGTAATTTCTCTCCTTGTCGTCATTCCGCACGTCATGGGAACCTACCCGCCTGGGCAGGATGTCGTGAATATCATTAACAGTGCGCTGCCAAACGTTTCACTCGTTATCGTCATCATTGTCGCAGCCCTCATCCTCATGGGCATATTCCTTCCAACCGGCTCAGGCGTGCCTATGAGTGGCCTTCTTGCTTTCTTAAGCGTTGGTGTCATCATTTACATCTTCGGCATTTCTGCCAGCTGGTGGCAGTCAGCCGGCCCGCTGGGGTTCCTCTCAAATCCGGACATACAGGCGCTCGTTGTCATAGTTCTGGTATTTGCCGTTGTGATATTCCTGATAACGGCAGAGTCTCCAATGGATAAGATAGGAGGATTCATAAAAGGGCTGACCGGCGGCCATTAATCGCTCAGGCAATCACGGGTAAAAATGGCAACGATTCTGGATTTGGGACTGTTGAAGGGCTTTGTTGACATCTTCGTCTGGATTCTCGTTTTCCTGATTGTTTACGGCATTCTTGAAGTCACGAACATCTTTAAGAACAAGGGGCTGCATGCGCTGTTTGCTTTCACAATCACAGCCGTGATTGTCCTTACGGGCGGGGGGACAAACATAATAACGGCAATGGCGCCGTGGGTGGTGGTTCTTGCTGCCCTGATTTTTTTCATATTTGTGCTTGCCAATTTTGCCGGGGCCGACATGAATGACCTGCCAAGCATTTTCGGCAAGAAGGCAGTAATCTGGATTGTTGCAATACCCCTGGTCATTATTCTTATAATATCATGGACCCAGACACCGCAACAGAAAACCGTGGTTGACGCCGAAACCGGCCAGGTCATCGTAGTTGAGACCGCACAGCAGCAGCCAAGGGGTTACATTGCAGTGCTGACCGACCCCAAGATACTTGGCCTTGTCCTTATCCTGGCCATTGGCTCCATGACCATTGCCCTTATGGCTAGCGGGGGAGGAGCCGTAGGCGGGCACTGAACTTTATTTACAGAACTAGTTTACTGCTTTTTTTGCGCTGGCTTCATTCCTTTCGTTATCCTTGAGAGCTCGTTGACGTTTTCTGTCATTGTTGGTATGATTTTTTGGAACACCTGCTCCAGCGCCTTCATTTCAGAGCCGACATCCTTGACGCTCTTGTCGTAGTCGCTGACCTTCTCCACAACGCTTTTCTGCAGGTTGTCAAAGGCTGTCTTTAAGTCTGAAAAGCGCTGCTCAAGCACTGCCATCCTCTGCTCCATTCCGGTTTTCCACTCCATGGCCTTGTTGAAGTCCTTCATGAGGTCCTGCCACTTTTCCTCAATGATGGCTTCGCTTATCTCCTCAACCCTTGCCGAGACGTCAGAGCCGTAACCGCTGCCGTAGCCTGCAGGCTGCTCCTGCGCCCCATAATTCTCACCAGGCACAGCTGCTTCCCCGCCCTGGCTGCTGCCCGGGCCAAACCCTGAAAGTTCCTCAGGGCTTTGAGGCCCTGTGATTGATGATTCGTTTTCCATTCCCTCATCAAGGCTTGGAAGGTCAGGAGGCAGCCCAAGCGACTCTGGGCTTGCGCTCTGGTCCTGCATGAAAGGCTGGCGCTGCTGCATTCCGGGCTGGGGCATGCCCTGAACAGGTGAGGGAGCCCTCAGGTCTGCCTGGCTGAAAGCGTCAAAAATCTGGGTGCTTTGGAAGCCGTTCCGCTGCAGTGCCTGGACTATCTGGTTGTTTGAAAGGCCCTGCCTCCGCATCCTGATGACTTCCTCAACAGGCGCCCTCGGCCCCTGCACGGGCTCTTCCCTTTTCTTCCCAAAGTCAAAAAGTCCCATCATCACCACTTTTATTTCAAATTTGATGCGGCAATATTCTTTCCGCTGCTGCTGCCAACAGTAAATCGCTGCTAATCAACGTCAATTAAGCTAAACTTGTGACGATTGTTTTTAAAGCTTTTGACTGCCCTGGGCCTATTCCTCTTCCTTGGCAGTCGCATGCTCGCTGAGCGCTTCCTCAACTGCCTGCCTGACAATCCGCTCCACTTCATTTTGTGTCACAAAGCCCAGCGGCTCAATAAGATTGAGGTACTTCTTTATCACGTCAACGTCCTCGGTTCTTGCGAAGCCCTGGAGCTCCCTGACGACCGCCTTTATCTTCTCGTTAACGTCAGCAACCTGCGCTTTCAGCTCAGAAATCTCGCCGCTGCTCATTTTTATTTCTGTCTTGACCTTCCTGTTGCCGGAAAGCATGTTCTCTTCAGTGACCTGGCTCCTGCGCTCAAGGTTGGAGTACTTCTCCTCAAGCGCCCTCAACCTCCTTTCAACCTCGCCAATGCTCTGGCTAAGCGCTGAAGAAGCTGGTGTGTTCTGTGCGTTCTTTTTGCCCGGTGCAAAAGGGCCGTTGTCCATAAAACTATTTAAAGCAGCGGTGATATAAATAGGTTTGTAAAGCGGTTGATTTACGCATGGCAGAAAAAAGAGGGGAGTGCTTCAGCTTTGAAACCTACAAGGAGGGTGAGGAGGTAGTCCTGAGAATTGACGCTGAGGAGTGCCCGTTCTTCCCTTCCATTGAGGAGAGCGAGCTGTGCATGTCGGCAGTTATTGACAAGCTGGTTGAAACGCCTGGCATAACGAGGGTTGTGTTCAGCCAGAAGCGCGATTATGAATATGACTACGGCCAGGTGAGGATGCTGGCTGAGGTTGGCAAGCTGCGAAACCAGCTCATCAAGAGCCAGGTTATGTCAGCCCTTTCTTCCCTTGGGGGCATATTTTCAGGGCCTGCCGGTGCAAGGCGGAACTTTGAAATAAGGAATATTTTGTATAACAAGCTGCGCTCTGACCCTGTTGCTGCTTACGTTGAGCTTCGCAGGATTTACAGGCAGGAAAAGCTTGAGGCCGAGCGCCTGCAGAAGGGCGATGCTGCAACAGGAAAGTACCTGTCCCTTCTTGAATCCCTGCTTAACGCGCTTGAGAAGACCGAGCTCATGAACAGGGCAAAGCCCCGCCTTCCTGATTACAAGGAAAATGACAGGTCCATATACCGCGCTGTGTTCAGCCCTGCTGCGAAGCCTGACTTCATGTTTACAAGGCTCATGGCCTCTTTCCCCCAGGATGGCGAGGAGATTGACAGCTACAATGTGCATGGCACTGATGTAACAATATTCAAGCTGCCTTCCACTGTCCAGTACCTTTACCACATTGTCCCTCCTGAGTTCAAGCTTTCCGAGGACAAGTATGAGCTTCTTGACGCTGCGAAGCGCATAATCTCCGAGCACAAGCCGACAAGGTCTGAGTTCATTGACCCTGAGAGGGTGAGGCAGGTTTTTTTTAACGTTGGATCGGACCTGGTTGAGGAGCTTGCTGGGCAGAGGCAGCTTAAGCTCCGCTCAAGGGAAACAGAGGAGCTTGCTGAAATCCTTGTCAGGTATACCATAGGGTTTGGCCTGATTGAGGTCCTGCTGAAGGATGAAAAAATCCAGGACATAACAGCCAACAGCCCAATGGGAAGGCTGCCTATCTTCATAGTGCATCAGGACTATGACGACTGCATGACTAACATCGTGCCAACGATAAACGATGCTGACTCCTGGGCTACCAAGCTCAGGCTGATGTCCGGCAGGCCCCTTGACGAGGCAAACCCGATTCTTGACACAGAGCTGCTCGTCCCCGGAGCTCGCGCAAGGGTTGCTGTGGTTGGCGAGCCGCTCAACCCTGTTGGCCTGGCTTACTCTTTCAGGCGGCACAGGGACAAGCCATGGACCTTCCCGCTTTTCATCAAGAGCAGGATGATGACACCCTTGTCAGCAGGGCTTCTCAGTTTCCTGATTGACGGCTCAAGAACCATGCTGGTAGCAGGCACAAGGTCTGCAGGAAAGACATCTTTGCTTGGCGCTGTGATGGTTGAGATAATGAGGAAGTACAGGATTCTTTCAATTGAGGACACATTGGAATTGCCTGTGCGTGCCCTGAAAAGCCTCAACTACAACATCCAGTCAATGAAAGTGGCATCTGCCCTGACAAAGGGCACGACTGAGGTTTCAGCTGATGAGGGCATAAGGGCAACCTTGAGGATGGGCGACTCTGCCTTGATTGTCGGCGAGGTAAGGAGTTCCATAAGGGGGGACCAAGAGGTGTTTGTAATAGAAAAAGGTGTAACCAGGCGTATTCCAATTAAAGATGTTGAAGCGCTTAGTACGGATGACTGCGTTCTCCCTACAGTGGACTTTAACCTTAAGACAAAGCTTTTGCCATTAACCGCATTTGTAAAGCACCCTTCAAGGAAAAAGCTATTGGAAGTACGGACTAAAACAGGAAGAAAGGTTGTTGTTACACATGACCACAGCTTATTTACGGCCACAAACAATTTTAAGATTGCACCTATCGAATGTAAAGATCTAAAGATCGGCAGCCAGCTTGTTATACCGACAAATATTCCAGTCGGATTTAATGACATTGAAAGCCTTAATTTGATGAAGATTCTGCCTCAGCTCAGGCTTAAGGGGTTTGAGGAGCCACTTAAGGAAGTTATTTCCATAATAGGATATAAACAAGCAACTGAACTTTGCGAAATCAGTAGTAATGATGTTTACAAGTACATGAGGAAAGGCAAACACCAAAAGACTAATATTCCTGCTTTGGCCTTTGAAAGGGTTGCTCATACCGCGAATGTAAAGTTTAATCCTGACCAGTTATCGGTAACTAAAGGGACAGGCAATGAGATACCGGCAATAATACAGGTAAATGAAGATTTTTGTGCTTTTTTGGGTTACTTGGTTTCTGAAGGCTTTTATTCATATAAGGAAGGGAAGGGGGCAAATACGGTTCTTACAAACTCAGATGAAAAGGTTCTGGCAGATATGACTGCTGTTTCAGAGCGAGTGTTCAAAATAACGCCCAGAAGAAGAGAAGTGCACGGGGCTGGTAAGTCTTACCAGTTGACAATATCCAGCGTAGCACTGGCTGAACTTTTGAAGTGGCTCGGATGCGGAAGGGTATGCACTGAAAAGAGGGTGCCATCCCTGATATTTGGGCTTTCCAAGAAGAAAATTGCAGTTTTTCTAAGAACATTGTATGAGGGTGATGGTAACATAACAGTTTCAAAATCGGCAGGCAATTCTATCAGGTATTATACAACTTCAATGAAGCTTGCAGAAGATGTTTCTTATCTTCTTCTGTCGTTTGGAATTGTTGCAAAAATTTACAAAAAGGATAACATTAAAGGAAACCCGCTTTGGAGTGTTGAGTTCAAATCAAGAGAAATGGTTGAATCTTTTATGAATAATATAGGGTTCCGATTTAAAAACAAGGAAATCCTAAAAAGGGGCTGGACTCATTCCAAGGCAAATACTGTACATTTCGATATTAAACACCTTAAAACTCAACTGGTGAAGTATCCTCGCAAGTATCGGCACCTGTTTAGATTCGGTCGGTGCTCAAAACCATACTTACAAAGAGTTGTAAATGATCCCGGATGTAACGCGTCCAATAATCTCAAAACTTTTGCTAATGGGGATTTTTATTTGGATGAGGTTACTGAAATAAAGGAAATAGCTCTCAATGAACCGGAAAGCGTTTATGACCTTAGCGTTTCCCCCTCACAAAACTTTGTTGGTGGTTTTGGAGGCCTTTTATTGCATAACACAGAGGCCCAGGCTCTGTACGAGGCAATGCGGGTTGGAGCGTTAGCCAACGTTGTTGCAGGCACCATTCACGGCGACAGCCCTTATGGCGTGTTTGACAGGGTTGTCAATGACCTGAAAGTGCCCCGAACATCATTCAAGGCAACTGATGTCATCGTCGTTGCAAACCCCATCAGGAGCCCTGACGGCCTGCATCGGTGGAGGAGGATGACCCAAATCACAGAGGTTGGCAAGTACTGGGAGAATGACCCGCTTCTTGAAAAGGGCTTCAAGGACCTGATGAAGTACGAGTCAAAGTCAGACCAGCTTGAGCCGACGGTTGACCTTCTAAACGGCGAAAGCGACGTCCTCAAGGCTGTTGCTGCCAACGTCAAGGAGTGGGCTGGCAGCTGGGATGCTGTCTGGGATAACATACTTCTGAGGTCGCAGATAAAGGAAGCCATTGTTGCTGCTGCCGACAAAAGCGGGCAGAATGAGTTGCTTGAGGCGCCTTTTGTCGTGCAGTCAAATGACGAGTTCCACAAGCTGGCTGAAAGCATCAAGGACGAGCTCGGCTCATACGACAACAAGAGGATATTCTTCGAGTGGAGTGAGTGGCTCAAGAAAGCAATCAAGAGGAAAGAGATAGAGGTTGTTTGATTGTAAATCGTTTTGTATTTTGGCAGCGGCTATTGCTATTTTAAAAGAGGCAGTCATAAAAAAGAGGAAGATTAGGAATGAAGCGCCTTGACACAACAGAGGAGTCTCTGGCTAGGAAATATTCAAGTGTTCTTGAGGAGAAAATAGGCGGCAAGCTTGGCAAGAGGAGACCTGCTGCGAAGGAGCCGGACATCTCAAGGCAGGCGCTGCCAACACGCTCGCTGAATTACCTTGACTTCAAGAGGGAAAACCTCCCAAGGAGCCTGAGCCTTTACGAGAAGCTCTGCAACAGGGCAGAAAGAATACTTAAAATAAGCCCTGGCAGGAAGACAGCTGATGAGCTTCAGCAGTACATTACCTTATGCCACCTTGAGTCAACACCGGGCGGTGCGATAAGCCTGGCAATCATTACTGCGTTGATTGTGGCATTAGTTGGCGGTGCCATGGGCTTCCTTCTTGTGAAGTCAATGGTTGCCACTTTTTATGGTGTGGGGATGGGCTTGTTCATCCTCGCAGCCCTTCTCAAGGCCCCTGAGTTCCTTGCAAACAACTTCCGCCTTGCCGCTTCAAACCAGATGGTGCAGTGCATATTTTACGTTGCCACATTCATGAGGCACACCTCCAACCTTGAGCTCGCGATAAGGTTCTCGGCTGACCGGCTTACCCCTCCCCTTGCAATTGACCTCAAGAAAATCCTTTGGGACGTTGAGACAGGCAGGTATGACACGATAAAGGAGTCGCTTGACAGCTACCTTGAGACTTGGAGGAAGTGGAACCTTGAGTTCATTGAGGCGTTCCACTTGATTGAGGGCTCGCTGTACGAGCCTTCGGAAGACCGCAGGCTGAACATGATTGACAAGAGCCTTGACGTCATGCTTCAGGAAACGTATGACAAGATGCTGCGGTACAGCCACGACCTCAAAAGCCCTGTCACGATGCTTTACATGCTGGGCATTGTCCTTCCGGTGCTTGGCCTGGTAATACTGCCAATGGCTGCGAGCTTCCTCACCTCAGACACGCCCTCTACAACGATTGCGCTTAACATCGCAATCCTGTACAACATCATACTTCCGTTTGTCCTTTACTACATGACAAAGCTTGTGCTGTCAAAGAGGCCGACAGGCTACGGCGAGCAGGACATCTCAGAGTCAAACCCGCAGCTTCAGCCGCTGAAGAACATCATACTTAGGGCTGGCAGCAGCTTTATCCAGATAAACCCGCTGTGGCTCACAATCGGCATTACTGTTTTTTCTGTGTTTGCAGGGCTTGTCCCTCTCATGCTTGGCGCCATTATCCCGCATGAGGCGCTGCTGCAGGAGGCTCCTTTGGACCAGGCGCTCGGCTTCAAGTTCCTCGAATACAAGCAGACGCCAACAGGGCTTGCCGGGCCTTACGGCATAGGCGCAACAATCCTGAGCTTTTTCATACCAGTCGGCATAGGAATTGGGCTTGGCCTGTACTACCGCATACGCTCAAAAAATGTTTTGAAGCTGCGCGAGGAGGCAAAGGCGTTGGAAGATGAGTTCTCTGCCGCGCTGTTCCAGCTTGGCAACAGGATAGGCGATGGCCTGCCGCTTGAGCTCGCCATCGGCAAGGTGTCTGAGGTAATGCCGGGCACGAAGTCAGGCGAGTTCTTCGCGCTCGTGAGCCAGAAGGTAGTAAGGGATGGCATGTCTGTTGAGCGCGCAATATTTGACCAGAAAAGGGGCGCGCTGCTGTCATTCCCTTCTCCTTTGATAGAAAGCTCCATGAAAGTCTTGATTGAAGGCGCGAAGAAGGGGCCGATGGTTGCCTCTGCTGCAATGATTAACGTATCGCAGTACATCAAGGACATCCACAGGGTTGATGAGCGCTTGAAGGACCTGATGTCTGACATCATAAGCGACATGAAGCAGCAGGTGGGCGTCCTGGCTCCTGCAATAGCAGGGATTGTTGTAGGCATAACCTCAATGATTGTTTCAATCATAAGCAGGCTGAGCGAGCAGCTTTCTGCAATAACAGAATTCTCATCCTCTTCTGCGGCAGTCCCTTCAGGGCTTCTCAACCTCTTCGGCAACGGCGTTCCCACTTACTTCTTCCAGATAATCATAGGCCTGTACATAGTGGAAGTCACCATAATCCTCACGCAGCTCATCAACGGTGTTGAGAACGGCTCTGACAAGGTTGCCGAGCGCTACCTCCTCGGCACCAACCTCATCAGGGGGACAATCATCTACGGCCTGGTCGCGTTCGCAATCACGATGCTCTTCAACATCATCGCAGCCAGCATAATAGGCGGGATTGCGCAGCCGGTGGTGTGAGAAACACAAAAGCTTATATACCATAAAATCCAACTAAAAGGAAGGTGTGCGTGCCCGAGGTGAGGTGGTATGAATCTGAAGTTTAGAAGAGAACCTGATGAAGTCATAAAGCTCACCGATGCAAACGCAAACGACTTTAAAGGCGAATGGCTCGCTATTATAGATGAAACAATAGTGGCCCATAACGAGAACATTGGCAACGTAATTGATAAAGTCAAGAAGGATCATGCAGGGAAAAAGCCAAGTTATGTAAGGGTGCAGAAGGGCAACATAGCAATGTACTAAGCCTTTATTCTCTTCTTTTTGAATAACACCTGCTGGTTCGCTTCATCAAAGGTTATTTCAAACCTGTCAAAGAAGTCGTAGCGCCCAAGCAGGGCTGGCTCACCGCCATTCTCAATGAAATTTACTGTAAGGTTAAATTCTTCATTCCTGATGAAAACCTTCATAGGCGCGAGGTAACTTACAATAGTGTCGCCATGCGCACATTCAGATGTTGACTTCTTAGCAAGACCAAAATCAACTCCTGCTTCTTCCCCAACTCTCTTTGGAAACGTGCTGTAATCAGCTCCGGAGTCAATAACAGAGAGAATAATGCCAACGTTTTGAATCTCAACTTCTATCAGAGGCCTTGGCTTGTCACCAGGAACAAACGCTCTATAAGGGACACTTTCCACATCATTCATGAATGCGCTCTTAAAGCAATAATTATTTAAGCATTATGCAAATAATCATCTGATTGTTTGTCAATAGCTTTTTTGCTAAAAATGGTTCAAACTGTTATTTCTGTAAGAGAAGCATTAAGGCAAGTGGAAGAGATAATAAAAGCAGCCAAACTTTCAATTGACAAGAAACTTCAAGACAGAATTATAGCTTGGGGTTTAAATCCTAATGACAGGGAAATTTCGGGACTTTTCACTGAAATGAGAAAATTCATAGAATACGAAACGCTTTTAGAATCAACACTTCCAAGGATTCGCACAAAGGATGTCTTAAAAGAGGCCATGGAAAAATCAGAAAACATCCGGCACAATTTACAATTTTTAGTTACTTGTGCCTACATGAAAAAGCAAGACAAAGTAAATGTCAACATACTGAGGTTGAACAGATTTATTGTCTTCCTGACGATTATTGTGATTTTAATAATGTTATTGCAAAACCCCATCAATTATTTGGCTCTTGGCTTATTAATTGCACTTATGCTCCTTTTTATTATTTATAAGAGTTAAAATGCGCCGGCCGGGAATTGAACCCGGACCATAAGCTTTCTTTACAACGTTTTTTGGTCAAGCTTTTTGCCCGCAGCAGCGGGGAAAAAGGTTGTGTGGAAGGCTTAGGTCATACCGTTAGACCACCGACGCGTGCCCTTCTTTAGAAAAGAAGGTCAATCAAGAAAGTGGCTGCTGGCGGTTTAAAAAGATTGTTGCTGTTAAGGGGCATTCCAAAAGATTTATAACCTTCTTGCCCGGCATTGTGCTTTTGATAGTCATGGCGGCTGCGGAAAATTTTGAAACCATAATAATCTCGCTTGGCGGCTCTGTCCTTGCCCCCAGCCAGATTGACGTTGATTTCCTGAAGCGGTTCAGGCAGCTGATTCTGAAGTTCATCCATAATGGTGATAGGTTTGCTATAATCTGCGGGGGAGGCAAGACTGCCAGGGAGTACCAGAATGCTGCAAGGCAGGTTGTCAACGCTGTTGCCGAGGACCTTGACTGGCTCGGCATCCACGCAACGCGGCTGAACGGCCACCTTATCAGGACAATCTTCAGGGATGCAGCGCATGCAAAGCTTGTCAAGAACCCAAACGAGAAAATCAAGCTTAAAGGGTCTGAAAGGGTTGTGGTTGCTGCTGGCTGGAAGCCCGGAAGGTCAACTGACTATATTGCCGTGCTGCTGGCGAAAAACCTTAATGCAAAAACAGTCATTAACATAACTAACACAGACCATGTCTATGACAAGGACCCCACCAAATTTCCGGATGCAAAGCCCCTGCACAGCGTGAGCTGGAAGGAATTCATTAAGCTCATTGGCGTCAGCAAATGGAGCCCTGGCCTTAACACTCCTTTTGACCCTGTCGCTGCGAAGGTTGCTGAGAAGATGAAGCTGAGAGTTGCGGTGATGGGCAAGGATTTGGAGAACCTGGAGAGCTTCCTGACTGATAAGCCATTCAGGGGCACTGTAATCAGCTAAGTCTTATCTTGTCTCGTCTTCAACCCACTGCCTGAACTCTTCATCGCTGCCGTGCCAGGGCAGTGCAACAATGCAGGGTATCTCGTAGCTGTGCAGCTGCCGTGCTTCCTCTTTGATACGCTCAAAGCTTTCCTTCCTCGCCTTGCAAATGATGGCAACTTCAGGCTCGTCAACTACCTTGCCGTTCCAGCGGAACATGCTCGTGACCGGGAAGATATTGGCACATGCAATGAGCTTCTTCTCAAGCAAATGCCCAGCAATCAGCTTTGCCTCCTTCATGTCCTTGCAGGTTATGTAAACGCTAATCATGCATCTCATCCCGATTCTGCAGCTTTTATTACTTTCGCATCCGTGGTTTAATTGCAACGGAAAAGATTTATAAGAAGCAGCTGAGACCGCTTAACTAATGAAGTGTGATATTTGCGGCAAGGCCATGGCACAGACGTTTTTGGAGAAGCTGAAGGGCACGTTCGTTAAGGATGTGAAGGGCAAGCTGCGTTCAGTGTGCTTTGAGTGCCAGTCAAGGTTCAGGGACAAGCAGTCACTATTGCAGCAAATAAAGTAGTTTTTCGATCAACCCTTTTATCAAAAGGGTTGCCTCCGTAGCATAGTAGCCATTGCGGCTGCTTCGTATGACCTTTTACTCGCCTGCGGGCGAGCAAAAGCTCAACCAAAACCGAACGAGCAGCAGGTCGGGGGTGCAATTCCCCCCGGAGGCTCTTATTCTTTAGTCGCCAAAATCAGTAAGCTTTTTATACTTAAAACAGCAAAAACGCCCTTAAGCGTATAAAAGCCTCTTCGGAGGCTCCAAGAGGTGTTGCGTATGTGTGGAGGATGTGGTGATGGTATGTGCGGCAGGTGCCGCGCCGGGAAGATTGTGGTTGTCGGTGCGCTGGTGCTGCTCAACATTTACGTCTGGCCAAAGTGGACAGATTGGCCTAATGGCTGGTTTGCATTCATAGCAGTGCTGCTCATCATCAAGGGTGTGCTGAAGTTTGTCATGCCAAACTGCCCGCACTGCAAGGCAGAGATGCCTGCGAAGAAGGGCAGGTAAGACTGAAGAAGCCCAAAAACGGGCCTGGCAGCCCTTAATATAGACAACTTTGACTAATTACCAGAGTTGTCAAAGTTCTCTATAACTTCTTTTACTACCAAATAATGACAAGAAAGCGAAAAGTATTTATACTAGCTTATCCTTAAATGCTTCTTGGGGGGGATAAGCTGGCGTCTTTAGAGTAGCCACTGTAGTCCTCTTTTGGATAGCTGGTTTGGAGAGTAATATGAAACAGGTTTTGAAAATGCAAAGAATGCAGATCGGGAAACGCCTGATGCAGAAGGCGAAGCCGCTTGCCGCTGTTGTGAGGAAGAGCGGCCACCTTCAGACTGTTGCTGAAGTGATTGGTGAGGAAGCTGTTCCTGTCGTGCAGTATCTTAAGGGCAAGAAGAACATTTCTGAGTTCAAGATAGCTGAAAGCATAAGGGCCGAGGTCAACTCTGTCAGGAAGATGCTTTATGCCATGCAGACCAGCAACCTTGTAACTTATTACAGGAAGAAGGACAGGCAGAAGGGCTGGTACATCAGCTATTGGACCCTTAAGCCTGAGTCGTTTGACCACCTTTCCATCGCGACAAGGAAGCAGAAGCTCCAGCAGCTGAGTGAGCGCCTTCACAAGGAAGAGGCTAACGAGGGGCTGTTCTACATCTGCCCGAGCCTTTGCACGAGGCTTGAGTTTGACAAGGCAGCTGAAATCAGCTTCAAGTGCCCTGAATGCGGCTCTACCTTGCAGCACCAGGACAATTCCAAGACGATTGAGCAGCTCAGGCAGAAGATAAGCGAGATTGAGTTGAGGAAGTGAAATGGTGTCAAGGACAGCACTCAAGGTGGTACACCCGCCGCAGCAAGTAAGCTTAGAAATAATCTCACAGGAAAAGGAGTTTAATGGGCTCGTGGCTCTCATAGCTGGTCACGAGGTACCCCACGCAAAAGCCTCCACAAGTCTAGCGAAAGTATCAGGCATTTTCCCTCAATCTTATTTGCTTGACGAAACAGAATCTGCCGCGGAGGTTACAGGCTCAACCAATCAGGAAAAGTATATTTTGGCTTTGACGTGGGCTGCAGCCAAATTCGTAATGCCGCCACATGTGGCCAAGAAAGATGGAATTACGAATTTTCTTTTGGCGATGCGAAATGTTTACCTTGAAGGAATGGGAATGGACCCGCCTATTAATCCTTTTGACAAATTTAGACCCGCAGTAGTATGGACAATCAGGAATTACATAATACAAGGGGGTTTAGATCAGGTCGGTAAGTATATAAAACACGGATACGATGAAAGGTGGGAAATAAGCGCCCGTGAGCAGTTGGATGTTATTAGACGATTTTTGCAGCTTTTTAATATGCCAATTCAACGGATTGGCTTGTTAAATGTAGATTACCTTCTGGAACTTAACAAGAGAACAGGGGAGTTTATAACCGCTTGTGAGAGGAGTGCGAAGTTAGCTGACCAGGCTAGAAACCATGCTAGGGCAGTTCAACTCCGTGAGGCTGCTGATGCCGTAAGGGTGGATTACAGGGATTTCCTTCTCAAACCTTAAAAGTTGCCTCTTGATTGAGGCTTGTCACGGCTTAAGCTTTGATTAATTCCGGATTGCCGTTTGACAAGTGCAGCTTTTCAGCATGCTTCAGCGTGTTCTGGAACCAGAGCAGCGCAGCTACACCTGCAAGGATGTTTGCTGCGAGTATGCCGAACCATATGCCTTTTATTCCGAGCGAAAGGCTGAATGCGAGCGCGTATGCGAGCGGCAGCATTACCGCAAAAGTGAAGGCTGTTATCAGCAGGACAGGCACCGCCTTGCCCAGGCCCTGAAACGAATTTGCCGCTATCAGCCTCAGCCCTATGAAGCCGTAAGCTAGGGCAACGATTGTGAAGTATTGCTTTCCATAGCCTATTACCTCGGGATTGTTGGTGAATGCTGAAATAAGCAGCGGTGAAGCAAATATGAAGATTATTCCGATGATTTCCATGAACACGAAGGCAGCGGCTGTTGAAATCAGAGAGGCGTGCCTTGCCCTCGCGTATTGTTTGGCACCTATGTTTTGGCCAATTACTGAAAGGGTGGCAAGCCCTATCGCCAGTGCCGGGAGTATGGCGATTGACTCCATCCGGAATGCAACTCCAAATCCTGCAAGGGCTGTGCTGCCAAAGGTTGCTATCAGCTTGTTTATCAGGAGCATTCCGACTGCAACAGCTCCCTGTGATGCTGTGGTTGGAAGGCTGACCGAAAGGATTCCCTTCACGATTTCTGCTGAGTAAACCAGCTTCTTGAATCTCAGCTTGACAAATGCTTTCCCGCTGAAGAGGTGCGAGTAGACGTAAACAGCTCCAAGCGCCTGCGATGCTATTGTTGCTATCGCAGCTCCTTTGACGCCAAGCGCAGGAAGGGGCCCAAGGCCGAAGATGAGCACAGGGTCAAGTATTATGTTGGCTATGTTTGCCATGACGAGCGCTTTCATCGGCGTTTTTGTGTCACCCTCGCCCTGAAGCAGCGCATTTGCTATGTTGCCGAAAAAGAACGCAGCGCTGCCAAGGTATATTACGGAGATGTAATCTTTCATAAAGCCTGCAACATCAGGCTGGACTCCAAGGAAAGCCACCAGCGGCCTTATAGTGAAGAATCCTATCAACAAAGTCAGGAGGTAAAGTGCTGCCGCGATTAGCAGCCCGTTCTCCGCAATTATGTTCACCTTTCCAAAGTCCTTGGCTCCGATGCTTCTCGCAACGAATGAGTTTACTCCCACGCCGAGGCCTGTTATCAGGGCTATGATTATGAAGAACACAGGGAAGGAAGCTGCAACAGCGGCTATGGCTTCAGGCCCTAACCTGCCAACAAAGAAAGTGTCAACCAGCGTGAAGAGGTTGTGCATGAACATCGCAACGAGCATGGGCGCTGCGAGAAAGACAATGTGTTTCCTTATGCTGCCTGTTGTCAGGTCTTTTTTCGGCTTCATTTTGCTTCTGCACTGGCAGCGGCAGAAGGGAGCTGTTTATAAGTTTAATGCGCAAGGTTAATATACTTTAATTCGGAATAACAGTAGTTGAAATGAATTTTTTAACACCGCACCTGGCAAGGAGAGTTTCTTGGGCAACGTGGCAGTTCAGCGTATTGAAGCTGTCAATGATTTCGTTTGGGATTATTTTGGGCTCTTACTTTGCTGGCTTTTGGAAATCACTACTGCCTGCTATCTGGGTTGTTTTCATTATTACAGTTATTTTGTCTACTATGATGTGGCTTAACGCCATCGGAAAAAAAGCGGTAAAAAATAAGGCGGTGATGCAAAGATGAAGGCAATGGCTATGGATAAAAAAACTTTCTCTACAATTGCCGGAGTGGTATTTGCAGTTATTGCAGTCCTGCACCTGTTAAGGGCAATTCTCGGCTGGCAGGCCGTTATTGGCAGCTTTGAAGTGCCAATGTGGCTTAGCTGGGTGGCTGCTGTTGTGGCCGCTTACCTGGCGTATTCTGCGCTGCGGCCTGTGTAAAGTAGGTGCTTCCTCACCAAAACCTATAAATACGAAGCTGGCTGCCTCTTATGGCATGGCGCTGCAGGCAAGGAATGGTAGCGGTGATAAGGGCAAGCGGTGGGTGGCAATATTCATAGGAGTGATAATGCTCTCAAGCGTTGCAGGCTTTGTCATATCAATTAACCCTTCAAGCCAGGGCGATGCGTTCAGGTATGGCGGGCTGACGTTCAAGCAGAACCAGCAGGGGTTTTACTCTGCTGATTTGGGCGGCAGGCTTCTTGAGTTTGCTTACAGGCCTGAGTCCCTGTCAGACATTGAGGTTGCACCAGGCGTCGTTGAGACTGTAATAGGGAGCAGGGCAGTTTATCTGGCTTACGGCTGGAACAACACGCTCGCCCAGGACATGGCATTGCTGCAGTACGATGCAGGGAACATACTGGAGGCAAAGTACGGCATATTTGTGCAGCCGGCCTTTACAGGCGCGAATCCGCTAAACGTTGCTGTGGTCAGCTGCGCGAATGCAACACCATTTGTGCCTGTCCTGCTAATTCAGGAAGCGAACAGCACTGCCATAAGCGCAGACCCTGCCAATCCAGGCTGCATTGTGCTGAATGTTTCAGACAGCACTGCCTTAGTTAGGGTTGCAGACAGTTTCAAGTATGCCATACTTAAAGGTGAGGGAAAATGACTGCATCCTCTCAGAAGAACAGCTCACACCATCACGAGAAGGCCATGATTAAGGCCCTTGTCATTGTTGCAATAGTAGTCCTTGCCGGTTTCCTCATGGCAACCTACGTCGGCAGGTTTTTCAAGGGAAACGATGGAAAAAAGCTGGATGTTAAATATTACAACGGCTTTGCCTTTGCCAAGGTGGGAAACTCATGGTACACCCAGTGGGAGAGGGACGGCCAGACTTATGAGCTTGAGTTCAGGCACTCTCCATGGGAAGTGGAAAACATTACCGTTGTTGGCAGGGTTGATGAGCGGTTCCAGATGCCGTACATGTTCATAACCTTTGACCCGGCTGAAGGCAACAGCAGGCAGACCTCGTTTGTTGCGCTTGCTGCTGCAGACCTCAGCAGCGTGCTCAGGGGCGTTTTTGAAAAAGAGGGCATTGCTGCCGGCTGCACCAGGAACGAAACAGCGGCCTGTGCCAACAGGCCTGTTGTAACGTGCTCAACCAACGCCTCTGTCATTTATCTCAAGGTTGCTGATGAGGCTGGGATTTTCCTTGATGGCAACTGCGCGACAATCCAAGGCATTGAGGAAAACCTGACTATGGCAGCAGACAAGGCAATGTACCAGTGGCTTGGCATCGTGAAGAAGTAGGCCTATGATTGTGCTTTCGTGGCAATGAACTCAGGGTCTGATGACAGAAAATGAATGAGCAGGTCAATACAGCCGTAGTAGGATTTGAGTTCTTCTGAAAAGTGTGACCTTATGATGGCCCTGGCCTTATCGCTGGCTGACTTGATGCTGCTCCTTACGAGCTTAACAAGCGCGCTGAGCTCCAATGCTTCAGTGATTGCAGTTCCGTAGAATTCCTCAGTGACTGCGGGATTCCACACAAATCTGTTGCCTTGTTTTTGGCCGTATGTGCTCAGGTAAGCAGCTGTACCTATGGAAAGATCTTCTATGATACCGGCAATGTTGGCTGCCTCGGCATACTCAGGATAATAATTGACAACTGTTTTGTCAAGAAAGTCATCAATGCTGCTGTTTGTTACAAGCATTTCATTACCACTTTTACAGCTCTTTTGCCCCTGCTTCTGAAGGCACTACAAACCTTATTCCAAGGCCGAGGTGCAGCAGCGCTGTTACCAGTGCCATGTGCACGTTGCCTGAGCCGGATGCCATGTTGACGGCAACCTCTGTGTCAGATATTTTGCCATTCAGAGCTTTTTTTATGCTTTCAACAAGCTGCAATGGGGGAGCAAAGTCGTCAACAACCACGAACTCTGCCTTCACTGCCTGGAACTTCTGGGCAAAGTTCTCCTTCCCAAACTCATTCGTAATGAGAAAAATATGCGCCCACGACTCTGAGGCAACCAGCTGTGCTACCTCATTCCACGTTCCCTTTCCGGCTCCCAGGCACGCTATTAAATCTGTCATTGGCAACGGCAGGAGCAACATTTGGCTTAAAAAGGTTGTTGCAAATAAAAATAAAGAAAAAATGGCGGAATCGGTAAGCCGCCTTACTATGCCCAACGGTCTTATGCGTAAGTAGATTGAACTCCTTAATAAACTTTGCTATACTCTGCTAAAATCCAGCTTGAAAATTTTCGAACAACTCGAAAACTTTTCGGAAAATTGGCAAAAAAGCGAAAACATTTCGGCACTGGCCGGAAACACTTCGGCTGATTCGTAATTTTTTCGTAAATTTACCGGAAAGGCATTTGAATGTTAGGTTCTAGTGCGTACATAACGCCGGGATGGCGAAACCAGGTAGCCGCGCTCGCCTAAGAAGTGAGTGACCGTGCCCAACGGTCCTGCGGGTTCAAATCCTTTCCTAGGGAGGTGAGAATCCCGCTCCCGGCGTATTTCAGTCAATCTGCATCAGCTTTAATCCTGTTTTATCGTCATGCTTCCTTTCAATCTTTCCCTGCAGCGGCTTCAGGAACACTTCGCACGATGCCCCAATGACTGCTTCCTTCAGGTGCCCGCCAAAGGCGTGCATCTCGTTGTCTGAGGCTGTTGCGTGTGCATGGACTATCAGCTTGCCGTCAAGGACAGCAACGTTGCCGGTTGCGTTGTCAAGCTCAAGCTCTGCTTTCATCTTCTTCCAACGGTATTCCTTTGCTGCAAGGTCATAAAATCCCAGTTCAGCTTCCTTCAGTGCGCCTATCGCGCTGAATGTTGCTGCACCAATATTCTTGCCTGCGCAGAAATTGGTTACTGACTCAATCAGCTTTTCGCCTTCAAGCAACAGGAGAACATGCGTTCCGTTTAGCTCCTTGCTTTTCATTTTTGTTTCAATTAATGTCAACTACCTTCAGCTCAAACACGAGGCTTTTACCTGCAAGCGGGTGGTTCATGTCAACAGTCACTGTCTCTGCATTTGCCTCGGTTATTGTTGCGTGGATGACCTGGCCCTGGGGCGTCTTGAAGCTGAAGCCCATTCCCTTCTCGAGCTTCATTTCCTGCGGGAAAACGCTCCTTGGAACCTGCTGCTGGAGCTTTTCGTCCCTGCTGCCGTAGCCTTCATCTGAAGTGACCTTGATTTTCTTCTGCTCTCCCTTTTTCATGCCTACAACGGCATCGTCAAACCCCTTGATGACTTCGCTGTTCCCGGCGACAAACGTGATTGGCGCTTTGCCTTCGGACGTGTCAAAGACAGTGCCGTCTTCAAAGCTGCCTGTGTATTCAACAGAAACCTTGCTGCCTTTTGTAACAACAGTCAAATTTGCGTCAGCCATCAAATCACCCCTGCGCAGGGAACTTGGATGGTTTAAATAGTTTTCCAGAAGTGATAAAAAAGCTTTAAATACAACTTATAGCAACGTTCTGCTATGCCGCATAAGAAAACCTCAGCAAAGGCAATGGTTTCACAGCGGTACCCATCTGATTCTGGCTCATCCGGAAAGGCGGCTGCAACGAAGTGGATTGTTGTCACTGGCGGCGTTGTTTCCGGCTTGGGCAAGGGCACTGCTTCTGCCTCCATTGGCAAGCTTCTCTCACGGAACTTCAGGATTGTGCCGATAAAGTGCGACGGCTACCTGAACGTTGACCCGGGCACCATGAACCCGTTTGAGCACGGCGAGGTGTTCGTGCTTGAGGACGGCGGGGAGGTTGACATGGACTTCGGCCATTATGAGCGCTTCCTTGACATCAACTGCAGGAAGGACTGGAACCTTACCACAGGCAAGATTTTTGACTCCATAGTCAGGAAGGAGAGGCAGGGGCTGTTCCTCGGCAAGACTGTCCAGGTAATCCCGCACATCACCAACGAGATAAAAGCTCGCTGGCTGGAAATAGCTGCCGCGGAAAAGGCTGGTGTTGTCCTCATTGAGATTGGCGGCACGATTGGAGACATTGAAAACTCGTGGTTCATTGAGGCGGCAAGGCAGCTTAAGAAGGAAGTAGGTCCTGAAAACATCCTTTACGTGCACCTGAGCTATGTCCCTTACGTTAAAAGCATTGGGCAGCAGAAGACCAAGCCCGCCCAGCGCGATGTTGAGATGCTGCGCTCGCTCGGCATACTGCCAGACATAATCATAGGGAGGAGCGAGGAAGAGCTCACGAAGGAGTCAAAGCAGAAGATTTCGCTGTTCTGCGATGTTCCTGAGGAAGCTGTTATTTCAGGCAGGGACATTGAAACCATTTATGAGGTTCCTGTAATGTTTGAGGAGCAGGGCATGCTATCCCTCCTCGCAAGTCGCTTCAGCTTCACTCCCAAGAAGGACCTTACAGAGTGGAGAAGGCTGATTTCAAGCATAAAAGCGCCAAAGTACAGGGCGAAGGTTGCAATCTGCGGCAAGTACACTGCCCTTAACGACTCCTACGCCAGCCTTATTGAGGCGCTCAGGCACGCAGGCGCAAACCTCAACTGTGGAGTTGACATCACGTTTATTGAAACTACTGACTTTGAAGAGGGGAAGGTGACTGTTGACTCTGCGCTGCACAGCATGGATGCCATTATCGTGCCAATCGGCTTCGGAGCTCGCGGCGTTGAGGGGAAAATAGCTGCTATCAAGTACGCAAGAGAGAAGCGTGTTCCCTTCCTGGGCCTTTGCTTCGGCCTCCAGCTCGCAGTAGTTGAGTTTGCGAGGAATGTCTGCGGCCTCAGGGATGCGAACAGCACCGAAGTCAACCCAAAAACCTCAAACCCTCTGGTCATGATACTGCCTGAGCAGAAGAAGGTAAAGGAGCTAGGCGGAACTATGCGGCTTGGCGCAGAGACAGCGCAGCTGAAGAAAGGCACGGTTGTTGCGAATCTTTACAAGAGCAGCGTTGCAGTTGAAAGGCACAGGCACCGCTATGAAGTCAACCCAAAGTATCATAGCATCCTGGAAAGGCACGGCATGCTCATCTCAGGCAGCTCCCGCAATGGCAGGCTTGTTGAGTTTATTGAGCTCCAGCAGTCAGCCCACCCTTACTTCACAGCTACCCAAGCGCATCCTGAGTACAAGTCAAGGCTTGAGAAGCCTTCTCCATTGTTCTACGGCCTCATCAGGGCAGCGGTTGAGAGGAAGTACAGGGTTAAGGTTTGAGCCGGTGGATGGGAAACTTTTTATAAGACAGCACCAATCTTTGCTTTTTAATGATAAAACAACATGATTTTCTTTTTATTGAGCCAGCGCCGTTTATAGTCGGAAAAGTCCCCTACACCGGCGGGAAAATTGCCGTCAGGGAGGGCTTTGCCCTTGATTACAGCAGGTTGAGGGTTTTTGTAGGCGGCTCAGCATTTGAAGGATACCCTTCTGCAGGTATTAACGTTGAGGTTGGCATGAAGAGGAATTACGATCTCGGCCGAGAATTTGCCAAACACGGTGCTATTGTTGTCACTGGCGGCACGCCTGTTGATTCGTTTCCCTACTCTGCAGCCCGTGGTGCGCATGAAAACAACGGGATTTCTATAGCAATAATTCCAGCAGGCAGCATAGAGCCGGATGATGAAAGATGGCGTCCGCACGATTTGGTATGGATGCTGGACATAGCTTCAGGAAATGATGATGTTAATTTCACCTGGGCAAATAACGTGAGGGTAGCTTCCGCCCACATCGGAGCTTACGGTGGAGGAAAGCGGGGAACAAACATGGAGATGGCTGTGGACAGGCAGCTTTACGGTGAAAGGGCCATGGGCATTATTCCGGGCTTGGGAGGGATAGCCGAGAAGCAGAAGCCAATATATCCTTATCTTAATGAGGGCCATCCTTTGTTAAGCAGCCATGATATGGCCAAACTGGCAGCTGATACTGTGCGTAAGGGCATGCAGGTTAAGGGAACAGTGGATGCAAATATGCCCTTTTTTGTGAACAGCCTGATTTCAGCCGGTATGCCTGTAGTTAACTATCGGGAGAAGCTGGAGCAGATTGTGTCGCCTTGAGTTCTTTTTCCGTTAAATTTATTAAACATCCCCTTATCCTGTGCGCTGATGGCAGGGGAAACTAAGGATTCTGAATCTGTGCAGGGCTCTGGTGATTCTGGCAATGCTTATGACGTTAATGAATTCATTGGCAAGAGCGCCAAGGAAGAGCCAAAGGCAGTTCCCGTTGAGCGTGTTGAAGAGAAAAAGGCCGAGCACAAGCCGCAGCCCAGGATGGAAAAGAAGAAAAATGAGGGCAGCGAGTATTCAGGCTTTAAGGGCAGGGTAATTGACATCTATGACAACCAGTACAAGAAGCTGCTCATCATCCCGGCAGCGGTGATAATTGCCGCAGTTGTCATTCTACTGCTATCCTATTCAAGCACAGGCAGCTTCTTCAAGAAGGACATCTCGCTCAGTGGTGGTGTAAGTGTCATTGCTGTTACAGGCTTCACTGATACTGTTGGGCTTGAGTCAGGGCTTGTGAACAGGTTTCCTGATGCCGATGTCAGCGTGAGGAGCGTAACCCAACTTGGCAGTAGCACAGGTGTTGTGGTGGAGGCTGCTATGCAGTCTGAACAAGACATAGATGCGCTGCTGGATTTTGTAAGCGGGAAGATTGGGGTTGACAAGAAGGAGTTCAGTGTCCAGAAGATTGGCGCTTCGCTCGGGAGCAGCTTTTTCAGCCAGCTCACGAAGGGAATGATTTTCGCGTTCATCTTCATGGCCCTTGCTGTTTTCGTTTACTTCAGGATTGTAGCCGGGAAATGGCTGTGGCTCCCAGGCCTGTTTGTCATCTGGACAGCGTTTGTTGACATACTTTGCACTCTGGCTGTTGTTTCCATTACCGGCTTGCACCTGTCCGCTGCCGGCCTTGCCGCTTTCCTCATGCTTATAGGTTATTCTGTTGACACAGACATCCTGCTTACCGTAAGGGCGCTTAAGGGAACAGAGGCAAGGCTCAATGAGAGGATAAGGTCAGCTGTCAGGACAGGCGTCCTCATGAGCCTTACGGCTTTTGGCGCAGTAGTTGCAGGCTATTTCTTTGCAGAGGCAGAAACAATCAAGCAGATTATGTTCATACTCAGTGCCGGGATGATTTTTGACATCATCCACACCTGGCTGACGAATGCCGGGCTGTTGAGATGGTACCTTGAAAAGAAGGGAATGGTCTAAAATGGCAACAAAAGGCAAGCTGCACAGGATATTGACAGAACCGAAGGTCATAATAGTAATCATAGCCCTTCTCATATCAATGTGGTCCGCAGGGATTCCCCTAATGCTTGGAAACGATGGGGTTGTGGTGCGCTCTGTTGAAAGAGGCAGCGCGGCATATGACGCAGGCATGCGCATTGCAGAGGGTGACAGGTCCAGGGAGGTTATAGACAACATTGACGGCAGCAAAATCAGGACACTTGGGGATTACGCAAGCGCAGTCTCAGGCCTCCAAATAAACCAGACAGTCATCATTGAGACAAACAGGGAATTCTACCGCCTCACGGTAAAGCCTGAAGTGAGCATTACAGTGCTGGCTGAGCAGGAGGAGAAAAACGTAGCAGTCAACGCAACAACCAACGAAACTAAGAAGATTCTTGTTAACAGGACAATTGAAGAGGTTGTTGGGGTTGATGAGCTGGGATTGAAAGTTGCTAAGGCGCCAAAGACCAATCTGCGCCTCGGCCTGGACCTTCAGGGCGGCACCAGGGTCATGCTCAAGCCCGAGCTAAAGCTCGCCAATGCAGACCTTGAGCTTCTCATTGCGAACATGAACAAGCGCCTCAACCTTTTCGGGCTGAGCGACATTGTAGTCAGGGACGCTTCAGACCTCTCAGGCAACCAGTTCATCATGGTTGAGGTTGCCGGTGCAAACGAGAACGAGGTCAAGGACCTCATCGCGAAGCAGGGCAAGTTTGAGGCAAAGATTGCAAACCAGAGTGTTTTCACAGGCGACCAGGTTGTTGACGTGTGCAGGAGCGCCCAGTGCTCAGGCATTGACCTGCAGTCAGGCGGCTGCTCCCAGGCTTCCTCAACCGAGACTGTGTGCAGGTTCTTCTTCACCATGACCCTGAGCCAGGAGGCAGCCAGCAGCCAGGCTGCTGCAACTGCAAAGCTTGCTGTCATTGGCGACTACCTGAGCGAGCCTCTCCAGCTTTACCTTGATGATGAGCTTGTTGACACCCTCCAGATCGGGAAGGAACTCAAGGGAAGCGCTGTAACGTCCATAAGCATCTCAGGCAGCGGCTCTGGCTCAGACAGGAAATCAGCTACAGGCGATGCCATAACGAAGATGAAGCGGCTGCAGACAATCCTCATAACCGGCTCGCTTCCTGTCAAGCTCGAGGTCGTGAGGACAGACAACATCTCGCCAATACTGGGCGAGCAGTTCCTCAGGAACGCGCTTAAGACAGGCCTTATCGCAATCCTGTTTGTGGTTGCAGTCCTTGCCCTTGCCTACAGGAAGCTCCAGATAGCGCTGCCGATGATGTTTACCGGGTTGTGCGAGATTTTCATGATACTTGGCTTTGCCTCGCTCCTCCCGTTCCTGAGCTGGACCATTGACCTCGCCGCAATAGCAGGCATCATAGCCACTGTCGGAACTGGCGTTAACGACCAGATAATCATAACTGACGAAGCCCTGAAAGGAAGGCAGGGCAGGATTTTCTCATGGAAGGAGAAGTTCAAGTCAGCTTTCTCTGTCATATTCGGCGCATATCTTACCGTGCTTGTCGCGATGCTGCCCCTGTTCGCAGTAGGAGCCGGGCTGCTGAAGGGCTTTGCTTTGACCACAATAATCGGCATGTCAGTTGGTGTTTTCATCACCAGGCCGGCATACGCGAAGATTATTGAAATCCTGATGGAGAAGGATTAGGCAAACTTCTGCAATACTTTTAAAAAGTCCTCTTTTCAGTTGCTGTTAGTATGATAATCACCATCTCAGGAGCGCCAGGCTCTGGCAAGAGCACTGTTGCAAAGCTGGTTGCAGGCAAGCTCGGCTTCAGGCACTATTCTGCAGGCGACTTCATGAGGGAGATAGCTGAAAAAAGAGGCGTGTCGCTGCTGGAGCTTGGCAAGGCTGCTGAGAAGGACCGCTCCATTGACAGGGAGCTGGATGAGCGCACAATCCAGCTCGGCAAAAGGGAGGACGATTTTGTCATGGACTCAAGGCTGGCTTACCATTTCATTCCAACATCGTTCAAGGTTTTTCTTGAGGTTGATGATAGGGAAGCTGCAAGCAGGATTTTTGGTGATGTTAAAAAGGAAAAAGCAGGCAGAAAAGTGGAAAAGGAGAGCACGACACTGGCAGCTACCCTGGCGGCAATAAAAAAGAGGAGGAAAAGTGAGGAGCTCCGCTACAGGAAGTACTACGGCCTTAACCCTTACGATGAAGGGCAGTACGACCTTGTCATTGACACCACAAAGGCAACCCCAAACAAAGTTGTTGAGAAAGTTGTCACTGCTGTGAAGAAATCGTGCAGCTCCTGCTGATTTTGTAGATTCAGTATATGTGTAAACTATTTAAAGTTAAGTTACAAAAATTAAGCCATGGTTGCTGAGCCTTATATTATGCAGGGCCATCTTAATTCTGAAATTGAGGACGCTGTTGCTGCCGGATTCTCTGAAAGCGGCCTGGTTGGGAAGTTAACAAGCACAGGAAGCGAGTCACTAATTCAAGGCCTAAAGGGATATGTTGTTATTTTGCTGGCAGCATTCACTCATAGGGGAGCAATGTACGGCAGGTACCAAAGAGAAAGGGCAAAGTTTGCAGCTCTCGCTGGGGACTACTACTTTGATGCTGTTTTGGGAAATATCCAAACAGCTGATCTGGCGCTTTTCCATGGCGGGCTGTTCTTTGGAGGCGTGTACAGGCGGGAGGAGGCTGCTGACGCAAAGAAAGCTTATGGAGACGTTGCCGTTTTACTGCGTGGCAACAGGGATGAGCACGGATTTTTTGTTTTTCTTTCTCGTAACACATTGCCTGTAATGGATGGGCTTGGCTTCACAGCCACACATCTTAGGCTTCCTCGGCCTAAAGAAACTCCGATTATCCTGCCCTCTTTAGAAAGTTACATGGGCAGAGGCTAGAAAGGAAAAACAAGAACTTTTTTAAATCCCCTTTTTTCTCAGTTTATTTATGGAGATAATAAAGGAAAACGATTTTGTTGAGCTGGATTACACTGGCAGGGCCGCTGATAACGGCGAGGTTTTTGACACTACCTCTGCCGAGATTGCGAGGCAGGCTGGCATTTTTGATGAGCGCATGGCTTACGAGGCAGCAATTGTCTGCATCGGGAAGAAGCACCTCCTTGCTGGCTTGGACAGGCAGCTGGTTGGAAAGGAGACAGGGAAAGATTACACTTTCAAGGTTACTGCTGATGAGGGCTTTGGCAGGAAGAATGGCAAGCTCATCCAGCTGGTTTCAACTGCGAAGTTCAGGCAGCAGAACATGACTCCTTTTCCAGGCATGCAGGTCAACATTGACGGCATTGTCGGGACAGTCAAGACAGTTACAGGAGGCAGGACGATAGTTGACTTCAACCACCCGCTTTCAGGCAGGGACCTTGAGTATTCTGTTTTTGTAAAACGGATTGTGGCTGACCTTTCTGAGAAGGTCAAAGCTGTTTTGAGGCTTGTAGGCATAAGCCCGAATTCTGTTGGCATTTCTGTCTCAGAAGGCAATGTTTCGATTGAATTCCCCCAGGAAGCCCCTGAGGAGCTGAAGAAGGACCTGGGGGAAAAGCTGAAGTCAACCATTACTGAGCTTAAGTCTGTTTCTTTCACCGTGAAGGCAGCAGCGAAGGATGAAAGCAAGGAGCAAAAGGCAGATGTGGCGGCAGCGGCAGCGAATGGAGTTGAAACGCAGCAGCAGCGAGTGCCGTGACAGGATTTTCTCTTTAAATTTCGTCACTGCAGAAAACAAAAGCAGTTTTGCATTGTTTTTTTTGAAACGACAAAATATAAATAGTAGTAAGGGGCGTGAAAGAAGTATTTTTCGGGAGAAAATAGCTTCAGTTAGTTGTGAGTTTGTAAGAGGAGCTTGTTATGGGCAGTGTTGTGCTTTCAACAAAGGATACTGTGCGCTCGCTGAGCAAGACGAACGCTGCAGATGCCGAGCTTGAGCAGCTTCTTTCAAAGCATCGCGCAACAATTAAGGTTATTGGTTGCGGGGGAGCAGGCAACAACACTGTAACCAGGATTTCTGAGGTTGGCGTGGTTGGCGCTGAGACAATCGCAATCAATACCGATGCGCAGGACTTGCTTTATACCACATCTGACCGGAAAATCCTGATTGGCAAGGAGCTCACGCATGGCCTTGGAGCTGGCTCTGACCCTAAGATTGGCGAAGAAGCCGCTCGCGAGACAGAACACGATATCAAGGAAGCCCTTACCGCAGCAGACATGGTTTTTGTCACATGCGGCCTTGGAGGGGGAACAGGAACAGGCTCTGCACCTGTCGTTGCTGATATTGCCAAGAAGCTTGGAGCGTTGGTTGTTGGGGTGGTTACCCTACCTTTCTCAATGGAAGGCAACAGGAGGTATGACAATGCTGTTGGCGGCCTGGAGAGGATGGAAGCTGTCACTGACACGCTGATTGTAATCCCGAACGACAAGCTGCTTGAGCTTGCCCCGGACCTTCCGCTGCTTACTGCCTTCAAGGTTGCTGATGAAATCCTAACCAATGCCGTTAAGGGAATTGCTGAGCTTGTCACAAAACCAGGCCTCATAAACCTTGACTTTGCCGACATTCGCGCTGTTATGGGCGGTGGTGGCGTTGCGCTGATTGGCGTTGGGGAAAGCGATTCTGAAAACCGCGCAGTTGAGGCTGTTGAGAAGGCAATCAACAATCCCCTGCTTGACGTTGACACTTCAGGAGCAACAGGCGCGCTGATTAACATTTCAGGCGGCCCTGATATGACTCTTGAGGAAGCTAGGAAGGTTGTTGAAACAGTCAGCCAGAAGCTTGACCAGGATGCCAGGGTAATCTGGGGAGCCCAGATTTACGAGGACCTCGCAAGGACAGTGAGGGCAATGCTCATAGTCACAGGCGTCAAGTCAACCCAGATTACCGGCGCAAAGCGGATAGTTGAAGCCAAGAAGGAAATGGAGCACGAATTAGGGATAGAGTTTGTGGATTAAGCTGGACTTATCACTCTTAGTCCTTTTATTCTGCTGTAATGTTTGACATTTCTGGTTATAAATGTAAAACCGTAAGATAATGCTATTGATGCGTTGAAGATATCCTCATCTCCGATTACAATCCCTTTCTTGGTCAATTCTGCCTTGATTTTGCCGAACCTGATCGCATCCCACAACTGTGGCGTCAGCCTGTCAAAGCTTTTGACGTAATTAAAAAGCACAGGCAGGTGCTTGGCGGCTTTTGGGGAATTGTAAGCGCCGAAAAACAGCTCAGCGATTGTTATTGTTGTAAGGTGCACGTTCTCCAGGGAATTTATTAGATTGACTGCAGGCGCAATGCCTTTCATGTAATCTATAGATACATCAGTGTCAACAATGTACATGATGATACCCTGGTTTAGTCAAATGACGTACCGCGTTTTGTCCCTGTCAGCCTGCCTTCGTAGATTTCTTTTATCATCTTGTCTGTATCAAGGTCTTTCCAGCCGCCGGCAGCCATGCGCAGGCTTTTTTTCCTTTCCAAGTCCGTCAGTGCCCTTTTTATGGCGAAGCTGACTGCTGTAGATAAAGAAACCTTGTAGACTCCTTCTATAGCTTTCTCTGCTTCAAGCTCCTGACCGAGTTTCTTTGCTTCCCTGTACGCCTGTTCCGGAATCTTAATCGCTTTCAGCATTTTTACCACCTTTGGTAGTATTTTTTACTACTTTAGGTAGAATAGGTATTTAAATCTTGTTACCGATTAAAAATCCAAAACCGTAACCTTTAAAAAAGAGCGGTTACTCTGGGCTGTCATAGCGATTTTTAGGAATGTTTTTTAAGGTGAGTGTTAAAAACGGCGTTAGTTAGAGGGTTAAAGGGGCAAAGAATATGGTTACCGCAGTTTTCACGAAGCTCAGGAGCTTTGCGCTGGAGTGCAGGAGGGTTTTGACTGTTACGAAGAAGCCGACGAAGGACGAGCTGATGAACATAGTCAAGGTTGCCGGCATTGGCATCGGCCTTATCGGGCTGATCGGGTTTGTCCTTAACATGATTAACAGGATAGTTTTTCCATGAAAGCAGGAAGCTGAAAAATGGCTGATGACGAAAAGGAGAATAAGCAGGCAGAAACAGGGGATCCGGCTGAAGAGCTTAATCTGAAGATTGATACTGAGATTGACACTGAGGACCTTCTTGTAGCTCCGACTAAGAAAGAGATGGAAGAGGAGTCAAAGGCTGCTGCCGCAAAATCAGCGGAAAAAGCCTCGGCAGAGGCTGCTGCTGAGCACCGCTTCCCAATCTTTGCGCTGCGCACCACTGCAAACAGGGAAGAGCAGGTAATGGATTTCATCACTTCCAATGCAAAGAAGAAGAAGCTGGAGGTTTACTCCCTTGTGCATCCCCATGGCATGCGCGGCTACCTGTTTATTGAGGCAAAAGACAGGCAGGATGCCGAGCAGGCAGCTTTCAGGGTGCCTTATGCCCGCGGCCTTCTGCCAAAGGAGGTCTCGTATGAGGAGATTGAGCACATGCTTGAGCCCGCAAAGAAGGTTGAAGTGAACATTCAGAAGGGCGACATCGTTGAAATCATAAGCGGGGCTGCGTTCAAGCACTCGCAGGCCAAGGTCACGAGGATTGACAAGACCAAGGAAGAGGTTGTTGTTGAGCTGCTTGAGTCAGCTGTCCCAATCCCCATTACTCTTAAGCTGGATGCCGTGAAGGTAATAAGAAGGGAATCAGAAGAAGGCGAGGCAAGCCACCAGGAAGATTAGAAACCTATATAAATAGCCCGTTAAGACCACATTCTCATGCCAACCCAGACCGTAGAAGCACTCGTTGAAGGGGGAAAAGCCAGCGCGGCACCTCCATTGGGGCCTGCCTTGGGGCCGTTAGGAATTAATGTTGGCCAGGTCATTTCTGAGATAAACAAGAAAACTGCCTTGTTCCAGGGAATGCAGGTTCCTGTCAAGGTTTCTGTTGACACTTCAAGCAGGGCATTTACTGTAAGCATAGGCACTCCCCCTGCAAGCGCGCTCGCGAAGAAGGAAGCAGGCATAGAAAAGGGCTCCGGCAACCCTCTGCTGGATAAGGTTGCTGATTTGAGGATTGAGCAGATAATCAAGGTTGCAAAGATGAAGGACACCCAGCTTCTTGGTAATGGCCTGAAGTCAAAAGTCAAGGAAATCATTGGCACATGCAACTCCATGGGAATCCTTGTTGAAGGCAAGCCGGCTGTTGACGCAATCAAGATGGTCAACGAGGGGGCTTTCGATGAGGAGATAAGGCAGGAGAAGACCGAGCTCACTGCGCAGGAACTCAAGGAATTGGAAGTGGAAAGGAAGAAGCTTGCCGAGGAAATCGAGAGAAGGAAGGAAGAGTTCCTCGCGAAAGCCAAGTTCATTATTGACTCCATGGCAGGAAAGGCCCGTGGCGAGATAAAGGCAAAGCTGGTAGAGGCAGCCATTCCAACTAAGATCATTGACGAACTGCTGCCTGCTGCGACAGCTACAGCACCGGGAGCAGAAGCAGGCAAGGCTGCAGCAGCAGCTCCAGGCGGCGCCCAGCCCGCGGCTGCAAAGAAGGAAGAAAAGGAGAAGAAGTGAGCAACTTGGGCAGGATAAAAACTCAACTGATTAAAAGGACAACCGAGCATCTGCTTGGCAGGTATACTGGCCAGTTCAGCGAGGATTTCAATGCAAACAAAGAGCTGGTGAACAAGTTTGTCACTGTTCACTCTTCAAAGCTGAGGAACATGGTAGCAGGCTACCTTACTAGGCTCATCAGGGTAAGGAAGGCAAAGGGCGTTTGATTTCTGGATTGATTTGGCTGTTTTTGATTTTTCGGCAGCTATGGCTGTGAATTCTTTTTCAGTAGCGGCGAGCTTATGAAATTTCAGTTTCCAACATTATATATTTTATAAATTTTATAATCGCAAGTATCAAAAGCACATTGCAATATCGCACATCTAAAAATAATTAAAAAAGTATTATCCAAAAGCATATAAATGACCTTTTCGACATTGAAAACAAAACAAAAGGTGTCATGAGTTTATGAAAGACCACAGGTTCTTACCAGTTGAAAAGCGCCAACCCGCCGATGATTACGAGGATTATGCTGAGGAGAGTTCTGATACCGATGAGTTGTTTATTGATGGCGAAGCTGATGCTAAAAAGCTTGAGCACTCAAGCGGCAGGAAGGGCCACAACACGCTTTACATTGCAAGCTGAATTCTGTTGGCCTGTTTCAGAGACCGAAAAAATTATATAACTACAAATTTTACTATAGCTTGGCGAATTTTTATGAGCCTCGAAATCATAGTATCTAAGGAAATTACAACAAACGGCGGGATTCCCCGTTATAGACAGAAACTCTATGTCGACGCTTGCGAAGCTAAGGAATGGGTTGTAAAGAAGCTGGATTTGAAATACAAATTGGCAACAGGATATTCTATTGAAAATACTAAAATTCTGTTAGATGCAGGGTATTGGTACGTTGAAAATGCTGCCGATAGCATAAAAACGAGGATAGAAGAGGATGCAAATTTTGTGGGGAAATTGAAGTTGTTAGCTCAATTGCATGCTGATAGTGTAAGGCTTGAAGTTGAAGATAATGGAACCGGGATCGATCCTGAAGTCGAACCTCTGCTTTTTATTAGCCGAATAGAGTCAGCAAAATTTGGCAAGCTTAACATGCATGGCGGCTTAGGAGTCTCTCTCTACTGGTTAAGTAATAAGCTCGAAAAAATTGGTGGAAGAGTAGGGTATGTGAACAAAGGCCAAGGCGTTGGAGCTGCTTTCTGGTGCGAAGTGCCACTCACTCGCAAGAGCTGATGTCAAAAGTATTTTAAAGTCTCCAAAGTCGCTTTCTTCATAAGGGCTCGTGGTCTAACCGCATGACGCCACCTTCGCACGACCTTTTTGGTTCGCAAGCTCACCAAAAAGCTCGACCAAAAAGTCCTTAAAAGGTGGAGGCTCCGGGTTCAAATATTGGCGCCCGGGAGGGACAATACCCAAGTCGGTGAAAAACCGACTGGGCACAATCGCATCAGCGATTTGCGCCCCGAACGCCAGTGAGAGAGTCCCGGCGAGTCCATTTCATTTTAAGAGCAGGCTAATCCAAAAATGAACGCCACTGCAATTGTGCCATGCTATAACGAGGAGAGGACAGTCGGCAACGTGCTTAAAGTTCTCACGACTTCGCCAGAAATACGCAAGGTCATAGTTGTGAATGACGGCTCAACAGACGGGAGCGAGGCAATCATAAAACAGTTTAACGTGCAGCTCATCTCTAACAGGAAGAACGCCGGCAAGGGCGAATCAGTGAGGATGGCCTTGGCGCATGTTACCACAAAGTTTGTACTCATGTGCGATGCCGACCTTAATGGGCTGCGCCACGACAGCGTTGCTGCCCTGCTGGACCCCCTGAAGAAAAACCCCAACATAATGACAATAGGGCTCAGGGACAAGGACTGGCATTTCGGGAGCAAGGTGCTAAAGAAAAAGCTGATGATTCTGTTGCTTAGCGGCGAGCGCGCACTGCCCACAAGGCACCTCAGGGCTGTTTGCGCTGATCCGCGCTCGGCCAAGTATGGGCTTGAGGCCGTACTAAACTTTTATTGCAGGAGGAATGGCGTAAGGACCGTCAAGGTAGACCTTGAAGGAGTCCGTGACACTTCGAAGCTGCAGAAACAGGGCAAAGGGCTGCGGCCGTACATTGAAGGGTTAACCAACGTTGCAGAAACGTACGCAAAGCTTTACTTTGAAGATACCAGGAGGGTAATCGGAAAGCTGAAAAAGCTCAGGGACATTGTGCGATTACAGCCGTAACGGGAGAAAATATGGAAAAGGAACTTGACGAATTTGTGAAGCTGGCAAGGAAGGCCCTTGCTGAGTCTCCCTGGGCTAACATGCAGACCGTAAAGAGCTATTCTGCCCAGCTTGCTTCCGAATCAGATGAAGTGCTTGAAGCTGTTGGCAAGGGCGACAGTGAGAGCCTGAAGGCAGAGCTTGGCGACCTGTTCTGGGATACGCTTATGGTCATGCTCATAGCCGAGAAGCAGGGCTGGTTTAAGCCTGAGGAATCTATTAGCAGCGTTCTTGAGAAGATGAAGCGCAGGAAGCCCTTTCTTGTCACAGGCAGAAAGGTAACGCTTGAGGAAGAGGAAAGGGTCTGGGCTGAGGCAAAAGAAAAAGAGAGGATAAAGCGATGAGCCTTGCAAAAGTTCTCAGCCTGGTTTTGGCAGCAGTAGTTATTCTTAATTTCATAGGGCTCCTGTTTAAGATAGTAAAGCCTGCAGCGTTCTGGCTCGTGACGGTTGTTGCAGCGATAACGGCTTATTGGGTAATCCCGAAGCTGAAAAAAAGGATGAGAGCACAGGGGGGGACTCGAACCCCCGAATAATCGCTCTGCAGGCGATCGCCTTGGCCGCTTGGCTACCTGTGCGCAAGGGTGCTGACATAAACGGCTTTTTATAAAGGTTTCTTGACTTTAGAAAACGACACAATTAATTATCATGAGATTTGTGCCTTTTACTATTTTGCAACAACTTTAAAAAGCGGGCAGGGTATTCCGGGCGTGTGGACCTGTAGCTCAGCCCGGACAGAGCGACAGCCTTCTAATGACCTCTTTAGGAAAGAGGTCAATCAGAAAACGCGGAAAGCTGAAGGTCGTGGGTTCGAATCCCACCAGGTCCGCTTTATAGTAAATTCATTTAACAATAGAACTTTTAATAATGAATTTACTATTAGCAGATTCACGCAAAAAGTTCCGTTAATTCGTGAATCTGCTTTATCTTCGCTTTCTCTCGTACCAATGGTGCTGCCCTGTCGGCTTCTCAAAGAAGTGGGCCGCCCTTATCATGCGGGGGAACCTGCCAATGGCCCTGAACGTGTTTAGCATTTTCGCTGTCCGGCTCACTTCGCCTGCTTTCGCTGTTTCCCGGGCAATCAGCTCAACTTCCTTTTCCAGTTTTCCGGCGCCAGCCCCTTCATGTGCAAATGCCTGTGTTGTTTCCAAGACGTCAGATACCCTGAAGAACTCAAGCACCCTGAATATCAGGAAAAAAGGTATTGTCGCTATTATCTCCAGCCAGTATTTCTTTACGAATGCGGGCAGTTTTCTTATTCGCGAGTATTTGAAGCCCAGGTCTGCCGCAAAAACCAGGATTACGAAGCCGTCAAACAGGTCTGCGTAGTGCTTGTACCATTCAAACTGGTGCGAGAAGAACAGCTCCCCCACTATCACGATGAGCAAGGCAGCCAGCACTGGCGCTATCAGCTTGTCAACGAGCACCTCTATCCTGTGCAGCCAGATGTGCATTGACTTCTTCTTACTTGGCTGAGGATTTAAAGGTTTGCAGCATCCCACTGGACACTGGACATTTGGGTGGGTAAGGTATATAAATAACAGTGGTAATTGAATAACCGCCAAACTACAATGAATACCGTATTTTTTGACTTAGAGACGCAATACACATTTCAAGAACTTGGAATGATTGACTGGGAAAGTCGAGACCCACGAAGACTTAAATTAGCAGTTGCTGGTATCCTTTTAAATAATAAACCCACCTTATTTCATGAAGACCATGCTAATAAGTTGCTAAGTGAGTTGGCTAAAGCTGACTTAATAGTTGGACACAATCTATTGCGGTTTGACTATTTGGCTCTTCAGCCTTACATACAGCAAGATGTTGTTGAATTACTACAGCCAAAAACATTCGATATGTTTCATGATTTAAAAAAGCTTACCGGATGCTGGATTTCATTAGATGACCTTGCCAGAAGGAATTTAGGCATGGGAAAGACTGCTGATGGAATTAAAATTCCAAAAATGTGGAGAGATGGACATCGCGAAGAAGTTATGGAGTACCTACTTAACGATTTAAAAATTACCCAAGCTGTTTTTAATCACGGGAAAAAGGTTGGGAAACTAAAGTACGATCATAAGGAATATGGTAAAAGTTTAGGCGAAAGGGAGGTTGTGGTTGAATGGTAAATCTTATTCAAGAGTATAGACCGTATGGCGTGGCTGTTACAGATTTGTCTGCTCAACTTTGGTGCGAGAAGCAACTTGAATTCAGTCTTGAAAAAGGTAGGATAGAAACGGAAGAAATGAGCAAAGGCAAGGAAAGACACAAGAATTTACATGAGGAAGTTGCTATTTTGATTACAGTAGAACCGAAAACACAAGCCGATAGAATTGCGTTGAAAATTCATAATGCACAAGTAGGATTAAAAAGACTAATTAATGAGAGAATGACGCGAGAGCTTTCTATTTTTGGCAGGATTAACTCTTTATTTATTCTGGGCTCCATAGACGAATTACAGAAGAGGGGAAAATCTCTGTTTATTCTAGATACAAAGACTAGGAAAAATAATACTTTGCCAAGCGAAGCCCAAAAAAGAACCACAAAATTCCAATTAATGCTATACCATAAGTTAATCAGCGACATCATCTCAGGAAAATTCCAGACAGATGATATTATGAAGGTTTATAACTTTGGTGATTCTGATAAAATAAGCAATGAGTTTAAAAAACAGATAAGGGAAATAGGTCAGACGATTGAGCCAAACATTAAAAGACTAATTGATACAACTTTCAGTCTTTTCAAAAAGTTACCTCTCCCAGAGAAAACAATGCAAATCAGGTATGAATACCAAGAAACTAAAGAACTAATCGGTATTGACGAATTCTCTTTTGATGCACTGAATTTTGAGAGAGACTGTAACTTTGTTGAAGGTTTCTGGTCAGGAAAAAGGAAAGCTATTCCAGTAGGCATAAATAATGCGTGGAAATGTAAATGGTGCGAATTTTATAACATTTGTGATCAAAAGCCAGTTCAACAAAGGAATCAAGCAACTCAACTTAAACTCAATCAATGAAATCCTTCTTCCTTATCTTCTCAGGCAGGTATGTGTCGGAGATGAATGTAATTCCCTTGGATGAAAGCGCCTGTATTTCCACCTTGCTGCCGAAGTCCTTCATCATCTTGAACTGCCTCTGCCATGCCTTGTTGTTCTTGAACCAGTCGTAGTCAGCGATCTGCTTCAGCCTGGCGATGTCAACATCCTTCATCTTGATGAAGTGCTTTTTCAGGTCGTAGTTGTTGATGTCGTCAGCGGTTATTCCCAGGAACTTGACAGAGGGTATTGCGAGCGATTCTGCCATGTGCGCCAGCCCAATTGAGCCGAACTTTATGACGCTGTAGATGTAAAGCCCGTAGCTGTCAAAGTCCGTGAGCACGTAAACCGGCAGGTTGTGCTCTGTGTGGAGCCGCTGCAGCAGCCTTCTTACCCCTCTTGTTGTCTGGCCCTGCGAGCTCATTATTATGCAGTTCTGCTTCTCCCAGAACTTGTCCTCATGCAACCTTTCCCAGACAGCTGCTTTTTCCATGTAAATTAGGTAGTTTGCAGTGACCTTCTTGAACTCTATTTCCTCTACGTTGCTTGGTATGCTCCAGCCTCCTGAGCCGAGCTTGCCCCAGTCGATGGTGTCGCCCTTGTCTTCAATTACAACCTTGCCTGCGACAGAGCCCATCTTGTTGGCGTTCATGTAGAGCTGCTCCCTGCTCAGGTCTGTTATTAGCTCAAGGTCCTCAATCGCGTTGTCTGTCTCAGGCTGTTCGTCCACGATGTTTATGCTTGTTCCCTTTATTGTCCTTTTCGCCATGTAGAAAACGTCCCTGAGGCTGGCGTGCTTGCTTGCTTCAAGCAGCGTCTTTGCTATCTTTGCAATCTCAAGCGTCTGCACGAACTTCCTGACATGGCCGACGTTGAAGAAGAAGCGCTTTGCCTTCTTTTCGCCAAGCACGAGTGTTTTTGCCTTTGTGTCAAAGCTTATGTTGCTCAGCGACCTTATTGGGACTTCTATGTTCGGGTTTGTGCCTTTCTCTATGTCAGACACGAGTTTTTTTCCGAGCTGCACTATCTTCTCCTTTGCAATTGTTTTTTCTTTGGCTGTCATTTTAGCTTCTTTTGTTCCTCTTTCTTTTTCTTAGTAAGCGGCTTGGATGCCGGCTCCTCCTCATCTTCACTGCCGTTGCTGCCGTGCTTTGTTGGCAGCCTCATGTCCTCCTCAACTTCCGGAATCCTTACTTCAAGCTGCGCCTGTATCTCTTCCTTTTTGAGGGTTGAGTTGAGCTTGTCAAGGAGCGGTGTCTTTGCAACTCCGGTAAGTGCGGCCAGGCTGTCAGCGATTTCAGGAATGTACGCCTCAAACAGGTTGGCCCTTTCAAGCTGCCTCTGCGCGTGGTGCTTCTTGTTGACGTAAATTGACAGCTTTCTTCCGCACTCCTGCACTGCAAGCTTAATCTCCTTCATTATTTCAGGATAGTGCGCCAATGCTTCTTTGGCTTCTGAAGTGAAGGGTACCCAGACTGATGCCATGTGGACAAGCACTACTGCCGGCCCAGCCGGGACGCTGTTCCCTGACTGCTGCAACCCGTATGATTTCCAGTTTGTCTCTGTGATTGCCTCGGTTATTCCGCATGCCCCCTGCTGGTAGAGCAATGGCACCTTGTTGGCAAAGCGCAGCACAGTTACTGGCTGTTCTGCCGGGAGCTGGCCGCCATATGCGATTCCACACTCAAGGACAAATGGATTTCCCCTGTACACAGCAGGCGGCCTGGTTGTTGAGCAGTAGAACTCCGCTGCAATCTCCTTCTTCAGGCCCTTTTCAATGAGCTCCTCGCCGATTGGCGAGATGCAGTCTGTCGGGGGAGAGATTATCCTCGTGTTCTTTATCCCGGCAATAAGCTTCTCGGCGTGCTCCCTCGTGAGCTCAGTTGGCTTCTGGCTTGGGAGGAGTGCTGCGTTTTCGCAGATTTCCTTTGCAGTTTCAGCCCCCACCCTTGAGAACTCGTTCATCAGGAACGACTGCAGCGTCCTGCTTGTTGTTGAGGAAAGCATCCTCATCAGCAGCCCGATTTCAACTCCGTAAGGGTGCGGCTTTATCTCCCTCGGCAGCGGGGGGAGCTTGTCTGTTGCCCTGGAATAGATGAACTGCTCTGCTTTTGGCGACATGTAGACTATGGTGGCATGGGGATTGATGATTGCTGTCTGCTTGAGGTATTCATCAACCGACTGCATGCCTTTCTGGTAGGTGGCTTCAAGCTCCATCTCTATCTTCGTGCCGTGCTCCTTCTGCCAGACAATTTCTTCCTCCTTTAGGATTTGGGGCGTGTTTTTCTCCACGTCAATCCTGAGCTCGTAGTAATGAGCCGGCTTTTTGGGCGAGATTCTTGAAACAATCTTTGCCGGCTTTCCGGTTGTGAGCTGGGCATAAAGGATTGCCGCGCTTATTCCGAGCCCCTGCTGGCCTCTTGACTGCGCTAATTTGTGGAACTTGCTCCCATAAAGCAGCCTTGCAAACACCTGCGGTATCTGGTTTTTCACGATGCCTGGGCCGTTGTCCTCAACCACAAGGTGGAACCTGTCCTCGCTGAGCTCGGTAAGTGAAACTGTCACTTCCGGCAGCACCCTTGCCTCTTCACAGGCGTCCAACGAATTATCAACCGCCTCTTTTACTGCAGTGAGAAGCGCTTTCCTTTTGTTGTCAAAGCCGAGCAGGTGCCTGTTCTTCTCAAAGAATTCTGCAATGGAAATGGACCTTTGCCTTTCTCCGAGCTCAACTGCCTTTGATTCTGTATCAATGCCTTTTATGTCTGCCATCTTTGTTCACTCAAACTGGCTTATCGCCCTTTTCCTCTTCATTTCCTTCCTTTGCTTCTCAAGCCAGCGGTATACCCCTGAGTGCTGGCTTCCGCCCAGCAGCTTTTCTATCGCCCGCTTGCACATTGTCACTCCTTCAAGCTCGCCTATGATTGTGATTGTCTTTCCGTAAACT
Source organism: Candidatus Woesearchaeota archaeon (assembly GCA_016184345.1). GTDB lineage: Archaea > Nanobdellota > Nanobdellia > Woesearchaeales > UBA10216 > UBA10216. The sequence continues at coordinate 18,601 of JACPCV010000005.1, read as the reverse complement.
GATATGTGGCACTCTGTGAGCTCCTCAATGACTTTCCTTGCCTTCCCTTCTGCCCCGATTACCCTGCCCCTGACCCTTATTTCGTGCTTTTTGGTTTTGGCGTAGTCTTCTATGTCTATCTGCTCTGATGCGTAATCCTGCCGCAGCAGCAGCTTGGCAAGCTCGGGGTTGAAGCCCCTCCCGACTGCGGTGATGACCTCCCTTGCAGTGTAAAGGCCAAGAGCATCCTCGCCGGTTATGAAAACATCGCCTTCTGCAGAGTCAATCTGGAGCTTTGTCCCTGTAGCGTCCTCTATGTCTTTTTTCACGCTCCCGCCTTTTCCAATCAGCACTGCAACCCTTGCAAGCGGTATCTTCAGCTCATACGAATACTCTGCCATGAGTTTCGGAACGAGGCGGTGTTTTAAATATCTTTACAATCGTAATCTGCCAGAAAGCTTGCTCCTACCTTTCCTGCTTTGATGACTGCAGCCTTTTCTCGCTTATGCTTTTGAGCTGGACAAAGAAGTATTCCAGGCAGTCAACTGCGCAGAAGCTTGCCCTTTTCTTCAGGTCTTTTGGACCGAATATCAGCGTGTACTCATGGTTGAGGCTCAGGTTAACGGTGTTCCCGCATGTCGCGCATACCCTTGTCTGGGAATCATTTACTTCCCTTATCCTGTTGTTGACAACCTGCTTTATGGTTGTCCCGCCTCCAAACAGGTCTCTCTGGAGGTCTACGAGCTCCTCGTAGTTGAGCATAGCTATAACCTCACTCACTCTTTTTGACATGCTTTTACCTCAACAGCACACATAACCAATATACTAATTAGTATACTCATATATAAAGATTACGCTTATACATACTATACGGTGTTGCGGTTTCACGCCTTTTCGCCTTGCATGGCTAAAATTTATTAATAAATCCGCAGCCAGTCCAAAGGTACATGGGAAAAAGCGCAATAGCAATCGTTGTTTCTGCCAAAGACATTGCTGGAATGACAATTAAGCAGCAGCTGCTGAAGAGCTACGGCTTTGAAGAGGTAAAAGGCGAAACTTTTGATAGCTCTCCAATTTACACCCTGCCAGTTGAGGATTATGAAGCAAAATTATTTACAGCAGCAGCAGAGCCTGTGCGCTGCGAAAACATTGACAAGCGCATCAATGCAGACATTCTTGTTTTCGCAACAAGGCACGCCAGCAAGGCAGGAGTCCCGGCCCTGACCACTCATTCCATTGGCAACTGGGGCAGGGCAGAGCTTGGCGGCAGGGACAGCACAGTCTGCCCCACTTCGCCTTCACTGCTGAAGCTTTTCCTGCAGAACCTATCAGCGGTTGCGAAAAGTAGTGGCTATGCCGGGGAAGTTGTGCAGGAAGCCACCCACCACGGCCCTTTTGTTGAAAAGCCGGCTGTTTTCATTGAGGTTGGCAGCACCGAGAAGGAGTGGAAGGATGAGAAGCTCGCTTCTATGGTGGCTGACTCGCTGGTTGGCGGCCTTGGTGATTTTGCTGCAATGGAGGAAAATTCTGAGAAGCACATTCCTGTTGTTGCTCTTGGCGGCTTGCATTATGGAAGCAGCTTCAGGAAGCTCATGCTTGAGACAGGCTACGCAGTCGGCCACATCTGCCCGAAGCACGCGCTTAGCCTGCTGACACCGCATCTGCTGCAGCAGGCGATGGCAGCTTGCATGCCAGAAGCAAAGGGCATTGTTCTTGACTGGAAAGGCCTTGGTAGCGAAAAGCAGAGGGTGAAGGAGCTTCTTGAAAGCAGCGGTGTAGAATACTTCAAAGTCTGAAACTTGCGACCAAAACCTTTAAATATGAAAAGGGTTGCCAGCAGCCAAACCCAGAGGTGAGGTAGATGGCGCACCAGATGTTTGATTTACTGAAGACCGCAAAGGAGCTAAGTGATGAGTTCGGAGGCGACGGCGGTGACGAGGACGAAGGCGATGACTTCGACGACACCAGCGGCGACGATGATGAGTGGTAATCGCGCTCATTTTTAGCTGCTTTTAATTCTCTTTTCCTTATTTTCTGCAGTAGAAGGATTTTTATAGCGCCGTTTCTTGCAGGTTTCAAATGGAGCCGATTAAAAAAATACTCATCGCTGATGACGGGAAGAAGTTCTACGTCCGCAACGTTAGCGAAGACTTCCACACCCAGTTTGGCTTTATTGGCAAGGGCATCCTTGCAAAAGCGGCCTCTGGCGATGCTGTGAAGACGAATACGGGAAAAGTGCTCTTTGCTTTTGAGCCATCGTTCATAGACTCTTACAACAGGATTAAAAGGGCTCCGCAGATTATCCCGAGAAAGGATGTTGCAGCCATCATCGCTGAGACAGGCATAGGAAAGGACAGTGTTGTTGTTGATGCAGGTACAGGCTCAGGAGCGCTTGCATTATTCCTGGGCAACATTGCAAAAAAGGTCGTTACATACGAGCTTAGAGATGATTTTGCAAAGGTGGCTGCTGAGAACATCAGGTTCCTGCAGATGAAGAACATCCTGCTGAAAAACAAAAGCGTTTACGAAGGCATTGATGAGAAGAACGTTGACGTTGTAACGCTTGACCTGCCTGAGCCGTGGAGGGCTGTTGACGCTGCAGCAAAGGCGCTCAAGGCAGGCGGCTTCATTGTCTCGTACTCGCCAACAACCCCACAGGTGAGCGATTTCGTTGCAGCTGCATTAAAAAACAAGGGCCTTGTTCTCGTGAAGACGATTGAGGTGATTGAGCGGGAGTGGGAGTTCAACGAGAGGGTTGTAAGGCCGCTGTCGCAGCAGATAGGGCATTCAGGGTTCTTGACGTTTGTGAGAAAGATTCATAAATAGTTTTGCCTTATACTCGTTTCTGTATGGGGATGTCTCTGGAGTCGATACTTGCAATTGTAACAGATGCACACGGTGACAAAACCGCAGCAGACGCAGTAGGAAAAGCTACACGCGCAGCTGCAGAACTGATAAGGCCGTGGGACCCTGAACAGTTCCCGCTGGAGGTTATGAAAGAGTATTACGATTATAGCGGAGAAGGCCTGAGAGACCAGTTGGTCATAACCTGAGCCTCCCACGCTTTCTGTGGGCTAATTTCCCGAAGTGAATGCCGGCAGCAAATTTTTATACGATTCTCAACTCCACAGTTAGTATGGCAGGCAAGTCTTTGCAGGAAATTCTGGGTTTGGCTCAAAGCGGTATGGTTGAAAATAATGCTGCGGCCATTAAGGAAGCGAGAAAAGCTGCTGGAAAAATCATGGTGCCTTACGATGCCGGAAAGTTTCCAAAAAGCCTTATTTTGGAGCACTATGGAGATGGTGCTTTAGAATATGTAAATGACGCGATAAGCCCCCTTAACGTAACTGAGCAGTCTTTTATTTTTGACATGTGGAGCCACTTTTTTATTTATCATGGGGGCATTGCTGCACTTTCCCGGCGGCGAGCTTTTGCAGATCTTGAAATAGAAGCAGAGCGACACAGTAATGATTCTCATCTTAGTTTTAGGTATGAACAAGTATTGTATAACCAGCCCAGGGAGGGGCTATTGAGCGTGGTAATAGGGAAAGTGCCTTTTTTAAGTGTAAGAACTCCAGAACGATCTTATTTGGTGATTAAAGGTGCAACTTATATCTACGCAGAGTCAGGCAGTGGAAGGAAGCCTGCCTTAACCGTGCCTGTAAAAGGCGATGTTCCTTTTTCAGAAGGCGTGCCTGTGCTTTACTTAGCAAAGCCATTTCGGGAAGGTGACCCTCACATAGAAAGAGAGTTACAAGAGCAGCTTTTAGTTTTAGTGCCTAAGACGCACGTGTATAATCGGCAAGATATGGCGCAAGATTCGTAAATAATCAGAATAAGTCCTTCTTTACAACCTCTCCCGGCAGCGTCGTCTTTCCCAGCCATATTTTCCTTCCGGGATAGATTGAGGTGTGGATTGCTGTCTTTGCGTTGTCGCCGATTATTGTGCCCAGCTTTCTCCTGCCGGTGTCAACAAGCTGTCCCTTGACCATTGACTTGACATTGCCGTCATCGTGGCGGAGGTTGGCAGTTATAGTGCCTGCACCAAAATTGACGTTGCTGCCAATGACAGAATCGCCGCAGTAGCTAAGATGTCCAATGGTAACGTTGTCCATCAGTATGGAATTCTTGACTTCAACAGCATTACCCACCCTGCAGCCGTTTCCAATTGACGTATACGGCCTGATAAAGCAGTTTGGGCCTATCATGCAGCCTTCGCCAATCACAACAGGGCCTTCAATATATGCGCCATTCCTTATGAGTGTCCCTTTGCCGACAGCAACAAACCCTTTCAGCGTGGCGTATTTTTCCACAACAGCGAATTTTGATATTTCCAGCTTGCTTTTCTCCTTCTGCCGCAGCAATGATTCATTTGCTTCCAAAAGCGACCAAGGGTAGGTGATTGGCTGCCAGAACCCTGCCTCTTCAACAGCAACATTTGGCAGCTGCTGTATTGCATCAGTGATTTCGTACTCGCCCCTGCCACTTTTTTTCAGCTTCCTCAGCAGCTGGAATACTTCATTTGGAAGAACGTAGCAGCCCGTGTTTGCCCATCCAGAACCGCTTTCGTCAGGCTTTTCAACTATTGACCTAAGCGCTTTTTTGTCTGCAACTATTTTGCCGAAGCTGCTGACGTTCGCAACTTTTTTTGCGAGAATGCAGCTGTCGTGCTTCAGGCACTTTTTGATGTCACTGCTGCTGTAAAGGTCATCACCCATTATCACCAGGAACTTTTTCTCTGAAGCAACAAACTTCTCTGCCTGCAGCAGCGCATGCCCAGTTCCAAGTTGCCCGGTTTGGAAAGCATAGGCAAGCTTAATTTTCCCATAGCTTTTCCCGAATTTTGCCATTATTCCCTCGCTGCCAAAGCCAACAATAACCACGACTTCATCAATTAGCTTTGTCTGTTGCAGCTGCTGTAAATTGTACTCGAGGATCGTTGTGTTTGCAACAGGCAGCATCACCTTCGACCTATTTACAGTAAGCGGATGGAGCCGCGTTGATTTCCCTGCCGCAAGTACGACTGCTTTCATTTTAGTTCAGCTCTTTTTTAGCCGCTGCTGCTATTTCTTCAGCAAGTTTTTGTATTTCTTCCCTGTTGTTTCCTTCCAGCATTATCCTGAGCATGTTTTGCGTGCCTGAGTACCTTATGAGCGAGCGCCCTTTCAGCTGCTGCAGCCTCTTCTCTGCTTCGGCGATTGCGGCTGATGTTAGTGGCAGCGTACTTAGCTCTTTTTTCTCCTTCACTTCCACATTTATTAAGGCTTGCGGTTTTTTGGTGAATTCGGTGAGCTTGGAAAAGGGCGAGCCATACTCCTTTAGCAGCGCAAGCATATGAATGGCTGCAAGGACGCCATCCCCTGTGGTATTGTTTCCTATGATAATGTGCCCGGACTGCTCTCCGCCAAGGCTGTAGCCGTGCTTTCTCATTTCCGCGTAGACATACTTATCCCCATTCTGCACCCTGACTGTTTTTACTCCAATCAGCGCAAGCTCGTCATCAAAGGCTGTATTAGTGTATTCTGTGACGACAACCTCGTTCTTGCTAAGCCTGCCATTTTTCATCATGTGCATGGCAAGGGCAAGTATTATTGCGTCACCATCAGCTAAATTGCCTTTTTCGTCCACCATAATGAGCCTGTCAGAGTCACCATCAAAAGCTATTCCGCACGATGCCTTTGCTGCGACAACTTCCTTTTGCAGCTGCTGCGGATGCAGTGCGCCGCAATCCTTGTTGATGTTGTTGCCGTCCGGCTTGTTGTTGATTAGTGTGGCTGCAGCTCCGAGGGCTGTAAAAATGCCAGCCACCTTGTAAGCCGCGCCATTTGCGGCATCAATGGCAACATTCAGGCCGTTAAGCTTAGGTTTTCCTGCGGAATCTGCCAGGAAGGCAAGGTACTCGGCTTCTGCTTTTGCCACGGTCATTACAATGCCTTTGCGGCTTCTCTCTGTCCTGGTGCCAATATTATCCTCTACAAACCTCTCTTCCTTTTCGCTTAGCTTCTCACCAGTTTGCGTGAAAAGCTTGATGCCATTTTCATCTGAAGGGTTGTGGCTTGCGGAAATCATTATCCCTCCGCCAGATTTCAGATGCCTTGTAAGGTAAGCGACAGCCGCTGTCGGAAGCACTCCAAGCAGCTGGACGTCTACGCCAACATCAGTAAGCCCTGAAACAATTGCCTGCTCAATCATGGCGCATGATGCCCTTGTATCTTTTCCTAAAACGACAGACGGGTTCTTTTTTCCATTTGCCATCTTCCTGATTAAAGTTGCAAAGCCGCCAGCAATCCTCTTGATGCTTTCAGAAGTGAGGGGCTCTTCGCCCGGTGTTCCCCTTATGCCGTCTGTGCCGAATAGTTTTGTCGTCGTCATAAGGCATCCTTGACCTTTGCAAGCAGCTGTTCAGCTATTTTCGCTGAGCTGGCTGCAATCACTCCTTTTGACTCAGGCTCCCATTCTCTGCCATCAGGGTCTGTTACTGTACCTCCGGCTTCCCGGATTATAAGCGCATCTGCCTCTTTGTCTGCGGCTGTAACGAGGTTTCGCGGATTCCCCTGTTTAGTGCTGACTTTCATGTTGGCTTCATAATAATTTAGAATTATTTTCCCGGCTTCCTTGGCGGCAGCGACAGCCACTTTTTGCGCTTCCGCGGGGAAGTTGTCCATTTTTATTTTATCTGTTGCCCCAGCTTTGCCCAGTCGTCAAGGAACTGCTTCAGGCCAACATCAGTGAGAGGGTGCCTGTACAGCTGCTCAAGCACCTTGAAGGGGATTGTTGCAATGTCAGCCCCAAGCAGCGCTGCCTGCTTCACATGGTCAGCATGCCTGACAGAAGCGAAGAGTATTTTTGTCTTGAAGTCATAATTGTCGTAGATTTGCCTTATCTCCTCAACCAGCTGCACTCCATCCTGGCCGATGTCATCAAGCCTTCCGACGAACGGGCTGATTATGTATGCCCCGGCCTTAGCAGCAAGGAGCGCCTGGTTTGCTGAGAAGCACAGCGTCACGTTAGCCCTTATGCCTTCCTTGGCAAGCGCCTTCACCGCTTTCAGGCCATCTGGTGTGAGCGGTATTTTGACAACCACATTCTTGTGGATTTTGGCGAGGATTCTTGCTTCATGAAGCATATCTTCATATTTAACTGCGACAACCTCTGCAGAGACATCGCCGTGCACTATCTCACATATCTCTTTCACTATTGCCTTGAAGTCCTTGCCCTTGTCCTTTTCCTTTGCAACAAGGCTGGGGTTGGTTGTTACCCCGTCAAGGATTCCCCAGTCATTCGCCTGTTTTATTTCATCAATGTTGGCTGTGTCAATGAAGATTTCCATTTTTCATCCCCCTCAGATAAATTTTGCTGAATTCAGCACTGTTTTTATTGTTTTCGTTATTCACGCCTTTCTCATTTAAAATCTTCCGAGCTTAATTCCTTCAAGCTGCTGATAATCTTGTCTGCCTTTAAAAAATTCTGGCTTTTCGTATAGCTGTTTGGAACCGCTATACAGTACATACCTGCTGCCTTGGCTGACCTCACTCCGCTTTCTGAATCCTCAAGCACCATACAGTGAGCTGGCAGCACTCCTAGTTTTTTTGCAACAAAAAGATAAACATCCGGGGCAGGCTTGCCGTTTTTGACGGCATCAGTTGAAACAACATAGTCAAAGTAGTCGTAAATGCCTTGCTTTCGAACTAAGAACTCAAGTATTTCCTTGCTGCTGCCAGAAGCTATTGCAAGCTTTACTCCCTTTGTCTTGACATTTTTTATTAGTTCAAGCGCTCCAGGCATCAGCACATTGCCAACTGCAGCATAGATTTCCCTAAGCTTTGCTAACCTAAGCCGTATTGCTTTCTCAACATCAAGGGGCAAGCCATATTTTTCTATGAAGAATTGCACGCCTTCTTTTTGGCTTCTGCCTGTGAGAAGGTGCCTGTTACCGCCATCATAGCCAATGCCATGCTCAGCAAGCATTCTCTTGTCGGCTGTTACCCAGCAACCTTCTGTGTCAACAAGTACGCCATCCCAGTCGAAAATAACCGCCTTTATCATTTCACGAACTCCACATTCGGCATATTGCGGGAGCCTTCGTCTCCGGTCAGGAATTTCAGCCCGTTTCTCATGGCTAATACATAACCAAGACAATCAGGAAATGACAAGTCCTTCTTCATATTCGCAGTTCTGAATTGCGTCATGGCTTTAACATCTTCATTCGTGAAGCTTATTACACAGTTCGACAGCTCCTGCAGCAGCTGATTGGCTAAATGCAGCCCGAATTTTCTTGTTATATGGTAATGGCACTCTACAAGATTGAGTGAGGAAATCACAATTGAGGATTTTTTGTATGGTTCATACGCCGGATTACCTTTAACCATTTCTATAATGGCATAGGTGTCGAAGAAGTAGCTATTCATCCCAGCCGTCCTTCCTCATTTCGCGGATTATTTTATTGGTGGGTTCTTTCCAGTCTTTCAGGATGCCAAAAATCCTACTCCCGACGCCGGTATTCTCCAGTATGGCGAAACGAACTCTGGAGTTCTCTTTTATCCCCCTTTTCTCAGCCACTTCTTTCGGGATTATTAACCCTATTGAATTGCCCCATTTCTTTGCTACGCCTTCGCATTCCAGCATGTTATCACCCAGTATAACTAAGTATAACTACTTCTATATAAACTTTACTTCACCGTCACGCTTTTTGCCAGATTGCGGGGGTAGTCCGGGTCGCACCCTTTCAAAACCGCGAGGTGGTAGGCGAGTATCTGAACAGGTATTATGTTGACTATCGGGCTGGCGTTGCCCGCATCTGGAACCCTGAGCCAGTAGTCAAACACCTCATTGTTCTGGGGGGAAATTCCGATTATAAAGCCGCCCCTGGATTTTACCTCCATTGCGTTGCTTATGATGTCACTTTTTGTCTCGTCATTCGCAACGATGGCTATGCATGGCGTGCCTTCTTCAATAAGCGCAAGCGGCCCGTGCTTCAGCTCCCCGCCTGCAAAGCCCTGGGCGTGCATGTAACATGTTTCCTGCAGCTTTATTGCTGCTTCCAGTGCAATCGGGTAGTTCAGGCCGCGGCCGATGATAAAGGTCTCTTTCCTTACTGCAAGAAGCCCAGCGAGCTTTCTTATGTGCTCGTCATACCGCGGGTTGAGCATGTCATTGACTGCTGCTGAAGCGTTTATTAAGAGCAGCTTGCCCTCCTGCAGCTTGCCTGCCGTAGCGTAAGCAAGCAGGGTCAGCACGGCAAGCTGGGCTGTGGTTGCCTTTGTGCTTACTACCGCACGCTCAGCTCCGGCGTTGACCATGAAGAAGTCATCGCTTACCCTCATCATTGTGGAGCCGAACACGTTGAGCAGCGATATCACCTTTACTCCTTTTGACTTGGCTGTGTCAATCGCCTCAAGGACGTCAGCTGTCTCGCCGCTTTGCGAGATTGCAACCATCAGCGTCTTATTTGTCAGGTAGTGCTGGTAGTTGGAGAACTCCGATGCAACAACAGAATTGACGTGCTTCCGCGCTATTTTGGAAAACAGGTACTCACCTGCCATGCAGACCTTGCCGGCTGTGCCGCAGCCAACAAAAAATGTCCCGAAGGCGCTCTTTATCAGCTCAGCTACAGTCAGGATTTTCACGTCATCCTGGTTTATTGCCTTGGCAAGCGTGTCCTTCTGCTCCATTATCTCCTTAATCAGGAAATGGTTGTAGCTGCCCTTGTGGGCTGTTCCCGGGTGCCAGTCTATCTGGACAACCCTCTTCGCAACCTCGTTGCCTGTTGAAATGCTAAAAAATTTCACTCCGCCATCAATAACCGCCAGCTCATTGTCATCAAGGTACATGACCTTGTTCGTGTATTCAAGGAATGCGTTGATGTCTGATGCAACATAGAACTCGCTGTTATCGCCCTCATTCACGCCTATAATCAGGGGAGAACCCTTCCTTACAACCGCTATCTGGCTCAGCGAGGCGCTGACTGCAACAAACGCTGATTTCCCCTTAAGCAGCTTGGAAGCCTCCCTTACAGCTTCGGGAAAATCCTTTGCTGTGGTCGCCGCTTCTTCAATAAGGTGCGGGATTATCTCTGTATCCGTTTGCGATGAGAAGATGTGCCCTTTTGCCAGGAGGCCTTCCTTCAGTTCCTGGTAGTTTTCAATAATGCCGTTGTGGGCTACTGCAAACTGCTTTTTGCAGTCAAAGTGGGGATGCGCGTTCTGCTCTGTTACCCCGCCGTGGGTTGCCCACCTGGTGTGGCCTATGGCAATGCGGCTGTCCTCACCTATGGCTTCCTTCAGGTAGCTGCTGTTTACGCCGCCTATCTTGCCAATCCGCTTTATTACGGAAAACGAGCTGCCTGGGCTGCTGCCAGTGCTGCCTCTCAGCGCAACAATGCCCCAGGAGTCATAGCCCCTGTACTCAAGCTTCTTCAGGCACTCAAGAACAACACCCGCTGCATCCTTCTTGCCAATGTAAGCGCTTATTCCGCACATGTTGACTCACACAACCCGAAAAGACAGCGTATATAAAAAGTTAAGGCGGCATGCATAGTTTCTTGATTGACCTTACTTCGGCTAATAGCCGAAGGATGTCACCTTTCCGGTGACATTCTTTTTAAGAAGGTCATGAGGTGTTGAGGCTCTAGTCAGCTTTACGGCTGACTGAGCCCAGTCGAGCGTATCTCGACTTGGGCTCCAGAAGCATTATTCTGCATGCCGCCTTGCAACTAAGCAAGGCAGCCGCATATAAAAGCATTCCTAAAAGACCTATAGAACCGCTATAAAAATAATCATAGTATTAGGCTAAGGCTTATTGTCCGGTACATCAGCCTTAATTGGAGTATACGGCTGGCCCTTGCAGCAGCTAACCTGCCTCCCCCCTGACAGACCAATGATGCCAAAAGTGCCATCACAAGCCTGCTTTGTTTCTTCGCTGTAGAACTTGCACGAGCCTTTACCGTTGCAGCTTGCATCACAAATGTTCGAGCCTGCCTTTGTGCAGTCATTCGTACAGCTTCCCAAACTTAACAGGATAGTAAAGTCAACAGTCACTGCCCCGGATACCAGCTCAACGCCAAGCGCTGTAGCATCACTGTAGCCATCAGCCGGCTTGCTTACTGAAATATCATACGCGCCAATCGGAACGTTCCTTATCAGGTATGTTCCATCTGCCGCGGTCACAGCTGCAAAACCAGTGCCAAGCAGCCTCACTGTTGCTCCCCCAACCGGCTCATTAGTAAAGTTCCTGACCGTGCCAACAACATTCCCAGCCGCCAGCAAAAGCTGAAAATCAACAACATTCGTCTGGAAAGGCTGCACAGGCTGATTTGCCTTCACAACATCAACGTAGCCGGACTTTGACGCTGTCACATCATAAGTAAAAGCATCAACGCTGCTTACCATGTAAGTTCCGTCTGCTGCAGTCGTGGCCGAATACGCCGTTGCCTGGTTCGGAGGCGTTCCAACCAAGTTCACCGCTGCCCCGCCAATTGAAGCGGCTGTGGCGGAATCAGTTACTGTTCCAGCCACTGCCCCTGCCGGGTTCTGCCACTGCCCCGGATCACAAAACTCAACCTTCCCATCACCATGCACATCAGCACCTACCTCACTCTTCCAATTCGAACCCCACACGCCAGCCAAATCATTACTGAAAAAAGTTGACGCCACCAACTTAACATCAGAGTAACACTTCCCAGCATAAACACAATCACTCTGCTTATCACACAACACCCTATCAAACAAGCTGCTTGCACACGCTCCAACCTTGCAATCCCTAGTTCTCACAAAAAACTGCTCATTCAAATCATCACCAAAACACCTCTCCTCATTCGGAAGAAGCTTGGTTGTTGCCTTCCTCTCACCCTTGCTATCCTGAAACTGAGTGTCAATCACGTTCTTGCTCGCAACCTTCTGACTCAACTCCTCCTGACCGCCGCTGCAGGAAACCTGAGCAAAACCCGGCCTGCCAACAACAAAGCCACTACCAACAGCAGCCACAGGACTGCCTGCTCACAAGCCTAGTGCTACCAGAAGCATAACCGCTCATACTGCTGCCGAACGCAACGCCGTCAGCGCTGTTCGCAGGGTTAAAAGTGGCAATGTTAACCCCGCTGCTTTGGCTACTGGAAGCTATGTAAGAGTAATAAACCACGCCGTTAACAACAGCAGCACCAAGGCCGCCTTTAACCACCGCCTCATGAATTGTGCTAATTCCATTTGCTCTCCCTACAGTATTAAGCTGGGACGCCCCTCCGCCCTTCACCGCAACCCTGACAACGTAAGCACTAACGAAAGGCGGATCCGGCACAGAATTCCGGTTATTCACCTCCTCACCCCAAACGTAATAGCTCTTCCCACCCTCCCTGGCAATAACAGGACCGCCCCAGAAGCTGCCAGCGCAACCATAAAAATCAACAACCATCCTCGGCCAAGGCGCAATCAACCCCTTTTTAGAAGAATAAACACCACTACCCACCCCACAGCCAGAAAGCTGGCTGTCGCCATCATCATCAAACACTTGCTCACGATTATCCTTCACATAAACATACTCCACACCATCCTTATCAACCCAAAAATCAAACAAGCCAATGCTACTACCACTCACAGCAACAGAAGCACTGCCAACTTTTGAACCGCCACTAAGAGAAGAAGCATCAGCCTGATAAGCGTAAACAGCACCGTTCAAAAGCCAAGCGCGCAATTACCAACAGTGCTGGTCCTCCTAACCCTCACAGTCGTGAAACCTTTATTCTCAACAGCAGTAGACAACACAGCATAATACGCCTTCCCAAGCGCAGCCACGCTGGCAACGTCAAGCTTGCCTCCAAGCAGCGAACCCACACCACCCAAATCTGACTTCTTCCAATCATGAACACCACAACTCGGAACAGTAAAAACAGCAGGAGCAGCCCCAGCATCACGCTCCCCACTCTTCACCCACTCAAAACCAGAAGCCACACAACACCCCTGACTGTCATCAAGCTCAACACCCGCACAACTCGCAGCAGAAGGACACCCTACCGTACAGGAAGAATCAGCCACAAACGCCGTTAAACCAGTCCCAGTACCATCAGCATTGCACACAGTCTCAGAAGCAATCCCGCAACTGCTGCAGCTGTGGCTCACAACAGCATTAGGAGCACACACCTGCGCAGTAGCTCCACATGTCCCATCAGCCTGACAAGCCTGCCCCGAAGGACAACCGCAAGCGCCGCAATTATTAACAAGGCTAAGGCTGTTGTCACAATACTTCGGCTTAGTTACAGAACAACCGCCCTTGACTGTCTCATCGGTGCACGTTGGAGACAGGCCACCAGCTGCAACTTCACAGCTTCCCCACTTGCAAGTTGAAGTATCACAGCTCTTTCTCTGCCCTGCAGGACAGCCTGTGCTTACAAGGTCGCCGCTGCTGCACTCTGCCCCGCACACACCGCTCGTGCAGGTTGTAGCAGTAACAAGCTCGCAAGCGCTGCCGCAGGTCTGCTTCTTGTGAGTGGGGTTGTAGCAAAAGCCAGGATCACTTCCAGGAGCATAACCAGTACAGCTCGCAGAACCCCCACAGCTCCAAGGCCCGCAAACAGCATCATAAAGCAAGCAGGAAGAACTACAGTACTGTTCCCTGTGAGTTAGAGTATTACAATACCCTGAATCAGAACCAGGAGCTCTCCCATCACAACTCAAAGAAGCGCCGCACGAACCCGAGCAACTGCCGCCAGTTACTTGGCAATCAGCATTACAGTACTGCACCTGCCCTGTGTTCAGATTACAAGTGCCAGTGGCAGAACCCGGCGCTCTCCCATCACAACTCAAGGAAGCGCCGCACGCATCATCACACATACCAGTGCCGCCATTGCCTGAATTAACGCCGTGAGTATCACAGATAAAAGCACCAGAACCGCTGCCGCCGCAACTGTAATGATCCCCTTGCAACTGGCATCCTGAAGAACCGGGAGGAGAAACCGCGCCTAAAACCGCAGGGCCCGACAGCAGCGCAGCTAAAGCCACCATCGCAACTAAAAAGCCTTTCCTAAGCGTCACCAAACTGGGCCTCTTTTACCTTGCTACAAAACACTTTTGGCAGAGGTTGTATTTAAACATTTGCTGCAAAAAATCTTACCTGGCAGGTTTGCCTGCAAGGAAGAAGACAAAAAGTGACCTGCCAACGTAAAGTACAAGGGTTTCACAGATTTGCCAAGATTCATTGCTGCTGCCACCCCGAAATGTTTTGATATTGATACAGTATTATGGGAAATAAAAGTTGTATTGTTTGAGGATTATGCTGTCAAGTTCTGTTGGCTGCTTGTTAGGCTTAAGCCTGAACTGCAAAACCTGCCTTTCCCATTCTGAATCCTTTACGCGGTCGTGGCTTGCGAAAAGCTTCTGCGCGTAGCCGTAAGGGTCTTCAAGGCTATAGAAGCTCATATATGCTTTCCAGGCTTGTTCTGCAGTTATTCTTCGCTCAGGCTTGCTCCTGTCAAGAAAGCCCATGTCTTCAAGAACAAGCCACGCAGCCCTCCTCTCGTCGATGGTAGCAAATCCTGCGTCCTTCAGGAATGCCCTGTTCTCAGGAGTGTCTGCAATGTTGTAGTGCGGGTCATAGCCGAACATTTCAGCCAAGGTTGCCATAGCAGCAACATTTCCCAAGTTGCCCAAAATTTCCGCGATAAAAGTCCGTGCTGCAGCGTCACCATTGTTCCGGAGGGCTGGCATATCGAACGCGAAGCTTATCAGCATCTCGCGCAGTGTAGAATTTATTGCTTGGTAGGGACGGGCATTTCTAACGAAAACATCATGCCCTGCTGCGAACGCGAGACTAGAATTTTCACTTCCAATGCAGGTTGGAGTTCCATCTGTTCCACAGTACCGCGGGTTGAACTCTGCAGGCGGAAGGAATGATACTTTCAGCTTGTCATAGTTAGGAATCATTCTCGGGCCTATGACAGCTTCAGCAATCGGCCTAACAGCCTCATAATTATCCACTACCTTATTGCTTCTGATGAGCTCTTCCAGCGTGGCCTTGGCAACTACTTCAACAGGCAGGGATGGCGTGGCGGTAGGCGTGGGGCTGGGCGTAAATGCTGGTGTTGGCGTATCTGCCGGAGTAGGCGTAGGAGTTGGTGTTGGAGTGTAAGCAGGCGTACGAGTTGGAGTCGGTGTTGGTGTTCGTGTCGGTAACAGTTCTGGCGTCGGTATCCGGTACGGTACGGCCGGTGTTGGGCTTCTTTCCGGAACAGGAGTGTAATAAGACACGTCAATAGTCGGAGTCGGGCTTGCGGCAACAGTTGCTTCAAGAGTGGGATGGCTATCAGGCGGAGCTGCGCACGCTACAGATGCAAGGCTTCCAGCTAAAGCTACGCCTGCCAATGCAAAGTACAAAGGCCTCAGTGATTTGCCATGATTCATTGCAGCATCACACTACTATAATATACGGTTTCTTCAAGTACCACATTTTCTTACTCGCTGTTTTGTAGAAGTTTTAACTGTTCGGGCGACCCGCCGGCAGCTCATAAAACTCACGATCATTCAAGCAGCCTGCACATCATTACCTATTAGGCTTGCCAATTGGAGCACCATAAAAGTCTGAGTTAAAGAATGCTACCCTATCAGATTCTGTTGGCTGATGCTTGTTCGGATTCAGCCTGAACAGCAAAACCCGCCTTACCCATTCCGAATCTTTCTGCAAGTCATTATTAGCTAACAGGTCATTTAAATACTTTTCAGGATCCTGCATGCTTACAAAGCGCTTATACCCCTCCAACGCCTGCTGCCCAGTCATCATAACACCAGGCTTGTTCCTGTCAAGATAACCCATATCCTCAAAAATAAGCCAAGACGCCCTCTTTATAAATCCCGTTTCGGATTTACCAAAAGCAAAATCGCCAAGGCGTGCTCTGCTATCAGGCGTGTCAGCAATGTCGTTGAACGGGTCAAAACCAAACTTTTCCGCCAGCGTAATATTTGCAAAAGACGCTCCTAACATACCTGTAACTTCGGGAACCTTCACTGCTTTGATATTAACTGCTTTGGCATTATAGTTGGTCTGTCCTACTGAGATTAAAGTCTCACGAATCGATGATTCTATCACTTGGTAAAACCTGCCTTCCTTCACCCAGACGACGTTGCCAACTGTGAAAGCGAGTCCCGCATCCCTTAGATCGTTACTCAAATCAGTAATGCACGCCGGTATATCTGAAAATTGCCAAGAATCACAGTAGTTTGGTGCGAACTTTTCGTTAGGTTGGATGTAGATTTCTATGTTATCGTATTTCAGCCCTGTGCCTTGCAGCACTGCCTCAACTATAGGCTTTACTGTGTCGTAGCTGGTAATCACTTGGCTGCTGTTGCCGAAGTTGAACTGCTCAAACACGTTCCTTGCCCGTTCCTCCAAGCTTAAAGTGGGTGTTGGAGTTGGCGGCACCTGAGTTGGCACCAGCGTTGGAATTGGAAACGCCTTTACAGGCGTCGGCACTGGAGGCTGGGGCGAAGGTGTAGGTAGTGGCGCAACCGTAGGCCACGCTATGAGCGGCGGAGTAGCGGTAGGCCAAGGGGCATAGTAAGACACGTCAATAGTCGGAGTAGGCTGCGGGGACTGAGCAGAATCTGTGGGCGTTAGCGTTGCAGCGCCATCATACTGCTGCTCGCCTGAAGGCGCAGCAGAAGCAGAACAGCCAACGCCGCCTAAAAAAAGCAAACCTGCACCAAAAAGCGCCAATCTCGCACTTAACGAAAGTCCGCCAGGCTTTTCAGGCGCAGAATTATAATATGCGGGCGTTAAGTTTAAAGAAGCTGCCCCTGCTGTTGCCAGCCTCTGCTCCAGCGGGGGAGCGCGCTGCCTGCGGCTATCTTGCCTTTCCTTTTGCGTGAGCCACCTGGGCTTTTTTATGCCGTAATGCTGTAACATCGCCCAGCACACTGATTTTGCACTATATAAAACTTTCTATTTCTAACCATTAAGTAGTAACAATTTATTGAAGCGAGAAACAGCGAAAAGCGAAAGATTTAAATATTCTGTGTTAAGTAGAACTAACATAAAATCGATTTCAGGTTAAGTGACTATGGCGCAGATTAAAGATTTTTTGCTGGACTTTAACCCCTGGTGGAAAGGGCAATGGAGTGTTGAGTTCAAGGATAGGGACGTGTACAGGGATATTCTGAAATTTATGCCGACGCCTCAAATAATCGCACTCACGGGGTTAAGGCGCGTGGGGAAGACAACCCTCATGCTCAAAATAGCTGATGACATAATAAAGGCCGGGTTTGAGGCAAGGAACATATTATACTTCTCTTTTGACGAGTTTGGTGATGCAAAGCTCAAGGATGTAATGAAGGAGTATGAGGCGTTCGTGGAAAGGGATTTGCGAACAGGAAGGTATTTGCTGTTGCTTGATGAAGTGCAGAAGCTGGAAAATTGGGAGAACCAGCTTAAAACCGTTTATGATACCTTTGGCAAAGGCATGAAGATAATTGTGTCTGGCTCAGAGTCCTTGTTCATCAGGAAAAGGTCAAAGGAAACCCTTGCGGGGAGAATTTTCGAGTTTAAGGTGGAACCTTTGACATTTGGCGAGTTTCTGCGCTTTAAGGATGTGCGTATTGAGCCGGTTAGCGTATTTGAAAAGGAAGCTATGAGGCTGCTTGATGAGTTTGTTGTCACGCAAGGCTTTCCAGAGCTTGTGAACGTAACTGAGAGGGAAGTTATTAGGAAATACCTCAGCGAAAGCATTCTTGAGAAGGTCATTTACAGGGATATTGCCCCGCTTTTTAAGGTTAAGGACTTATCCGCCATCAGGGCTTTGGTTAACTTGCTTACTGAAGAGCCCGGCCAGCTGATGGATATTTCTGCACTTTCAAGGGACCTGGGCATCTCGAGGCAAACTGTTTCAAACTACTTGGCGTATCTTGAACAATCATTCCTTGTAAGAAAGCTGTACAACTACTCCAGAAACAAAAGAAAAACTGAAAGGAAGCTTAAAAAGTATTATCCAACCATAATCTCGGCGGACCTGGCGTTCAGGGAGGATGATTTTTCACGGTCAAAAGTGTTTGAATGGCTTGTCATAAGCCAGATTAAGCCCGAATTCTTCTGGAGAGACCCATATAAGAACGAGGTTGATGCCATTTTAGTGAATAAGAAAGTAGTTCCGGTTGAAATTAAGTACGGGAAAATAAGCCTTGATGGATTGCTTGCATTTATGGGCAAATTCGATGTCAGGGAAGGCTGCATCGTTTCTACAGACAAGGAAGAAGTCAGGAAAATTGGCGGCAGGAAGATTTTCATAACGCCGGCATTCAAGTTCTTTCTAAGCAAGCACCCACTTCTTAATTAAGGGCAGCATGTGAGGTAATCACGACTACACAGTTCTAATCAACCTTGCCATTACAATTTTCATCAATGCCGTTGCCGCACACCTTCGGACAAACAGCATCCCCACCGCTGCAGTCCTCATCAACGCCATTACAGCAAACGTCAACAGCCCCGGGATGAACCAAAGCGTTGTTGTCGTCGCAGTCGGGGCCGCAACTTTTTCCTTTGTAAAGCGTTGCTTTATACCCATCGCCATCAGCATCAGCTCCTGGCTCTAAACACACGTCTGGCTTGGGAGCGCATATTCCTGAGTTGCAAATCCCTGACTCACACACTT
>JACPCV010000004.1 GCA_016184345.1 Candidatus Woesearchaeota archaeon | reverse complement strand
ATTTCTAAACGATCGAACGATGGGAGTTCCGTAACGATGACTAATATTTTATCTTAGCTTTCAGCAACTTTCTTATATTAGGCGGCACAGAGGGGATGCAATCTTCCATACTTCTTGCAGGGGGCGTAGGTATCAGAAACATTATTAAACATTATGAAAATAGTAGCTCATGATGAAAAAAGAAGTGATGCTGGCAATTTGTGCTGTTTTTCTGGTTATTCTGAGTAGCGGCTGCGCGCCTCAAGAAGTTCCTATAGAGAATGTGCCAGAACCCATTGTTGAAGATGTCCAACAGGAAGTAGCGGAAGATCTAGAACCTGTTGTTGAAGACAAAGATGATTTGGAATTCTATCTTCCGCCGGATGAAGATTCACCTGGTTGGACACAAACATCCGGGCCGCTTGGCGGAATAGTAATTAGAATGATTCTTCACAAAGGAATCGCCTACGTTCCAGAAATGATTGCCTGTGTGGCCAAAACTATAAACAATGGAGTGAGCTGGCGTGGGATGTGCGATGCAATGATAAGAGATATTGGTCTTGATAATTTTAACTCACATACTTTAGCTCTTGATCCGTTTGATTCTAAAACTATTTATGTTCCAGGCCATACTGCAGACCAGACGAGTATGCTCTTAATCTCTCATGATCAGGGGGAACACTGGGAGAAACAGTATACTTTTGAGAAGCATTACGATTTTAATCACCTCTATTTTTGGGGCTCAACAATGTATCTTGCTACACGTGATGATGGAGTTTTTATCTCAAAAGATAAGGGCAATTCATGGACTTTCTCTAATCAAGGACTTGATAATTTAAAGACTGCTCGTTTTTTTAATTTTAAAGATAAGCTTTATCTTCTTGGAGCAGAACTTAAATTTAATTCTAGGTTTGGCGGCAAGCTTTATCAAAGAACTCTAGATGATTCGGGGTGGGAGATGATTCAGGGGCTTGATGAAGTTACTGGCATCGGTGCCGATGAAAATTATATTTATGCAGCAACATGGAATCCTGATCCAAAAATCTGGGTATCGAGTGATGGGAAAACATTTACAGAGCTAGCATCACAAGGGCTTCCTCCCGGTTGGATTGGAGAAATAGTTACTTATAAGGATAAAATATTTGTCAGCCCAAACGGGAATGGCATCTATATTTCAAAAGATAATGGAAATTCATTTGAAGATTTCAATAAGGGGGTAGTTTCTATCGCTACCAGAGAGGTTCATGTGAATCCAAATGATGAAAATGAGATTTATGTCGGTACATGGGATAGGCTTGGTTTTTACTGGTCAAAAAATGGAGGTAAAGGTTACAAAAATTTAGCTACTGATATAAGTGTTATTACTCTTGTTCCTGACCCTCATGATTTTTCCAGGGTGTATCTTGGAAGCGAACAATTTGTAGTCGGTACTGTTTCAAAAGAAGAAAGCTCTTTCTTGGTAAAAGCAAAACCAGGAAGTAAAGATGCAATCATAAAATCAATTGCCATAGACCCGACAGATTCTAACCATATACTTGTTGGCATAGGAACAGAAACAGCCGAAACACCTTCTGGTGAGGGACTCTGGGAATCCTATGATGGTGGAGAAAGCTGGACCAGAGCGCAAGGAATTGGAAATTTTGCAGTCTACTCTATTATTTTTCATCCAAAAGACCCAACGATAGTCTATGCATCTGCTTTAGGAGGAGGAGTGTACAAGAGCACTGACGGAGGCAAACACTTCAATTCATTAGGTGATGAAAAATTGAAATATACTTATCGGCTCGCAATGTCACAGTCAGATCCCGATATCCTTGTCGCAAATATACTGATTGACCCCAAAGATGCTGATCATCTTATTGTTGGCCACCACGGAGAAAATGTCGTAGAAACATTTGATGCTGGAAAGACCTGGAACAAGGTAGGAGCAAATGAAATGGTTCCCGGCGGTGTCCACAATTATGCTTACTGCTTAGGCGCATCGCCAAGTTTTAAAAAATTCTATGCCTGCACGTGCGGTCGTGGCTTGTTTCGAGGCCTTATAAATGAAAAAGGTCAGATTAGTGGGGCGATTACTGGCAACAGTATCTACGAACCAGAACACTCGCATTCGCAACCACATAACGCTGAAGAACTAAGGATTACTTCTCACTTCACCTCTCTCAATACTCTGGATGCCTGCATATCAAGAGATTCTAAAAATAGAATGGTTCTAGTATAACGGAACTCCCTATGACTAACGAACGAAACGACTAAAACGAAATGTTCCCCCTTAATGTATGTTCTTGATTGCTCACCTTGTTCGCCTGATTGAACACGAGCCACTAAAAATTACTTTGCGGTCGCAATTTTCCCGAACTTCGTAGCGGGAAAAGATTTTAACACGGATTTTACGGAAAATTCTGTCGCTAAAGCTAAATCGCCAAGCGTTTTCCCGATTTTTCCCAAATTTTTGCCAGCTCTGAAAAATTCCCAGCTCTGCAACGTGTGGGTTGCCTCAAAATTCCTCCGCTCTGAAAAATAAACTTCGTTAAATTCCGATGTTATGCTCAATTGCGAGTCCGCCTCTAACGAGGTTGCCACCGAAAGCTTTATAAAATTTAATACATTACATTCTCTTATGAAAAGACACATCCTCGTTCTGGTCTTAAGTTTTTTAGTGCTTGCTTTGATAGCCCTGCCGGCCAGTGCAACCGTGCGAAAAACAGGGTCCCAAGGCGATTATTTTCCACTGACATTCAGCCTTGCCGATGGAGACGTGCCTGCGCTCATAGATGTCGCAAGTATAAATGTTCTTTTTGATCCTCCGGTAGAGGCAGCAAAAGCAACACCCAGGAAGCACCACGATATTCAAGGCTTAGATGCACCGACGCTCGAATTTACAAGTGGGGAGCCATATAGGCTTCAAATGGATTTGTTTTTTGATCGCTACGAAGAAGGAAAGAGTGTAAGGGAGTATACAGATGCGATAGAAAAACTTGCGCTTGTGGATCAAGAAAAGCACAGACCACCAACAAGTTTATTGATCACATGGGGCACGGGACTATTAAGAGCTGTTATCGAAAGCTGCGATCCGCCGCGGTTCACGCTTTTTCTTGACGATGGAACACCATTAAGGGCGGTGGCAAACGCAACGAGGAGTCATGACGATGGAATTCCTGTAAGAGCAGTGATGAATTGCGTCTTTACAGACTTCTTACCGGCAGATAATGGAAAGAATGATGGCGCCCATAAACGCCCCGGTCCAGCCAGGTACAGCAACCTCCTGGAGATTGATGGCGTTGTGGTCGGCAGCTTCAAAGAAATTTCTGGACTGGAATCAGAAACTGAAATTATTGAGATTAAAGATGGCGATGACATGATTGTTATTCGCCTCAAAAATGGCTTTATCAGCGATCCTGCTCTTACTGACTGGGTGAAGGAAATAATGAAAGAATGCCAGCAGGCCGATGATAACATAAAAAAAGAACCCTCAGAGAGGGCCGATCCAAAAAAAGCAAAGATAGTTGACAAAGATACTGGAGAAAAGATGAGAGAAGCTGGCCCGCCTATAGGTCATGTTGATCATGGAAAAGGATCAATAAGGGATCCCGGCGGATACATTACTATTTGTGAGCCAGAATCATTGCCCGCTACGGTAGAAAGAAAATCCGGTTCGATAATTGTCTTAGACCGTGCAGGTCAAGAAACAATGCGTTACAATTTTTTTGATGCGTTTCCTGTAAAGTGGAGAGGGCCTGCTCTTGATACCAAAGGCGATGTTCATACAGTAGAAGAGCTTGTGCTTGCTGTAGGCAATATAGAACAGCAACTTCAAACTGCTTGCGTTCAGCCACCTGCTGGTATAATCGGTTGGTGGTCAGGCGACAGCACAGAAGATCTCGTTGGCAATAACAACGCAATACTGCACGATGACGCTGGTTTTGCAAGCGGGCGGGTTGGCGATGCTTTTGGTTTTGATGGCGCAGGGGATTATGTCAGCATTCCATATTCTCCAACCCTCGAACCTAGCGAGATCACAGTTGAATTCTGGGTGTCAGGACCAATAGGCCAGCCCGGTAATACCGGCAGCGGGGTTATGCTAGTTGAAAATTCTCCAATCCATGCAGACCATGAAGGCTGGTATATATTTATCACGCCGTCTGGCGGCATAGGTACAACAATAGGCGATGGAACTGCGTGGAATCCTGTTATTTCAACTATTGGCCTTCCTTATCCTGGTTGGCTTGGCTGGGGGCGCCATGTTGCAATGACGTATGATGGAACTACACTCAAGCTTTACATTGATGGAGTGTTACAGGGTTCTAATCAGGTAAGCAACGCTCAACTTGCTACTGGCAGAGATATTAATTTAGGAGCTTCATGGAACAGCGGGAGTTTTGCAAGCTTTTTTACAGGCCTAATTGATGAAGTAGAGATTTATGATAGAGCTCTAAGCATGTCAGAAATCCAAGCCATTTATAATGCAGGCAGCTCTGGTAAATGCAAGCCAAATATATGCGTTTCACCGCCTTCTGATATGGTGAGCTGGTGGACGCTGGACGACAGCGCAGGCAGTCCAACCGCAAATGACTTGACAGGCAGCAACGATGGGACAGTACAGGGTGTTACACTAGGTGTGAATGGAAAAGTAGACACTGCAGGTGATTTTGATGGGTCCAATGATTATATCGAGGTTCCCCATAACGCCGATTTTGATGTGGTGAATGAGTTAACGATTGATACGTGGGTCAAATTTGATTCGTTTCCCACAACAAATGCGCCTCATTTTATAGTATTGAAAGGCACTTCTTTAGCGTTGGGAAATGGCGGCTATGTACTTTTCGTTGACCAATCAGCGAAGGTTTCTTTTTGGATTCGTAACCCAGCAGGAATTACAATGATAACATCTGCCAGCAGTCTGGCGCAAAATACATGGCATCACGTTGCAGTCACATTAGATCTAAATAATCATGTTGCACGGCTGTACATTGACGGCCAGCTAGACAAAAGTCAGTCAGTTCCATATAATACAGTGTTAAACGCAGTGGCTCCACTATCTATCGGACGCAACCCATGCTGCGGTGGAGACAATTACTTAGACGGTACAATGGATGAATTGGAAATTTTCAACCGTGCTCTCACCTCATATGAAATCTGGACCGTTTACAATGCAGGAACCGCAGGAAAGTGTAAACTACTTGTTCCCGTTCCAGTCCCTGATGATGATGTGGTTTAATTATACCAAATTATAAAAAACTACGGTAACAACGGCAACTCTCTTTGGCAAGGTAATTAATTCTTTTAATTTTCGGCGGACTCGCAACTCGAAATTTTTCCCTTCGGGAACGTTGCACTAAAATTTCGTCCTCCCTTCAGTCAGAGAGCATAACAGGCATTAACCGACTACGCTCGGTTGCACCTCGCTCCGTCCAAATCGCCTTCGGCGACTTCGGTTAATGCCGATGTTAAACTCAATAAAAAACCGGCTAAAATTAGAAATGGTTTGTAGCTGGCCGGACTCCTTTATGCGATTGTTGCGTAATAATCCTCAAGCACCAGCATGTCCACGTCTTCAATGTTCCTTGCCACGAGGAACCGCCCTTTTCCTATCTCAACAATCTTTTCAGCCAGCTTTTGCCCTTCCTCTTCAGGGCTTATGCCTATGACTGAGACAGTTACCCCTTCTGCCGCTATGTCTGAGGCAGCTTCCAGCGTGCTTTTTTCGGGCTCATTCCCTGCTGTTGGCAGTATGTCCGTTATGAGTATTAGGTGCTTTTTGGAGTCCTGCCCGGCTCCTGCGAACAGTTCTTCTGCCTTTCTTATGGTGGAAGCTATGTCAGTTTGTTCAAGCGCCCTTATCCTGGCTATTTCCTGCATAAGGAGGTGGAAGTCCCTTGTCGGCTTTACCTCCTGCCTGACCTGCTTGCCGAACACCACAATGCCGACAGAATCGCCGCCGTCTATTGCCTTGTAGGCCAGCGCGATGCCTGCTTTCTTGCACTGCTCAAGCTTTTTCCCCTTCATGCTGCCTGACGCGTCCAGGGCGTAGATTATCGTGTTCTTCCCTTTTGATTCGCGCTCAAAGCTTTCAAGGTCCCTTTTTTCAACGGTTTTGTGCTGCCTTTTCATTGCCCTTTTTATTGTTCTTCTCAGTGCTATGTCCCTGTACCTTTCCCTGCTGTAGGGCCTTGTGGCTTCAGCTTCGCCGTAGCTGGCTGCCCTTTTCCTGTCTTTTTCCCCGTAGCCTTTTGCCTTGAGGCTGTCAAGCTCTTCTGTATAAAGCATCAGGGCTGCCAGCTTCATGGCTTTTTCAGTGAGCTGGTGCTCTGCATCCACGAGCTTTTCCTTTCTCAGCTGCTGCAGCTTCTGCCTTATCTTTTCCTTTATTTCCTGCCTGAATTCCGGTATGTTCAGGTTTCGTTCAACCTGTTCCGGCTCATACCCTGTGAGTGCCCTGATGATTGTCTCGCCAACAATCTGCTTTGTCATTTTGAAGTTTTTCACGAGCTGCTCAAACAGGATGTCTGGCGTTAGTGCGCCAAGGCCCTGGTTTATTGCTTCCAGTATCAGGTGTGCGTCGTCTATTGCCTCCTTGTCGTCTTCAAGGATTGTTTTCATCAGCCTTTTTTCTTCAGGGTCTGATTTCAGCTTGCCGGACAGCTCGTCTATGACTGAGAACTCTGTTGGCCTTGAGCTACCGGCCATCACCCTTGTTGTGTTGCTCCTGCAGCACGAAATCCTCAAGCTCTTCCTTGATGAACTCTTCAGGCCCCAGCACATACCGTGCAGAGGGCTTGAGCCCTATCCTATGTGCCAGCACTGAGATTATTGCGTCCTTCACGTCTTCCTGCTCAACAGTTCTGTGCCTCCTTATCAGCGCGTTTGACTGTGCCCTTTCGTACAGGCCAAGGGTTGCCCTGACGCTCGGCAGCTTCTCAAGCTTCCTGTTCTCCCTCAGGGCCCTTACGAATGCAACGCAGAAGTCAAGCAGCTGCCCCGGAAATTCTGCCTGCCCCATTTTCTTGCCTTTTGCAAGGACTATCTGCCTTTCAATTTCATGGCTTTCGGGGTAGGTCATGTAAACGAGGTCAAACCTGTCAAGGAAGACATCCGAGAGCTTTTCCGTGCTGGAGTCCTGCGGGTTCAGCGTTCCTATGAAGATGAAGTCAATGTCAAAGTCCATGGTGTAGCTTCCTAGCGTGACCTTTTTCTCCTCAAGCGCCTGCAGCAGTGCATTCTGGAGCCGCTGTGGGCACCTGTTTAGCTCGTCAAAGAACAGCACTCCGTTGTTTGCCTTGAATATCTTTCCCGGTGTGAATGCCTCAAGCGATGTCGGCCCGAACTTGAGCGCCTTTATCGGGTCTATATCGCCCAGGAGGTCTTCTGCTGTCAGGTCAGGAGAGCCCTGCAGCCTTATGAAGCGCTGTATTCCTTTGCTTTTCTTTTTTCCAATCCTGCCTTTTTCTGCCTCCTTGCAGCCCGGGCATACGGGCTCGCTTGGCGAGCAGTTGAACCCGCAGTCATTCACTGTTGTCTCAGGCAGTAGCTTTGCCACGTTCTTCGCCAGGGTTGTCTTCCCTATGCCTGGCGGCCCTATGATTATGGCATTCCGCTCTGCAAGCAGCGCTGACTTCAGCTGGTTCTTTGCAGCGTCCTGCCCGATTATTTCATCAAGGCAGTTGTCAGCAAGCAGCGCCTTTCTAAGCTCGTCGTTCATCATTTTTTATCACAGTTTTCTTGATTGACCTTACTTCGGCTTAGAGCCGAAGGATGTCACCTCTCCGGTGACATTCTTTGTGAAAGAAGGTCACATCATTGCAGCTCTATCCTCCTTTCCTCCTTGTAGTCCTCAATCAGCCCAAGGACATTGCTGCCGAGCTTTTTCCTCGCCTGCTCCAGCCTTTCCCTGTCTGCTGCTGCAAAGCTTCCTGCCTCAAGCGTTATTATGCCTTCTGCAGGCAGGGCAGTCAGCCCGGCATCGTGGAGCATCTTGGCAACTGCAGGGCTTATCCTTTTCCCAGTTAATATCGTGACATTTCTCTCGCGCAGGTAATCCAGCGTTTTCTGGCTGAAGCTGTCGGGGTTTTCAACAAGCACGATGTCATTTTCACCAATCCTCAGGAAGCTGTTCTTCTGCTGCAGCTCTTCAAAGCCAAGGGTATCCAGCTTTTTCACAGTGCTGCTGCCTGCTGCCACGATTTTCTCCAGCTGCCGCATTTCAGCCTTTAGCATGCCAATTTGCCTGTCCTTTTCGTTGAGCGCACTTTGGAGCTTTGCCAGAAGCTCGGCGTGGTTTCTCTCCCTCTCGTCCAGCTTTTCCCGCAAAACGGCTCTGCCCTTCTGCCTGCTGCTTTCCTTCTCTGCCTTTCTTATTCTGCCGAGCAGTTTGCCCACATACTCCCTTAGTATTTCGTTCTCCCTCTCCAGTATGCCAAGGCGCTTGTCTGTTTTTGTTTCTTTGATGCTGGTTTCCTTTTGTGCAGTAGCCACGGTTGCAGGCGTATTCTCAGCCATCTTCCGCTCAACATTGCGCAGGGCTTCCTTGATGTTTATGCCGTCCATAACCACAACGCGAGTGACTTCCCTGAGCAATTCCAGCTTGCCTTCGCTTGCAAGCGCTTTCTCTATCCGCAGCAGGAGGGGCTCAAGCTCTTTGTAAGCGTAGAGCGCTGCCGCGAGTGAGTCCTTCTCGTGCTGGTTCCCGGAAACCCCTGATGCCAGGCCTTCCTTCTCGGCCACTGTCAGGTCATAGCCCGGCTGTATTACTTTTGCGCCTGTCATGGCTGCCATTTTCTCGATGAGCTGCGGGCATTTCTGCCTGTCTGTGCCTATGGCAAGGATGCTCCCGAGCTGCACGATTTCCTCAACAATGCTGTTCAGGCCAAGCTGCTTTGACGACCTCATACTGAGGACTTTCCCGCTTGTGCCCAGCACAGCATACCCTGTTGTTGTGCCAGGGTCCACCCCAACTATCAAAAGCTCCCTCATTCAGCTACTAAGAATAACTTCGGCGTTTAAATAGGTATTGCCCTGCTTGGCTATTCGAGCTTCACATAATCATCGTCGCGGCTGCCAGGTAAAAAACTGGCATCTCCATTGCTGGTTCCTTTAACAGGACACGGCTCAGCGTCCCTTTCTGATTTTGGGATGATGATGTTTTCACGGTTTACTCCCTTGGCAGCGTATTCGTCAAGCACAGATGCTGTCATGTGCAGGAATGGCGAGTTAAGTACCTGCCCTCTGAAGCCGAACTGCTTCAGGCCGATGTCAAAATTGTGAATGTCCTTAGAGGCGTAGCCGACCAGCTGCCCTGCCTTGACAGAGCTTCCCTGCCTGACTTCAGGCAGCGGGCTGATGTGGAAGAAGATAAAGTTCCACGAAGGCGCGGCATTTGCTGAAATGTACATTTGTTTTCCAGGAGGGGATTCAAGCAGCTCCCTTACCTTTCCATCAAAAGGGGCGAAAATTTTCACTGTGTTCCCGGTGCGCAATTTCTGGAGGGGCTCAACATAGTGCTTCATGGACCTGAGTGTTTCCCTTTCTCCATTGTTGTTGCGGCCGCTGTAGTCATGCCCAACACAGCTTCTGAATTTGGAAATCTGTTTTATCTGGGACAAGTCAAGGGGGTTGGCAATGATAAGCTTGTTGCTGCTTTTCTGGATTTCCTTCTTCTCCTGAGCACAGCCGCTGGCCAGAAAGATAAGTGCAAGTGCGACAGCAGCACTAACTGTTAGGGCTTCTTTTTTATGTTTCACAGCCAGTCGTTCTTCTTTGCGTACAATAGTATGGTTACCATTATGGCGAGCATGGTGCCGGTGACGGCGTAAAAGCCCCAGGAGTGCTGCTCAAGCGGCAGCTGGAAGTTCATGCCGAAAATGCCTGAAATGAGTGTTGGTATGAGTAGTATCAGGCCGTAGGCGGCCAGCCTTTTCATTACCAGGTTAAGGTCGTTTGAAATTATCGCCAGCCTGTTGTTGACGCCTGTTGCGTAGACAGTCAGCGTGTCGCTCAGCATTTCCTTTTGGGCTGCAGCTACATCCACCTGGTGGAGGAATGTTTCATGTATGTCGCCCAGCAGCCTTGTGCTTTCCGGCTCAAGTGGGATGTGGGCTACACCCATCCTTATGAGGGAGATTACCCTTGTTGTTGCCCAGAACTGCCTGCTTAGCTTGTAGAGCTGGGATTTAATGTAAATTATGTCGTCCACCTTTACCTTGGCGTCTTTTTCAAATACCGCAGCCTTGAACTCTATCTCTTTTATCTGCTCTTCTATCTTTCCGAGGACTTCATAGTTCTCGTCAACGTCCTCCTGCAGGAAGTTGCAGAATATGTGCGCAACGCCCCTTACCTTTGACTTCCTGAATTCCTCGTACAGGTTGTCAACAAGCCCGTCATAGTAGCTTGAGTGCTTTGGCGACGCGACTATGAGGCACTTGTTCGTGAGCACGAATAGCAGGTTTGAGAATTCTATCTTGCCGTTTTCCAGGTAAACCGACTTCATGGCGAACTGGAAGGGCAGTGTTATGTATCTTCTTGAGTGTGTTTCCTTTGCGAGGTTCGTCAGCGGCTTCCTGTCAAACCCGAAGTCAGAGGAAACCTTGTCAATCTCCTCCTTGCCCGGCTTGCTTAAGAAGACTAGAAGGTACTCGCCCTTTCCAAGGGAGGGGTAGTCGGGCCTTGAGCTTTTCTTGACCGAGCCCTTCTCGTTGAACAGAATGTACCTTATCATCTTATCCCCTTTTGCTCCTGCTGCTCTTGCCGCGTATTTAAAGCTTCCTTTTTGCGGCAACAACTATATAAAGTTGCAGCCTCAGCTTCAGGCGCATGATTACTATAGACGGCGGCCACTTGGAAGGTGGCGGGCAGGTGCTCAGGACAGCCCTTGCTTTCTCCTCATTGACGCTGCAGCCTTTTGAGATTGTTAACATAAGGAAGGGCCGCCCTAACCCCGGCCTTCAGCCGCAGCACCTTGCATGCATTAAGGCTTTGGAGGAACTGTGCAATGCTTCCTCAGAAGGGGCTGCTGTTGGCTCAACAGCCGTTAAGTTCTTCCCTGGAAAGCCGCAGTCCAGGACTCTAAGCGTTGACATTGGCACTGCCGGCTCTGTTACCCTGCTGCTGCAGGCGCTCCTGCTTCCTGCCATGTTCGCCCCAGGAAAGGTGCGCCTTAAGCTTACCGGCGGCACTGATGTCAGCCATAGCCAGCCTGTTGACTATTTTCGCAGCGTGTTCCTGCCTCATCTTGGCAGCTTTGGCAAACTTGATTTTTCTCTTCTCCAGCGCGGCTACTTTCCAAAAGGCAACGGTAGGGTGGAGCTGGAGATAAAGCCGGCGTTTCACCTCAACGACTTTGATACGTTCACTGATTTACGCGCAGAATTGCAGCAGCAATTGCCAAAGATTAACCTCACCGAAAGGGGAAAGCTCCTGAAAATATCCGGAGTTTCCCACGCTTCGGCAGATTTGAAGCCTGCAGAAGTGGCTGAAAGGCAGGCGCATTCTGCAAAGCTTTCTGTTTCGCAGCAGCTGCAAAAGCAGGGCATCAGCTGTCCAATCATAATCCGGCAGGAATATTCAAACTCGCTGTCAACAGGCTCGGGCATAAGCCTCTTCGCGCACTTTGCTGCAGCTGGCAAGGAAGAGCCCGACCAGGTCCATCCAATAATTCTGGGCAGCGACTCGCTTGGCGAGCGTGGCAAAATGGCTGAAGTTGTCGGGCAGGAGGCAGCATCCGCGTTGGTAAAAGAAATCAGTTCCGGAGCGTGCGTTGACCATTACCTTGCTGACCAGCTCATTCCTTTCATGGCTATCGCAGGAAAAAGCAAAATCCTCACGTCAGAGATAACCGACCATTGCCTGACAAACATCTTTGTTGTTGAACAGTTCATTGGCAAATGCTTTGGAGTTGATGAGGAGAAAACGGTGGAGTCACTTTAGCGAAGCCAGTTTCAAATCAGCTTCCACTTCCAGAATCTCGTATTCTATCTGCTTCTTCTCGTTGTTTGTCATGTAGACCGTGTCAAAGACAGACTGCACTTCATGAAGCGCGTTCTGGGCTTCCTCCATGTTGTTCTGGCGTATGTGCTGCTTTGCCTCTTCAAGAAGCTCCTCAAGCCTTTCCTTTCCGTACGCTGCTGAAAGCCTGAAGTCCGGCATGCCCCTCAATGTGCCTGTTGGCTCGTTGCCCCTGCTGCCGAAATCAGGCATAGCTGCCGTGCTTTCCTGCATGAACAGTTCATCCCTGACGATTGCTTCTTCTTTTTCATTCCTGCTTTTGTGCTTTCTTATGAATTCCTCAAACTTTTTGCTCTCAAGCTCGCCTTTCTGCTTTATCAGCTCGTACCTTTTTCTTGTGAGCTCAAGCCTTCTGTTGTTCAGCTCTTCTTCCTGCCTCGTGAGCTCTTTTTCAGTCCTTTCAAGCTCCTGGTCCTGCCGGATCATTTTAAGGTCATCGTATTCCTCAGGTTGCCGTGCCCGTCCTTTTGTTTTGCCACTTCTGCTTGCAGTGGCCGTAATTTCCGGCTCAAGCTCTTCAGTTTCTTCACTCATGGTTTCCTCAGGCAATCCAGCAGGTGCTGGCGTTTCCTCCCACTTTGCGTGGTGCGGCTCTGGCTCAAATTCTGCAGCTTCTTTTTGGGCGGGCAGTTCTGGCTTATCCTGATTAAGTTCCTCAGGCAACTGCGGCAGGGCTGCAAACTCTGTTGGCTGTTCTTCAGCCGCGCTTTCCTTTCGCTTGAACAGGAATCCAAGGAAGCCCTTTCTTTCCTTCTTTGTTTCAGTGGCTTCTTCTGTGAGTGGCTCAAGCTGCCCGGCAGTCTGGAAGTCCTCTATCCGAGGAATTTCTATCGGGGTTTGGAGCTCTTCATGCAGTTCTTCGCTTGGGTTCAGCTGCGGCAATTCCTTCAGTTCTTTCTCTGCCTTCCTTGCTGCTATCCTTGCCGCTTTTTTGGTAAGCTTTTTAGTAATGTCCTTCATTGCTTTCGCTGCTTTGAGTTCTTCCAGTGGCTCTGGAACAATTCCGCTATGCGGAATGTGCAATCGGCTGCTGCCGATTTGCATTTCTGGCAGTTCAGTAATCTCAGGCAGGATTGGCATGTCCTCCTGAAGCTGTTCCAGCACTTCCTCCTTTGGCTTCTTTCCGAACAGCCTTGAGAAAAGCCCGCGCTTCTTCCCAGTTGCATGAATCTTTTCTTCAAAGGAATCGTAAGGCAGCTTGATGTTCTGCAGTTTTTCTCCCATTTCGGGAAGCTCAGGAGTTTCCTGCAGTTGCAGTTTCGGCTCTTCCTTCAGTTTTTTCGCTGGCATTGGTTTCTTCGCTTTTGCAGCTATTTTCTTCGCTGATTTCAGCGCCTTTATTTCCTTTTCAATAGCCTTCGCTGCCTGCATCTTGCCCTTTGCCTTCCTCAGCTTTCTTGCAAGCCCGGAATCGTTCAGTATCTCCTGCACCCACTCTGCTATCTCGTTCCGTTCAGGGTTCACGTGCTCCTTGTAGTCGCTGGCTTTCATTTTTCTCAGCGCAGATGCAAGCTCCTTGAGCCCTGTTGCTGCGGTGCCGTTGCTGAGCCATAGTGCAAGCTCAGGCTCTACCTCCTCCCTGACGCCTTGGGCTGCTCCTGAAGCTGACAGGTCTACTTCTTTCAAGAATTCCGGCTCTTCAGGCGGGAGCTGTATAGTCTCGCCTTTCTTCTTTAAAAACCCAAATAAGCCCATTATGTTCCCCCTTTTTCCCAGTGGCAGTTCCCGCTTTGCCGGTATTTAATACTTTTGATTTTGCCTTCTTTTTATGTATTCGCTAACCTTGGCAGCTATTTTATCGTGGAATGAGTCGTTTATCGTGGAAAGCTTCTTTCTTATTATCTTTTCATGAATCGTAAACAGCCTGTGCGGTTTTACCCAGCTTTTGAAAGGCAGCCTGCCTGACTCAAAGCAGCCTGTTTCTATGGGGATGCCGTCCTGAGGCTGCTGGCTTGTGATGAGGCAGCATATCCTGTCTTGCGTTTTGTTGATGAGTTCGTTGGAGATTATGAGGGCAGGCCTCTGCTTTGAGCCTGTAAGGTCGGAGTACGGAAAGGGTATTAGGACTACATCCTTCTGTTCATACATCATCCCACCTTTCGTCTGCCTTGTTGTCCCATTCCCTCTTAAGAACTTCTTCTGAAGCGAGCATCGTTAGGATGCTTTCCTTTGCAGGGTTGTCCTCAAGCGTGTCAAGCTGGTCTAGCCTTTCCTTTATGGCTTTGCGCACGAATTCGCTCCATTTTATTTCAGAATGCTTGCGCATCCGCTTGTATACGGGGTCTTCAATCGATAGCGTTATATTCGTCATAGAACAAATAAGTGAGCTCACTTATTTAAAGGTTTCGGCGCTTGTAAAACTTTGTTCAAACGATAGAAGCAGGTGACGAATGAGAGGGGCACTGCGAGTTTCAGCTGCCCGGGTTGCGGGAAGGTTGAGTTTGTCAGGTGCGCAAGCTGCCGTGCAAACGCTGTCCGCTACACCTGCCAGGAGTGCAGCTTCTCAGGCCCTAACTGAAGTAAAACTAAAATGGCAACT
This sequence comes from Candidatus Woesearchaeota archaeon, assembly GCA_016184345.1. Taxonomy (GTDB): domain Archaea; phylum Nanobdellota; class Nanobdellia; order Woesearchaeales; family UBA10216; genus UBA10216. Next base: position 186,469 of record JACPCV010000004.1, on the reverse strand, counting down.
GTTATTGTTACGCTCAAAATCATGCCTTCTTCTCCTGAAGAGGACCTTGATTCCATCAAGTTAGCCGCCTCAGGGATGATTGCAGAGTTTGGCGGCACTATTGGCAAGGTTGAGCTGGAGCCAATAGCATTCGGCCTAAAAGCAGTTGTCTTCATGTTTGCCATGAACGAGAGCATTGGCGATACTGAACAGCTTGAGGCAAAGGTGGCAGCCATCCAGGGAGTCAACAGCGTGCAGGTTACCGATGTAAGAAGGGCGGTTGGCTAAGCGTTTATGCCGGAGTCAGAAGTGTGGCTATGCCTTTTTCTATCAGGGCATTAATTATGTAATCTGCCAGATTTTCAATTTTTTTCGCAACTCGTTCATGGACGTCAAGGGCTATTCTGGTGTCTCTGCGATCGGCGTATCCAAATACGTGTAGAGCTAATTTCCGAGCAGCATACGGTGAACACATTAAAAGTGGGTATGCCCTTGTGGCTCTTAGTATGTCGTTCGGGTCTTCAACATCTTCACTAGAAAGGCCGGCGAATTGATGAAGCGTGCTTACTTTTGATTCTATGCTGGGGACTCTTCTCACGACCTCTTTCACCTGCGCATTTTTCATGCATAGGATTATATCGTAAGGCTTTAGAAACTCTGCAGCTTCCTGTGAATTTTTAGGGATTGCCATTGGCGTATGGCTGCCTGGGTAGTATCCCATCCTTACCAGCGCCTGTTCCGTCTCAAAAACCATTCCAGTAAGCTGGGTTTGGTCAACGCCTGCGGAGCTTACTACCACATCGGATAAACCTAGCTTGATTAGCTTCTCTTTTGTAATAACCTCAGCCATAGGGCTCCGGTTATTGTTTTGTTGGCACACGTAAAGCAGGCTTGCCATGACTCAAGGTTTTTTCCTGGCTTTTAAATAACTTTGTAATGGCAAGCTAAAAACAGCACCGGTCTTGCTTACTGGCTTATTATCAACTGTTTCAGCCTTTCAAACTCTCCTTCTGTTATCGTGCCTTTCACGTACTTGTCGGTGAGGCCTTGCGCTTCCAGTATTGCTGCCTGCCTGCTGAGCTGCCTGTGCAGGTTTATTATCCGCTTGTAGTGCTCTGCCTTTTCTTCCTGCTTCAGCTGGCTGTACTGCTGCTTTATTATGCCGTAAAGGGCGTAAGCATCAGTAGGCTTCCCTGCCTGTATCGCGTCCTCTGCTTTTTTTACGGCATCTGTTATTTTTGGTATGTTCCTCTGTTGTATCTCTGCGTAAGTGTTCTGCCCTACCCTCGCCACGATGACAAGCGCTGCTATTGAAACCAGCCCGAAGAGCAGGGCGCTCATCGCTGCCTGCAGGCCTTGCACTTGTTTTGCCCCTGGAACTCCGGAGTCAATGGCTTTGCCTGTGACTGATGCGAATTCTGCTTTGGCAAAGCTCTCTTTGGCTACGGTAAAGCCGCTTATTGTATTTGCGGCAAAGAACGTTCCTATCACTGAAACAATGATTGCGGTTAGGATTATTACATGCCCTGCCTTCATTTTTGCCCCTTTTTCATTTATTCTTCCAACACCGCAAAGCTGTCTTATAAACCTTTTTGTTGCGTTGCAGCCACAACAGCCGCCAAGGTTGCGTTCGTTTTTACGCCAGTTGTCGTGCAGTGCGTTGCTGATGCAGAGTAGCCCTTCTGCCTGAGCCTCTTAATCATTTCGGCAGTCTTCGGCTGCTGGCCAATCCCGTGCTTCTCGCAGATGTCTTCTATTGCATAAAACCCGATGCCGCATTTGTCCTCATTAGCGGCCTCTCCAGCTACAACTTTGAGGAATGTCTTGGTCTTCTCGTCAACATTATCATTCTTTCCAGCAGCCGCAGCCATTTCAGAAGCCAAGCGTTTGTCAAACAGATTTCCAGCCCATAAAGGTCCTGCCTTCGCCATTTGTTTCCCGCATCCGCATTTTTCATCGTCATTTTGCTGCTTTATCCTTTTTTCACAGCAGCTGTTGCAGTAGAGAAGCTCCTTGTGCTTCCCAAGCAGCTCGTCAACCCTATGCGCTCCTGTCCTGCACATGAAGAATGCCCGTATGTAGTGCTCCTTGTAGTAGCTGAACACCGGCAGCAGCGCCTTTTCGTGCATCGCTCCAACCAGCTGCACCAGCCGTATGAGCACCCTGATTCCTGTCTCGTGCATGAAGCTGTTTTTCAGGGGAGTTGCAAGGTATTTCCTCATTCCGGCAGCAACAGCTGTTCCGGCGAGGGCGCTGGTATCAGTAGCAGTCACAGCCAGTATCCCCTTATAGCCTGTTTTCTTCACGGCCGCGTCCAGGAATATGCCAGGGTAGCCGAACGGGTCTATGTCAACGTAGTTAAAGCCCTTGTTGTTAAGCAGGAACTTGTTCGCTTCTGTGTTTTCAACAGCAATATTTCCTGTTTTTATCTTGTTCAGCTTCAGGTTCTTTTTAATCAGCGCCACAGCAGCTGCAGAATAATCGTTCATTTTCAGCATTTCAATGCTGCCCCTGCCCAGCTCACGCAGCATCCTTATTCCCCTTATTCCCGTAGCAGCAAACGGGTCTGCTATCCTCCATTTTTTCATGCCGTAAAGCTTGGCTGCAACAGCCATGAGAAGAAGCGTGATGTCCCTGTTTGACTTCATGACAGGATTGTAGAATACCGGCATCCTGCTTGATACATCCTTCCCCCTGTATCTCGGCACAGCTATCCTTGCCTTTCCTTCTATAATCGTATTGTATCCGCTTGCCATGCTAAAGCCGTAAAATAATCCGTTTAATAAAGGTGCTGCCGCGTTAAGGCGTTTAATGTATCGTTCCATGTTCTATGGGAATCTTTAAATATGCTCTGAGTTGTCCTCTTCTGCGATGATGCAAAAATGCCGCCACCTCAAGAATCAGCAAGCAGCGAGAAACATTTGCGCTCCGTCATCTGCACTGTCCTCGGCCACGTTGACCACGGCAAGAGCAGCATCCTTGACAAGATCAGGGGAACTTCCTTTGTGCAGTCAGAGCCTGGCCAGATTACCCAGTCCATTGGCGCTTCAATAGTGCCTGTTTCTGTCATCAAGAAGCTGTGCGGCCCTCTTCTCCAGCAGCTGAAGCTCAGCCTGACAATCCCCGGCCTTCTTCTGATTGATACGCCTGGCCATGCCGCATTTGTTTCTCTGAGGAAGAGGGGTGGTGTGCTTGCTGACATCGCAATCCTTGTAATTGACATTAATGAGGGCTTCATGCCTCAGACGCTTGAGGCTCTTGACATTCTTAAGAATTACAAGACGCCGTTTATTGTTGCGGCAAATAAGCTGGACCTTGTTCCCGGCTGGAGGGCGGATTTAAGCGGCGATGGCAGTGGTAACGAGCTTCTTCTCGCCAAGGTTTCAAAGCAGCAGCAGGCAGTCCAGGATGAGATTGACAAGCGCCTTTACAACCTTGTTGGGAAGTTTGCCGAGCTGGGATTTGATTCGGACAGGTTTGACCGCGTTTCCGACTACAGGAAGCAGATTGCTGTCATCCCCTGCTCTGCAAAGTCCGGAGATGGCATTCCGGAGCTGCTGGTCGTCATAAGCGGCCTGGCCCAGCGCTTTTTGGAGACCGAGCTTAACTTCACCCCTGACTCTGCTGCAAAAGGGACTGTGCTTGAGGTGAAGCAGGAAAAGGGCCTTGGCGCTACTGTTGATGTCATAGTTTACGACGGCTCTTTGCAGAAGAATGACGCTATTGTTATTGGCGGCTTGGAAGGCCCTGTTGTCACAAAAGTCAAGGCCCTGCTTGAGCCCCAGCCGCTTTCCGAGATGCGTGATAGGAAGGCGAAATTCGTGCAGGTTGGCAGGATTGTGGCAGCAACCGGCGTCAAGATTGTCGGCTCTGGCGTTGAGAGTGCTGTTGCAGGCATGCCTGTTGTTTCTGTTTCCGGTGCAGTCACGCTTGAGTCGGCTAAGGCCCTGGTGCAAAAAGAAATTGAGGAATTCAGCCTTGCCGCTGATGATTCCGGAATTGTTATCAAGGCAGACACCCTTGGCTCCCTGGAAGCCCTGATGAAGCTGCTGCATGAGAAGGGTGTCAGCGTGAAGGCCGTGTCAATAGGCGAAATCTCCAGGAAGGATATTGCCGATGCTGAATCAAATGTTGAAAGCAGCCCGCTTAATGTGGCAATCCTCGGCTTCAACGTCAGCCTCAGCAGCGATATAGGCAGTTCAGTTCCCCCTTCAGTCAAAATAATCACCGGCAACATCATTTATTCAATCATGGACGAGTTCCTTGCGTGGCAGCAGGGTGAGAAGCTTCGCTTGGAGTCAAAATCCCTTGAAAGGCTTGCAAAGCCTTGCAAACTCCAGCTGTTAAGGGGCTATGTGTTCCGGCAGAGCAATCCTGCCATTGTTGGTGTTGAGGTGCTTTCAGGGGTACTGGCTGTTGATGCGCAGCTCATGAAGGCAACTGCACCCGCCGATGAACTTGGCAAGCCATTGACGACAGTGAAGGAAATCCAGCTGGAAAAGGAGAATGTTACAACAGCAGGGAAAGGGAAGCAGGTGGCTGTTTCCCTGGAGAAAGTTATAATCGGCAGGCAGCTTAATGAAGGCGATGTCCTGCTGAGCTTCATTCCCGAGAATGACTTCAGGAGGCTTAAGGAATTCAGGCAGTACCTTTCCGCTGATGAGGTAGAACTGCTCAGGGAAATCGCCGAGCTGATGCGCAGGGAAAACCCTGTGTGGGGGATTTGACTTCAACTTTGGCTTTTGAGCGTAAACCTGTCAGTCACAGCCTTACTCTATTGACACGCAAAACTGCTTTGCTCCAAGTGGCATTATTTCCGCTTTTTTCTTCTGAACGCCGGATGAAAATTCCTTCGGTATCCTCATTGTCCAGTTGTCTCCGTCGTGGCTTATTGCGCGTTCCATCTTAAAGTCGTTCCTCAATATGCGGCTTACTATCATAGCCCTGTCAAGCTTTTTTGCCTCTTCCAGGCCAAGGTACTGCTTCCCGCATTTTTCGCATTCAAACCCGTCTGCCCTCACAGAAACATCATTTCCAATCGCAATTTCTAACTGGCTCTTCTTTGCTTTCAAGCCGCATTGGGCGCAAGTCAGCGTTTTTGGCTGGAAGGCGCCTTTTTCTATCTGAAACTGCGCATCTTCCAATTCGTCAAAGTCTATTTTTTCCTTTTCCATCTTTGTCACCTTCTCCCTATCTCGCCTTTCTGTAAGATTTTATCTGTTTCTTGCTTGAAGGATAAGCGGTTTCTACTTCTGCTTCCTTTGTTTTTTCATCGTAACTGAAGTAAACTGTTATATGCCTGCTTTGGCTTAACCCGATTGCTGCATACTGGTTTCCCCCGGCTTTCTTGAATTTTGGGTTTCCTGAGTTCAAGGCAGCGTAAACTTCTTCTTGCAGCACATTGTGCTTCTCGAAAATCTTAACGGCTGTTGCCGGCTCAATTTTAACAGCTTTGACAATCATATTTACCGTAAGGAATTAGTACGGTTTTAATATTTAAACTTTTCGCTTTTGCTCCAGTAAAATGGCAGTGGCAGCAAGTTTATAAAACTGCTATTGTTACGCCGCTTGAAATGTTAAAAGGCCTCAATAATTGGAAAATCCTTAACAGCAAGGAAGTGAAGGAACTGGCAGCAATGGCGAAGCAGCAATGGGGCTGTGAGCTTTCTTCGGTTGTTGGCGATGCTGCTTTCCTTGAGGAGGCAACAGGTGACATCTTTCTCATAAGCCGGGATGTTGAGAGGCTTGACCTTGAGCGCCTTCGCATTGATTCCCTTGGCCTTTATTTTGGCGAGAAGAAGAATGGTGAGCTCAGGTTGAGCATTGAGGGCAGCCAGCTGGTTGGGAAGTCTGCCACGAAAAACGTGCTTGAAATAAGTGACAGTGAATTCAAGGACTGGATTCGTGGCAGCGATTTGGAAAAGGATTATGGCAGCTGCAGTGGCTATGCAATAATAAAGCACGCTGGCGATTTTGTCGGCTGCGGCCGCTGCAAGGGCGGGACGATACTCAACTTCGTGCCGAAGGCGAGGAGGATAGCAAACATATGAGTTTTACAGTTGCCTGTCCCTTTCAACCATCTTTCTTATGTACGCTGCACTTTTTCCGTTTCCGTTCGGTACTGCAGATGCGGTTATGAGCTTCGGCTCGATGTAAGCCCTGCCCGGCGGGGTGAGCAGCAGCTTGTTTGCTTCCCATTCCACCCTGCTAAGGAAGCCTTCATGCATTAGGAATGCGATCATCCCTGCTTGCTCAAGCTTGTGCTGCTCATGGCCAATCCTTCCGAGCCATACCTCTGCGTTCTCAACAGCGTTTGGCTTTATCTTGAACTCAATAGTTGCTCCTTCCAGCCATTCATCACGGGAGCTAACAGGTACGTGTATTGCCATATAGCCTGATTCCTTTGCGAAGGTTATGTAATCATCAAACCTATTGGCTTCTGGTCCTGACCTGAAGTCAAACACAAACCCTGTTGAGGTCTTATGCAGTCCTAGTGTGCCAAATTTGTGCCCGTTCTTGGCAGGAGGCATTCTTACTTTCGGTTTTCTGCCATCCCTCGTTGCGGGTGTTTCCTCCCTCTCGTAGCCGCACAGTTGTTGAGGTATTTCCGCAACTGTTCTAAGCAGGTAGTGTGCCGAGGAAATGCTATCATTCAGGTCGCGTACGAGTGCGTGAGGGTCTGCATGCAACTCTGTGAAATCGTATGTTTCCTTGTTATCATGAGTTAATGCCTGCGCCCCGACAAGGTCATCAAGGTTTGGCGGAGTTTCTTTCAGGGGTTTTTCCATTGTTATGCCGAGGCTTGCGAGGTACTTCTGCAGCATTCCGCTTTTATACGCCTCAAGCAGCATGCCGTGGTACTCCCTTATTGTTGCTTTATCCACAAAGGTCTGGCCTTTTGTCCTTATTTGAGTAACTACAACCGGTGAGGGTATGTGTTCTGCTGCAATGTCCTCCAGGGCTTTGAACAGCTCTCTGCCTTTGAGGTGGGCGAGCTGCTCTTTTGATTGGGTTATACGGTGACTGTAGCCGACCAGCTCTCTGAATTTTAGAGACAGCCTGTTCAGGTCAGCGTTCTTTGCGACATGGGCTGCCGTGACAAGCCTATGCCTTATCTGCTCAAGGGCTTCGTACAGGCTTGAGTATATCCCGCCTTCGCCTACCCGCATGAGCACTTCAAGGTTTTGCCTTACTTCTCTCCTTACGCTTTCTCCTTTGCCGTTGGCATCGTAGCCGTTATAAAACCTTCTTGCAATGTTTGCTATTATTCCTTCTTCAACAGCCTTGTGGCTGGCTTTTGGCCTGGGCACAAGCCTGTGTACTTTTGCGCCTGCCTCTAACGTTGTAGGAAGCTGGCATTTATTGCACAGTATGTTGCCGTTATCATCAATCCTTTCAGTATGGTATGAATACGTGAAGTCCTTAGGTGTGAATCGTCTTCCTGTCAGCGCGTTCTGGAGACCGTCGTGCTTGTCTGCCTCCTCTACAGGGATGCTTATCCTTGCCACAATATTGGGCACAGCGTGGTCATAGCACACTGCCTGTACCTGCCATGCATGCCTCAACTCAGTATTTGTGTGGTTGAATGCATTTATCACCGGCCCACTTTCATTGGCGAGCATTTCTGCTATTAGTTGCGCCCGCTCAATGTATCTTTCGAGTTCCCCCCTGAACTCTGCAACTTTCGGAAGCTGTAGCGCCTCAGCTTGGTGCTGCCTTAGCTCTTCTGGATTTTTGAATGCAGAAATCAACTCTTGTCTTGCTTCTTGCAGCGGGGTGCCTAGAAGATTGTCTATAGCTCCCCCTGCACCGATCCCCTCGGCCTGCACAATACTCACCATTGCAAACTCCCACACTTCCTATAAAAATTATAAACTTTATATAAACTGATACTTTTGGTATAAAAAGCTTTGTCTATACATTATATATTACGAGGTATTACACATCATAACATCTGAATGGTTACAGAAACAGTACGTTCAGGGTTTCTCAGTTTCTCAACAAGCGCTCTGTCAATGTCTGCAGCCGCCTTGTCCGCATTTGTGCCAAGCGTCCGTTCAGAAATAAATGCGCCCTTTCTCAATACAATCTCTTTGTCGCTGCTGAAACTCTTGTTGGCAACAGCAATTACTTCTTCCTTTATTCCGGCAGTTTCTATAGTCAGCCTTATTTTCCCGTTTTGGCAGCTGCTGATTATTTCTCTTATACGCTGAATTGAGAAATCAGCAGCCACTGCAATGATGCAGTCGCCTTTTTTTGTCAGCTCAGCATCCTTCGTAATCTCAAGCGTTGTGCGGTGTGTTGCGAGAATGTTGGGGTGGCCGTAAGCTGTAAAGCAGTACTTCATGTCATGACCCACTTCCACAGAGGTAAGAAACTGATTTTCTTTCCTGCAAAAGCCTCCTCAGCCTCATACCCTCCGGTAATAACAAGAAGATTGTTGCACTTTAGCTCCCGACTTGCCTTATGTAGGGCTTTAATTTCGCGTTCCTTTGTTTTATATTCACTGATGTCCCAGCTAACTTGTATTAATTGTCGAATCTTGAGCCCTTTCTTCACAACAAAATCAACTTCTTTTTTCTGGTAATCCTGCCAGTAATATACCTCTTCGCCTGAGGTGGTTGCTCTTCTCTTTATTTCGGCAGCGACAATATTCTCTGCAATTTTGCCGATGTTCTGGCTTGACTTGAACCCTACGGCATTGGCCAGCCCGATATCTGTTGCATAAACTTTTCTCGCAGCTTTTTCTTGCTCCTTTACTTTAAAGGAAAAGCGTTTTACAAAAAAGAGGATGTTCGCTTCTTCAAGGTAAGATGAGAATTTTTCGATGGTGTTGGTTGATGTGCTTAAGAATTTTCTGATGGAATTGAAAGTTATGGTGTTGGAGATGTTTGTGAAGTAGAACCGCGTTAGCGCCCTAAGCTTTTCTGTTTCCTTCAACTTATACCTCCTCTCAATATCCTTTGTAAGTATGTCATCAAAATACGTTAGCAGCAGTTGTTTTTTATCTTCGCTTAAAACAACTTCTGGGAAGCCCCCGAACTCAACGTATTCATTGAATGCCGTTTTTATTTTCACTTTGCTTGCCACAATGTCTACCTGATTCCTGATTTCTATGTTTTTAAAGCGTAAGAATTCCTTGAAACTGAGGGGGGAAACAAGAATATCAAGGTGCCTGCCTGTCAAAACCGTTGCAAGCTCCCCCGACAGGAGTTTTGAGGAAGAGCCGGAAACCACTATCTTTGCTTTGCCAAGTTCGTGCATGGTCCTAACCCATCTTTCCCACTCCGGAACGTTTTGAACCTCGTCAAGAATAACGAAATGGCTCCTGCCGGGCTTTAAGACCTCAAGGTAAGTGTCGTAAACTTCATCAAGAAGTTTTGGGTGGTAATCTGCAAATCTCCTGTCCTCAAAGTTAACCATCAGCACGTCCTTCCTGTCTGTTCCTCTTTCAATGAGTTTCCTTATGGCTTGTCTCATGATGTAGGATTTTCCCGACCTTCTGACGCCAATAACCCCAACAATGACGTTTGTCTTCAGAAACCTCAGGCACTTTTCAACGTAGTCAGTCCTCTCTACCCCGGTCTCCATCTCCTTCTTCCAAAAGTTCCAGTCTTCCAGTATCTCCAGCAGCGAGCTCTTGTCCATCCTGCACCATCCTTAATTTAATCACTACACTATATAAATATGTGCTTTTTTATTTAGTCTACTATTTAAATTTTTTGTTTTTGGCAGTAGAATCTACCAGAAATTATCCCAAGGCAAAAGAACTTATGTAGCTGTAGATTGAAGCCTACAGCAGCTCGTCAATCGGCGGCTTTTTCTCGCCGGGCTTTGCTGCCTTGACAGCCTCTGCAGCCTCTTTGGACAGGTCAACCCCGAGCCTTTTCAACTCGGACAGGTGCATCTGCATGAGCTGCTCAACTATTCCCAAAATGCGTTGCAGCTCCTGCCTTTCCTTAGCCAGAACAGTGAGCGAGCCCTTGTGGAAGCCAACCTGCTCGTCTTTCGTCATTTCCTTCGTTTCAGCTGCAGCCGCTTTTTCTTCCTTTTTGTTTGCCATCTTCCTTCCTCAGTTGTGGCAAAAAGCAACGTATTTAAATGTTTCCCAAGATTCTTAGTCGTGTCATGTTACTGGCAGCAGCTATTAAAAACAACCGTCTGGTTCCTCAGCGGCAGTGGAAGCGCTACGTTGGCAGCTTGAAAAGAGAAGCGGATAAGCTCGGATTCTTCAAGACAAAGGCAGCAGCGAGGGAAGAGATTTACGCGGCATTTGTGGCAGCTGTTGAAATCAGGGCTAAAAGCAAGCATAAATTTGGCGTCCTGTTGTCTGGCGGCGTTGACAGCTCGTTCATCGCGCTCATGCTGAAGAAGCTCGGTCACAAATTCCCTTGCTTCAGCGTTGGAGTAAGCGGGAGTAAAGACCTGGCAGCAGCGAAATATGCAGCTAAGAAGCTGAAATTAAGGCTAATGAGGAAAGAATACTCCCTTGCTGCTGCTGGAGAAATGATAAAGGAGGCAGTCAAGCTCCTCAAAACAGGCAATCCTGTAACAATTGGGATTGCAGCAACAGAAATTGCAGCGTTGAAACTGGCAGCAGCTCATAATGTCCGTGTTGTGTTTACTGGGCTTGGTTCAGAAGAAATCTTTGCCGGCTACCAGCGCCATGTTGTTGCTAAAGACATCCATGAAGAGTGCTGGTCCGGCCTGAAAGGCATGTGGCAGCGTGACTTCCTCAGGGATTTTGCTGTTGCGGCAAAGCTCGGGGCAGCAGCGTTGACGCCTTTCCTTGACCGTGATGTTATCGTGGCAGCAATGAGGGCTGAGCATGAGTGGAAAATCCACAACGGCGGGAAAAAGCTGATTCTCCGTGAAATGGCGGCTGCTGCCGGGCTTCCAGAGGATATAGCGTTCCGCCCAAAATTGGCAGCACAATACGGCAGTGGCTTTGACAAGGCGCTGGGGAAGCTGGCAAAGTCAGGGGGGTTCAGGAATAAGCGCGATTATCTGCAGCAGATGCTGTGAAATTTCCGTTAAGCTTGTTTTTATCATTTGTTTTCCAGAGTGGTAAAAATTATGCGTTTTTCAGTCGTAAAAATCTAAAAATTTATAAATCGCCCTCAGGTGCCAATTTCGGTAAAATGAGGTTGGATTTGCTTGTGGTTTTTGCAATTGCCGCTGCTGCAGTTATTCCGCAGCTGGCATCAGCGCATCTGCTTAACGGCAATAAGGGCCCTGTTGACGCCTTCAATTATGACGAGGCGATTGTCGGGCATCTTAATGAGGACTGCAGCCAGGCCTTTGAGTGCAGGCAGACAGACGTCAATGGCGTTTTTTTCTTCAGCTGCTATTACGACGTGAAGTCTGGTGAGTGCCAGTGCTCAAAGGGTGATTTTTCAAAGTGCGATGCGTCCAGGAGCTCGCTCACTCCGAAAGAGGCAGCTTCCCTTCAGGGCAGGAGCAATGGCGTTCTTGGCTTTGTTGGCGCTGTTGCCGCAAAGCCGTTTAAGCTTGCTTATGTAAAGTTTGCAGCCCTGCCTCTCCCGGCCAAAGTGGTGGTTTTGGTCATTGCTCTGGCCGCTGTCATTTTTATTTTCAGCAGGCTCAGGGATAATGCCGCCAATAACCTGAGGAAGGCAAAGGAGCTTCATGAGCATGCTTCTGAATTGCACGAGGCCGGAAATGAGGAAGAGGCTAAGCTCATTTTTGAGAAGTCAAGCTATCACAGGGAGAAGGCTTATGAGCAGATGCAGCAAAACCCTTTTACCGAAAAGGGTTTATCGAAAACCGAAAAGTGAATGATGAAAAATGGAATGGTTTGAGGAGTTTGGCTTTGATGAGAACCCGTTCAGCACAGACCCTGCCTTTTCTGCAAGGTCTTCTGCCGGGCTTGAAAAGCCCCTTGCTGATTTGGAGTATTACATCAATTCAGGCAGCATTGTCTTCGTGGAGGGAGCAGAGGGCTCTGGAAAGAGCGTGCTTCTGCAAAAGCTTTCCGGAAAGCTCGGCGGCAGGGTGGTTTTCATTGATGCTGTATTGGGGGATGTTGACGTGACTGCAATCGTGAAGTCCAGGGCATCGCTGCTTGGCCGGCTGCTCGGAAATTCTCCCCGCAACCTTGTGCTCCTGGTTGACAATGCAGCAGCACTTTCTCCAAGGTCCCTTGAGCTGCTTAAATACCATTATGACAACAACCATTTTGGCGCTGTTGTCCTTGCAGGCACAGTCCTGAAGTCTTCAGGCCTTTCACCGTCAGTCATTGACCGGATTGGCAACAGGGTTGTGAAGGTTCCTGCGCTTGCTGAGGAGGATGCGCTGCTCATGGTGAGGAACCGGCTCGGCAATTCCGGGCTTTTCAGCGAGGAAGTGGTGCGAAAAATTTATAAGTTGTCCGGGAAAAATGCCAGGAGGTTCCTGCAGCTTTGTGAGCGCGCATGCAAGGAAGCTGCTGCTGCAAAGTCCTCAAGTGTTGGTGAAGAGCATCTGGCATCCTTAAGCAGGCCGGTAGGTGATGTTTGATGGCTGATGTCTGGTTCAAAAAGCTTGGTTTTGGCAGCAATCCGTTTTCCATAAAGCCTGCAGCTTTCAGCTACGAGCTGTTCGGCCAAAACATTGGTGAAGTCATTTCAGGGATTGACACTGGCAAGGTCGTGTTTGTTGAGGCTCCCCTTGGCCATGGCAAGACAACCCTGCTGAAAAGCATAATCAGCCGCTTTGGGGGAAGGAGGAAGGTTATCTATGCCCATGCTGCGCCCTCCCAGGATATTGGGGTAAAGGAGCTCCTGAAGCGCTCATCCCTTGCAAATTTCATCACAGGCAGTCTCCCAAGCGGCATGATACTCGTTGTTGATGAGGCGCAAAACCTTCTGGAGGGCAGCAGCTCAGAGATTGTTGAGTTCTACAAAAGCGGCAACATAAAGTCTGTTGTTTTCTTTGGCACAAAGTACCCTGACAACGGCTTTAAAGGCGAGCTCAGGGCGATGATGAATGGCAATCTGGTTCGCCTTTCCAGGCCAACGCCTGAGCAGGCAATCTCCCTGATTAGAAGCAGGATTGGCAACCTTCCCCTGATTTCAAATGAGGTTATCCTTATGGCTTACCGGAAGGCGCAGGGCAACCCGAGGCGGCTGCTTCAGGTTTGCGAGGACATGTGCCGCTCTGCAATTGAGGAAGGAAAGTTTTCTGTCCCGCCAAGCAAGATGCTCAATGTCGCTCCCTTTGCAACAGCAGAAGAGCCGGCAGTTGAGAAAAGCAGGCGTGTTGTAAGGAAGAAGCCAAGGCTGGCGAGGCGGAGTGTAGCTGCAAAGCCGGCTGCTCCTGTAGTTTTTCACAAGCCTCCAGAGGTTGAGCCCGTGACTTATGTTACTTCAGTTTCAGAGTCTGCCCTTGGCGGAGCCGTGACTGAAACGAAAGTTGTTCCTGCAGCAGCCGCGCATGCTCCCAAGCATGCCAGGAAGCTGAGAAAAAAGGCATCAGCCGCCGCAGTAGCCAAAAAGTCTCCGGCAAGGAAGAGGAAAAAATCAGTGTTGTCGAAACCAATCGCGAAGGCAGCTGCAGCTGCTGACGTTTCCGACTCAAGCAGCGAGAGCGGCCACTACTGGGGCGAGTTCATGGGCATGCAGAAGTAGAGTTCAATGCCTAAACAAGCTTCATTACTTCGGCTGTTGAATAAACTTTGACCTTATCCTGCTCCTGTAGCTCTTTGTCATTGGACCAGATGCCGCACTTAAGCTTTAGTGCCAAAGCAAAATACATTACATCCTTTTCATCAGGTGAGATGGCTTCAGCCTCTCGTACGAATTCAGAGTAATCTTCTTTTGGCGCAACTTCAATTACATCTTTTAGCAAGTGCATAATTTCAACAAGCTCTTCTTTCGTTCTTGAAGTCTTTTCCATTATGAACTCTTCGTATTTTAGGAATTCTTCAATGACAAATTCTGGCGAATATAATCTGATGCTTTTTTCAAACAGAAGCTCAGCGGTTTTGCCGTTTTTAATAAGTGCAGAAAATAGCGTATTAGCATCTATGACTAGTTCCATTTTCAAGCCTTGTGTCTTTTCATGGCTCTTTCACTGACTTTTCTGCCCAACTCCAAGGCTTCTTCCTCTGTAAGCGTGCTTTCTCTGGTAAACGCCTTAAACTTCTCCAGCATCAGCAGTCTTTTTCTTATTGCTTCTCTCGCTACAGCGCTCCAGTTCATTTCAGGAAAGGCGTCCATTTCCTGCTTCAGATCCTCCGGCACTGCCAGAGTTATGCTTACCATATTATCACCTTTGTCATATACGTTTATTACGTTTTATACGTTTAAATATTTAAATCTTTTGTTCATAAGTTCGTGGGCATGCAGAAATAAAGAGCTTAATGTTCCTCGTGGGCACGCTTGGCTAAGTTAAATATGACGCTTATCTGAGGTGTATCTCCACCACGTCCCTGTCAGCGAGCTTGTGGTCTATCTTGAATTTCTGTCCCGGGAACTTGGCTGATTTCCCCCATACCTTTGCGAACTTGAACTTCGCAACGAAGTCGCGGTGCAGCTTCTCGCATACCTGCTTGACGGTGTCTGTGTTTCGCATGATTAGCGGCTTTTCCATGTCCGGCTTCCTGCCAACCTCTTTCAGGTATACCCTCATTAGCGACAGGTTGTTGTAAATCTCCTCTTTCAGCCTTTCAAGGTTGACGTTTTTCTCTGCAGAGATGAGAATCTGCTTGGCCCTTGTCTTTGCTATCTCTGTTGCCTGCAGCTGCGCCTCAAGCTGCTTCAGCCCTTCAGGGGTGAGCGCGTCTACCTTGTTTACCACGACTATGGCTGGCAGGTATTTCCTGTTGCCTTCAAGGAAGTCAATGAGTTGGTCTGCGTCTATGTCCTGCCTTATGACTATGTCTGCGCTTACAATCCTGAATTCGTTAAGGATTGATTTTATTGTTTCGTGGTCCAGTTTTGTCAGCTTTACTGTTGTTGCTATGCTCAGCCCTCCCCTTTCCTTCCTTGTTAGCGTGATGTCCGGCGGCTGCTGGTTTAGCCTTATGTCTGCCTCTTCCAGCTCCCTTTTCAGCACGTCAACGTGGCTTACCGTGAATATGTCTGCCATTATGATGGCGAGGTCGGCGTTCCTTGCGACAGCTATGACTTCCTTGCCCCTGCCGAGGCCTGATGCTGCGCCTTTCAGGATTCCTGGCACGTCAAGTATCTGTATCTTTGCGCCGTTGTAGTCAAGCATGCCCGGTATGCACGTTAGCGTTGTGAATGCGTATGCTGCTGTCTTTGACTCTGCGTTTGTTATCCTGTTCAGAAGCGTTGACTTTCCTACAGACGGAAAGCCTACAAGTATTACCGTTGCATCCCCTGTTCTCCTGACTGAGAACCCCTCGCCCTTTTTGCCGCCTTTTGACCTTGCGGCTGCCTTTTCCCTGATTCTGGCTATTTTTGCCTTGAGCAGCCCGATGTGGTGCTGCGTGGCCTTGTTGTACTGGGTTTTTGAAATCTCCTCTTGCAGTGACCTTATATCCTCTTCGTAGCTTGGCATGTTCCTAAAGCGACTTCTTTATGTCTTCCAAATCCCAAATTAAAAACCCGTGTTTCCTAAGCTTTTCTTTGCCTAAAACCTTTTTTCCAATAAGCCCGAAATATTCCTTTCTTCTGCTCCACTCAAAGAATTTGGATTTTTCCTTTAGTTCTGTGAGGATGTTTACTGCATCTCGCTTTTTTAATTCAGACCATTTGACTTCAATGAATAAAGCCTCTTTCCTGTTGTCATCTAAGCAGATTAAATCTATCTCCTTTTCTTTATGCCACCACCTGCCTATGTTTGTCGGGCGCAGAGGAAGCTTTAGATTTTGGACAATTTGTTTGCATATTTTTTCAAAAATAAGCCCGGCGTACCTGTCGTAATCCTTTCGGAAGAACCTTTTAAGGTGTTTAATCTCGCCTATTTCTATGTCGTCTTTAAAGGGATATACATAATTTAGCCAGAAGCTGAAAAAATTGTCAGTTATTTTATACACGAAATTTTTCCTTTTTGGCCTGTTAACGACAACTGGAGACTCTGTTGCAACGAATTTTAAGTTAATCAGCACCTTAATGTACTTATTAATGTTTGTAATGTCGACATGGCTCTTTGTTGCTATTTCGTTCAGTTTGCTGGCCCCTTCAAAGATGCTTCTCAGTATGCTCATGTACACTTCTACTTCTCTTAGTTCCTGAGACAGCAGGAATTCCGCCTCCTTGTTCAAAATAGAGCCGCTTTTCCAAAAAGTGCTGTTGACGTTTTCAGAAAAGCTTTTGTTAAGCTCAAATTCTTTTATATAAAATGGTATGCCGTCCAATGCTCCGTAAGCCATTATTGTATCTTCTGGTTTCCATCCCGGGAAGAATTTTATGAAGTCTTTAAACCCGAGTTTGTTTACTTCTATCTGGGCGGTTCTTCTGCCATACAGCGGGCTTCTGTATCCGAGCACATCAGTTTCCATTACGCTGACGTAAGAGCCGCACAGTATAAGAAAAATGTTGCTGTTGTTTAAGGTCTCGTCCCAGAGGTGCTGGAAATCTGACAATATTGACTTGTCTTTTTCTATCCAAAAAGGGAATTCGTCTATTACAATAATAAGCCTATGCTTGTAATTTTTACATATACTCCCGAAGACGGTGTCCCAATCTTTCGCTTCAGGAATAAAAACGTTTAAATCTTTTGAAAATTTGAGTCTAAACCTTTCCCTTTCGTCGTCTAGCTTCTTTTTTTTGGCGAGGAAGTAAAAATGCGGCTTGTTTTTGATAAACTGTTTTATCAGCTCTGTCTTCCCTACCCTTCTTCTGCCGTATATGGGCACGAGTTCGGCTTTATTTGAAGTGTACCTTTCTTCAAGTATCTTGAGCTCTTTCTCCCTATCCACAAAATTTAGTAACATATTACTAATTATTATATTACTAATATTTAAGCTTTTTGTTTTCCCGGCCCTTTCTGCAGCGACCTTACATCCTCTTCGTAGCTTACCATCTGCTCTCTGGTTTTGTGGCAACCTTTTTAAGCTTTTATTTATTAGTCGTATTTATGTGGGTTGCGAAGCTTGTCTATTCGTATAAGCCGTCAGACCTGCTTGGAAGCAGAACAAGGAAGTTTGGAGTTACTTTGACGGGTTATCCTGTTTCCAGTGCTGTGCTCAATGGCAGGCTTCACGTTACTCTTGCCGGAATAATTTCTGGCCCGGAACATGGCAAGAGGCGTTTTCTGCGCGACGTAGCTAAGGATTCCAGGGTTGTACGGATGCATGTGAATGGCGACTTCATGGTGAATGTGGTTAAGCATCCTTTGCGCATCATGCCATTGTACAGCCCCGAAATCATTCATGCAAAACCTGTTGTAGTAAATGAGAAAGGTGAATACATTCTTGAGCTTGCAAGCTGTGATAAGCGGACTTTGCTGAGAGTGGTGGATGGCTTTAGGGGAGACAATGCCCGCCTTCAGTGGTGTGTTCAAAAGAAGCTTTCCAATATCGGCATCACTTATCTCATGCCTGAGCTTACTGCAAAGCAGCGCCGGGCTGTGGAGCTGGCTATTGCCCGCGGTTATTATGACGTTCCGCGTAAGGTAAAGCTTGTCGAACTCGCTACGGAACTGGGTCTTTCCTACTCTACTTTTCAGTTCCATCTTCAGGTGGCTGAGAAGAAGCTTATGCCAGCGCTCTTTAAAAGGATATAGGCATTTGCCGATATAAGCTTAATTATGGCTTCTGGCTTACCGCTTAATCATGCCTGAGATTAGCAAGAAGACGTTAGAAGATGTTGCTAGCGGCATAGTTTGGCTGGGAGAGGGGGGATATTCCGCAGATCTCGCCAAGTTCTCAGCAGGTTTAGCCTCTATAGGTTTTGCCCGCACTGACACGATTAGCGTTAGAGCTAAACGTGGTTCATGGTATCTCTTTATGAGGGAAAACCCCGGTGCGCAAACAGGCGAGGCCATTGGTTCTGCTGTGGCAGTCTATAGGGGTGAATATAGCTATAAAGCCGGCTATCTTTTTATGTCACGGCCAGGCAGCCATCCCGACCTTGAAGAAATCGCCCATAATGCACAGGTTATAACTTACGGCTTCTTAGAGAAGAGTGTGTCGAGTAATGTAGAATTAGCACTTAGATGGGGTGCTCTAGGCGGTGCGGCCTCGGTTATAAGTCTCGAAGTTTACATCGCTAGTAGTGGTGGTACTAACCTACAATCAAGGATTATGCTGGACGCATTCGCAGCCTTTTTTGGCGGGTGTTGGTCAGGCGGATTGGCGGGCTCGATAGATATAACTGAAAAAATTTCCAGAAAAGACGCGTCGCATTTATTAAACCCAACAGGGTATATTTACGGAGGAGAAATTGTGAAATTACTTAATGTTGAAATGGCATATGCGGGCTTGTTGCAAACCGGTGCAAGTAACGTATCAAGGGAGGCTTTTTTAAATGCGCTTGCCCAAGGTAGGAGTGAAAATTGATTCCTATGCTCTTTAAAAGGATATAGGCATTTGCCGACATAATCTATTTATTCACCATCTTTAAGCGCAATAGGTATGCAGAAAACCAGTAATTCTACAATTGACGCTGTTTCTAGTGGGGTGTTGAGTTGGTGGAATGATATGGTACAGCCAACTAAACTCTCAGAGACAATGGAATATTTGGGTTATAACCTTGAAAGACGTCTCGACACAGGTAAAGGCTCATGGGTTTTCTACATACGGCAGGGTAATGCTAGGCCTTACTACGTTGCAGAGGATAGAACTGAACCTTTAAGTGCTGCTGTTGCGGCTTATATGCGTCGATATAAAAACGAGGAAAGGACTGAATATCTGTTTGTTTCTTCTGAAGGAGAAACTGCTAATATTGAGGAAGTGGTGCAGAACACGGATGTCTTAACACAAATGGTTCTTGAAGCAACGCCTTGGCTCGCTTCAAAAGGGGCTTATTCCCTGTTGGCGGCAGGTGCCGCAGCTGGAGCTGGTATTGGTGAATATTTATATTTTAGTCTTCCAAAGATTCGTCCTGTAGAATTTTTTGAAAGGATTGGCTCTGATGGCGTGGTAGGTTTGCTTGGTGCAGTTGGCACTTTCGCATTGCTTTACCAGAGTAGACGGTGGTTATGGCATCACAAGGTTGCTAAAGCAGTACCTCTGTTGCAAAATCCTGACCACTATGTTTATGGTGATAAGGCTGCTGTTTTGATAACAAATAATGTAAAGAGTAAGAAAGCTCTAGACGCTGAAGAACTGCTTTACGAAAGCTTGGATTTAGAGCCTTCTCGAATAAGTCCAGAGAGTTTCCATACTCAAGTTCGTTCGTTATTTAAAACATTGAAGAGCTTGAATGTTCAATAAAAAGAAATTTTAAGCCTTTTCCAGCATGCTTACTATGTTCCATATCTGTGTTCTTGTATAGCTCTGAAGGTTTGAGTCTTCTGCAACGTCGTCAAGTATCTGCAGCGCCTTGTCCACCCTCATTGAGAGCTCTGCCTTCTCGTCCTTGAGCGTCTCGATTATCTTCTGTACCTTTTCCTTGACGTTCTTTGGCACTGTGCTGTCGTCCTGCAGCTCTGAGATTGAGGCGATTATGTCTGTTAACGTCTGAACTTTTCTCTCCCCGAACATTTTTCCACCTTACTTGTTCATCGCTGCGATGACTTCCTTCTGGAGCGCGCTGGCCTTTTCCCTTGTTCTTGCTTCCTGCTTTTCAAGGGAGCTTATCCTGAGCTCGGTTGTCTCTTTCTTTTCCTTGAGCTCCTTTTCCAGCTCTTCTTTCCTGGCAAGTATCATCACGTTCCCGACTATCTTGTAGGCTTCCTCTTTCCCTTGCAGCTCCTTGAGGGCTGACTCTGTTTCCAGGAGCTGCAGCTGGAATGTCTGCTTCTGCATGAGGAGCTGCTGGAGGGCCTGCTCTAGCATTTGTAGCTGCCTTACCTTTTCCTGCACCTGTTCGGGTATTTCTGCCATCTTCATTTAATCTGCTTTACTTTTTCTATGACTGTCAGGACCTTTGTGATTGAATTCAGGGCAGTCCGCAGCCCGATGCTGTCTTCCGCCTCCACTGCAAACGTCACTCCATCGCGGCTTTTTTTGACCTTATAGCTTGCTGTGCCCTTTATTTCCCTGTCTTCAGAAGCAAAGACCTTGCTTATCAGCTCGCTGTCGCCCTTTACGCTTATTGTGGACTCGTATTTCATCTGCCGCCAGGTGATGTGTTTATCGCGCCTTTATCTTGGTTGATACCCTTCTTGGCTTGTAGAGAATTTTGCTGCCGCAGTATGGGCACCTTACCTTCTTCCTGAGGTAGTCTGTTGATACTTTCTTGTTGCACTCAAAGCACTTGTATTCTGCCATTAAGCATTACCTCGCTTCATCCTGGTTTTCCTGTTCTTCCTGCTCCTCTTCTTGCTCTTCTTCGTAGGCCTCTTCAGCCTCTGGAGCTGCTTCTGCTACCCTTATTTCTGTCTCTGTCACGTTTTCCTTTATTGCTGAGGGCGTGCCTATTGAGTATGCTTTTCCCGTGAACCTGTTCTTGCACTTCACGCAGTGCCATATGCCTGCGTTGGCCCTCTTGGCCTTGCCGTAGCTGCAGTAGGGGCACTTTGTGGATTCCTTCCTTTCTGCCTCTATCTTGCCTGTCTTTCCCTTGAGCTTGGTGCCATACCTGACGCCAAACCTCTTCACCGAGCCGTATAGCTTTGCTTGTTCTGCCATTTTCGCTTCTGCCTTTTTGGATTAAGGGATGGTTTATAAATCTATTGAGTTTAGTCGTTTCTTGATCAACCTTCTTGTTAAGAAGGTTGAATGGGGCCACCCGGACTTTCAAGCCTTTTATTTTTGGTCGAGCTTTTTGTGAGCCGCCGCGAACAAAAAGGTCGTTTGAACCGGGGTCATCTGGTCCCAAACCAGATAGGTTAGACCAAGCTGCCCCATGGCCCCATGCATCAATGGTCTCCTGCCTTGTTTTTTAAATGTATTGGCTTTGGAACCTAATTAGAAAAACTATATATAGGCACTGTTGTGTGTTTGCCTTTCAGGCTTATTCGGGGGTTTACTATGCCTGGCATACTTGACTTGTTTGTTCCTAGGGAAAAAAAGTTCTTTGAGATGCTGGAGAGCTTGTCTGAAAAGACGCATTCCGGCGCCAGGGTATTCCTCCGCTTTATAAGCGGGTATGACAAGCTTGGCGCGGCAAAAAGGCAGGCCGTTGTTGATGAGCTTAAGGACATTGAGCGTGACTGTGATGAGATAACTCACGGCATAGCTGTTGAGCTTAACAAGACCTTTCTCACGCCCATAGACCGCGAGGACATTCACCGGCTTTCGACCCTTACTGACGATGTCATGGACATGTTTTACAGCGTGAGCTACAAGCTTATCCTGTACAACATCAGGAGGGTGCCTAAGTTCGTGCCTGAGCTTTCCAGGCTGGCTTTTGAATGCACTGAGGAAATTGACAGCATTATCTCAAAGCTCGGAAGGAGCGAAAAGGTGGAGCCTCACATCAAGCGGATTCATGAGCTTGAGGAAGATGCCGACTCCCTTAAGAACAACGCGCTTGCCTACCTTTTCAACGATTCGCTTGGCGGTGCTGAGATTATCAAGCTGAAGGACATTTACGAGTGGCTTGAGGGAATTACTGACAAGTGCGAGGATATTGCCGATGTTGTTGAGGGGATAGTTATCAAGTATGCGTGAGGCGGGTTAATGCCTGATGTTGTTTTTTTGGCAGTGGTTACGGTCATTATAGCACTCATTTTTGATTTTGTCAATGGGTTTCATGACGCTGCGAACTCTATTTCTACGGTTGTGGCAACCCGTGTCCTGACCCCTCTTCAGGCGGTCCTTATGGCCGGCCTCTGGAACTTTGTGGGTGCTTTTGTTTTTGGGGTTGCCGTTGCCAAGACTATAGGTTCGGGAATCATAATCAGGGACGCTGCTGTTACGCATGTCATCCTGCCGGCGCTTATTGGAGCAATAATCTGGAATATTATCACTTGGCGCCTTGGCCTGCCCAGCTCAAGCAGCCATGCCCTTGTTGGCGGCCTTGTTGGTGCTGCCATTGCCTTTGGGGGAATAGGCGCAATTATCTTTTCAGGCCTGAACAAGGTCCTGATTTTTATCGTGCTGGCACCCGTTATAGGGGTAATAGGCTCTGTCATCTTCACTGTAGTCGTATTCTCCATATCAAAGAAATTCTCTCCTGTGTCGGTGAACATGTGGTTTAAAAGGCTCCAGCTCATCTCAGCCAGCGGCTACAGCCTTGGCCACGGCACGAATGATGCCCAGAAAACAATGGGTGTTATAGCTGCAGTCCTTTTCTCTGCAGGGTTTATTGACTCGTTCAGGATTGACCGCTGGGTTATCATTGCCGCTTACACGGCCATAGCTCTCGGCACTTTTGCCGGCGGCTGGCGCATTGTCAAGACCATGGGAAACAGGCTCACGAAGCTCAGGCCTGTGGACGGCTTTTGCGCCGAGAGCGGCGGGGCTCTCACACTTCTCGGTGCTTCCCACTTCGGCATCCCGGTCAGTACCACTCACGTTATCGCTGGCGCGATAGTGGGGGTAGGTGCCACAAAGCGCGCATCCGGTGTGAGGTGGGGCGTTGCTAGGAACATAATCATTGGGTGGATCATTACCATCCCGATGTCAGCTTTATTTGCTGCAGTCAGTTATATGGCTATTTCCCGTGTATTGTGGTAAGGTTTAAATAGTTCCTTCTCAGCCTTTTTCACCATGAAACCGGCAACCGGAGCTGTAAATCTGGACAGCCTTTCTTTCGTAGCTTCAGCCCTTTCCGAATAGCCTGATCGTGCTGCTACAGCGCATTTATTTCACCGTCGCAGCAGCTTGACTCTTGGTGGTTGAAAAATGAGCCTTACTGAAAAGCAAAAGCACGACCTGAAGAAGTTCATCAAGGAGTTGGAAGCTTACAAGGGCAGGCATACCGAGCTTGTGTCCGTTTACATCCCGCAGGGCTACGATATAGTTAAGATTATCCAGCACATCCAGCAGGAGCAGGGCACTGCAATGAACATAAAGTCCGCTACCACGAGGAAGAATGTAACCGGTGCCCTTGAAAGGATGGTGCAGCACCTTCGCTTGTATAGCCGCACTCCTGAGCACGGGCTTGCTGTTTTTTCAGGCAACATCGCGCCAGAGGGTCAGCAGGATTTCAGGGTGTGGTCCATTGAGCCTCCAATCCCTGTGCAGACAAGAATCTACCGTTGTGACAAGGATTTTGAGCTTGGCATACTAAGGGATATGCTTGAGGCCAAGGAAACGTACGGCCTGGTTGTCATGGACAGGAGGGAGTGCGTGATTGCTGAGCTCAGGGGGAAGAGCGTTACTATTCTGTCAAAGCATACTTCAAACGTGCCTGGAAAGTTCCGTGCAGGAGGACAGAGCGCTGCCCGTTTTGGCCGCATTCGCGAGAACGAGGCAAAGGCGTTTTATGTCAGAGTTGCGGAGTACATGAAAGAGGCCTTTTTCGATAATCCCAACCTTAAAGGGCTGCTTGTAGGAGGCCCGGGCCCTACAAAGTACGAGCTTATTGAGGGCGATTTCATTACAAACGAGCTGAAAAAGAAGATACTTGCAGTAAAGGATGTTACATACACCGACGAGTTTGGCATTCACGACCTTGTTGACAAGAGCCAGGATGTCCTTGCTGCTGAGGAGCTTGTTGAGGAGAAGAGGATTGTCAACCAGTTCTTCGGCTACCTTGTCAAGAAGCCTGCAATGGTTACTTACGGCGAGCAGCAGGTCCTGAATGTGATACGCAGCGGAGCTGTTGATACCCTGCTTCTGTCTGAAAGCCTGCCAGACGGGAAAATTGAGATGTTTGAGGAAGAGTCCAGGAAGATGGGCTCGGCAGTTGCCATAATCTCTACCGAGACAAGGGAGGGCGCCCAGCTCAAGGACTTTGGAGGCGTTGCTGCCATTCTGAGGTATGAGGTTCATACGGGGTAATTAAAGAAGAAAAATGCCGGGTTCCGAAACCGGCAACCGCGCTTGCCGTAAAGCAAGCAACCGCCAGGTCTTAAAGGGGGTTATAATCTAAACTGCTTAATATATCTTTCGCTTTTGGTGGTCATTTTCAAAAACTTCTCGCAAAAATTTTTCAAACAAATCGTAAGATTTTCAAAAAATTAGCATTTTTCCGCATAATTTGTGGCAGCAGCCGGAATATTTCTTGTAACTCCAAATAGTTTTCAACAAATTGAGGCATAGCTTCTTTAAGACTTGGCGATAAGGAAATAATGCCGCCGCGGTGGCGAAATTGGTAGCCGCGCCAGTCTAAGAAACTGGTGACCGCCAGGTCTTGCGGGTTCAAGTCCCGTCCGCGGCGTGCATTTAATAGAAAATTTTAATAAGCTGTTATTATGCTGCGATTATATGAATCTTGTTGAAGAAGCATTCTCGCGCCTGTTCTCTGGTGTTGAATTTTCGTTTGAGCCTGCCGTGTCTTATTCCGGCAAGTTCAAGCCTTACAACGCGACAGTCAGGAAAATTGGCAGCAATCTTTACTTTAGCCTCAGCCGCAGCTGGAAAGGCACCAGCGACGAGATTGTTATCGGCCTGATCCAGCACCTTCTCATTAAAATTTTGAGAAAAGAGAAATTTGTGAAAGGCCGCAGTAAAATGGCGTCGTTGAACATGCAGCTTTACGACGATTTTATTAAAGGCGTTTCTGAAGTCACTGTTTCAAATGGCATCGGTGATGAAGCCCTGGAGTCTTCCTTCAGGCGGGTTAACGAAAAGTATTTTCTTGGCTTTGTTGACCGGCCGCAGCTGCAGTGGGGCTCTGAATCGTTCAGGAAGCTGGCAAGCTACGATTACCACACCAACATGATTACTGTCAGTAGCCTTTTTTTAGAAGCTCCCGAGCGCATCCTTGACTACTTGATGTACCATGAGATGCTCCACAAGAAGCTAAAGTTCAGCAGTTCCAATGGCCGCATCCGGCACCACGGCAGCGAGTTCAGGAGGCTGGAGGGCCAGTTTGATGGCAGCGGCGCAATCGAGGCCGATCTGAATTCGTTCATTCGTAGCCGCAGGAGAGCAAGGCCGCAGCGGATTAGGCGCTTCAGCTGGCGCAGGCTTTTGATGTTTCAGTAAATCTGAAAGAATAAAATTTATATATGAACCCGGCTCGCATTTCATGGCTTATTTCAGAGGTGTGCAAATTATGGCTACTAAGACAGTTGGTGGCAACGAGCTCAAGGTTGGCAGCTACATCATAATTGAGGGCGCTGCCTGCAAGATTGTCAACATTGACATTTCAAGGCCTGGCAAGCACGGCCATGCCAAGATGCGCATTGAGGGCATTGGCATCATTGACGGCAAGAGAAGGATTATCGTCATGCCGGCCCATGACAACATTGAGGCTCCAATCATAGAGAAGAAGACAGCGCAGGTGCTTTCAGTTCATGGCAGCACTGCCAACGTGATGGATGCAGAGACGTACGAGACGTTTGACCTTGCAATCCCTGATGAGCTTAAGGATGCCTGCGTTGCAGGCGTTTCAGTGCTTTACTGGAAGGTTATGGAGGACAAAATCCTCAAGCAGGTAAAGAGCGGCGAAGGCGCCGAAGAGGAAGAGTAAGGAGAGAATGATTTTTTATGGCAAAAATACCGGAAGCTGAGGCGAGGACGTTCAGGAACATCTTTGTTTGCAGGAAGTGCAAGCACAAGATGAGGTCTTCCAGCCTGAAGGTTGCCCAGGGCAAGGTCAAGTGCAGGAACTGCAACAGCTCTGTCCTGAGGCCGTTAAGGAAGAAAGGATAAAGGAAGTTTTTTAAACAGCGCTAGCTCACTTTTCTTCATGCCTTTTGACTTTTTATCCGGACTGCTTCAGTTTGTGCTGCGGCACAAGATTGTTGTTGGCTTCTACCTGCTTATCGCTGTCCTGCTTTTCGTTTACAGGAAGAGGTTCCAGTTCCAGCTGAAGTTCATCGCGCTTTACCGCACGACATGGGGCCTTGGCCTCATGGAAAGGATTGCCACCAGATACCGCGAGCTGGTGAAGCTTCTCGGCTACGTTGGCATAGGCGTTGGCTTCCTGAGCATGTTTATTATCTTATTCACGCTGATTCAGAGCGTTTTTACGCTCATCACAGTCCCAAACTCGCCTTCCCCGCTGAGCCCTGTGCTTCCAGGCGTCAGGATTCCCGGCGTTCCTGAGGGATTTTTTGTCCCTTTTGTCCAGGGCATCATTGCAATTTTCATAATTGCTGTTGTGCATGAGTTTTCCCATGGCGTTGTTGCCCTGGCACATGGCGTCAAGGTAAAAAGCTCCGGTCCTGCTATTATCGGGCCTATCTTTGCGGCTTTTGTTGAGCCTGATGAGCAGCAGCTGAAGAAGAAGCCTGATGTCGTGAACTATTCCCTTTTTGCTGCAGGCACTTTTTCAAACGTCGTGCTTGCCTTTGTTGCGCTGTTCCTGCTTTCCGCTGTTTTTTCCCCTGTAAGCTCCGCCTTTTTTCCGGAGCAGGGCGTTGTTTTGAAGGGTGTGGAAGCTGGCTTGCCTGCTGGCGCAGCTGGCCTGAGGCAAGGCATGGCTGTAACTGCAATAAATGGCCAGCCCATAGCCTCAACTAATGACGCTCTCAATGCGTTGCAGCTTGTTCGCCCCAACCAGACTGCTGTTTTCAGCACCGGAAGCGGCGATTTCCATGTTGTTGCGGCTTCCAACAGCAAATACCCTGGCAGGGGCTATTTTGGCATAACTATCGAGCCTCTTCTTAAGAACAGGGATACGCCGTACTTTGGCGTTTTCTCGTGGCTGCAGGGCATCCTTGCGCTTCTTGCCACTTTAAGCTTTGGCATTGGCCTTGCCAATATGATTCCAATCGGCCCCATAGACGGCGGCAAGATGCTGCACCTTGCCCTCACAAGGATAAGGGGCGAGCAGAAAGCCAACAAGACATTTGGCCGCCTGAGCTTGCTGCTGCTGCTTGTAATTCTTTTCCTGCTGAGCCCGATATTCAGGGCAATCCTGAAATCTGTTGCAGGGATTTTTTGAGTTTTTTTCAGCTGCTGCAAATTAAGTTTAAATAGCCATGTTATTCTCTTTTTTGCATGTTGTGTGTCTTGCTCGTTGAGCCTGAAACGCCAGGTAACATCGGCTCTGTTGCCAGGGTGATGAAGAACTTTGGAGTCAGGCAGCTGCTTCTGGTTAATCCTCGTTGTAATCATCTTGACGGCGAGGCTTATGGAAGGGCCATGCACGCCCGGGACATCCTGAAGTCAGCAGTTGTTGTGAAAAGCTTTAGCCATCTGAAAGAATTTGATTACGTTGTGGCGACCACTGCTGCTTTGGGCAGCGACTACAACGTGCTGCGCTCCCCAATAACGCCAGGCCAATTAGCACAACAGCTGCAAAGTCATATTAGCAGCAGTGTAAATAATAAAAAAAACAAAATCGCTCTCGTGTTCGGTAGGGAAGGCACTGGCCTCACCAGCAGGGAAATCGGCAGCTGCGACCTTGTAGTTACAATTCCTGCATCAAGGAAGTATCGCGCGCTGAACCTCTCTCACGCAGTGGCCATAGTCCTTTACGAGCTGTTCAAGCCCTCAAAATCTGTAAAGCTGGCAAGCCACATACCCCTGGCGTCAAGGCATGAGAAGAAGCTTGCGGAATCAATGGTTAATGAAATCATATCGGGGATGGATTTTGCCATCAACAGCAAGAAGGAAACCCAGGCTTTAGTTTGGCGGCGGCTGATTAGCAAGTCTTTCCTTACGAAGAGAGAAATGTATGCGCTGCTGGGATTTTTAAGGAAGATAATCAAGATAGTTAAGAATGAATAGGGCTTTTTAAGCTTTCAAAATATTTTCTTACTTTCATGTCCCCGGTTGGCTTTGCCATTTCGCCGTTTGCATAGTAAACCCTTTGCGCTTCCGGCCCCCAGCTGTAGTTCCCTGTTTTCTTCTCAACTTTGGCTATTTTGAAATAGCCTTTTTTTACGCCGTTGCGCAGGCTGTAATAGACTGCCCGCATGCTTACCTTTGGAAACACCTTCACATAGTGCTTGTATGCCTCGTAGCCGTGCAGCTCCCCGAACTGCGCGAGCAGCTCTGTTATGTTTTGCCTTACAGGGCTGTGGGATGGCCTTCCTCGTTTCATTTGCGATCTGGTTATTAGTCTTCAAATAAATATCTTTCTATATTGAATTTAATTTTGGGTTAAGGCAAAACTTTTTTAATAGCGTATAACTTCACTACCGGAATGCCTCGTGGCAGACCTCCCGGTAGCCGTAATAAACAGCCTGCTTTGGAAGAAGCTGTTGGGCAAGCTAGTGCGGAAGCATTTCTGAACAGTACATTTGAGTATCTCGATTACCTGGTTCTGAGGGCAGTGATTGTTAATACAACAAATTTCTACAAAGCATCAGCATCTGAGGCAGGCAATCCCCCTTTGCCATTATCCTATGATGAGATAACGGACTCTGCTGACCCTTATGGAATGTTGCCCCCGGCCACAGAGCCGGTTTATCCAAGAGAGCTGGTTACCGATGTTGCAGAAGCCTTCCTGATGCTTGCGAATAAAGCGTTTCCGCATTTAGCTAGGATTGGCTTAGCTGGCGAACTTGAAGTAAGAGTAGCTGATGTTTTTGCAAAAGCCAATAAGATAAAAGCGCACAGCAGGTTTGCGCCTGCATCAAAGAATGCGCGAATGGTTTTTAGTGGTATTGAGGATATTGAGGACAATAACCCTGCGCTAGCTGGCGAACTTTACCGCGCTCTAGGAAGCAGGAGAGTCCTTTCTGTTCTTAATTTTGTTGTTGATAAGCATGTTGACGCCTTGGAGAAGAAGTTATAGGAGAGGAACTTAATTTTCGGAAATCTATTTTCCTCTCCTATATGCAACGGAGCGACTATTGTTCCGATTATTAAGTTCCGTTGCTATAACTAAACTGGAGGCTTCGCATTTGGTGGCAAAATTGCCCGAGGGCACTTACGTTGCAACCCGTGAAGGCGTTCTTTCGTACTGTCTATCGCCGCTGTCGCAGCTGCTGTTGTTGGCAAAGGACCCTTTGCATGGTTAACACTAAGAGGCGTAAGGGTGTTAAGTCAGCTTCCCAAGTGGCACAGCAACGCCTTTATACTTAACAACTGGACTTAACATTATGGTAAATTTTATATATGTTTATCTTACCTTGTTTTGTCGCTGATTGTTCATGGCTGATGTCAATGTGGTGGGGAGCGGCGCCTGGGGCACTACGATTGCGCTGCTTCTTGCGGGCAGGAAGCATAACGTGAGGCTTATCTGCAGGAGGGAAGAGGTTGCCAAGAGCATCCTGCGCAGCAGGGAGAACACTGCCCATCTTCCCGGGGTGAAGCTGCCAAAGTCGGTTGGTATTGAAGTCCTTCACGATGCCAGCTTCTCAGGCTCTGAAAACATTGTCCTTGCCGTAACGTCACAGCACATGCGTGAGGTGTTGAAGAACCCTGCCTTCAGCAGCATAAGCAGGGATGCGCGAATTCTTCATGCCACGAAAGGGCTTGAGCACTATTACGGCGGAAAAATGTCGGGCAGGAGAATGAGCCAGGTGATAGCTGAGGAGCTGGGCCTTTCAGGTGCAAATGCTAAACGGATATCTGTGCTTGCGGGCCCAAACATTGCCACTGAAGTGGCTGCAGGCAAATATGCAGAGACTGTCATTGCCTCAGGGGATAGTGCTGTTTCCGAAGCATGGCAGGGCATTTTTTCAGTTCCTGGCAGGTTTGTGCCTTTCGTTAGCGATGATGTTGCTGGCGTTGAGCTTGGCGGCGCATTGAAAAACATTGTTGCCATCGCCTGCGGCATGGTTGACGGCCTCGGTTTGGGGGAAAACACTAAGGCAGCAGTCATCCGGCGCGGGCTTAGTGAGATTATTGCCATTGGGACTCACTACGGCGCAAGGCGTGAAACATTTTATGGCCTTGCGTGCCTGTACGATCTTGACACTACATGCCACAGCAGGTTCAGCCGCAACCGCATGGCAGGCGAGCGTGTTGCTCAGGGAAAGCCGATAGGCACTGTTCTTAGGGAGCTCATCGCGGAAAAGCGCGGCGAGCCTGAAGGGCCTGAGATGGCAAGGGTCGTATTTGAGCTCAATGGCCACTTGCAGCTGCCTGTCCTGAAGATGGTTTATGATGCGCTTTTCAGCAAAAGAAGCGCTTCCTCATGCGTCAGGGAACTTTTGGGCAGCTAAGCTGCAGTTTCGGGCAAAGATTTAAATAGTAATAGGCGGCAGCAGCCGTTAATCTTATAGCAAATTGCAAAGATACTTGAACATTTTACCTGCAATTTGCTATTTAGCAAATCTCGCAAAAATTCAAAAATTACCGAGATTTGCTATTAGTCGATAATTGGATTGAAACTTGAAAGTGTGAGGTGAAGCGGATGGTTGAAGGAAGATGCATGAAGTGCAAGAAGCCGGTCCAGATTAAGGATGGCAAGGAAGTTGTCATGAAGAATGGCATGAAGGCCATGAAGGGTTCCTGCCCCAAGTGTGGCACAAAGGTTTTCAGGATTCTTGGAAAGGCCTAGGGCCCCCAATTCGCCTTTCGGCGAATGGGCCCAATCGAGCGCATCTCGATTTGGGTTTTCTTATTTTTCTTTTTATCACTGTTTTTTTAGAAAATTAGAAAATTATAGAAAATTATTTAAGCGAACTTCACTTTTGCCTGGTTATGGCAAAATTGAGTTTACTGCCAATTCTAGCCATAATTGCAGCGTTAGCTGCCGCTTCCGCCCTTGCCCACGCTGAGAAGAACTTTACAGAAACGAAAGAGTTGATAGACTCCGGTGTTTCCTGCGATGAGCTGACTGACGGGCAGCTTGAGGAGATTGGCGAATACTACATGGAACAGATGCATCCCGGAGCGGCTCATGAGCTGATGGACGAGATGATGGGTGGAGAAGGCTCTGAAAGTTTAAAGCAGATGCATATTCAAATGGCTAAAAGGCTTTATTGCAAAGAAGATGTTGGCGGAGTGATGGGCCTGATGGGTTCAGGGGGCATGATGAATATGATGATGGGAAATAATATGATGGGTTCTGGCATGATGGGCGCTTATTATGGCGCTGGAAGCCTTGCAGGAGTTTTGTGGCTGATAATCCTGATTCTGCTGGTGGTTGCCTTGTCCCTGTCAATTATTTGGCTTTACAAGCAGATAAATAGGAAGAAGTGACTGTTATGGATGAAATCACCCTTAAACCGATAGGTTTTGTGAAAAATAATGTCAAAGCTCCCAGGTTCGGGAATTTTGCCGATGAGGTTTCCGAGGTTGTAGTGGATGAGAAATTTACCGAGGCGCTGAAGGGCATTGACGATTACTCCCACATCATCATTGTTTACTGGATGGACAGGGTTAAGGAGCATGTCATCCAGCACAGGCCGCAGGGCAACCCGAACGTGCCTATTGTCGGCATTTTCTCCTGCCGCTGCCCCCAGAGGCCAAACCCGATTGCAATCACAACAGTGAAATTGCTGGAACACAAGGGAAACGTAATTAAGGTAAAGGGCCTAGACGTTTTGGACGGCACTCCGGTTATTGACATCAAGCCCTACTGGCCGCAGTATGACAAGGTAGAGGATGGGAAAATACCTGGCTGGGTAAATAAATTGGAATTCTGACTGCTGCTTTAGCTTTCAATAACTTTTTATCCAACTTCGCTTCTGCTGCGGCTTTATGGAACTTGACATCGCGGCATTCAACGAAGCGCTTCAGAAAAACGCTGTTGTTGTCATTGGCTGCCTTTGTGAGATCCACTACAGCGGCAGGGCTGAGAGCTTCCTTGGCAGCGGTGACAGGATTATAATAATAAAGGCAGACAAGACCCTCCTTATCCACCAGCCAAGCGGCAGCAACCCCATCAACTACATGAAGGAAGGAACAACTTACTCTATTGCTAAGGAAAAAGAAAAATTCATCCTTCGCTGCAGCAATATTCCGCTAAAAGAATACATGGACATTTTCATTTCAAAAATTTACTCGTTTCAGCAGCTGCAGATGGAAGACACCGAGAAGATACAGCTTGTCGGCTCAGAGAGGGACATGTCTGACATGATTTACAGCCAGCCAGGGCTTATTGAGCCGGGCTTCAGGCCTCTCAGCCGTGAGGAGCACACAAAATACGGCTTTATTGACGTTTTCGGCTACGACAAAAATAATGTCCTTGTTGTAGTCGAATGCAAGCGCTACGCTGCCGACTTCAGGGCGGTTGAGCAGCTGCAGAGGTACGTGAAGAAAATAAAAGAGCTTAGGGGGATTGACAAAGTCCGCGGCATTATCGCAGCCCCGGAGATTTCCGCAAATGCGCTGCAGATGCTGCACGACCTTGGCTTTGAGTACCGCAAGATAGCTCCGCCAAAATACCTTGAGCGTTTCGGTAAAGACCAGAAGAGACTCGGTGAATACTGAGCAGTCTGAGCAGCTTAAGCAACCTAAACAACCTTCATCAGCTCAATGTTTTCTGTTGCGGAGTGCTTTGTCAAATATGATGCTGCTATAAAGATTATTGCGCCAATCGCAGTTGCAGGCACAAAGGCTTGTTCTTTGAGTGAAGGAATCAGTGCCAGTGTCGTTGTAAAGCCAACAACTATGCTCAGCACAGCAGCCTTGGCAGTCGCTCTTTTCCAGAAGATGCCGCCAAACATCGCTGGGGAAAATATTAGGAGTATTGTGGTGCCGTAGATAACTAGCTGCACTATGTCTGGCAGTAGGTAAGCTAATGTTAACGCTATGACTCCTGCCGCAAACGCCACTAGTCTGCCTAGCTTTAGCATTTCTTGGCTCGTGGCTTCTGGCTTGATTGCGGATTTGTAAAAGTCCTTAGTGACTATTGCTGATAAGGTTACTATGAGGCTGTCCAGGCTTGACATCACAACAGCAAGCAAAGAGGCCATTCCTATTCCCAGCAGCCCTACAGGCAGTACTGTTTCCATCAGTCTGAATATTGCCTCGTCCCCTTTTATTCCAATGAGTGCTACTGCCGCGATCAGCCCTATTGTTGTTGATGCTGCGTAGAAGAACGGTTGAATTATTGCTGACAACGTTAGTGCTTTCTTTGCAGTTTTTGCGTCCGATGCCGCATAAACCCTTTGCCACACGTCCATGCTGACAAGCGCATAAGGTATCCCTAATAGTATTCCGCCAAAAAAGAATAGCGGCCCCCCGAATGTAAACAGGTTGAAATGTGAAGCGGGCAGGCTGCTTAATCCGTTTATTCCGCCTATGTGTGAAATGCCGATGGGTATGAGCATTATAAAGACGAGAAGCATTATCCAGAATTGTATGGCATCTGTGTAAAAGTCGCTTTTTATTCCTCCAAGTGAAGTATACACTATAGTAACGCCTGCCGCAACCAGTAAAGCTAACCTGAAATCTATGCCTGTAAGGATGCTGAACATGTTTCCCATTACAACAAACTGCACAGCCATCCAAATGAAGGTTGCCATTGCAAGTACAGAAGCTACGGCAATCCTCGCATATTTCGAGTAGCGCTCTGCGTAGAAATCGCCTATTGTCAGTGCCATTTTCTTATCGCTGAATGCCTTTATCCTGTTGGAGAGAAAAGCTACGAGGAGCCACCCTAAAAGTACTGATATGAAAAACACTATGCCAACTCCGATGCCGTGCTGGTAACTGACTGAAACTATTCCGATAACAGCTCCTCCGCCAATTGTTGTTGCTATTGTGGTTGTAAGAAGCAGTAATGTTTTGGTTTTCCTGTTATTGGCAAAGTAGCCTTCCAAGTCTTCTTTCCTGCTCACCAAGAAGCCTATGACGAGCATCAGAATCAGGTATCCGAAGACTATTGCCAAGTCTATTGCTGCAGCCACAGAAAGTTTTTACCCTGTTGTGGTTTTAAATGTTTCGCAAAAAAATAAGTTTATTTCTGCATCCGCTTCTCTTTAGCTGCTATCACCAGCAGCGTCTTCACAACAGCATCAGGATTCAGTGATATGCTGTCAATTCCGCACTCTACAAGGAATTCCGCAAACTCTGGATAGTCGCTCGGCGCCTGTCCGCAAATCCCTATCTTTTTCTTTTTCTTTTTGGCAACCGTGATTACTTCCCGTATGAGCTTTTTCACTGCCTCGTTCCTTTCGTTGAATATGTGGCTGATAAGCTCAGAATCCCTGTCTACGGCGAGTGTGAACTGCGTCAGGTCGTTGCTGCCTATGCTGAAGCCGTCAAATATATTTGCAAACTCTTCTGCAAGTATTGCGTTGCTGGGAACTTCGCACATCACATACACCTCAAGGCCATCCTTGTGCTGCTTAAGCCCGTAGGATGCCATTGCAGTAAGGACTTTCCTGCCTTCCTCCGGAGTTCGGCACATTGGCACCATCACTTTGATGTTCGTAAGCCCCATTTCATCCCTTGCTTTCAGGAATGCCTTGCATTCAAGCTCAAAGGCCTTCTTGTAGTTCTCGCTGTAGTATCTCGAGGCGCCTCTCCACCCTATCATGGGGTTCTCCTCCTTTGGCTCAAACAGGTGCCCTCCGATGAGGTTTGCATACTCATTGCTTTTGAAGTCGCTCATCCTTAAAATGACGTCTTTAGGGTAGAACGCTGCTGCAATGGTTGCCACCCCTTCTGCCAGCCTGTCAATAAAGTATTGCTTCTTGTCCTTGTAGCTGTAAGTGAGCCCCTCTATTGTTTTTTTGGCAACAACGTCCTTTAAGTTGTCGTACTCAACAAGCGCGAGCGGGTGTATTGCTATGTAATTGTTGATTATGAACTCCTCCCTTGCCAACCCAACGCCTTCTACAGGTAAAAAGCTGTGCTTGAACGCCTCATCAGGGCTTCCTATGTTAACCATTACTTTTGTCTTTGTCTTCGGAAGAGTTTTCAGGTCAAGGTGATTTACTTCGTACTTCAGCAGCCCGTCATAAACCCTGCCTTCCTCGCCTGCTGCGCAGCTTACTGTTATTTTTTGCCCTTCGGATATTTTTTCTGTTGCATTGTTCGTTCCAACAACGCAGGGTATTCCGAGTTCCCTGCTTACTATGGCAGCGTGGCATGCCCTGCCCCCCCTGTTCGTGACTATCGCGGCAGCCATTTTCATGACAGGCACCCAGTCCGGGTCTGTCATTTCTGCTGCAAGCACTTCGCCCTGCCTGAATTCCTTGATGTGCCGTATGTCTTTTATTATATGAGCCCTGCCCTGCCCTATCCTGTCTCCCACGCTCAGCCCCCTTACAATCACCTTGCCTTTTTCCTTGAGCGCGTAGCTGTCAAGCACCGTAGTGTCCTTGCCTGCCTGCACTGTTTCCGGCCTGGCCTGAACAATGAACAGCTTGTTCAGCACGCCGTCTTTTGCCCATTCAAGGTCCATTGGCATTGGCTTCTTGTTTTTCTGCGAGTAGTGGTTTTCCACGATGCAGGCCCACTTTGCCAGCGTCAGTATCTCCTCTTCATCCAGTACGTAGCGCTCCCTTTCCCCGTACTGCACAACCTCGTTTCTTGTTGTTGCTGCCCCTCCAAGGGAGTACACCATCCTGAGCTTTTTGTTGCCGAGCTTCTTTGAGATTATTGCCTTGTAGCCTTTCATTAGGGTCGGCTTGAAAACGCGGTATTCGTCCGGGTTTATCCTTCCCTTTACAATGTTCTCCCCAAGGCCGTAGCCTGCGCTTATCACGACAACGTCCTTGAATCCCGATTCGGTGTCTATGGTGAATATGACTCCTGAGCCTGCCTTGTCAGACCTGACCATTTTTTGCACTCCTATTGACAGGGCTACCTTGAAGTGGTCGAATCCTTTCTCGTGCCTGTAGACTATGGCCCTGTTCGTGAAAAGCGAGGCAAAGCACAGCCTGCAGGCGTGTAGCAGCGAACTCTCCCCGCGTATGTTAAGGTAGGATTCCATTTGGCCGGCAAATGACGTCCCGACCAGGTCTTCCGCAGTTGCCGAGCTTCTCACGGCAACATCAGTATGTTCACCATACTCTTTGCATAGCTTTGAGTAGGCATCGGCAATCTCGTTTTTCAGCTGTTGCGGGAATTCTGCTCCCCTGACGAGTTCCCTTATCTCCAGCCCGGCTTCGGCCACTTTCTCAACGTCTCTTGCGTTCAGGCCTGAGAGAATCCGTTTTACCCTTTTCTCTATCCCTGCTTCCTTCATGAAAAGGCGGTATGCTGTTGCTGTTATTGCGAATCCGTTTGGTATTCGCACGCCTTTCCTGCCCAGTTCATGGTACATCTCTCCCAGCGAGGAATTCTTCCCTCCGACAAGCGGCGTGTCTTCTATTGCTATCTCGTCAAACCACAGAATAAGCGCGTCTTTTTTGTTTGCGGCAGCTGCCAGTTAAATCGCCCCTTTTGTGCGTAAAAACACCCGTTATTGCTTATTTAAACTTTGCTTTTCTTCAGCAGTTCAAGCCCTTTCCTGTATTCTTCTGCTGTTTCTGAAGAGCGTATTCCCGCTTTTGCTGCCTCCTGCATCATTTCGGCGACAATTATTCCTGCCGATTCTGCTGCTTTGTCAATTGAGCATTTCCCTTCTCCGTATAGCTTCAGGTATTTCTGCAGAAGGTACTGCCTCCTGCCAAGGAGCACTAGCTGTTTTAATGCCGCTGTTTTATCTACATATTCTTCTTTCGCGGTATCCTCTATCATCCCTGCTATGTCCTTCTCCACTCTTGCCCCTATAAATTCTGCCGCGCTCATTTTACGTCCTCCATCGCTTTTTCTATTATGTACTGGTCAAACCAGCCTTCCTCTTTAAGCACATTCAAGGCAGCGGTAGCCTTTTCTTTTGTTATCATTTTTTCCTTGCATAAGCTTACGGCTATTTCAGGGCTCCCTACTAAGGGGATGTTATTAACCACTGCAGCCTTTCTTCCCTGCCGATTGTCTGTAGCAGCTATGCATTTGTCCTTTATGGCTGCTGCGATGATTGAAGCTTCCCCTTTGCCCATATTGAAGTCGTCTGCTATTTTTTGGCTTAACTTTTTGTCGATGTCAATAACTTTCAGCTTGCTTTCTTTCACTAGTCTTTCTACAAGCAGCGCATCTGCCCGTTTGTCTTTTTTCCCTTCCAACACTTCCTCCTCAACTTGGGCTGTTATGGCTATTTCGTATTCTGCCGCCGCAGTTTCTAGCAAAGTAGCCTTGGCCAGCAGGATTGCACTGCACGAGTCCATAACCATCATTAAACATTATTAAAGAATGTTAAATATATAAACTTTCCGGTTTTGTTGCCTTACATGGAATCAAGTATGCTGTGCGCGTCCAGGGCTTTTTCGCTTTGCAGCAGCTTTCTTGTTTCGCCGTCTGCGGTAGCCCTTATCTTTGCCTTCGTGACATCCGCGTCGTTGTCGCTTACCCTTGCGAACCTGTCTGCCATTATGAGGCCGTATGGGTAGCCTGGAAAGGCAAGGTCATTTGACTGGCTTTTCAGCTCAGGCAGCAGTTTCTTCAGGTCTTCTGCTGTTGCCGCTTCTACCCTGAAAAGGTAATTTGCTGATTTGTTGAGCTTTGCAACTGCCACTGCCGCGTTATGCCTCTCGCTTATTCCTTCTGCCACGAGAACATAGCCATCTTTGCCGCTGCTGGTCCTTTCAGCCGCTTCTATCAGCGGCTCTCCGTTGCTGGTGAGGAGCGAGCATGTCTTTGCCACTGCACCAATGATGACATCCTTTTCGGCTGCAGCAGAAAACAGCCCTTCCAGCGCCTTCTTTTCATTTTCGGAAAACGCTTCAAGGGTGCCGTCAAGCACTGCAAAGCCGCCATCCAGCTTTTTCACAGCGCTTTCGGCCGTCTTTATCTCGGCTATTCTCCTTGCTGCTTCGCAGAATTTTGTCAGTTCATTCTCCTTGCTGCTTATGCCTTCAATGTCGCTGCTGCCGATTTCCAGCGTTGAGTCGGTGAGCTTTGCATTGAAGTGCAGCTTCCCGCTGCTGTCGGGCTGGAGCCTTGCCAGGATGTAGCCTTCCTTCTGCGCCACTTCGGTGAGCTTTTTCCCGCTGGTGGCAACGGCAGCAGTCCTTATCCTTTGCAGCTCCGCAGCAGGTGTTTTGATTATTGGGGAATTTCCGCCGTCAACAAACGCGATTTTCCCTCCCTTTGCCTCGCCGATTGGCATCCATCCTGCTGCTGTTATTTCGTGCAGCCTGTAAGCCGCCGTGCCGAGTAGTGCAAGCATGGTGCCTCTCTCTCGCTTCTCATTTTTAATGTTTGCCAAAGAATTATTAATAAGCTCGCTTTTTTTGCATATTATGGCTGGCAGGATTGTTGCGCGTTGTCTTCTCTGTGCAGCTGCAGTTCTCCTGGCGGTTGTCGTTTTCCTTTCCAATTTTGCAGTGGTGCTGTCAAGCCCGGGCTACCTTAATTCTCTTGCGCGCTCAACTTCAACATGGGAAAATGCATACCCTGCAATCGGCTCGCTGGATGCTGCCGGTTCAATAGCTGCTGATACAATAAGCTACGTTACAGGCAAGTCCGCTGCATTAACCAACAGCAGTTATTTCAGGGCAGAGGAGCTTTCCCATCTTGCCGATGTGAAGCGCAAGGTTGTCCTGTTCAGCAAGTTTTTTTATTTTCTTGCCTTGGCAGCAGCCGCAGCTTTTTTGGCGGCCTTTGCCATGGCCAAAAACCTAAAAAAATCCCTGGCTTTGGCGGGAAGGGTTCTTTTTGCGTCAGGCGCATTGGCATCTGCCATTTCTGTGGTTCTCTTCCTTCTGTCGCTCAATTTTGACGCTTCTTTTACAGGCTTCCACATTTTTATTTTCAGCGGCAGCCAGTGGCAGTTTCCCTCTGATTACCTGTTGGTGAACCTGTTTACAGAAGATTTCTTTGCTGCCATAGCAAAAGCAGCCATAACAGCAGCTTTTGTTGAGGGCATTGCTCTGATGCTTGCATCAGTGGCTATTGGCAGGTGCCCGGCTGCTTTCAGGAGGTTTGTTTGAAGGCTTCTGCCGCTTTTCGCTTTGCTTCTTCTATCGCTGTGTCTGGTGTTTCCGAAATTGGCGCGTTCTTCAGCAGCATTTTTACCCTTTTGTTTTCACTGTTATCGCTCAGGTGCTTGTATATGGGGTTCTCTGCAAGGTCGCACAATCTTTTGCCGGGAAACTCGCGGCAATTGCCAGGCCTGTTTTCGTAGATTGCGCACAAGCCAATCCCGCCTTCCCTTTTAAAAAAAGTGCACCAGCCGTTCTCCCTTTTGAGCAGCGGCTTCCCGTCAGCATCGGCAACAGCGAACTCCTCCCGCTTGCGGCCGCTGCCTTTCTCTATCTGTTGGATGTCTTTCCTGCTCAGCCTAACCGTGAGCGTGCAGCACAACCCGCAGAAGGTGCAGTTTGATGGAATCATTTTATTGCTAGCTTGCCAGCTATTTTGGTAACTACCTTGGCCACTACCTCTCTGTATACGAATATCACTATCGCGATTGAAGCGCCTTCCACCATCGGAAATGTCAAAGGCACTCCAAACAGCATGGGGAAGTATTGATAGAAGGCGTAGTCGTAGCTATAATACCCCTGGCTAACCGAGACCACATCAAGGTAAAAACCCACTATTCCGCCTGTTACAAAATAAAAGAGGTACCTCCTGTCCTTTGTGTATGCCAAAATTCCAACAAACGCGAGCAGTATTGCTGCGAACATCAGGTACCATCGAATTTCGAATGCCATCAGGTCATCTCCTTCTTTGCCTTTTTTTGTTGGGTTGTTCTAAGCTGAAGATTTTGTTTGCAAAAAAATATGAAAAGCTGATGAACGGGAAAAATAACAGGTAAACAGGAATTGAATACATCCAAACTTTTGGTCCAACATGGTAAGTCCAGAAGCCCCATAAGAGGGGTAAAATCTCAATGACGAACACAAGAGCAAAAGCAGTTAAGCCTAGCCCTATGTACGTTTTAATATTTTTTCTGTCTATGAAAAAGATGACAATCAATCCTGTAAGGTTAAGCAACAGGAATGTAAGCACATCCATATTTTCACTTCCTTGCATTCAAATCTTATAAATCTTTTTGAAAAGCCAATATACGAAGTCGTTTGATGCCACGTTTGCAAGCAGCAGCAGGTTTAGCCAGCCCGGCACAACCACTGTGCCCCTGCCCTTTATTATAGATTCTGTAATCCTTCCAGCGACTGCCGCTGGCTCATTGAAGAAAAATTTTCTTCTCAGCTGGCTGAATGATTTGTCTTTCCAGAATCCCGTCTTGAGCGGGCCCGGGTAAACGTTTACTACCTTTACTTTTCCTTTAAGCTCTTTTGCCAGCGCTCTCCCGAAGAAGTCAAGCGCCGCCTTGCTTGGGCAGTATGCCCCAAACTTCGGAACCAGTATTTTTCCGGCAACCGTGTTTATGAAGGCCAGTGTGCCCTTCCTGCTGATAAGGTCGTTCAGGAAAACCTTTGTGAAGTAAACGCCTCCCAGGTAATTGACGCTCATCATGCTGCTTATCTTGCTGATGTCTGTGCTTTTAATCTCGCCAAAGAACCCTATTCCTGCATTATTAATGAGAAGGTCTATTACGAGCTTCTTCTTGCTCAGCGTCCTCTTCAGCCTTTCCACATCATCAAGCTTAGTGACATCAACCAGGTAGTAGTCCGCATGCGCGCCGCTTTTTCTTGCAATTGCCGCAGTTATTTTCAAATCAGCATGTGTCTTTGAAACAAGGACAAGCCTATACCCTTTCCTGGCGAACTCAAGCGCAAGCGCCCTTCCCAGACCTTTTCCCGCACCTGTTATTAGAACTGTTTTTGTCATTGCAGAAACATTTTCGGTATTGCTTAATATTTAAACCTGTGCATTAATGACTATTTTTATCTAAAGAAAAAGTACTGCAGCGTAACAATTCCAAGCGAAACAAACGTCGATATGGTTACCGCCTTCTTGGGCACCGGCTTGCCTATCCTGTGAAAGAATTCCTTTATGCAGGAGTGGTTGTTGTTCCTTGCATCAGCCACAGGATAGCCGCGGAGAAGCTGCATGGCTGTTGTGAGGGGGCATACCATCCTGTACTTCTTCGTTACCGGCATCAACACTGCGCCCCACCCGAACTGCATGGCTACTGCAATTAAGATAAACCAGAAGTGGAAGCTTATCTTCCCCGCCCAGAGCGATGCTGGCACAAGGAAAAGCCCAAACCACATGGCAACCATCACGAAGTGCAGCCAGAACATGGTTTCTGCAGCTGCTGCCCTGATGCCAATCGCCATTTTTTCATTGCCAAAGCTCAAAATATTTATATATTGTGGTTGGGGGTGTTTCAGCCAAGTGGTGCTCTGTTGGTAACGTTTCATGATGTTTCGGCTGAAAAGGCGCTTTCGCTCCTTGCTACTTCAAGAGCAGGGCTTTCTGAAAGCGAAGTAAATGCCCGGCTTTCAAAGTATGGCTACAATGAGCTTCGGAAGGAAGGCAGGGCAAGCCCTGTTCTGCTTTTCATAGGGCAGTTCAGGAACTTCCTGATTCTGCTGCTTGTGGCTGCCACGGCAATTTCGCTTTTTCTCAGGGAGTTCATTGAAGCCGGTGCGATGCTTTCCATCATTCTTCTCTCGGCAGTTTTGGGCTTTGTGCAGGAGTTCCGGGCTGAGAGGGCTATTGAAGCCCTTGAAAAGATATCCGCCCCTACGGCAAGGGTTGTCCGCAATGGCCAGGCTGTGAAAGTTGCGGCAAGGGAGCTTGTGCCTGGTGACATTATCCTGCTTGAGGCCGGCGATGTAGTGCCTGCCGACTCAAGGGTGATTGAGTCAGTCAGCCTGCAGATTGACGAGTCCTCGCTTACCGGTGAGTCTTTGCCCTCTGCCAAGGTGACTGCAGTGTTCAAGCCTGAAACGTCCATTGCTGACCAGGAGAACATGGCTTTCATGGGCACTGTTGTGACTTATGGCAAGGGCAGGGCTGTAGTGACTTCAACCGGAATGTCTACAGAGTTTGGCAGGATTGCCTCATCAATCCAGGCCACTCCAGATACCAAGACGCCCCTGCAGGCCAAGTTTGAGCAGATGGCACGGCAGATTGGGGCTGCGGTGCTTGTGCTGGTGTTTTTTGTGTTTGTCGGGGGTTTGCTGCAGGGCGAGCTTTCTTTTGCCAAGCTGTTTGTGTTTGCGCTTAGCCTCGTTGTTGCGACTGTTCCAAGCGCCTTGCCTGCCATTGTTACGATAAGCCTGGCGCTTGGCGCGAAAACCCTTGCTGCAAGGAACATGATTATAAAGAAGCTTCCCGCTGCGGAAAGCCTTGGCTCTGTAACGATAATCTGTTCTGACAAGACAGGCACCATTACCAGGAATGAGATGACCGTTACCCGGATTTTTGCAGACGATACTGTGATAAGCGTTTCAGGCAGCGGCTACGATCCCACAGGCAGGTTTAGCGCAAGCGGCAGGGAGCTTGACCCTAAAGACATTGAGCTGCTTTTGCGCATAGGCTTCCTTTGCAACAATGCCAAGCTGTCAAAAACAGATGCCGGCTGGAACGTGGTTGGCGACCCCACCGAGGGCAGCCTTGTAGTCCTTGCCAGGAAGGGCGGCCTGTCAGAGGAGTCCCTGGTCGAAGGCTACTCGCCTGTGCAGGAGCTTCCTTTTGATTCTGAAAGGAAGATGATGTCTGTTGTTTACAAGGTGAAGGGCGCAAGGGACATGGTTGCCTACGTCAAGGGCGCCCCTGACGTTCTGCTCAGGAGCTGTGACAAGGTTCTAAGGAATGGAAAGGTTTACAGGCTTGACGCTAAGGAGAGGCAGAGGATTCTGGAAACAAATGACGCTTTTGCCGGGGGCGCTTTGCGCGTTCTTGGGCTTGCCTACAGGGAACTTCCCCTGATGGCTGAGTACAGCGTAGATTCTGTTGAGGCAAACCTTGTTTTCGTTGGCCTTGTTGGCATGATTGACCCGCCCAGGGAAGAGGTCAGGGCTGCTGTTTCGCAGTGCCACGAAGCAGGCATCAGGGTGATGGTTATTACAGGTGACCATGCGCTGACTGCAAAGGCTGTTGCTAGGCAGATAGGGCTTTTCTCGGAGGGCGACCTTATCCTTACTGGCGAGAAAGTTGAGAGGATGTCGGAGCATGAGCTTGCAAAAATAATTGATAGCGTGAGGATAATTGCCCGTGCCCTCCCAATCCAGAAGTCCAAGGTTGTTGATGCCCTCAAGAGCAAGGGCTATGTCGTTGCAATGACCGGGGACGGCGTTAATGATGCACCTGCCCTGAAAAAAGCAGATATAGGGATTGCAATGGGCATTACCGGAACAGACGTTGCAAAGGAGGTTTCCAAGGGCATACTGGCTGATGACAACTTTGCTACCATAGTGAATGCCGTTGCAGAGGGCAGGAACATCTATGACAAGATGATTAAGTCCACAAGGTACCTTCTTTCCTGCAACGTGGGTGAGATTATC
The DNA here is from genome assembly GCA_016184345.1 of Candidatus Woesearchaeota archaeon. GTDB lineage: Archaea > Nanobdellota > Nanobdellia > Woesearchaeales > UBA10216 > UBA10216. The sequence goes on along the minus strand of JACPCV010000004.1, from coordinate 143,155 downwards.
ACGGTTTTCTTTGCGATTATGCTGCGCCTCCCCCTGCCCCTTGTGCCATTGCAGATACTGCTCATGAACCTTGTTACCGATGGGGTTCCTGCACTAGGCCTTGGTGTTGAGCCTGCTGAGGGTGATGTCATGAAGCGGCCGCCAAGGAATCCAAAGGAGAAGCCCATAACAGGAAGCAGCCTTCTCATGATTATCCTCTTTGGCATCGTGATGGGGGCAGGCACATTGTTCATTTTCAATTTCTACTACGACCAAAACAATGCCTCAAGCCTGAGGCTCGCCCAGACAGCAGCCTTTACAACGCTTGTCCTGTTTGAGATGTTTGCTGTCCTTGGCAGCAGGTCCCTTTCTCCTTTTAGGAAGCTCAATCCTTTTACCAACAAGTGGCTCCTGGGCGGGGTTGCGCTTTCTGTCCTGATTCAGGTTGCGGTGGTTTATGTTCCTTTCCTGCAGCCTGTTTTCAGCACAGTCCCCCTTGGATTAGGAGAGTGGGTCAGGATTCTCATAGTTTCCAGCCTCGGCTTTGTTCTCATGGAGCTGGGCAAGTTCTTCATCACGCAGCCAAACAACCACGCAAGCGCAGCATCCATTAGCATCTAAGTTACTTTCTGTATACTTCATCTTTTGCAACTTCCAACATCTCAGCGCATGTCTTTTGCAGCTGCTCAATTCCTATTCTGTATTCAACGTTGACGCCGTACTGGAAGTCTTCGCGTAGTTCGCGCAAGTCTGATGCCGTGTGAGCTAGATGTTCCTCACCTTCTGCATGAGTTCTAAGTGCTTCAATAAACCGGTCGTCAAGCTCTATTTTGCCCTGTTCCTTGAGGTATTTGATGGCTGAAACTGTGCATTCCTGGTTCCTGCTTTCATAACCATACTTAGCCAATATTGCCAGAAAACAGTGGTAAGTTGTGTAGAAGGCTGCGCTTACAGACCAGTCAGAAAAGCCAATCTGGGCAAAAGCCGAAATTGCCTTGAAGTTGTGCTCCGCCTTCCGAATGTGCCTAGCTGCCTTATCCAGGTCCGGGGTCACTTCAACCAGCCCTGTGTGCTTGCGGCCTTCCTGAAGAGCTTTCTTAGCCCTGTCTAGGCAAAACTTTACATAATTAGTTGCTTGCGACACCTTCCACCACCTCAACCAGTTCAGCTTGTCCTTTTAAGACTACTCCTGTCCTTAAAGCATCCAGCATTACAGTGTCCTTTTTCTTCAAGTTGCTCTTTAAGTCGTTAGGACTCTGCCAAACAACATGAATTCGCTTAGTCATCAGCTCTTGTTTCTCCCCAATCGCTTTACGGACTGAATGAAACTTATCTTCTGCTACAACCACTACCAAATCAATATCTCTGTAATCCTTCTCTTTCCTGACTGCAGAGCCAAAAAGAACCAATATATAAGCATCTGCTAAGTCTACAAACTCGGCCAGCCATCGCCTATGTCTAAGCTCAGCCTCTTCTAGCAGGAAAAGCTCAATACTCTTCTTAGCCAAGGCATTGGAAAAATTAAACTTGTACTCAATAGCCTTGCCAAACGGCTTTGGAATCACAAAGCCCTGCTTTTCAAGGTTTTTCAACGCCTTTAACGCACCCCTAGGCGTCATGCCAACCTTACCGCTGATGCTTCTGGCGTTGTAACTAATGCTGAAATCCTTAAACAGCAACAGCAAAAGTTCCCGCTCCTTCTCAGTCGACATATATGAACCACCAGTTCCTATATGAGAACTAACAGTTCTATATAAGCTTTTCGGATTTTGGGGCTTGAGCGCTGCCAAGGGAGCGTGCAGGCAAATCTCCCATCGCATTCAGAAGTATTCATTCAGCCCTTTCTGCTTTCTTTTTGCTGGCGTCGTTATTTTCCCTTCATTGCTGCTTCTGTTGCCGCCGTTCAAAATGGGTTTCCCGTAAACGCCATCGTAGCCCGGCTCCACTTTTATCTTGCCTTCCCTGTTTTTGATTATTGCAGCTGCCAGTTTTTCATCAACAGCCTTTTTCAGCTCATTTTCCTCAGCTTCCAGCAAGACGTTGAATTCGTTGCCAAACTTTTCAATTAGCGCGTTGTAGACTTGCCACGTTTTTCGCGAAGCTACAGGGAAACCATTCAATTCTGCAATTATTTCTGACAGCGGTATGAGCGACTTGAACGGCACACGCCCTTTGGGTGCGTAACCTTCCAGCCTGTCCTTTGCAGCGAGCTGCTCAACCCTGCTGAGCACTCCAATCGTCATTTTGCTGCCGCATTTCGGGCAGATGCTCTTATGCTGTAATGATTCTTGCGGGCTCATTACCACGTTGCACAGCCTGTGGCCGTCAAAGTGGTACTTCCCGTAGGAGGGCGGGGTTTCAACCGTCTCAACAAGCCCTTTTCTTTCCCTTATTGCTGCAAGGATATTTTTGTAGCTTAGCTCTTTCATCTCAATTACGTTCGCTTCCCTTCCCATCCTCCATGGCCAGTAGCTGTGGCAGTCTGAGTTTGACGTCAGCGTTATATCATCCAACCAGGGTATGCGCCAGTTCATTGCAGGGTCCGAGGACATCCCGGTTTCAATCGCGTGAATCTTATTCGCCTTGTCCCCAAAGCATTCCTTTAGCGAGTCAAACCCTGATTCAGAGCCGAATACGCCAAACCAGCTCGTCCATGCGTGCGCCGGTATGAGCTCAATGTCGCTGCTTACTCTCATCAGCTCATCAAGCAGTTCTATGCTGCTCATGCCAAAGATTGGCCTTCCATCATAATCCACCCTGCCTTTTGTGAGCAGGAACTCGGTTATCTGCCCAACAACTTCACCACTCGGCGCCAGAATTATGTAGTGAATCCTCCTGCCCCTGCCGTTTTGCGTGTAAGCCAGCGAGAGCTCAGTCTGCCAAACGAACGGAAATCCAGTGCTGCTGTAAAGGATTCCGTTCCCGTCTTCTTTGAGCTTTGCCCTGGCTTCCTGAACCCATTTCGGGTGCGTGAAGTCTCCTGTCCCGAGAAGCCCGACACCTTTAATTCGGGCATACTTCTCAAGGTTCTCAAGGCTTAAATCCTTGCTGCACGCCCTGCTGTAGCTGCTATGAATATGTAAGTCGGCTATTGTTCTCATAGTCGTTTTTTGATCAGCCTTTTTGTTAAAAAGGTTGTGCTGCTGTGTATGTGCCCGTCAAAGATTACTTTCATGTAACGGGAGCCATGAAGCGCTTATTTAAAGCTTTTTCAGAATCAGTTGATATTATGCGAGCCGTACCGCTCGCCCTTCAGCGGGAACAGCCTTTGTGATGTGTCGTTCTTTTTTGCTTTTCCGCACTCTCCCCACATCCCGAGCTTCTTTTCCTTGGCTTCGTTTTCAAGCTTTTTGTACTGCTCCACTGTTGTCGTGAGAGATGGATAGGCTTTTGCATACCCTCCTTTTATCATCTCCTCGTTGACTGAGGTGTTGTCAAACAGAATCACATACCGCAGCAGCCTGCCGTACTTGTCCTTGTCATCGCGCTGCAGCTTGTCTTTTTTGAGCAGGACAAACATGTTAAATGCAAGCTTATTCAGCTGCTGCGTTGCCTGTGTGCTGAAGCATTCAGCTTTCTCTTTCGGGCTGGCTTCGGGAGTGTCAATTCCCAGCAGCCTTACCTTTGCCTTTTTGCCGCCAATGCCGTAATAAACCGTAAGTGTGTCGCCGTCAATGATGCTTGCTACCCTCCTGTAAGTGGAGTTGCCGTAAATCCTCGGGGCTATCTGGATGTTCTGGCTTTGGACGTTGGCAGTGCCGTGGCAGTGGTACTCGTTTTTCAGCAGGTCGTATCTTTCGCAGTTCCTTGTGCACTTGTGGCATCCGAACTTGTCGGTCTTCTCAGGGCTTGCAGCAGCAATTGCAGATAGTAATAAAATTAGTGTGGCTGTTATTGCAGTTGCGGCAACTACTTGTTTCACGCTTTGACCTCTTTTTGTGGCACTTCCTGGTTTTGGATATTTAAACCTATCTTTAAAGGCCGGGAGAAGCTGAAGGCAGGGTCTATTCTCTATGAGCTGAGAACCCTTTTTGTTATCCTTTCAAAATGCAGCCCGTAGATTGCAAGCTCAACCGCTGTTGGGAACGCTTTTGTTTTTGTTAGTGCTGTCTTCAGGAGGAGCTTCCAGTACAGGAGCCTTGCCTTTGATAGGATGCCAACACTCCATGCGCTTTTGAGAAATGCATTAAGTTTTTCACTGGAAATTCTGCTTCTCACTGTTGGCTTGTAGCTCTTCAGGAAGGTTTCAATCCTCTGGTAGTAGTTATTGGGCGAGTATATCGATGAAAGGATTTTTCTGTACCCTGAAATAAGCTTTTCCCTGCTCATTTTTGGCACGAAGTTAAGGCTGCCGTCGGTATTTTCGCCTGTTGGGTCGTTAAGAAGCCTCCCCTCTGCTTTAAGCCTGTGCCAAAGCCTAGTCTCTGGTATGGCGTTAAGCAGCCCCACCATTGCGTTGACTACTCCTGCCTGCTGTATGAAGCTGATTTGGGTGTCAAATATGCTTTCTGTGTCGTTGTCAAACCCAATGATGAACCCGCCCATGACCTGCATGCCGTGCCTGTTGATTGTCTTTACGGTTTCGCTGAGGTCCCTTGAGACATTTTGGAACTTGCCGCATTCTTTCAGGCTGTCTATGTTCGGGGTTTCTATGCCCAGGAACACGTTGTAGAAGTTTGCCGAGCTCATCATCTGCATCAGCTTCTCATCGTCAGCCAGGTTTGTGCTTGCTTCGGTCAGGAGCTTGAATGGGTAGTTGTGCTCTTTCTGCCACTGTATGAGTGAAGGCAGCATTTTCTTGACATTCAGCTTGTTGCCGATGAAGTTGTCATCCACAATGAAAACAGAGCCTCTCCACCCTGCGTCGTGCAGCGCCTGGAATTCAGTTATCAGCTGTTCAGGCGTTTTTGCCCTGGGAATTCTCCCGTTCATGATAATTATGTCGCAAAATTCGCAGTCAAACGGGCAGCCTCTCGAATACTGCACCAACATTGTTGCGTAGTCCTTGAAGTCAATAAGCGACCACATCGGAAGAGGCGTTTTTGTTACATCCGGCCTTTCCATCGAAGTGTACACCTGTTTGGAATTGCCATTTCTAAGGTCTTCAAGAAACAGCGGCAGGGTTACCTCTGCCTCGTTCAATACGAAATGGTCTACTCCCTCAAATTTTTCCTGCAGTGTTGTGAATAGCGGGCCTCCTGCAACAACTGTCTTGCCCATTGCTTTGCATCTTTTTATGATCTCCCGGGCGCTGTCCTTCTGGACGACCATTGCGCCGATAAAGATGAGATCAGCCCATGTGATGTGCTCATTTTTCAGCTCGGTGATGTTTGCGTCAACAAGCTTTTTCTCCCAGTCTGGAGGCAGCATTGAAGCTACGGTCAATAGCCCGAGCGGGGGGAAGGCCGCTTTTTTGGAGACGAATTTCAGGATGTGCTTGAAGCTCCAGTAAGTTTCAGGGTATTTTGGGTAAACCAGCAGTATTTTCATGTTTGTTTCGCGATTGACCCTTTTTATTTAAGCTTTGCCTTTCTATCCAAACCACGCCTGCAGCTTTTTCTGCGTCTTCTCCGCGGCAAGCTCTGCTGAGTCGTAGCCGAACACGTCAAATATCTTTTCAACAGCAGGCACTATCTGGTTGTTTATGTAGTATTCCGGGTCATACTCGCCCTCCGCGACTTCTTCGGGGAGCTTTACCCTGTCCCTTATTCTTTCGCTGCCTGTTACGACAACATACCTGATTACCGAGCCCGGCCCTGCCGGTATTCCCTGGTCTTTCATCCTTTGCGCAGCTGCAACGTGCGGCCCGTATGACTCGTAGCTGCTTATCTCTTTTTGCAGCTGTGTCGTGATTACCATCTTTGCTGTTGCGGTCTTCCTGCCCCTGACGTCGCTTACTATCCCTTTTGCGTATTCAATCGCGGCTTCTGGGTTGTTCTCCCTGAGTATTATGTCAAGCACCTTTTCCTGGGTTTCCTTGGCTATCGTTGACAGGTTTCTCCTGACTGTTTCAAATCCCCTTATTTTTATCCTGCCTTCTTCTGAAATGAGCGCGTATTTTTTCTTTGCGCCCTGGCCTGTCCCTTTTGTCCCGACAAATATCCCTGAGGGGTAGAACCCCTCGTAGTCCAGCTCCATCATCCCTGGCAGGCTTTTGTTAACCTCTGCAACGAATCCCTGGACATCCTCTTTAGTCTTGCCGTCCAGTGCCAGGAAGACGCTGTCCGTGTCTCCATAAATTACCCTGAATCCTTTGTTTTTTGCCTGCTCTATCACTTTCTGTATGTGGTTTCTTCCGAATGCCGTGATTGCCTTTGCGCATTCTATGTTGTACCACCTTGCGCCGAAGAAGCCAAAGTACCCGTACATGGAGTTGGCTATTGTCTTGAGCGCCATCTGCCTTGCGTTGAGTGTCTTGTCCTCGCCGGCTGCCTTCAGGATTTCCTTCACCCTTATCCTTCTCTTTATCACTTCGTCAATTACTGTCGGTATGAATCCCCTCCGCTTTGTGCAGAACCACGCGCTTTCTTCTCCAGGGACCTTGTTCTGAATTGAGTTAACGCAGCAGCTGCAGTTCAGCGTGTCAGGCGATACATTGTGTGCTGATATTATGGTAGGGTACAGGCTCATGAAGTCAAATACTACAATGTCTTTGTACAGGCCCGGCGTTGGCTCGTAGACAAACCCCCCCGTGTAGCTTGTCATTCTTCTCTGGCTTTCTTCCTGGTTGCTTGGCCTGTTGGGAGTGAGCTCGTTGAATTCCCTTGCCTGTCTTATCAGGTACCATTCTACCAGTTGCGAGTAGCTCATCCTGCTCACATCAAACATAGGCAGCCCGATTGTCCTGGTTAGCTCCATTATGTTTGGCATCAGTTTCCTGCACAGGTTGAGCGTGAGCTGGGCGTCCTGGAGGTTGTAGGCGCAGTAGCTTTCCAGCTGCTCGCCGTGGTGGTTGTCCCATGCCATGTATAGCTGGTCTATGTCAACGTCGTCCTTTGCCTGGTTGAGGATCTCTTTTGCAACTGATGACAGGTCGTAAACTGTTGTTTGCAGCGAGCTGAACATCACCTTGCGTATGAATTTGAAAACGTCAATGTGCACTATTCCTGTTATGTCTGTTGTCGTGTTTGCCGCTGTTTTTTCAACCCTGGGCTGGGAGCCGTCCAGCCCTATGTCAAGCCGGATTTTGTAGCGCTCAGCCCTTGCCCTTATGTACGGCAGGTCAAACACGTCTGAGAAGTAGCCTGTGAGTATGTCCGGCCCGTATTGCTCTATGTGCTGCTTCAGCCTTTCCAGGAGCTCAACCTCGCTGTTGACAAACTCTATGTAGTCCAGCTGTGTTGGGAACTTTTTCCATGTCAGGACTTTCCTGAAGCCCTCTCCGCAGAGTGCAGCCATTAGTATCGGGTGCTCTTCTGGCAGCATTGTTTTCCCAAGGGGGTTGTGGGTTTCTATGTCAATCGCGAGAATCCTTGGCTCGTGCATTTCCTCGCTTACCTGGCTCAGCATTTGCGTGGCGTATGTGGGGACTTTGCTCTTTCTTTCCTCCTCTGCTGCTGCAGATGTAAGCGGTGTAAACTCTGTTTTGTAAAGCGCAACCGGCATGAGCCGCTTGTCAATCATGAACCTCCTTGCGAATGGTATGTCTGCTTCCAGGACTGTTCCGAATTCCTTTGCCTTTTCCCTGAGCTGGCTTACAGCAGCTGGTATGTTCACGATTACTTTTACGGCCTTAACCTCCTTCCCGAAATAATTCTTCGTGTGGACCTCTGTTCCTGTCACTTTCAGCTCAGGGTTTTCAGCCTTTATCTGCTGCAGCTGTTGCGATGCTTCTTCTGCCTCTTGCGATGGTATAACCCAGAAGTATGGCCTGAAGCCTTCGTATTTCACGCAGGCCTGCCTGAGCTGGTTGTTTTCAGCAATTGCCCTGCCGTACAATTCTATGGTTGGCTGCATCTCGGCGCTTGGCGCAGTATCTGCCGCGTTTTTTTCAACCTTGTACGTTACGCTTATAGGGTAAAAGTCCAGCTGAGCCATGTTCAAATTCCCCCTCTCTATCGTCGGTATAGGAAGCTGCCGCGTATATAAATCTTTGCGGGGGAAGAATTTATATACCCCTGTTCTTTCGCCTTTTTCGTATGGTTGAGCTTACCCACATGGGAGGGGATGGTAAGACAGGGATGATGCCTGTGCCTGACAGACAGAGTCTGGAGTCGTATGTAAATGGGCCTAAGCAGGATAAGCAGGTTAATGTGCTGCCGCGACAGTTTCAGAGTTTAAATGAATTACTTGAAACTGGAAAGTTCCACATGGATTATCGCTCAGCGCTTGAGGATGGGGATTTTGTAAGGACTGCGGTGTATAATCTGCAAGATACTAACCCATATCTGGATGAATTTAAGACTTTCTTGTCTGAAGTTAATCCTAACCTGTGCGCAAGATATCTCGTTGCTGCTTATCAGAGAACTGCACAAAGAGGTCCTGCCAAGGATGTGATGGTTGGTTACAGTGCCTCTCTTGTTACTTTTGTTCCCCTGCTTGCCGTCCTAGGCAAGGGCGACTCAGATGAGCCTGGTGCTTCTGATGCCGCGAAAGCTGCTGAGGAAACGCTAATAGCTTACGGGGGCAAGGTCTTACCTTTTCTTAAGCTTGAAGATCGAAAAGGCAGGCTGCGTGATGCTTTAACAAAGGTTAGAAATCAGATACTTAAAAATATGATTTTGGGGTAAGCGTAAAACGCTGAGTGTCTAAAATGAGCGAGCTTGATTCTGAAGCGCTTGAGCTTCACAGCAGCAGGAAGGGGAAGCTGGAAGTAAAAAGCAAAGTGCCTGTTGGCAGCAGGAAAGACTTATCTTTGGCTTACACTCCGGGCGTTGCGGCTGTTTCATCTGCTATTGCCGGCAACAGCGAACTGGCTTATAAGTATACAATCAAGCAAAATGCTGTTGCTGTAGTGAGCGACGGCTCTGCAGTGCTTGGCCTTGGTGACATTGGCCCTGAGGCAGCCATTCCCGTGATGGAGGGCAAGTGTGTCCTGTTCAGCGAACTCGCCAACATAGATGCGTTTCCGATATGCCTTGCCGTTCACTCGGCTGATGAGATAGTCGCTGCCGTCAAGGCAATCGCACCTGTTTTTGGCGGCATAAACCTTGAGGACATTGCCGCTCCCAAGTGCTTTGAGATTGAGTCCAGGCTGAAAAAGGAGCTTGCTATCCCTGTTATGCATGACGACCAGCATGCAACTGCCGTTGTTGTCCTTGCAGGCTTGATGAATGCGCTGAAGGTCGTTGGCAAGAATAAGGAAAGCGTTACTGCAGTCGTTAATGGCGCGGGTGCCGCAGGCGTTGCTGTCGCAAGGATGCTTCACAGCTTTGGTATTAAAGAGCTCATCATGGTTGACACTACCGGCGCAATCTATTCAGGAAGGAAAGAGGGCATGAACCCTGTTAAGGAATCAATGGCTGCCATTACCAATAGAAGCCTGAGGAAAGGCAGCTTGGCCGAAGTAATCAGGGGCGCCGATGTTTTCATAGGCGTCTCAAAGGCAGGTGTCCTTACTGGTGAGATGGTTGCTTCAATGGCCCCAAGCCCGGTGATATTTGCGATGGCTAATCCTGTCCCTGAAATCATGCCTGATGTTGCCAGGGCTGCCGGTGCTGCGATTGTCGCAACAGGCCGCTCAGACTTCCCGAACCAGATTAACAACTCTCTGGCTTTCCCTGGCATTTTCAGGGGTGCTCTTGATGCTGCCGCTACAGAAATCACTGAGTCCATGAAGCTTGCCGCTGCCCACGCGCTTGCTTCCCTTGTTTCCTCTCCCTCTGCTGACAGGATTGTGCCGGACCCGCTTGATAAGGAAATCGTGCCTGCAGTGTCAAAGGCTGTTGCTGCAGAAGCAGTCCGGAGCGGCGTTATTAGGAAAGAGGCAAGTGAGTAACATGCCTTCTGTTAAGGTTTGCCCCAAGTGCGGAAGCGAGAACGTTAAGGCCGACCCCACAAACGTGAAGGCCTCGGTGGGGCTATCAACATCTGCTTACCTTTGCCTGGACTGCGGCTTCACCGGCTCCCTGTTTCCCGAAATTCAGAAGGACGCTTCAAGTGCTTCTCACAAGTAAAAGCAGGAAAATATAAATACGCAAAAAACAGCATTACCTGCATGGGCAGGTGGTTGTTGTCGCTGTTGCTTGCCGCGATAGTCGCCTTTTTGGCGGCCGGATGTTCGCGAAGTACTGAGAATAAGCTTAGTGACTCATTACTTGCTGCAGATGCCGGAGGTGGTTCAATGTCAGGTCAAAACGTTCTTGATTCAGTTAAGTGGTTTGGCCATGCCAGCTTCCTGTTTACTGACAAAGCCAGCGGCAACCGCATCTACTACGTTGACCCCCAAGAATTCGGCAAGGCGGCTGCCTCGTACGAGAAAGCAGACATAATCTTCATTACCCACGCCCACTTTGACCACTGCGATTCTGATGCTGTGAAGAAGATAGTGAAGGCAGGCACTGTCATAGTTGTTCCCAGCGGCTGCAGGGAAAAGTTGAACCTGTCTGCAGAGTTTGTTGATGCTGTCCCGAACAGGGAATATGACGTTAAGGGCTTCAGGTTCAGGACAGTCCCTGCTTACAACACAAAGCCAGACCGGCTGCAGTTCCATCCGAGAAGCAACAGATGGGTCGGCTATATTTTCACCATCAACAACCAGACAGTTTACCACGCTGGTGATACTGACTTCATTGATGAGATGAAATCCCTTGGAAAAATCAGCATTGCAATGCTCCCGATTGGTGGGACTTACACCATGGACGTTGACGAGGCCATAGAAGCAGCCAACGCAATCAAAGCTGACGTTACTGTACCGATGCACTACCGCAGGCTTATTGGCAACGATTACCCTGCTGCAGAAGAGAAGTTCAAGTCCGAGGTAAAGAACAGCAAAGTCGTGGTTCTGGAACAGGTTGCATGATTAGTTGTCCAGCTATTTCCTGAATTTCTTCTCAACGTCCTGCTCCACAATCACATCCCCTGAGTAGCCGCACGTGTTGCACTTGTATCTTATCCCTGTTATTCCCATGAGCCTGTCAAGGGTTATTTCTGCTGAGCCGCATTGCGGGCAGGTCCTCAGTTTCATTTTTTTGCTTTATTGCGTATGGACTTTTCAAAATTGGTCAAAGCTTCGTCGCTTAAGAAATCCCACCCTTCCAATTCATTACGCATCTTTGCAGCCGCCTTTTTCATTGTTTCCTCTTTCCCTTGATTGCTTTCTTCTGCCGCGACTGTCGCTGCAGTTCGTGCTGTGTTTCGCTTTTGTTGCCGCTCAAGCCGCTTTTCTTATATCCTATCCAGATGAGCAGAGCCAGTACCACTCCCAGTATTACGAACTTGAATACGTCCTGCAGCTGGCCCCAGTTCCTTATGGCAGCTATGATTATGCTGAGTACTCCGCCAAACAGGAAGCCGTTCGCAACTGCCTCTGCCTTTACCACAATGCCTGCCATTATTGCTATAACGCCAAACACGACAAGTATTACGAACACGTTTGAGTTCCTTTTGTTGTTGACGTCCTCAAACCTTGCCTGGCAGGTCTCGCAGTATGCCTCTGTCGCGCAGCCTGTTGTGTTATATTTGTACGCGATGTAGCCCCTCTGTGTGGTGCAGTTTCCCTGCAATGCCTCGCTTACTTCTATTGCTGAGCAGTTCTGCTGTATTGGGAATTCTGCAGGGTATGGCTTTGCCGGGTATGGGCCCTGCCTGAACTGGTCCTGGCAGAAGTCATTGTACTGCGGCGCCTTGTAGAAGACGCTTATCCCGTAGTTTATGAACAGGTTGAACACTAGGGCTATTGCGAGTGCCAGCACCCACTTCCTCAGGTTTACCACGTCTTCCAGCTATTGCTTTTTGGCTTTAAAAAAGTTTTGAAAGAATTATGTCCAATTGAAAAATTGAAAATCTCGGTTTTTGATTGACCTTTTTTCTAAAAAGGTCATGCTGTTGCAGCCACAATTACCGCGCCTTCCTTTAGGGGCGTCACAGCTTTGTTCTCATATACTATGATTGAGAACGAGCACGGCATCTTTTTTGACGCCCTCTGGAGTGCCAGCCTGGCAACTTCCAGCGCAGGCTTGTCAACTTTTACAGTGAAGAACCTCTCGCCTGCCCTGATTTGGACAGCTACGCCAACAGGCTTTCCGAATGGCTTCTGCATTCCTGTGCTGACGCGGTCTGCGCCTGCTCCCAGCGCAAGGGATTTTTCCCTCAGAATCTGGTAAGGGTACTTTAGAATCTTGAAGTGGAATGCGTTCTTGGCAAGCTTCTTCTCAAGGAGCCTGATGCTCGTCATCCTTGCAGACTCTATTGACTCCTGCCTTATCTGCAGCGAGTCCTTTGGCACCAGGTCCAGGATGTGCGTGAACTGCTTGAACGTGTCGCCCATGTCAAACCTTGTGACTTTTCTCGCAGGGCTCATCCTGATGAATGACTTCTTCCTGAACTTGCTCACCCTCGTGTAGGGCCTGTCAATCTTCCTGTAAGTCCTTGCCCTTCTCAGCTTTGCCATGTTGATTGAGAATTTGGGAAGGGTTTAAAAAGCTTGCTGTCCTCCTCCCTCGTTATGGGAAAAGTCATGTGCTTCGGCACCTTTGACATACTGCACGAGGGGCATAAGTTCTACCTCACGGAGGCGAAGAAGCTGGGCGATTATCTGGTTGTCGTGGTTGCCCGTGACGAGACAGTAAGGGCTATCAAAAAGTGGCAGCCGCTGCACAACGAGAGTGAGCGCGTTCGTAATCTGCAGCAGCTCGGAATTGCCGATAAGGTCATTCTCGGCAACCCAGGGGATAAGCTAAAAGTAGTTGAGGATGAGAAGCCAGGCATAATCTGCCTTGGCTACGACCAGACTTTCTTCACTGACAAGATTCAGGAGAAGCTGCAGCAGCGCGGTTTAAGCGTTGAAGTGGCAAGGCTGCCTGCGTATAAGCCGGAGATTTACAAGAGCTCTTTGATCAGGAAGAGGCTTTTGCCTCGCTAAAACTTTAGCTTTTTCTGCTTTGAATTTTCCTCAAGGAACTTGTTCGCTTTTTTCAGCACGTCTTTGCTGCTGTTGTATGTTACTTTCTTTACAGCCTCGCCAAATTCCAGCCAGTCATACCCTGAGTGCTCAAATGACAGCTTTATGTCTTTTTCGGCAGCTCCTGTTTCTGCAAGGAAGAAAATCACGTCCTTCTGTATGGTTTCCCCTTCTCTTTTGTAGAAGTAGCTTATCTTTTCCCTGAAGCCCGGGATTATCCTGAGGTCAGTAAGCCCTGATTCCTCTTTTGCCTCCCTGCGCAGCGTCTCTTCCTCGGTTTCCTTGCCTTCAATGTGCCCCTTCACGAAGTCCCAGTGCCCTGAGCCGTAGTGCAGCAGCAGGTATTTTGGCTTACTGCTTTTCCCGTCAACCCTGAAGATTATGGCGCCAGCTGAAATCTCTTTCATAGTTCTTTATTCGCTGTAGCTGCTATTTATTGGTTGCTGTTGTAGATACATCTTTTTTAGTTCACCGTAAACATGTTCTGCTATTCTCTTCAAATTGATAGTGTCCTCCTCGTTGTACTCTACCAGCAGCTTCAGGTAATGGTCATCCCCGCTTCCTCTCCACATCCTGTACAGCTGCGCCGCATCCCCGCCGTACATCCCTTCCACTATCAGGTTGTTGCGGTAAATGTTGAGCTTTTTCTCAATCACCTTTAATCCCCCTTTCAGCCCAATGCGGCTGCAGCAGAACCGCAAATCATAATGCGGCACAATTCCGCCAGAAGCGGAATGTGCAATCGGGCATTGTCCGATTTGCAGCTGCGGGATTACGTCTCCGTACCGTTTTTTCATGAAAGGAATATCAAACACGCTTCCGTTAAACGTGACAACTATCTTGTATTTCTCAAGTTCTTTCCGCAGCAGCAGCCAGTCAAGATTCACCCTGCGAATCATCGTCTTCGTGTCAAATCCGTCAAAAATTCCGACAAGTGTCACGTCATTGTTGTCGCTGAGCCCGTCTGTCTCAATGTCCAGGTAGACTGCTTCCTCCCTGAAGAATTCGTAAAGCCTCCAGTGCTCTGCCTGCGGCATTAACCCTGCAAAGTAGCTGCTGTTTCCCTCGTAAAGCTGTCTTCTTGCCTCAGCAATCTTGCGGTCGTAGTATTTCTTGGCTGCTGCAGCAATCCCTTTTATTCTCCTTGCTTTCAGAAAATCATCCCAGCCGAGTATTCCCTGCTGCCACAGCTTCTTCTCTTTCGCGGTAGTTATCTTTTCCAGAAAAATAAAGCTGTTTTGAATCATTGCAGCTGCAACCGCCGCTATTCCTGCTTAAATACCTTAGCCGGGCAGTTGTCCAGTGTCCAGTGCAACCTTCTTTGGCAAGCACAAGTCGACCGCAGTCGACTGTGCAGTCCTGCCGAAGCAGGACTTGCAAAGAAGGTTGATCAAGAAATCCACCTTGCACTGGATAGAGAATGAAGTGAGCGTGTCCAGTGAAGAATCAGCTAAGCTTAAAATAGACTCTGCGGTTGCTCTTGCCCTTGTTGTCGAGCTTTATGACTTCAATCTGCCCGATTTCTGCCGTGTTCTTGACGTGCGTTCCCCCGTCTGCCTGTATGTCCACGTCGCCTATTTCCACTATCCGCAGCTTGTCCACCTGTGGGGGGAGTGCTGTAGCCAGCTTCACAACCCCCGGAATCTTCATGGCTTCTTTTCTTGGCAGAAAGTACATCTTTACCGGAAGGCTTCTTTTTATCGCCTCGTTTGCTTCTTTCACGCACTCCTCTATGATAACCCTGTTAAAGTTTTCAAGGTTGAAGTCAAACCGTGCCTGCTCTGTTTCTATCTGGTTTCCTGTAATCAGGGCACCTGTTTTTTTGTTCACAATCGCTGATAATATGTGCGCTGCTGTGTGGTACCTCATTAGCTTGTGCCTTCGTTCCCAGTCAAGAATGCAGTGCACCTTGTCGCCTGGATTAAGGCCTTCCTTGTTGAGGTAGTGGATTATTGTTCCCCTTTCTTTTTTCACGTCCGCGACGCTGTACTCTTCCCCGCAGCTTACGACCATCCCGCCACTGCTGATGACAACCATCTTTCCCTGGTCTGACGGCTGCCCCCCTCCCTGGTAGCAGAAAATGGTCCTGTCAAGCTCCACTTTATTCCCTTCTGCCGCAATGACTGCCGCATCAGCTTCTTTCGCGTAGCAGTCCTCCAAAAAAATTGTTTGTGCCATGGGAGAAGATGGTTTGCCATAGTTTTATATAATTATCGCTGCTGCTGCATTAAAAATGAAGGGTAAAGAAGAGCTCATGCTTATTGGCGGCCAGGCTGTCCTTGAGGGGGTGCTGATGCGCAGCAGGGAAAGGACTGCTGTTGCTGTCAGGGCAGAGTCTGGGAAGGTTGTCAG
Organism: Candidatus Woesearchaeota archaeon; assembly: GCA_016184345.1. Taxonomy (GTDB): domain Archaea; phylum Nanobdellota; class Nanobdellia; order Woesearchaeales; family UBA10216; genus UBA10216. Next base: position 127,764 of record JACPCV010000004.1, on the reverse strand, counting down.
GAAGGTTTGGAGGATTTTGCCTCTTTCAGGCAGGGTTAGAGTTTTCAAGCTTCCTGTTTTTCGCGGTGTTGGCGTTCTTTACGAAACACTTTCCATTGGCTTCAGGGCGCTCACTTTCTCGGCAAATGCTGCAGCCGGCAAGGATGAGAAAGGGGATGATATTTTGGGAAAGCGGGAGATGTTCATCTCCATTGCAGTAGCAATCGCCCTGGCTGTCCTGCTTTTCGTTGCAGTCCCCTTGTTCCTTGCGAAGCTGGTAACAGATGGCGGAGGAATTTTGTTCAACCTTGTTGACGGGATTTTCCGCATGCTTGCATTCCTTGCTTACCTGCTTTTCATTTCATTGTTCCGGGACGTGCAGCGGTTGTTCCAGTACCATGGGGCAGAGCACATGACAATCCACGCATACGAGCATCATGACCCTTTGCTGCCTGTGAAAATCAGGAAATACCCCACCATGCATCCGCGCTGCGGGACAAGCTTCCTGTTGATTGTCATAATGGTGAGCATTGTTGTTTTCTCATTGGTCAACCCTGCCGGCTTTTTCCCCAAGCTTGTTTCAAGGCTTCTGCTGCTTCCGGTAATCGCCGGTGTCTCTTACGAGCTGCTCCGCTTGGGTGCACGGTTTGAGAAATTCCCGCTGATGAGGCTTATAGTCGTGCCGGGCTTGCTGCTGCAGAGGATAACCACGAAGGAGCCGGATAACAGCCAGATATTGGTGGCGGTGGCAGCGCTTAAGGCAGTCCTGAGAATGAAGTAAACGCGCTTAGTATTTTTCCCTTTCTTCCTTTTCTACCGTTTCTCTTGAGACCTCGTCTATGAGGTCCTGCATCTGGTTTGCCTTTTCAATCGTGCCGAGCTTGTCGCAGTACGGGCAGCGGTTTGGCGTCTTTTCTGTCTTCGGGACAAACTGGTAGTTGCAGTTCGTGCAGTAAAGCTTCAGTGCCATGCTTCAAGCCAGAACGTGCACAGTATTTAAAGTTTTTCCAATAATAGAAGTGATTAATTATTTCGTCCTTTGGTGCGCCCTTAGGCTCGGCCTTATCTTTTCTGCGCCTGTGCCTGTGTGGAACAGCCCCCTTCTTCTTTTGGCTGCTGCTGTCAATCCGCGGAATGCCCTTCTCCTGTTTGCCGGGCTTGCAGTCCAGCTGAGGGTTTTGTCTGCTTTTATCACCGGGCTTTCCGGGTCAACCATGATTATTTCGTACCAGTAGTGCATGCCGTCCTGGCCCGCATAATATGAATTCAGGACTTCAAGGTTTGGGAATTTCCTTGCTGCCCTTTCCTCGGCAACCTGCTGGTAGTTCTTGCTGAGTATCTTTGTCTGCCTTGAATGTGAGGTTTTCCTGACCTTCCTTATCTGCTCCCTTTGTCTCCCTCCTCGGTCAACCCTTTGCCTTAGGACGATGAAGCCCTGCTTTGCCTTGTAGCCAAGCGCGTGTGCCCGGTCAAGCCTTGTGGGAACATCCAGCCTTACAGTTGCGCCTTCTGTCCTCCATTGTATGAGCCTTTCCTTCTGCGCAGCTTTCCAGCTGCCTATTTTTTTCTGCCATGCCTTGCTGATTTGTGAGTAAAGATTCATAGCGTTAGGATTTTTGGAGTGATTTATAAGCGTTGTGGTGATTTGTTTTGTCTGGTTGCCTGAATTGCATCACAATATTTATATATGACTCTGCTGATTTTAGACTGCTGTTGTTATCATTAAACAATTATTACTGTTTGAGCCGGTGATTGAAGTGTCTGCTGATTCCTTTATTGCGTTTGTTGAGCGCTTTCCTGAGCACCTTGCCGATGCCAGGCGCCTGGGCGCTGATGTGAGGGTTTCCGGCGTTGACAAGGTTGTTGTTGCTGGCATTGGCGGCTCCGCCATCTCAGGGGATTTGCTTAAGATTTACTGCTCTGAAAAGGCGCCTTCGCTGCACGTTCACGTTTCCCGCGGCTATGACGTCCCTGCCTTTGTTGACAGCAGGACGCTTGTTTTTGCAATTTCTTATTCAGGGAATACTGAGGAGACGCTGTCCGCCGTTAAGTCGGCAATGAGGAAGGGGGCTAAGATCGTGGCAGTTACGTCAGGGGGAAAGCTTAAGCTGCAGGCTGAGCAGCTTAACAAGGCCATTGTTGAGGTGCCTGAGGGAATCCAGCCAAGGGCTGCAGTGCCTTACCTGTTCCTTCCGCTCCTGAACGTCATGCACAATTCCGGCCTTATTCCTGACCCGTCATCTGAAATTTCCGCTGCTGTTGACGCCTTGAAAGCCTCGTCATCATCTTATCGTGAGCGCGCAAGGTCATTGGCTGACAAGATGGCTGGCAGGGTTCCCATTATTTATTCCTCTGACCGCATGGCCGGCGTGGCTTACAGGTGGAAGTCAGAGTTCAATGAGAATGCAAAGGTTCACGCCTTCAGCAATGTGTTTCCTGAGCTCAACCACAACGAGCTTGTTGGCTATTCAAAGCTGAACGCCAATTATTACGTGGTTATGCTTGAGGATGAGGCAGACAGCAGAAGAGTAAAGGAAAGAATCAAGCTCACCAAGGAGATTATCGGAAAGAGGGATGTGCCTTCAACCCAGATTGTAGTCAAGGGCGACTACCTGCTTACGAGAATACTCTCTGCCGTCCACATCGGCGACCTTGCCAGTGTTTACCTTGCGAAGCTTACAGGCGTTGACCCTGAGCCCGTTGCCATTATAGAGGACTTCAAGAAGCAGCTTGGCAGGGTTCCGTTTGTGTGATATTCCTTGAAAATCTAAACTTCTCAAAAACATTTTTATAAATGGCAGCCACCCTGAGCCCCATGCTTATCAAGTCCATCAGGCTCCATAACATCCGCAGCTACCTTAACCAGGAGATTGGCTTCCCGCAGGGCAGTGTTCTTCTCTCAGGTGATATCGGCAGCGGCAAGTCAACCATCCTTCTTGCCATTGAGTTTGCGCTTTTTGGCATCAGCAAGGGCCTTCTTTCAAGCGAAGCCCTGTTGCGCCATGGCAAGCAGTCTGGCCTTGTTGAGCTTACCTTTGCTCTGGACGGCAGGGAGGTTACAATCCAGAGGAACCTGAAGCGGCTGAAGGACTCAATCAGGCAGGATGAGGGCTTCCTGGTTATTGACGGGGTCAAGCAGTTTTGCACTGCCGAGGAGCTTAAGGCCCGCGTCTTGGAGATGCTTGGCTACCCAAAGGAGCTCCTGAGAAAGTCAAAGGGCCTCATTTACCGCTTTACTGTTTACACGCCCCAGGAGGACATGAAGCGCATCCTGTTTGAGGACCCGCAGGTGAGGCTTGACACGCTGAGGAGGGTGTTTCAGGTTGAGAAGTACAAGCTCGTGCGGGACAGCGCAGGCATTGTCATGCAGGCATTGCGAGAGAAGAAAAGGGAGATTTCCGCGAGGATTGAGGACCTGCCCCAGAAGCAGAAGCAGCTTGAGCAGCTCTCTGATAGCATGGCAGGTGTTGACAAAAAAATTGCTGCCCTGCTTCCTGATATTGACAAGGTACAAGCGCTGCTTAAGCAGCAGCAGGACTCGCTTAAGGCGTTTGAGGAGAGGGCCAGGCAGCTTAACTCTTTGAAAAGCGAGCTTGCAGCGGCAGCCGCAGTCATAGATGAGAAAAAGAGCCTGGTGATGCTCAGGGAATCTGAAGTTGCTTCTGCGAAAAAAGAAATCAGCAGCCTGAAGTCCCAGGTTAAGGATAATTCTGCAGCCCTTGCGCAGCTTTCTTCTGGCCTTTCCCGCCTGAAATCTTACTCGGAAGCCCTGTTGGAGGAAGCCGGGAATAAAAAGCGGCTTGAGGATGAGCTTGCTTCTTCAGAGCAGCTCAGGTCGGATGCTGAGTCAATGATGAGCAGGGATGAGGCATTGAAGTCATCTTCGCTGCAGCTGCAGAAGAAAATCTCGCTGCTTGACAAGTGCCCGACGTGCCTGCAGCCTGTTTCAGGTGAGCACAAGCACAGGATTTCTTCAGAGGAGGAATCAAAGATAGGAGAGCTTAACGTGAGGATAATAGCAGCAGCCGGGAAGAAATCCGCAGTGGCGCAAAAAATAAAATCGCTCAAGGTTGAACTCAACGAGCTTCAGGCCAAGGAAAAAGTGGCAGCCAGCCTTGTTTCCGAGCTCAAGCCCTATTTCGAGCTGGCTGCCTCTTTCAATGTCAGCATCCAGTTTCCGCCGCCATCATCTGCCATGTCCGTTGCCGAGCTGCAGTCCGAGCTCAACTCCCTGGCAGCTGCTAAGAAAAGGCTTGAGTCGTCCAAGGAAACGCTTTTCATGATAGCGGAGAAAGAGAGGCTGGTAGCAGCTGCTGAAAAATCAGCAGAATCCCTCCGTACCGAGTTGGAGCTTCTTGAGTCAAAAAAGATTGAGCTGGCCGCCAAAATCGGTGCTTTCGGCGACATTGAGGCAGGGCTGCAGCAGTCCCAGTCAAGCCTTGATAAGCTGATGGCAGAAAAAATGCAGCTCATGGTGCAAAAGGCATCGCTTGACAAGGAGAAGGAAAATGTTTCTGGCATGATGAAGCTGCTTTCGGATGAAATCAGCAGGAAGGAAGCTGCAAAGAAAGAGCTTGACGAGTCAAACAATCTTAACTACTGGCTTGAGGAGATGTTCACCGGCCTTGTGGCTGTAATTGAGCGCCATGTCATGATGAAGGTGCACCATGAGTTCAACGGGCTATTCAGGGACTGGTTCGCTATGCTGATGGGCAATGACACCCTCGCAGCCAGGGTTGATGATGATTTCACGCCTGTTGTTGAGGCTGACGGCTATGAAATCCCTGTGGAAAACCTTTCCGGTGGGGAGAAGACGAGCTGTGCGCTTGCCTACCGCCTTGCGCTCAACATGGTAATCAACAACCTTGTCTCCACCATCCGGACCAGGGACCTCCTTATACTTGACGAGCCGACTGACGGCTTCAGCGCCGAGCAGCTCAACAAGCTGCGTGACGTCTTGGCACAGCTGCAGCTGCCTCAGATAATCGTAGTTAGTCATGAAGAAAGAATAGAAAGCTTTGTGCAGAATGTCCTGCGCATCGTCAAGGAGCAGCACGTCAGCAGGGTTGTAGCTTAGCCTTTTTTCCACGCTTTCCTGTCTTCTCTGTCGAGCTTCCTCGCTGTCGTAATTACCTGAACTGCGAGCATCGTCCAGATTACAACAGCAGCAACGCTTCCGGTAATGTCAAGCAGCGTGAGTGGAGCAGGCCATTGCGATAGTACTGGGTTGCCTTTGAAGAATAGCAGAACGCTGAATGCCGCGGCGATTATTCTGGCTTCTGTGGCTCCAAGGAAGCCGATTGAAAGCTCAAACTTCCCGGTAACGCTCGCCTTCAGGTAGGCATGTATCATGAGCAGGAGGAAGCCGCTGGTTACCCACATCCATGCGGCAGTAAGCGTTTCGGCAGAAATAGTCAGCCCTATCAGGACTACAGCAACAGTCACAGAATCCAGCAGGTGGTCAACGTAGTGCCCATACCTTGGCCGTGGCTTTCCCCTCTCACGCGCAATTTTGCCATCAAGTGAGTCGCCGTACCAGTGCACTGCGTAAAGTGCAGCCGCAACAATGAACAGAATCCTGAACTTGTAGGCAAAAACATAAGCAAATCCTATGCCGAGCGCAGCTGCAAAAGCAAGGGCTGTCAGAAAATCAGGGCCTATGAATCCGGGCACCAGCCGGACCAGCCTGTCCAGAACTGCCTGCTCTGCCCTTGCAATGATTGAGCGGTTAATCCTTTTCATAATGGCCTGCTGTCCCTGTGTGGGAAATCTATTTTTTAAGGCACGATTCCTTTTGACTTCAGATAGAAATAAACAAGAATCACTATCATAACCACCAATACAATCAGGTATGGGTCGCGTGCCTTCCCTTCCTTCTTTTCATCTTTTGTGAGTTTCATCTTCAAATCTCCTCTCTAATTCATCTAGCCGCTTATTAATTTTTCTGTTTTGGTCGCCACTAACGTATAGCATTATTACTAAGGCAATGAACATGCCGCCAATTACTTGGACGGCTACGTTATTCGCCGAGAATACAGCAGCAAATGCCGCAATTCCTGTAAATATGTATGCCAAATCTGATTTTTCAATCATGACTCTTCTCTGAATTTACATCTTAATAAGCCTTTCCCGCGATTTTCCGCAAAAGTTCCGGACAGTTCTGTAAAGTTTGCCATTCTTCCGTAAATTCTCCGGTTATTTGGTTTTTTCCCGTAAATCTTTCAATATCACCGTAATTCCAAAACTTCCGCAATCCTTTTAAAAGAACCGGTTGTTCTTTTGCAATACGGGGCCGTAGTCTAGTTGGTAGGACATACCCTTGGGGTGGGTATAGCCCGGGTTCGAATCCTGGCGGCCCCACTTTTTCACCCTCGGTGGTTGTGATGCTGGATTACCTTTCGTTTGCATTCCTCGCTTTGGTATTGGGTTTCAAGCACAGCTATGATGCCGACCACCTTATTGCGGTTTCCAGCCTTCTCAGGAAATCAGCTTCGCTAAAGTTGTCTGTTAAGCTTGGCATGAGCTGGGCATTTGGCCACATGCTGACAGCAACTATTGTTACCACGCTTCTTTATTTTTTCAGGGAGTCGCTGCTGCGGTCGTGGCTTGCCAATTTTGACAAGGTTGTTGGCGTGATGCTGGTTGTGCTCGGCTTGTGGAGCCTGAAGGACGCCTTCTTTCAGCATTCCCACAGGCACAGGCACGGTGAGATGGCGCATTCGCACACCCACATTCACGGCAGGGAGGAGGATGGCAGGCATGCCCACAGGCACATTTTTGGGATTGGCGTAATTCACGGCCTGGCAAGCAATGATGAGCTGCTTCTTCTTTTCACGGCCTCGCTCGGGGTTACAACCCTTGGAGGGATACTGGCTGGCACAGCCATTTTCAGCCTCGGCGTGGTCCTTGGGATGGTGCTTTTCGCGCTGTTCTTCTCATTCCCCATAATCAGGCTGCGTGGCGACTTCTTCCACAGGGCCATTTCCCTTGTTGCAGGCTCGCTGGGCGTTTTATACGGGGTTCTCATGCTGCTGTCTGTTGTCTAGCGGCACTGTGGGCATATCACAAACTATATAAATATGCTAAGCGAGTTTAAGGCAGTTCGGAATTGTTTTTTGGGAGCTGTGTTTAAAATGTGCAAGCCGTCAACCAAGCGTGTTCTGTCAACTGCTTTGCTGGCAGCTGTGGTTTCTGTATTTGTGTTCTCACTGGCGGCAGCTCAGGATGGCCAAGGCCAGCAGCCCTTCTCATTGTCAGTAAAGGCAATAAACGCCTCTATCACAATTGATGGGCAGGCAGAGTTTGAGGTTGCAATCACTAACCCGAACAACTATGAGGACAAGTTCAGGATTTCGGCCAGTGACGTTGAGTGGAGCGTACAGTCTGACCCGTTGTACTATTATTTTTCCGGGGTTGACATTCCGGCTTTCAGCTCCCAGAAGGTGAAGCTTTACTTCAAGCCGACTGCGTCTTTCATGCCTGGCACGAGGATAATCAACCTTGATGTTTCCTCAGTTAAGGGCGGGCAGTCCCAGACCGTGCCGGTATATATCAACATCCGCTCGAACTACCAGCTTATTCTGGAGTATCTTGCTGCGGTCAGCAGGATTGTTGAAATCCCCCCTCAAATTGACCCGAGGAATGAGTTCGAGGTTAAGGTTAACCTGATTAACCGCAATCCCAAGAACATTTCCAGGCTGCGCGTTGTTCTTTCCAGCGTTTCAACAGGCCTGATAAGGAAAGAGATTATTACCAACCTTGAGCCGCTGGAGAGCAAGACTGTTTCAGCAAAGGTGCAGCTTGACCCCCTTACCCCTCCTGCAAAGGATACGCTGAAGGTCGTCCTTTTCGTTAGCGACCAGCCGCTTGAGCCTACAATCTTTGAGAAATTTGAGCTCATAAGCTATTCTGAGATTAAGCCTGTTAGCTCGGAAAAGAAAGGCTCTCTTTTCAAGTGGGTTAACGAGACCGTATATGTAAACGACGGCAACGTGAAGAGCACGGCTGTAATAGAGTCCGGGACAAGCTTCCTGAAGTCGCTGTTCACAAGGTCTACGCCAAAGTCATACTCTATTTCCAAGGGCGGCGCCAGCTACGAGGCGTGGGAGCTTTCGCTTGAGCCGCAGGAGAAAATCACCATAACGCAGGTTGAGAGCTACCGCTCGATCTTTTACCTGCTTTTCATAGCCCTGGTTTTCCTTGGGCTTTACAGGTTCTTCCAGAGCCCTGTGAGGCTGATAAAGGAGGCAAGCGCCATCAGCTACAAGGAAGGCGGCATATCAGAGCTGAAGGTCATCCTTCGCATCAAGAACCGCTCATCAGAGCCTTATGTCAGGATTACGGTCATGGACCGTGTTCCGATGATTGCAGAGGTTGAGCACGATTCCATGGGCACATTGAAGCCTGCCACAATCTTCAATGCCGGCAAGGGCTCGGTTGTCAAGTGGGAGCTTGAAAGCCTTGACAAGAATGAAGAGAGAATTCTTGCCTACAAAATCCGCTCCAAGCTCAGCATCCTCGGCACGTTTGTGCTCCCGAAAGGCTCGCTTCGCTTCTTCACAGAGAAGAACGTTAAGTTTGTGACCCATTCCAATACCGTTACTATAAAGCCGTGACGAAACTTTGCGCACCTGCCGTGCACCTGCCTGAAAAGCTTTTTATAGTCGACAGGTTTTCTAATACTAACATGGTATCTGTCAACGAAGGCACAGCTCAGGCAGTCAAACAACAGAAAACTGACCTTGTAGCAAGGGTTGCTTCTCTTGTTTGTAGGGCAAATTGCAATAGCCCCTATCTTTCACTAACGTTGGAACAGAATCTTTTAGATGTTAAGACTGTGCATATAGGGGCAGATAAACTTCCTCCAATCAGAGCCGGTGAAACAATAAGGGTTCCTTATCAGGGTAACAGCATATTAGGAAGGGAACATATTGCTTATGCTGTCACAAGCATAGAGGTAGTTGAACAAACTGCCGCAGGAGTAAGAGTTCTGGAGCGCTATCAGTTACGCTAGGCATTTTGTTCTTGGCAAAACCTTTATAAGCAACTTTCCAACTTCTTGGTTTTATCCCCGCATAGCTCAACCTGGCAGAGCACTCGGCTGTAGATGAAGCATCGCTGCCACAACTTTCTCCACGAGAGATGGGATGAGTGTCAGCCAGCCGTGCCCGAGGGATTCCCGGTTCAAAACCCCTTATTAAAGGGCTGGAAGTCCGGGTGCGGGGACTTTTATCTTTTCATTATTCCTTCTCAATATTTTGCAGGAACTCTGCAAGAAGTTCTTCTTTTATCCTGTAGCCTTTTTTTATGAGTTCAAGAACTAATTGCCGGCATTCTTTTGCTGTTATCTTCTTTTCTATCAGCTGCTGTTTGACAACGGCAATTGTTCCTATCGGGATAATTCCTGAAGATTTAGCCGCTACTCTTGCTTTCTTCTCATCGATTAATATTACTTTTATGCCTTCCTTTAAAGCCAAAGATATTGCGGCCTTTTCACCTTTTCCCAAGCTCTGTGGCAAATTGCTGGTGACATCGGCTTTTTTCACAGCAATTTTGTTCTTGCTAATCCACTCCTTCAGATTTAAGCAGCTTTCGCTATCAATCTTTTCCCATTCTATTATCTCCTCAAAAACTTGTCCCGGGATTGTAAGTTTGTATCCTTTTAGAAAGTCCAGCCTGTTGATTTTTGTGAGAAAGACGAGCGGAGAAGTGTTGCTTACAATTTTCATCTTGGCAGGCCTTTCAGGTCTTCTCGCAGCTCTTCCGCAGTGTAGTCGAGATAGATGCCTTCCCTTTCTATTAGTTCCAGCATTTCGACAAGGTGGATTCCAAGAAGCTCTGCAGCCCTTTGCAGGCTTATTTTCCTTTCCTTGTAGTCTGAAAGGACTTTCCTCCTTTTCTCTTCAGCCAAGCCGTGCTCAATCAGGTTGCGCAGCATTGTAGCCCTGTCCATGTTCTTGTCTGATGAAAACTCATCAATCTGCCTCAGCACTTCCTCAGTCACCCTTGTTGTTACAGTTGCTGTCATTTGCTCATCAGCCCCAAAATCGTATCGTTTTGAAGCAAATAGATACGCAGATATTTAAAGCTTTCGCCAATGGCAGAAGTCCGGGTGCGCGGATTATTCTTTCTCTTCCAGAGCAGTTTCAATGTATTCGTTGAATGCTGCCTCAAATGCTTTGCTAAGGTTGTCCTCCCCTTCTCCAAACCTTTCTTTTGCCTTCGCACGAACTTTTTTATCGAGATCATCGTTTATTCTTATCGTCATCCTTCCCATTTTGCTTCACTTGGTTGTTTTAAAAGCCCTAGTATTTAAAGCCTCAGTCATTAGCGGTGTTTGTCAAGGGTGAAGGTTGTGACAGTTAACTTTATAAACAAGTGGCTGTTTTTGACTTTGGAATGGCTGGGGCGACGTGTTTTTCTCTACTTAAAGTTGTTTTCAACAGGTAGAGCTATCGACGTTTAAACCCAGCAGTGCCGAGATCCGCAGATTTCACCAGTTCACACAAATCAGTATCGCCCTGGTGGTTCAGCCTGGCCTAGAATACAGCCCTGTCACGGCTGCGACCCGGGTTCAAATTAACCGAGCGGTTTTGAAAGTCCCGGCCAGGGCGCTTTCGCTCACAATTCCGCGAGGCGGAATGTGCAGTCGGCTAATGCCAACTTGCATCATCCAGGCATTATCGGGCCGGTAGCGCAGCCTGGCAGCGCAACGGACTTTTAATCCGTGGGTCGCGGGTTCAAACAACCTTTTTCCTCGCTGTGGCGAGCAAAAAGCTTGGCCAAAAAGGATAAGGTAGGGAAGTCCCGTCCGGCCCGCCTAATCCAGAGGGTTCAAAAATGAAGAGGATTGACGTTAAGAAGCATGTGCTTGTTCCGAAGCACGAGAAGCTCTCGGAGAAGGAGAAAGAGGAGGTTCTGAAGCAGTTCAGCTCAAGGGCTGAGGATTTCCCGCGCATACTCAAGAGGGATGCCGTGTTGCTCGGCATGAACGTCAAGTTTGGCGACATAATCAGGATTACCAGGAAAAGCGCGACGGCAGGGCAGACGGTTTTTTACCGTGTTGTTGTGCTTACATAGTGTTGGTTTAAATTCGTTTGGTGCTGATGGAATGAACAACTACGCTGTTCTCATGAAGAAGTTCTTTGAGGAGCAGTCCTTTGTAAAGTCAGACATAGAGTCGTTCAACTATTTCCTGGACAATGAGCTCAACTCAATCATTGAGGAGAACAGGGAAATCCTGCCTACAATCATCCCGCCTAATGTTGACGAGTTCAAGATTAGGTTTGACAATGTCAGGATCACAAAGCCCGAGATAACCGAGGCTGATGGTTCTGTCAGGAAGATTTACCCGATGGAGGCAAGGCTCAGGAAGCTTACGTACGCTGCCCCGATGTACATTACCGTCAGCGCGCACATTAACGGCGCGCAGCGCGAGAGCTTTGAGACCCAGATTGGCAGCCTGCCTGTGATGCTTAAGTCAAAGGTTTGTCATTTGAACAAGCTCAGCAGCGAGGAGCTGGTCCAGCACGGCGAGGACCCTGACGACCCCGGCGGATACTTCATTATCAACGGCACTGAAAAAGTGCTGGTCAAGGTTGAAGACCTTGCTTCCAACAAGGTCCTTATTGACAAGGAGTCGGGCAGCACCGGGAAGCTGGTCTGCAAGATATTTTCCGAGAAGGGCTCTTACAAGATTCCGCACACCATTGAAAGGATGAAGGATGGCATTTTCTATCTCACATTCACCAGGGTCAGGAGGGTTCCGCTTATTGCAGTCATAAAGGCCCTGGGCATTACCAAGGATGAGGAAATCATGAGGTTCATAGCCGGCTCAGAGAACTTTGACGAGCTTCTCGTTAACCTCCTGGATTCTGCTGACTTAAAGACTGAGGAGGATGCCATGGATGCGATTGCCAAGGTTTCAGGCATCACCCAGCCGAAGGAAATCAGGCTTGAGCGCATGAAGGAAATCCTTGACAAGTACCTTCTTCCCCATCTTGGCATAGTTACTAAGGACAGGATGTGGAAGGCCTACAACCTTTGCAAGATGGTGAGGAAATACATCCTGGGCCTGAGGGGGCAGCTTCCTGCTGATGACAAGGACCACTACATGAACAAGCGGCTGAAGCTTTCAGGCGACCTGCTTGCTGACCTGCTCAGGGTCAACCTCAAAGTGCTTATTGGTGACCTGCTGTATAACTTCCAGCGCGTTGTCAAGAGGGGCAAGTTTCCAACGCTTAAGGTTATTATCAGGGAGAAGCTTCTTACTTCAAGGATTTACAGCTCAATGGCAACAGGCGCCTGGGTTGGCGGCAGGAAGGGCGTCAGCCAGAGGATACAGCGCCTTAATTTCCTTGAGATGATGAGCCATCTTCAGAGGGTTGTCAGCCCGCTTTCGGCAACGCAGGAGAACTTCCAGGCGAGGGAGCTTCACTGCACCCATCTTGGCAGGCTTTGCCCGATCGAGACGCCTGAAGGCACCAACATTGGGCTGAAGAAAAACCTGTCGCTTGTCGCTACGGTGAGCCTTGACGCTAATGAGGATGATGTTTTGAAGCTTATGCGCAACTACGGCTTGAAGCCTGTTGCCAGGCAGTGATGTGGTGAAAATGTCTGATGTGTACCTGAGCGGGAAGTTTGTAGGCACGGTTGAGGACGGCGAGGCATTTGCCGCTTCAATGCGCGAGGAGAGGAGGCGGAATGCCCTCTCAGAGAATGTTAATGTCTACTTTAACGCTGCGAGCGATGAGGTTCACATAGAGGCTGCGAAGGGCCGCTTGAGGAGGCCGCTTATCGTAGTCAGGGATGGCAGGACTATGCTCACGCCTGACCATGTTGACAAGCTTGGAAGGAACGAGCTTAAGTGGTCTGACTTGGTGAAGCAGGGCGTCATTGAATACATTGACGCTGCTGAAGAGGAAAACGCGCTTGTTGCCTTCTTTGAGGAGGAGCTTACGCCCCAGCACACGCACCTTGAGCTTAGCCCTCTTACGATGTTTGGCCTGGTCACAAGCCTTGTTCCTTATGCAAACTTCAACTCTGCGCAGAAGGTCAATACCGGTTCGAAGAACCAGAAGCAGGCGATTGGCTTTTACGCTTCCAACTACATGATAAGGATGGACATGGATGTCAACCTCCTTCACAATCCGCAGATGCCTGTTGTCAAGTCAGTCATGCATGACATTTCAGAATACGGGAAGCACCCTGCGGGCCAGAACCTTGTTGTTGCTGTTATGAGCTACAAGGGCTACAACATGGAAGACGCCATTATCATTAACGGCGGCTCGATTGGAAGGGGCATGGGCCGCGGCAGTTATTACAGGCCCATGATTGCAGAGGAACTCAGGTATTCTGGCGGCCTGGTTGATGAGGTTTGCATTCCTGCCAAGGATGTCAAGGGCTTTAAGAGCGAGAAGGACTACCGCTTTTTGGAGGAGGATGGCATAATCTACCCTGAGGCCCAGGTCAGGGAGGGTGATGTCGTTATTGGGAAGACCTCGCCTCCGAGGTTCTTGAGCAGCATGGAGCAGTATTCGCTTTCTGCTGAGACCAGGCGGGAGAGCTCTGTGATTATGAAGCACGGTGAGGAAGGCATAATTGATTTTGTCCTGATTACTGAGAACAGCGAGGGCAACAAGCTCATCCAGGTGAAAATAAGGGACCAGCGCATTCCTGAGGTGGGTGACAAGTTCAGCTCCAGGCACGGCCAGAAGGGCGTTGTTGGCCTGATTGTCCCCGAGGCGGACATGCCTTTCACAGCTTCAGGCATAACCCCTGACCTGATTTTCAGCCCTCACAGCATTCCGACAAGGATGACGATGGCCCACCTTATTGAGCTTATTGCAGGCAAGACTGGGGCGCTGTCCGGAAGGCACATTAACGGCACTGTTTTTGACTCGGAACCGGAAGAGATGATTAGGAAGGAGCTTCTCAGCCTTGGCTTCAGGGACAACGGCCTTGAGACAATGTACAACGGCGAGACAGGCGAGGCGTTCCAGGTTGGCATTTTTGTGGGAGACATGTACTACTTAAGATTGAAGCACATGGTTGCAAACAAAATCCACTCGAGAGCTAGAGGCCCAATCCAGCTGCTCACTAGGCAGCCTACAGAGGGCAGGGCAAAGGAAGGCGGCTTAAGGCTGGGTGAGATGGAGAAGGACACTTTTGTGGCCCATGGGGCTGCAATGCTGTTGAAGGAGAGGTTTGATGCTGACCGCACCATTGTTCCTGTGTGCGAGAACTGCGGCATGGTTGCAATCTATGATGAGTTCAAGCGAAGGAGCTACTGCCAGGTGTGCGGCGAGTCTGCCATAAGCTTCATTGAGGTTGCTTATGCTTTCAAGCTCATACTTGACGAGTTCAAGAGCCTGGTGCTGTATCCGCAGCTTAAGCTGAAGACAAAATACTGATTTGGAGAAAACAAGAAATGCCTGATGATACCGAGCCGTACGTGTACAAGAAGGTTGCCAATGTGGTATTTGGCGTGCTGAGCCCGAAGTTTATCAAGAAGATGGCTGCAGCCAAGATAGTCACGCCTGAGCTTTATGATAAGGAGGGCTATCCTGTTGATGGGGGCTTGATGGATGTCAGGCTTGGCGTCATTGACCCCGGCCTGAGGTGCAAGACCTGCGGCTCAAAGCTCAAGGAGTGCACAGGCCACTTTGGCTACATCTCGCTTGCACGGCCTGTCATTCACATCAGTTTCATTTCTGTAGTCCTGACTTTGCTGAGGTACACGTGCAGGGAGTGCTCAAGGATTCTGCTGCCGACTGCCAGGATTGAGCAGTACGGCGACAGGCTGAAGCGCCTTGGCAAGGACAAGGGCCCTGATGTCATGAGGAAGAAGCTCAAGGACCTGATAACTGCCTCAAAGGGCGGTGGCAAGTGCCCCCACTGCAAGGCAAAGCAGAAGAAGATAGTCATTGAGAAGCCGACGACATTCTTCGAGGATGAAAAGAGGATTTCCCCGATTGAGATAAGGAGCAGGCTTGAGAAGCTCAACGATGCGGACATCGAGTTGTTTGGCCTCAACCCTGCATCAGTGAGGCCTGAGTGGATGGTGCTTACAGTGCTTCCTATTCCTCCTGTGACTATGAGGCCTTCGATTACCCTGGAGACTGGCGAGCGCTCTGAGGATGACCTCACCCACAAGCTCGGTGATATTGTCAGGATTAACCAGCGCCTTTTTGAGAACATCAATGCAGGCGCTCCTGAGATAATCGTTGAGGACCTCTGGGATTTGCTGCAGTACCACATCACGACTTTCTTTGACAATGAGGTTGCGCAGCTCCCTCCGGCAAGGCACCGCTCGGGCCAGCCGCTCAAAACCCTGACTGAGCGCATCAAGAGCAAGGAGGGCAGGATAAGGCATAACCTTACAGGCAAGAGGACTAACTTTTCCGCAAGGACTGTCATAAGCCCTGACCCTATGCTTGAGCTCAACGAGGTTGGCGTTCCTGACATCATGGCGATGAAGCTGACTGTTCCCGAGAGGGTGTCAGACTGGAACATGGCTTACCTCAAGGAGTTTGTGAGGAAGGGCCCGAAGAATTACCCCGGCGCGAACTACATTATCAGGCCTGATGGCAAGAAGAAAAAGCTCACCGAGGATACCATTGAGGCTTCCATTGAGGAGCTCCAGCCGGGCTACATTGTTGAGAGGCACCTGATGGATGGTGACATTGCCATTTTCAACAGGCAGCCTTCGCTGCACAGGATGAGCATGATGTGCCACAGGGTCAGGGTGCTGCCGAACAAGACGCTCAGGCTCAACCCCGCTGTCTGCTTCCCTTATAATGCTGACTTTGATGGCGATGAGATGAACCTTCACATACCGCAGACTGAGGAAGCCAGGGCTGAAGCAGAGCTCCTGATGCTTGTTGATACCCAGATGATTTCGCCGAGGTATGGCCTGTCTGTCATAGGCTGCATCCAGGACGCGATTTCAGGGAACTACCTGCTGACCCGGGGGGGATTTTCAATGCCGAGGGCCGATGCCATTGACCTTCTCGCATCCATTGGAATTACTGAGGCTGCAAAGCTCCCGAAGAAGGAATCTGTTACCGGCAAGGAGGTGTTTAGTGTCCTCCTGCCTGATGACTTCAGCTTTACAGGGAGGTCAAAGTCAAGGGAGGAGCCTGAGGTCGTGATTAAGTCCGGAAAGCTTGTCAGCGGCGTCATGGACAAGAATAACCTCGGTGAGGGCTCGGGCCTGCTGCTCAGGAACCTTCACAAGAAGTATGGCAGGCAGTTTGCCCTTGATGTGCTTGGCAAGATGTTCAAGCTTGGCATTGCTGTCCTGATGAAGCGCGGATTCACCACAGCACTGTCTGATACCGACCTTCCGAATGAGGCAAAGTCAGCCATCAAGAATGTTTTTGAGAAGGCCGAGCAGGATGTTGCCGGGCTTATTGCGCAGTACAACTCAGGCCAGCTGGACATCCTTCCGGGCAGGACTTTGAGGGAGACTCTTGAGCTGAAGATTCTTGAAGTGCTTAACAAGGCAAGGGATGAGACAGGCAAGATTGTTGCGATGAATGTTGAGAGCTACTCCCACACAATCGTGATGGCGATTTCCGGAGCTCGCGGAACTCCCCTTAACCTTGCCCAGATGGCAGGCTGCGTTGGCCAGCAGGCGTTGAGGGGCAAGAGGATTGAGGCAGGCTACTCTGGAAGGACACTTTCATGCTTCCAGCGCGATGACTTGACTCCTGAAGCCCGCGGTTTCATAAAGAACAGCTTCAAGGCAGGGTTAAAGCCGGCTGAGTTCTTCTTCCAGTCTGTTGTAGGCAGGGATGCACTGATGGACACGGCGTTGAGGACTCCAAAGTCAGGCTACCTCTACAGGAGGTTAGCTAATGCGCTGCAGGACCTCAAGGTGGAGTATGACGGCACTGTCCGCGATTCTGGAAAGAGGATTGTGCAGTTCAGCTACGGCGAGGACGGCATTGACGTTTCAAAGTCAGAAGGCGGCGCGCTTAGCGTCAAGAGGGTCATAAGCGAAGCCAGTGAAAAGGCGTCGCAGTAGGAACGGTGTAAACAAATGGCAACCAGCATTTTGAAGGAACTTCAGGGCACCCTTCCGCCAGGGCTCTATGCAGAGGTAGTTGCGGCAATGCCTGAAAAGGTTTCAGACTCAAGGGCAAAGGAGATTGCCAAGAGCATTGCTGACGAGTACTCTGGAATGAAGGTTGAGGCAGGCGAGTCTGTCGGCCTGGTTGCTGCGGAGTCCATAGGCGAGCCAGGAACGCAGATGTCAGTCGACTATGCGGAAAAGGTCATTATTAAGGTCGAGCAGGGCGTTAAAGCGGTGGAGATTGGAAGGTTCGTTGATGCCGCCATGGCGTTTTACGGCTTCAAGGAGCTGGCTAATCACGAGCAAACATCGGTCTGCCAGCTTGCTGGCAATGTGTTTGTGCCCAGCTTAGGCAAGGATGAGAAAATAGTGTGGCGCAGGATTACTGCGGTCAGCAGGCACACGGCTCCTTCCAAGCTGTTGAGGATAACAACCGCTTCCGGAAGGCAGATTGTAGCCACGCCATACCACTCCTTTGTCATAAGAGACGACAACAAGGTTAAGCCTGTTGCAGGCTCCAGCTTAAAAGTTGGCGCCAGGATTCCAGCGCTTAGGAAGCTTGCCATTGCCGGATCGAAAGACTTGCTTGCAATTGAAGAGTTCCTGCCAAAAGAAAGGTATGTCTATGGCAGCGAGCTTAAAAAAGCCATTGAGAGCAACAGCAGGCTGCACAGCGCAGCCACAATTCCCTTGAAGTACGAGCAGATAAATAATTACGCCAATTCAGCTAACCAGGTTTTAGTCCAGGAAGGCTTTGTTTACCCTTACCAGAACCACGGCAGAGCTCAGATACATGAAGTCATGCCCCTTGACAGCTCGTTTGGCTGGCTTGTTGGCGCTTACCTCGCGGAAGGCGTTCACGTCGAGAACTCTGTAGGCATTTCCAACGTGTCAGAAGAGTATTTGGCAATGGCTGTGCAGTTCGCAGGCAAGTACAAAGTCGGCTATAACGTCAAGCGCGAAATGGGCGAATTCGGGCCAAGCACCACCTTATGGATGCACTCAACAGTGCTTGCAGACCTTCTTAGGCTGGTCTGCGGCAAGAAATCAGACAACAAGAAAATTCCCGCATTCGCTTACGATGCCAATGAGGATTTCATCGCCAGCCTGCTGCAGGCGTATTTTGACGGCGACGGAAATGTAAGCGTCATTAGAAATGTGATAAGGGCCAGCTCCAATTCTGAGGAGCTTATTGACGGAATTTCTTTGCTGCTCACGCGGCTGGGAATATTTTCTGTAAAGAATTCGGATAAGAAGGGCCAGTGCTGGCTTTCCATTTCCTACAGGTACGGCAAAAAGTTTTTGGAAAAGATTGGCTCAATGATTCCTGAAAAGAGGGCCGCGCTGGTTAAGCTGGCTGAAAAGCTGGAAGCGGCTGAGGTGAGGGGAAAAAGTTATGACGTAATTGACATGATTCCCGGCTACGGGCAGCTGTTTGCAGCGCTTGGCCAGAAGCTTGGGCTTCCAAGCAGGCTGGTAACCAAGCTGACAAGGAAGCAGAAGGTGGGAAGGGCAGCGCTTGCAAGGTATGCCGAAAATTTCTCGGCGCTTGCAGCAAAAAAGAGTGCTGACATCAGCGAAGAACTGGGCGTAATTAAAAGGATGTTGGATGCTGATGTTGTGTGGGACGAAATAGTGGCGCTGGATTATGTGAAACCAACTGCGGTACACGTCTATGACTTCTCTGTGGAAGATACAGAGACCTTCACAACCTTTGACGGCATCGTAACCCACAACACTCTGGACACGTTCCACTTCGCAGGCGTTTCAGAGATGAACGTCACCATGGGACTGCCGAGGATTATTGAAATCCTGGATGGAAGGAAAAACCTGACTACCCCGATGATGGAGATTTACCTCAAGAAGCCCTACTCCGAGGGCCAGGACATCAAGAAGGTTGCGCTGATGGTTAAGGAGACCAAGCTCAAGGACATAGCCCTGGAGTTCTCAATCAATGTTGCTGACAACAGGATTGAGGTGCAGCTTGATACAGGCAAGATGAAGGAGCTTGGCATTAACGAGGTCACGCTTGCCAAGGCGCTCAAGGTTGGCGTCAAGGGCGTTCACGTTGACATAAAAAGCGATACCCTTATCCTCAAGGTAAAGGCAAAGGAAGGCGGGGTGAGCGACATATTCAAGCTCAAGGAGAAGGCCAAGGAGACCTTTGTCAGGGGAGTCAGGGGGGTGTCTCAGGTGCTTCCTGTCAGGAAGAACAATGAGTATGTCATACTCACGTTCGGCTCAAACCTGAAGAAGGTGCTCCAGCTGCCGTTCGTTGACGAGACAAGGACAACAACTAATGATGTTTTTGAGATTGAGGAAACCCTTGGCATAGAGGCTGCAAGGCAGGCAGTGATTGATGAGGTTTACAAGGTCATTGAGACCCAGGGCCTTAACGTTGACATCCGTCATTTGATGCTTGTTGCCGATGTCATGTGCGCTGACGGCAAGGTAAAGGGCATAACAAGGTACGGTGTTGTAAGGGACAAGGCAAGCGTCCTTGCCCGTGCCAGTTTTGAGACTCCCATAAAGCACATAATAAATGCAAGCCTTTACGGAGAGGTTGACAACCTGACTTCAGTTGTTGAGAATGTAATGCTGAACCAGCCCGTGCCAGTTGGAACTGGCCTCCCGAAGCTGGTTTCAAAAAGGCAGGAAGCTAAGGCGTGAATGAAAGATGGAAGCCATTACTGAATTGAGGAAGCACGTGCAGGGCGGCAAGCTCGTAATAGGCACTGCCGAGGTCATGAAGATGCTGAAGCAAAACAAGCTTGCAAAGGTATTTGTCGCGTCAAACTCGCTCCCTTCGGTGAAGGACAGCCTTGGCCAGTACGGTCCTGATGCCGGCTGCGAGGTTGTGCAGCTTGAAATTCCGAATGATGAGCTCGGCGTCATGTGCAAGAAGCCGTTCTCCATATCTGTAGTGGGCGTTTTGAGATAAATATCCGTGAATGGTCGTTGATGATGGCTGCTGCCGCTGATTCTCATGATAAGATGCAGAAAATAAAGTATGACAATACGCTGATGAAGCTGATGTCCTTCTTTGAGGCAGCTACAAAAGCCAGGCTGAAGGACTGCTTTGTTGACCAGAACAGCCTTCTCGTTTTCGTGGTTGAGCCAGCGCAGTACGGCCTTGCTGTCGGGAAAGGAGGCGCAAACGTGAAGCGCATTGAGGAAGCCCTGAAAAGGAAAGTCAAGATAGCAGAGTTCTCCGACGACCTTGTGCAGTTCGTGGCCGGCCTCATCCAGCCCTCCAAGGCAAGGGACATTTCAGTTTCAGACGGCATAATCACAATAACCCCGGAGTCGTCAGAAAGCCGCGGCTACCTCATCGGCCGTTCCGGCAGGAACCTCAGGAACATGGAATCCATAATCCAGAGATATTTCCCGATAAAAGAAGTAAAGGTTGTGTAGTTCTGAAGTTTATCTGACGCTAGCATAGAAGGGATACCAATAAGGAACAAATGCCAAGCGTTAGTGGGCTGTAAAGTAAACGGGTGGTAGCTTCTTGGTTAGGGATGGGAAGCTTTTTATCTTTAGCTTGTTCTTTTGACTCTTTATGGAGTGGGATAAGGAGCAAACGGATTTTTATAAGCAGAAGCGTAAGGAGCTGGCTGCTATGCTGGGCGTGCCTGAAGAGGAAGTTGCTCGGGGAGTAGTAGAGCAAAGTCTTAAGCCAGAGTTTCAGCGGATTCAAAAAGCAGTTTATGACCTGTCTGAAGCGTTAGTTGCTGCTGGGAAAAAGGAGGGTGTAGAGTTCTATGTTAAGCGGCTTAAGGTAGTTATTGAAACCATAATCGCTCCAGTCCTGCCACTTGAGGTTCAACTTAAGTTGTTGGATGAAGTTAAAAAAAGCCTACCAACAGTAAATAAACTACTAAAAGGCAAATGATTGTTGGCTATAAAGTAAACGTTTGGTAAACTGACAAGTGATAAAGGTTTATATACCCATATTTTTAAGTTATGGAATATGGCGTTTATTACAAAATGTCTTAAAATAACTAAGAAAGAAGCCGAGAAGAAATTAATCGGTTTTAACTATAAATCAATTGATTCTGATAGGATTAAAGAAGTGAGAATTGCTGGCAAACCTCTTATTTCAGAAAAAAGAAAGTTTATTAGTGGAACAATTCTTGTTAAAAGGCGGTATATGGACTATGATTATGAGATTGAGGATAATTATATGCCAATTTTAAAAGAAAAGCCCATTTTTCTCAAGGACGAATTAAATTTTACAATATTTCCTGATATTGATGTTATTTTATTTGAATCAAAAGAAAAAGCTAGTTTATTCGGTATTGAGATTTTAAGTAAGATTTTATATGAATCAGGTAAAAAGATTCGCCCAGTTAGTTTTAAACCGCAATTAGTCCTTGAAGCTAAAAGAAAGGGCGAATTTGATAATATCTGGTTTAACGGTGTCAGGGAAGAAGGTAACATAAAATATCAAGGTCAATATGGGGAAGAAATTGATGAAGACCTCAAGTTTATAACAGCCCCTTCAGAAAGAGAGGGGATAGGTGTTGAGGTCTTATCAAAAATAGGAAAAAGGATTAAAGTTGCCATCTTTAAATCTGGTTCTTTGTTAAAACACATTATTCTGAAGAACTCAGATGAAGAAATCTTGTTGCTTAAAGAACTTACAACAATTTTCCTGCCTTATTCTGACTATGTTCAAAAATCGGAAGTTCAAACTGAATTACCCGAAGTATCTCAAGGTTACGAAGATTATTCTCATTAGTTACGGTCTATCAGCCATCTTGTTAAAATAAGAAGAATTATCTGGTCAAATTCTGAACCATACGTATTATCAATCTGGATTTTTTCATCTAAGAATGTTACGTGAACATCTTTATAATCAAAACTTGACCTGATGGAATTTTTATTTTTTACTCCAACTTCTAAAAATATAGTTTCGTTTTCGTTTCCTTGCATCTTAATTAATGTTCTTATTAATTCACAAAGACGATAAAAATCCTTCTTAATATCATTAATGGTAGTTAATTCACGAAAAGGAAAGAGTGTGTAGAATATTGTGCTTATTTTGATATGATGAGAATTTTCTTTTAATGGATAAAATTTTATTTGATAACCTAATCTGGTATCCTTAAATTCAAAAAGTAATTTATTATCATGCTCTATTACGCCGTCACTAAATTCATAATCGCCAGATTTTAGTTTTGATTTTATTTTTAATAAGCTATCATTGTAGTTTCCTTTTGCATTAATTAATCTTCCATATTTCATTCTAATTTTTGGATTTTGAATAAACCATTTCCAGAAATTCACGTATCGCCAAATTGTTTTCAAAATTCTTATAAGTGTGTTAGTGTTATCGTAGTAATCCCAAATTACGCCTACGAATTTTATTAGTTCAAACATCTTTATCCGTCTCGTTAATCTTTTGAGTCAAAAAATCTACAAGCTCTCTTCTGGTCATTCTTACTTCTGAATCATAAACCGAAAACGACTCTGAATCCCCTAAAACGTTATCTGCTCTGACTTCTCTTACAGTTATAAAAAATTTCCGCTTACCTTTTGGAACATACATCTTAACGTCCTCATAACGTTTATTTAACGTTAATATAACGTTATTTATAAACCTTTTGTTCCCGACGAAGCCAACTTTATCATTCCAAGCCATCTGTTTTGTCCTGCCTCCAGTTTAAGACCTGCTAATTCTGAAGGCACTTTTCCTGTTGTTGTGTGTGCTTCTATGAAGTTATGCTGTAATATTATGCCCTGCATTAGTATCGGAGCACTCCATAGGGCTTTAAGCCCTCTAAAATCGTCCACTCGGTCTTTGACCTTCATAAAGACGGTTTCAATCCTTACGTTGTGCTTGCCTGTTTTGTGGTAGTTCTGGATGCGGTGTTCTACTGTCAAACCTTGTGCTTTACTTGAGTAGAAGGTCTTTTGAAATGCCTGTGGGTAAAAAACACCCGCATCTGTCTGAATGTATTTTGGCAGTCCTTTGGCAACAGTAGCTTTAAGGAAAGTAGCAGCATCCTCTACAGTTTGATTGTGAGGACTATACATTGTTGAGTTAATGAATCGTGTTCCCCAGTCCACGTTACACCAAAAAACATCATTTCCCCTGCCTCTGTCTATTTCGGTTTCGTCCATATAGAACTGCCCACTTAGCTGTGGCTGCATTGTAGCCACGTATTTTTGGATTTTAAGGGTGTATCTTCGGCACCAATCAAGTATGCTCATATGACTGGCATTATGGTTCCAATGCCTTCTAAAGTGGTTCCTAACCTTCCTACTGGACAAGTTAGAAAAGTAAAGGTCAATAGCTGCTGTAATCTTCTCTTCGCTATTTCGCATCCTGTAAAAACCATCATCATTAGTAAATCGCTTCTTACAAGACAGGCATTTATACCTCTGAATACTACCCCTGTTCTCTGTTTTGCGAGTACCCCACTTGATATAGTTGGTGGCTTTGCAAAAGACGCATTTTGTTTGCATTTCCATAGCGTATTAGGTATCTAAGCAAGTATATAAACATTTCGATACCTAAAGAGAGTTAATCGGAACTATATGTTTAGATACCGAAATGCTTATAAAGGGGTAGGTATCTAAGACTTCTTATGCGACTATTAAAGCAAAAAAGCCGAGAATACAAGGGAAAAGCATATCAAAAACATTGGATAGTAATCCCTAATTTTCTTATTGATAAAATAGGTTGGAAAGAAGGACAAGACTTAGAAGCCGAGATAAAAAAAGGAAAAATAGTCATAAGCAAAAACGATAAAACAAGAGTAGATTTAATAGAAACAAAGTAGCGAAAAGAAAGTTTTTAAAGATGGTGCAAAAAATAAGCTTAATGGAAAATAGAACCTTATTTTTTGGCGATAATCTTGAAGTATTAAGAGATAGATTTTCAGATGAATGCATTGACCTGATTTATCTTGACCCGCCATTTAATTCCAATAGAGCATACAATATTCTGTTTAAAGAAGGGCTTGTTAAAAATGGTGCACAACTGAAAGCTTTTGATGATACATGGCATTGGACGGAAGAGGCAGAAAGAACTTTTGAAGAACTGATAGGCACAAGACCTTCTAAAACAAAAATAAACACTGAGATTTCTGATTTAATTCAAGGATTTAAGAAGATTTTAGGCGAAAACGATATGATGGCTTATTTAGTAATGATGACAATAAGATTAATAGAACTGCATAGGGTTTTGAAAAAAACAGGGTCTATTTACTTACATTGCGACCCAACCGCAAGCCATTATCTAAAAATAATTTTAGACAGCATATTTGATAAAAACAATTTTAGGAATGAAATCGCATGGTGTTATAGTGGAAGGGAAAGCCCGAAAGCTAAGAAATATTCAAGAAAGCACGACATAATTTTCTTTTATACGAAGAGTAGCGAATACACTTTTAACATACAATTTACCCCTTATGATGATAATTATATAAAAATGTATTTTACGCACATAGACGAAAAAGGAAGGCTTTTTCAATTACAACCTGATGGAAGTGGGGGGAGGTATAGGCAATATTTAGATGAGGCAAAAGGCTATCCTTTGAGGGATTGGTGGGGTGATGTAAAGCCTTTGCACGGTATTGATATGATGACTTTGAAAAGAGACCAAGAAGTTTTAGGTTATCCCACTCAAAAACCAGAGGCACTTTTGGAACGAATTATCCGTGTAAGTTCAAATAAGGGCGATGTTATTCTTGACCCTTTTTGCGGTTGTGGAACTACGGTTTCTGTTGCTGAACATTTAGATAGAAAATGGGTCGGAATTGACATTACAACATTAGCCATTACTCTTATTAAAAGCAGGTTAGAAAAACAATTTCACTTATTTGAAAAAGGCATAAAGATTAGTCTTGATGGTATTCCGAAAGACGTTGGGGGTGCAAAAGAACTCGCTTTAAAAAACAGGTTTGAATTTCAATATTGGGCTTTAAGTTTAGTTAATGCAATCCCTTCAAAAAAGAAAAGTGCCGATGAAGGAATAGACGGGTATGTTATCATAAGAACTTCTGAAAAGGACTTTGAGAAAATTCTTATTCAGGTTAAGAGCGGCGGGGTTCAAAGGAAGGATATTTCTGCTTTAAATGGTGATATGAAAAGGGAAAAAGCTATTGGAGGGGTTCTCATAACTTTGGAAGACCCAACAAAGCCAATGAAAGAAGAAGCGAATAAGGAAGGCTTCTTTAAAATTGGGATGATGGAAGAAGAATATCCAAAAATACAAATAATTACCATTAAAGAATTTTTAGATGATACGAGATTAAGATTACCGAGTAGCTATATGCCATTCAAAGAAGCGCAAGGAATTAAAGATTTATCAACAAAGAGGGAAAGTCAAAAGAAAATAGGACACTTTTAATTATTGTTGTTTCTTTTTAAATTGTTTTAAAAATTCTTCAGGCGTTTCTAAATCCGATATTTGAACACACCAATTGTCGCCTTTTACTGGTTCTCCACCAAAAAACGTTTCTCCAACTTTCCTTTTTTGAGCTATTTTCCAGAAACGTTCATAACCAATAAATCCAACAAAATGAAGTTCCTGAATATCCTCATTGTACTTTGTAAAAGCATAGTAATCCATTTTTTTATCTTTTTGCTTATCATTAACCTCACAATTCCAAATAGGTATAGGTCGTTGATTTTCCCTTATACGTTGAGTCTTTAAATCTAACTTTGCTTTTTTCTCTGCTTCCCATAAGAAAAAATCCTTTTCATCAAGGTCATCCAAACTTTCATCATATTCATACTTGATTGAATATAAATCAAGAAAGTCCCTAAAACCGAGTTCGCCTAATTTACCGATTTTATTGGCTCTTAACTCGTTCCCATCAATAAATTTATCTTTGTGACCGTGCTGTTTTGCCTTCTCTTGCAAATCCTGAGCAATTTTATCAATCTTTTCCAAATATTGAAATTGCATCGGGATTATTGGATAAGGCGGAATAAGCATTTTTACCTCATCAAAGCTAGTTTTATAAACAGCTTTTGCTTACCAAACGCTAACCTTACAGCTCAATTTTCGTTTAACCATTTTTGCTTATATGTTGAACTAATGCCCGTTCCCCACAAGGGACAAGTGTGGCAATCGTTGTAATTCGGAGTTTCAGGGCATTCTGGGAACTGTTTTGAGCAAACAACCTGTTTATGGCTTACCTTTGCACCATACCTCTCTGTTTTATGGCTTGGTGCCCTACCCATAGAAAAAGCTCAATAATAGACCTTTATAAATGTTTTTCAGACGTTTCCTTAACATCTGTTACTTAACACAAACCCTGAACAATACCTTGCTTACCACCCGCTAACCTTACAGCTCAAGCGTTAGTAATCTTTATAAACCACCCCTTAATGCTCTTGTGGATATGGCGAAGAAGGCTCGTGGTTTGAATGCAGGAGGCTCGCTTGCTAGGCGCAGGGCCAGGGCGAGGTGGGCGAAGCACTCTTACGTGGCAAGGGTTCTGAACCTGAGGGTTAAGTCTGACCCTCTTGAGGGCTCATGGCAGGCTAAGGGCATTGTTCTTGAGAAGGTGCAGTTTGAGGCAAAGCAGCCTAACTCTGCGATGAGGAAGTGCGTTCGAGTTCAATTGATCAAGAATGGCAGGCAGGTGACAGCATTTTGCCCTGGCGATGGCGCTTCAAAGCTTATTGACGAGCACGATGAGGTAATGGTTGAGTGCATTGGGGGAAGGAAGGGCAGGTCTTACGGTGACATTCCAGGCGTGAGGTGGAAGGTCATCAAGGTCAACGACCAGTCGCTTAACGCTCTGCTTCACGGCAAGCTTGAGAAGGCTAGGAAGTAAGGCATTTCTTTTTATGACATTTCGGCCGGATTTGGGTTTGGATGGGATGTTGGCGCTCATCGGTTGGGATGGCGCTGCAAGCTTTGGTAATTACGAGCACTTCACTCCTAATAGATGGGAGAATGTTACGCTTCCCTATAGGCTTACCCAGTATGAGCAGGTTGTGAGTCTAGACAAGGTGGCCGGCCTTGCTCATTCTCTTCAGCTTTATTACCGCTTATTCACAAAACAATTTTTTGGAATGCAGTACTGGTTGTTTATAGGAATTTTCTCTGAATCACTTGCAAACCTTGTTGTGCATGGCGGGGAAGATGTTAAAAATGCACTGACGGTCATACGGCATTACCATCCCGCTGACTCCTCTCATGCCTTGATGCACATTTCAAACCCGAATGCAAAAGAGTGGGATTATGAAAAGGAAATCAGGGAGAATCCGGGAAGGGGTGGCTTCACGACTTTTAAGCACCCTAGCCTGGAAGTATCATATGCCAATGGGGGAAGGGATTTTCTGGCAGTTATTGACCTTGCCCAGTTTAAGCGCTGAGCCTGCTTTTGTTTCCGGCTGAGTAAAGTTTGGGGAAAGCTATTTAAACGCTGCATCGGAAAGAAGGGTGCATGGTCCTTGAGATGCTCATCAATCCCAGGAGGGCTGAGCGCAGCCCGTGGGAGATGTTCTTTATCGGGCTGGTTTACAGCTCGGTGTCAATCTTCCTGGGCTTTTACATCTTCAGGCAGTATGCCGGCATTGTCATGGTTTTTCTCACCACGCTTGCCTGCACTTACCTCATTCAGGGCACTTTGAGGAGGGAGGAGAGTAAGGACGCAGTTATCCCGCATGAGCTTGCGCTTTTGAAGGAGCATGGCAAGGCCCTTTCGTATTTCATGTTCCTTTTCCTCGGCTTTGTGGTTGCCTTCTCGCTGTGGTATGTCGTGCTGCCCCACACCTTCTCAAGCCAGCTGTTTAATGTCCAGGAGTGCACTATCCAGAGCATAAACTCCGGTGGCGCTGTGGGCTGCGTCACTTCTGCTGCTACTTCGGCAGATTCTTTTGGCAGGATTTTCATGAATAACATCCGTGTTCTTATGTTCGTGCTTCTTATCGCTTTTTTTTACGGTGCAGGCTCTGTTTTCATACTTGCGTGGAACGCTACTGTCATTGCTGCGGCCATAGGCTCTTTTGTCAGGAGCGCCCTGAGCGGCGCTGCCGCTACAGCAGGCATGTCAGGCATAGCCGGCTACTTTTCATCGTACTCTGTCGGCCTGATGCGGTACCTCACCCACGGCAGCCTTGAGATTCTTGCTTACTTCATTGCTGCCCTGGCTGGCGGGATAATCTCTGTTGCTGTTGCGAGGCACAGCTTTGGCAGCCCCAGGTTCAGGGCTGTGCTAACTGATTCTGTTGACCTCATTGCGCTCTCTGTTGGCGCGCTGTTCCTTGCGGCAGTGGTTGAGGTTTTCATTACGCCGATGATTTTCGGGTAATCGTTTGCGGCTGCTTTTTGTCGTCAAATAGCAAAATATTTAAGCCACTGCTGTGCAGTTGGGTTAGGGTTAGCCAAAATGAAGAAAAGCGTGTGTAGTTCTCTCTCGGGTGCCGTCTATTTCGTCCTGTTGCTTGGTTTCGTCCTGTTGCTTGGTGCTGTTTCGGCTTCTGCCTCCCTGAATGTGAAGGCTGACAAGGATGCTTATAACTTTGGAGACCAGGTCGTGGTTAATTACGATTTTTCGCGCGACCAGGACTTTAGCGGGCTGCTGAAGCTTTCCCTGTTCTGCACCAATTATGGGCTGGACTTTTACACGCTGCCTACAAACCTTAATGCAGGCCAGAAGCAGGAGGTCAGCGTTCCCCCGCTCAGCATTTCCGGCAGCATGCTTGGAAGGTGCTATGTTGCTGCAAATGCAACCTCTTTTGACAGCTCTGTGAATGAGAGCGGCATTTCAAACTTCTTCAACGTCACTAACCTGGCATCGGTGGCACTGCTCATTGATAAGGAATCATACCTTCCATCCCAGTCTGTTGAGGTTTCCGGCACTGTTGGCAAGAGCCACGCGCTGCCAGCTTCTGTGGTGATGGCTTTTCTCGGCACCCAGTACTCCTCGCTTGTTTCAAACAACACCTTTTCGTACAGCATCAGGCTCCCAAGAAACATTAAGAGCGGCAGGCATGTACTTTCATTCACAGTCAACGACTCGTATGGCAACTCAGGCTCCGCATCGATTGGCTTTGATGTCCAGGCAGTCCCTACCCGCATAGTTAACACGCTAAGCAGCCGTACTGTAAAGCCTGGAGAAATCTTCTACCTGTCTGTTTTGGTTTACGACCAGGCTGATGATTTGATAAGCTCCCCAATTGCCGTCAGGGTTTCTGACCAGGCCGGCAATGCGGTCCTCTCCGCATTAAATTATACGGGCACAAACATCACGCTTGCTTTCGCGCCCGGCCAGGCACCGGGAGCTTATACCCTCACCTCATCGGGGAAGGGCCTTGCAGACGCAAGCCCGCTGGTGGTTGATGAGGTTGAGAGTGTGTCTGTCGTGTTCAACAACGGAACTGTTATCGTCAACAACACAGGCAATGTTAATTATGCCAAGATGTTCAATGTAACTTTGTCTGGCAGGAAGACTTATGTGGTTGTTGAAGATGTTGACATGAAGCCCGGCCAGGCCTTTGAGGTGGACCTTACAAAGGCTGTTTCAGGCGGGGAATACAACATAAGCTTCCCAACAGTTGCCGGCACATCCCCTGTTGAAAACGTGTACGTTGAGGACAGGCGCTCTGTTGTCAAGAAAGCGTCTGATTTCCTTGGCATAACAGGCACCAACGTCAAGGTCATAGCTCCGGAAACCGGCAGGCAGCAGGGCAGCCGCCTTCCGTTCCTGCTTACCGCACTGATGATTCTTGTTGCGGTTATAGGGCTTTCCTCCCTGCGTAAAAAGAGAAGGGGCAGCTCAATGGAAAGGGTGCAGAGAGGTGGCAGCGGTGAAGCTGGCAGCAGCCAAAGGTCGGTGCAGCAGCCTGATGATGAGGAGTCCAGGATAAGGCGCATAATCGAGGAGAAGCGCAGGCAGCAGATGCAGCGCCAGCCAGCGCAGCCCAAGGCCCTGGACAGGGACAGCCCTGAGACAAAGAAGTTTGTCAGGGACATGATGAAAGAAAAGCAGTTCCGGTGAGTTTTAATGGCAACCGCCAGTCTTCTTTCCTATGCTGGCCGTTTAGGCATGGGTGGTGTAGCTGTAGTGGCTGCCATAGGAGTTATGGCCGTTTCTGGTTCTTCCGCTTTGCCATTTCTAGCGCTTGGTGCTTTGGCGTGGCTTGTAGCGGTTGGCTTGAAACTTGCTTGGAGTGTTCCTACTAACAAACCCGTAATGGATTTTCTCGAGAAGAATTTTCCAAGAGCTTTATCAGGCCCTGCCAGCTGGGCCTACATTGGGTTTCTCACAGGAATATTTGAGTGTGGAATTGTGCTGCTGTTTGTTCTCTTACAGCCTATGCTTCGTGCAGCAAGTTGGCCGGAGGCTTTGGTTTTCGGTGTTGGTTTCGGAGCAACCGAAGCTTGGGTTCTTGGGCTTTTCTCGCTCTCCCAAGCGGCTGAAGAAAAACAAAAAAAGGTTTCAGAGTTTATTCTGACTGCAACTGCGCCGGTAATTGAAAGAATTTTCGCATTGTTTGTGCATGCTTTTACTACTGTTTTGATTGTATTGGCTGTGCAGCAGAGCAGCTATCTTTTGTTTTGGTTCTCTTTTGGGTTTAAAAGCCTGCTGGACAGCATAGCTGCTTTCGGGCATTTGAAATGGAAAGTGCTGCCTTCAAGGATTTGGCTTATGGAGCTTATAGTCGCAGTTTTTGGAACAATAAGCCTGTTAGGGCTTTTGCTTTTGTACGGCATCTATGCCTGATTAAGTTTAAAAAATAAAAAGAAAATGGCGTAATTGGTATACGCCTAAACTGTGCACAACAATCTATTTGTTATTAAGTGGAACTTCTTAATAAACTTTTGTGAACTACTTGTTCAGCTATGAGAAAAATAGATCAAAAATAAAAAAGAAAGGCGAAACCGGCGTGCGCTTAAACTTCCCCAGAGGTCTTATCTACCGTATGGGTGAGGTTATTAATAAACTTTTCTAAAATCCTGGGCGAAATAATCCGGGCAAACCGGAAACTTTTCGGGAAATTAACGAATTTGTGAAAAATTTACGGCATTAAACAAAACTCTTCTGAATAATTCGAAAGTTTTCCGGAAATCTGCACGAAAGGCATTTGAATCTTGATTTGCAGTGCTTATTTCACGCCGGGATGGCGAAATCAGGTAGACGCGCTCGTTTCAGAAACGAGTGGGCTTCCCCAGAGGCCCTGCGGGTTCAAATCCTTTCCTAGGGAGGTGAAGTTCCCGCTCCCGGCGCACCATCATATGCGTGAGTAACCCTTTTAAACACTCTTTCCATTCCAGCAACTCATGGTTATTGCAACAGCTTCTGCGGATGGCGGAGAAATTGCAAGGAAGGAAGTGCCAAACACTCCTGATGAGATACTTGGCATACTAAACCCGCTTGTTAAGCAGTGGTTTTTCTCGCGCTTTAAGGAGTTCAGCCTGCCGCAGCTTTTTGGCGTGATGGAAATCCACAGCAGGGGCAACATTCTCGTTTCAGCCCCTACAGGGGCAACAAAGACACTGACTGCTTTCCTTTCCATCCTTAACGAGCTGGTTGACTGCAGCCAGAAGGGCATCCTTGAGGACAGGATTTACTGCGTTTACGTTTCACCTCTTAAAGCATTGAACAATGACATCAGCAAGAATCTTAAGGAGCCCTTGGAGGAGATTGAGAAGCTTGCAGGCAAAAAGCTTGGCATTCGCGTTGCCGTGAGAACCGGCGACACAACCGCAGCTGAGAAGTCAAAAATGCTCAGAAAGCCGCCTCACATCCTTATCACCACTCCGGAATCCTTGGCGATTGTCCTCTCTTCGTCAAAGTTCGTTGCCCATCTGGGAAGAGTTGACTGGTGCATTATTGATGAGATTCACGCCCTTGCGGAAAACAAGAGGGGTGTTCATCTTTCGCTTAGCCTTGAGCGGCTGCAGCGGCTTTCCCCTGCCATGACAAGGATTGGGCTTTCAGCGACAATCGCGCCTTTGGAAGAGATTGCGAAATTCCTTGTTGGCATTGCCGATGTCGGCAGCGGCAAGTACAGGAACTGCAAAATCTGCGACGTCCAGTTTGTCAAGAAGATGGACCTGAAGGTTATCAGCCCGGTTCCTGACCTGATTGATGCCAGCCAGGCGTCGATGCGTGATGCCATGTACACCCTTATTGACAGCTTAATCCAGGAGCACCGCACGACGCTTATTTTTACCAACACGAGGTCGGCGACAGAGCGCGTTATCAACCACCTGAAGGAAAAGTTCCCCAAAAATTATGCTACCGCAGAGCAGACGATAGGTGCGCATCACGGCTCGCTCAGCAAATCCCACCGTTACGGCATTGAAAGTGCTTTGCGCTCTGGCAAGCTGAAGTGCGTTGTAAGCTCAACAAGCCTTGAGCTTGGCATTGACATTGGTTACGTTGACCTTGTGATTCTCCTCGGCAGCCCAAAGTCAGTCGCGAGGGCCATCCAGAGGATAGGCCGCAGTGGTCATCGCCTGCACGAGACTTCAACAGGCAGGATTGTTGTCCTTGACCGTGATGATCTCGTTGAGTGCGCTGTGCTTCTGAAATCAGCAATAGAAAAAGAAATTGACAGGATACACCTGCCGACGAACTGCCTTGATGTGCTTGCCCAGCAGATTTTCGGGATAGCAATCGCTGACAGGATTAACATCAATGACCTGTTCAGTATGGTTCGCAGCAGCTACTGCTACCACAACCTGGGCTTTAATGACTTCAAGGATGTCCTGGACTACCTTGCTGGAAAGTATATTTCCCTGGAGGATAGGCATATCTACGCAAAGATATGGTATGATGAGTCAACAGGGATGGTTGGGAGAAGGGGCAGGCTGAGCCGTGTTATTTACATGACAAACATAGGCACAATCCCTGATGAAACCTTTGTTACCGTGAAGATTTCAGGCACAGAGCAGGTTGTTGGCAAGATTGACGAGTCTTTCCTTGAGCGGCTCAAGAAGAGTGATGTGTTTGTTCTCGGGGGGGATAAGTACCAGTTCGGCCACGCCAAGGGCATGGTTGCTTACGTTAAGGGCTCTGTTGACAGGCCTCCGACCATCCCTTCGTGGTTTTCCGAGATGCTGCCGCTGAGCTTTGACCTTGCAAGCAGCATCGGCAGGTTTCGCAGATTGATGGAAGAGAAGTTCAACCACAACCGCAGCAGGGAGGAGATTCTGGAATTCATAAACAGCTACCTCTACGTTGATGGAAATTCTGCGCAGTCAATCTACAGCTATTTCAGGGAGCAGTTCCTTTTTGCAGAGATTCCGCATGACAGGAAGATCGTCATTGAAAGCTATGCTGAGGACAGGCGCCATTATGCTGTTTTTCACTCCATGTTTGGCAGGAGGGTGAATGACTGCCTTTCAAGGGCGGTTGCTTTTGCCATTTCCAGGACCCAGCACCGCGATGTTGAGGTAGGCATAACTGACAACGGCTTTTACGTCGCTTACGAGAAGCCGTTTAACGCTACAGCTGCCCTTAAGCTTCTGAAGTCAGAGAAGCTTCCCCAAATTCTGTCAGCAGCCCTTGAGCATACAGAAATCCTGAGGAGGAGGTTCAGGCATTGCGCTGCCCGGGCTTTGATGATTCTGCGCGAGTACAAGGGCTACACCAGGCGAGTTGGCAGGCAGCAGGTATCTTCCCAGATACTGATTAATGCTGTCAGGCGAATCAGCCCTGACTTCAGCATCCTCAAGGAAGCCAGGAGGGAGGTGCTTGAGGACCTCATGGACCTTCCCGCAGCCTCAGCAGTGCTCAGGCTTCTGGAAGATGGCAAGATTAAGATGAAAGCAATCAACACGCCAATGCCTTCGCCCTTTGCCTTCAGCATAGTTCTTGAAGCCCATACCGATGTCATGCGCATGGAGGACAGGCAGGAGTTCCTAAAGAGGATGCACCAGAAGGTGCTGGAGAGAATTGGCGGGAAAGCGGCTCTATAGAAACAGTCGGTTTTTGCCGCTTCAGCCTTGGCTTGACGCCAAGGTCGGTTATCTCCTCCCTTCGCTAAGCGAGGGAGGGAGTAACCGAGTCAGGCACAAGTCGGGATGCGCCCGACTGTGCAGTCGGCGGCTGCCGACTTGCACTGACCGGAAGAGGCTTTGGCAGATTTTCTACAGCACTCGGGAAAGCAAAAACTATTTAAATTCGGCAGGGGGAAAAGCTGCCTTGCGTCATGAAGAAGCACAGGCATGCAAAGAAGCAACAGCGGCAGCCGAGGCAGCCGAAAACAGCAGCTGCCGTACCAGTCAAAAAGGCAGCTGACGAGGTTCCCACTCTTGAGCAGGTTACTATCACCTGTGCCAATTGCGGCAGGCCGTTCAAGCTGTTCAAGCTCAAGGGGCTTAGCCTTGAAGGCACGATTTGCCAAAGGTGCAGCCTTGGTGAAATGGAGCTTCCTGAAAGTTTTGGTTAGGCATTTTTCTCAGCAACCAATTTATACCCCTAAATCTTTCTTTTTTGCATGGCACTCATAGAAATCCTCCCGGGTATTGCAATAGCTGACCTCGCGCTCTACCTCAGGAAAGAGAACATTCTGGTAATTGGGGATGTGCACCTCGGCTACGAGGAAGCCATGGGAAGGCAGGGCGTGTTCCTGCCCAGGTTCCAGTTTAAGGATACAATCAGCCGCCTGGAAAAAATATTCTCGCTGTTGCGCCTGCAGCTGAAAAGTAAAAAACTTGAGGCTGTTGTTGTGAACGGCGACCTCAAGCACGAGTTTGGCACGATCACAGGCCAGGAATGGCGTGAAATCCTGAAGCTCATTGACTTCCTTCTTGGGCACTCAAAGCAGGTGATACTTGTGAAGGGCAACCATGATGTTAAATTAGCCCCAATAGCGAGGAAAAGGGGCATAGTCGTTGTGGAGGACATTGCCATTAACGGCAAATTCGTTAGCCACGGCCATGAAATCCCTGCCAGCAGAGAGTTTGAAAAGTCAAAAATTGTCATTGTTGGCGATGAGCACCCTGCTGTCTCGCTGAGGGAGGGAGCCAGGAGCGAGCTTTACAAGTGCTTCATCCTCGGCAAGTGGAAGGGCAAGAGGATGATAGTCATGCCCTCCTTCAATCAGGTTACAATAGGCACTGACATCATGAAAGAGAAATTCATCAGTCCGTTCATGCGGCAGGATTTAAGCCAGTTTGAGGTTTTCGTTATCGGCGACAAAGTTTACCGCTTCGGGAAGGTTAGGGATATTGCCTAAGGCCGTCAGGCAGTCGGAATTAGTGCCTTGACAAATCTTCAAGGCTTTTCAGCATCTGTGCCGCTTTTGCCTCTGACCGGAACAGCCATCTGACTGCCTCAATAATCCTATACAAATGATCTTCTATCTGTTGAAGGTTGAACGTGTAAAGCGTTCGCTTCAACTCATCCAAGCTTTCAACTACCACATCCAGATGTTGCTTTATATTTCCCGCTATCAGTATGGCTTGCCGTTCTCTATCTCCGATTTCCCTTTTCATGGCTAGTGGCAACGTGCCTATATTTATCATGAGCTGTTCTGAAGCTCTTTTAAGCTTCTCATCATGCTTCATTGCATCAGACAACAATTGGCGGGCTTGTTCAATCCTGTTAGGCAGCTCTTCGTAGAATTTTTGTTCCTCTTTTATGCCTCCGGGTTTTTCAAGCAGCTTATGAGCCTTCACAAGCTCCCTAAGTTCAATGACGTCCTCTTTCTCGCTGATTCCTACTAAGGATCTCAGCCCGCTAATGAACCGATTTACCATTTTAGCGCACCTCGCTGGCAGCTAAATTGTGGTTACTGTTTATAAGCGTTTTTACTTCAGCTAATCCTCTTCAGCATATCCGCCTTGGTTATCACGCCCTTCGGCTTCCCACATAACTTGAGATTGTCCTCCAGCCATAATCTTAATATATTAGTTTCAAATCACTTGCTCAAATGGTTGATAACTTGCCAAAAGAGCATGGGACTGAAGGAGCGCCGCGAGTTTACTCAGGAATCGCAGTTTCCTTTCTAGAAGAAGTGCTGGCTGAACACGATTTTTTGATGCCTCAAACATTTTCCGAGTTAACAATTGCAATCCGAAAATATGCTGAAGCTCGCAGAATTCTGGATGGGTTTGATCTTGATCCTTATGTTTGGATAAATCCAGACTCACCCTTCGATGAGCCACCTCTAATACCTCTTGGAAAATGGAAAGCGGCGGTTCGGCGCTTCGAGCAAACTGCTGTGACTTTTGAGAACGTTTACAAATTTTTAGAGCAAACTGGTAGTTTAGAAATGCAGTTAGCAAAACTGCAGCCGGGCATTATATTCGGTAAAAGGCGTGAGGGAAAGTATATGTTTTTTTATGTTTGGGCAGACGCCTCTCTTCATCTTGCAGACCTCTATCGCTACGCTAGCCCGCCCCGGATGGAACAGGTTAAAAGCGAGTTTCTAGAATTAGAGAAAGTTCAACTCTCAATGTTTGGCTTCAGACTGTTTGAGGCCTCAGACAGACGGTTGGAGGAATACTTGGCCGATACCGTAGGAAAAGAAACTATAAATAAGTACTTTACCACTTGCGAAAATGCTTTGCGGTTCTACACAGCTGCAGCTTCAGTTTATAACATTGCGAAATTGGCAGGTGTTGACCTTCACAGCAAATTAGAAGGTCTACCTGAAGAAATACCTAAAAAAATGACCTCTGAGATACTTAATTTTATGCTTCTGGCTGCCAAGTGTACTGGCAGGCAGGACATTCTAGACAAATATTCGCCGCAGCAGGGCTAACGGCGCAACTTGCAGTCGCCAAAGACTTTTAACAGAGCTTATTTATCCTATCCTCTTCAGCATATCCGCCTTGGTTATCACGCCCTTCGGCTTTCCGTTCTCAGCGACAATAATCAGGGAAGAGTGCCTTAGCAGCTCAGTGACCGCTGCCATTGGCGTTGCCATTGCAACGACAGGTGGGGCTTCTTCCATGACGTCTTTCACGCCGAGTTTTGACAGCTCTCTGCCCTCTGCCATCTTTTCAATTATAGCTGTTTCTGAAACAAGCCCGACAATTCCTCTGCCATCAGTGACAGGCAGCTGTGATATGCCGTAATTCTTCATTTCCCTTATCGCTTTGGACAGGGGCTCGCTTTTCCCTACGACAATTATCCTGTGCGTTATCAGCTGCCCTGCTTTCGGCTCTTTTTCCGTTTCCATGCTGTGCAGGACTTCCAGTATTCTTTTCACATGGCTGAATGTCGGGTCAATCGTGCCAGCTTCTATCTTTGCAACCAGGCTTTGGGAGACCCCCGCCAGCTTCGCCAGCTGCGCTTGCGTGAGGCTGTGCTTCTTCCTGAGCTGTTTTATCTCCTGAAGCTCGGGGTTAAGGCTGCTTGTTTGCCACATGCACCTGCATTAGCAGCTGTAATTTAAAATAGTTTTGATTTTTATAATAAAAAATGAGAGAAATATTCCTAAAGGAATCGTTAGAACATCCTGTCTTCCATCCCTGCTGATTCTTCAATGAGGTCCTGCGCCTTGCCTTCGTATGCTGGCGATACCGCTTCCCTTCCGCAGTACGGGCACGTGCCTATCTCTACGTCCCTTTTCCTTGAGAACTTGAAGTGGCAGCTCCGGCAGACATACCTTGCCATGCCCTCGCCACCAGCCTCTGCAGGCCCTGTATGATTTTGCCCCTGATCTCCTGCTGCTTCAGTGTGTAAAGGCATCGTGGCAGCTGTTTTCTGCACCATCTGCTCCTGCCTGAGCCTGGCAGACATTGAGTGGGTGGTTCCAGGCTTTAAGCCGCTCCTTTCCTTTTCAATGCAGTTTTGGCATATGAGCTTGCTTCCGCTGAGGTTGTACCTCATGGTGTTCATCTGCGTCCTTGCTCCGCAGTTCCCGCATGTCAGCATTCCGCTCAGTGGCATCTTGCTCATCTCTCCGCTTGGCGTATTTTTAAAGTTTGTTATCACTGGCTCAAGTATGCGGCTGCAGCGTTATCGCGGCGCTTTCCAAAACTATTCCGAAACCTTTAAATACAGCCGTGCTGTTCTAAAAGCTGTGAGATAAGAAGAACCTGAGCTAGATTCTTCGTTTACTGGCTTTAAGCCAGCGGAAAAAATGATTCACATGATGGGAAAGATGCCAGCAAAAACAGTTATGGTAAGTATAGCAGCTGCAGCTATGGCGGGCAGCCGATTTTCATTCGGAGTTGAGGGGTGATTTGAATGCAGCAGCCAATGCCTCATCAGATTATGGGTTATGACCGCGCCATTACCATGTTCAGCCCTGACGGGAGGCTTTTGCAGGTTGAGTATGCAAAGAAGACTGTAAGGCAGGGCTCTACCGCTATTGGGATGGTCTGCAGGGAGGGCATCGTTTTTATTACCGACAAGCGTATTGTTGACAGCCTTGTGGTTGCTGAGGCTGTTGAGAAGATTTGGCAGGTTGATGACCACATTGCTGCTACAGCTTCCGGGATTTTGTCTGATGCTAGGGTTTTGATTGAGCGTGCCCAGCTCAGGGCGCAGCAGCACCGCGTTACTTATGATTCGGCCATTGATGTGTTGTCTGTTGTCAAGGACGTTTCAAACCTTAAGCAGTTCTGCACCCAGTCCGGAGGCCTGAGGCCTTTTGGAGTCTCTCTCCTGATAGCAGGCATTGACGACACAGGCGCCAAGCTTTTTGAGACAGACCCTACTGGCATCTACTTCCAGTATAGGGCGACAGTCATAGGCGAGGGCGAGCCTGAGATTGAGGAAGTGCTCAAGAAGGAGTACAGGGAAGACCTCAGCCTTGACGATGCCATTAAGCTCGGCCTCAGGGCGCTTTACAAGGTCATTGAGAAGGACTTCAACTATGATAGGATTGCAGGCGCTTACATAACACTTGCTAATAAGAGGTTCACAAAGCTCAAGAGGGCTGAGATTGAGAAGTATATGGAGGAGATTAGGAAGTCAGCCCCGAAGAAGAAAGACCAGTAATAACCATGGCATGGTCAACCGAGCATTTCGGGAAGGAGAAGCCCCATTATAACCTTGCCCGGCTCAGGGCAGGCGGGGAGGGCTTTGAGGTCATAGTTGACCCAGACAAGGCCATCGCGTTCAGGCAGGGCCAGGGTGACATCAGGGATGTCCTGCTTTACGATAGGGTATTCGCTGATGCCAGGAAAGGGCTTGAAGCTTCCGAGCACGTCATGAAGAGCGTGTTCAAGACAGGCGACCATTTTGAGGTCGCGAGGCAGATAATCCAGAAGGGTGAGATTCAGCTTACAGCCGAGTACAGGGACCGGCTTCGCGAGGACAAAAGGAAGGCAGTCATTGAAATCATCCATAGGACAGCTGTTGACCCAAAGACAGGCTACCCTCACCCTCCTAACAGGATTGAGGCGGCCATTGAGGAAGCCAAGGTCAGGATTGACGAGCATCAGGCGGCTGAGGAGCAGATTCACGGCATCGTGAAGCAGCTGATGCCTGTGCTGCCGATAAAGTTTGAGGTTCGGCAGGTTGAGTTTCATATTCCGGCGCAGTTCGCAGCAAAGGCGTATCCTTTGCTGAAGGGCTTTGGCACCCTGCAGAAGGATTCATGGCAGGACGATGGCAGCCTGGTGGCTGTGGTTGAAGTCCCTGCTGGAATGCAGCAGGACCTTTATTCAGAGCTGAACAGGCTCACGAAAGGGGCTGTTGAGAGCAGGGTCATAGGTGTAAGATAAACAGGCAATGGTTAAAATAATTGAGTGGTGAATTGAATGGGAGAATTGTTGGTTCAGGACAAAAGTATTGTGGTGCCCGGAGAGGAAGTCGCTGCAGGTATGGATTTTCTGCCTACAGAGGGCGTTTACCGGGATGGCGACAAGCTTGTTGCCTCGCGGCTTGGGCTGCTTGCTGTTGATGGGAGATTGGTCAAGCTTATCCCGCTTGCCGGCAAGTACCTGCCGAAGAGGGGCGATGTAATCATCGGCAAGGTCATTGATGTGGCTATTTCCGGCTGGCGCGTTGAAATCAATTCTGCTTACACTGCCATGCTTTCAATGAAGGATGCGACGTCAGAATTCATAGCGAGGGGTGCTGACCTGACGAGGTATTTTACCTTTGGCGATTACCTCGTGACCAGCATCGTTAACGTTACTTCCCAGAACCTGGTTGACCTTAGCATGAAGGGCCCCGGCCTGAGGAAGCTGCCTGAGGGCAGGATTATAACCGTTGCCCCGAACAAGGTGCCTAGGATAATTGGCAAGCAGGGCAGCATGGTCAGCATGATTAAGGACGCCACTGGCTGCAAGATTATCGTCGGCCAGAACGGCATTGTATGGCTGCAGGGCGAGCCTGGGCAGGAGCTCATTGCAGTTGCTGCCCTGAGGAAGATTGAGAGCGAGAGTCACATATCAGGCTTGACAGACAGGATTAAGGCGTTCCTTGATGAAGAGGCAAGGAAGCTGCAAATCGGGCAAAGCCCGATTGCACATTCCGCTTCTGGCGGAATTGTGCCGCAAAGGTGATTTTTTATGGGTTATGACAAGCGTGTTGATGGCCGGAAGCCGGATGAGCTCAGGCCTATTGTTGCAAAGGCTGGCGTCATCAAGAGGGCTGACGGCTCTGCAATGTTCCAGATAGGGAATACTGTTGCTTACGCGGCAGTGTACGGCCCGAGGGACATGTTCCCGAGGTTCCTCCAGAACCCGCAGCGCGGGACATTGAGGGTGAGGTATAACATGATGCCTTTCTCAGGGGCTGGCGACCGCGTCAAGCCGGGCGGCTCAAGGAGGTCAAAGGAAATCTCCATGGTTACCGAGAAGGCGCTGCTGCCTGTCCTTAACCTTGAGGACTTTCCAAATGCGGTTGTTGACGTTTTTATTGAGCTTCCCCAGACAGATGCCGGAACTAGGTGTGCGGGAATTTGCGCAGCTTCAATTGCCCTGGCTGATGCCGGCCTGTCAATGAAGGACATGGTCTCATCAGTTTCTGTCGGGAAGGTTGGCAGCATGATTGCCGTTGACCTGAATTATGCTGAAGAGTCGTATGAGGAAGGCGATGTTGCTGATATTCCTGTTGCCTTTATCCCAAGGACAGGGCATGTTTCCCTGCTTCAGATGGACGGCCTAATTGACAAGGAAAGCCTCAAGAGGGCCCTTGAGATGGGAAGGAAGGCCTGTGCCCGGATTTATGAAATCCAGAAGAAGGCCTTGAAGGAGAGGTTTGCCTCCTCTGTTGAGGTTAACAGCACTGACGGCAATAACAAGTGATGGTGGTTTTGAAATGAATGAGTTTTTGAAGTTGCACATTGTGAAATGGTTTGAGAAGGGCAAGCGCTATGACGGCAGAAGCCTGGATGAGTTCAGGCCTGTTGTTGTTGAGTACGGTGTGACAAAGAATGCCGAGGGCTCAGCCAGGGTTAAGATTGGCGATACAGAGGTCATAGCGGGCGTGAAGCTGTCTGTTGAGAAGCCCTACCCTGACACTCCAAAGGACGGCAACCTGATGGTTGGCGCTGAGCTTCTGCCATTGTCAAGCCCTGATTACGAGGCCGGCCCTCCAAATGAGGAGTCCATTGAGGTTGCCAGGGTTGTTGACCGCGGCCTTAGGGAGTCCAAGGCAATTGACACGAAGAAGCTCTGCCTTATTGAAGGTGAGAAGGTCTGGATGATTGCCATTGACATCTGCACGATAAACTCTGACGGCAACCTGCTTGACGCTGCTGCCCTTGCTGCTGTTGCGGCTGTGCAGGATGCAAGGTTCCCGGAATACGACGGGAAGGTTGTAAATTACAAGAAGCTGACTGACAAGAAGCTTCCAATAGCGAGGCTGCCCTTGTCCATTACTGTGATGAAGATTGGCGATTACTTGTTTGTTGACCCCTCAATTGAGGAGGAGAAGGTTGTTGACTCCAGGCTCACTGTTGCCCTGGCGCAGGATGGCAAGATATGTGCCATGCAGAAAGGCGGTGATGCCCCAGTAGCAATTGATGATATCGGCAGGATGATTGAGCTGGCAACCGTGAAGGCAGCTGA
Organism: Candidatus Woesearchaeota archaeon; assembly: GCA_016184345.1. Lineage (GTDB taxonomy): Archaea > Nanobdellota > Nanobdellia > Woesearchaeales > UBA10216 > UBA10216. The sequence continues at coordinate 85,807 of JACPCV010000004.1, read as the reverse complement.
GCTGATGGCTCGGCTCAAACGGTAAGCTTAAATATCGATTGTTAAAACGGTGGTTAAAATGGCAGGAAAGGCTTCCAAGGATTCCGGTGCGGCTGGCGAACTCGCCCAGAAGTACAACAAGTACGAGACTGCAAGGATGATTGGCGCTCGCGCATTGCAGATTTCAATGGGCGCGCCTTTTCTTATCAAGCTTGATGAGGAAGGCCTTAAGAAGCTCAGGTACAGCCCTGTTGAAATAGCAAAGCTTGAGTTTGAGAAGGGCGTCATACCGATAGCTGTGAAGAGGCCTTCGGCTTCTTTAGCTTCTTCGGCTTCGAAAGAGTAAAGAAAACTTTAATGCTTTCAATGTGCCTGTAAACGAAAAAGGGGGCGGATTTTATTTTACTTCAATAACATCTACACGATGGCCTAAATGAACCCTTCTTTCTTTTTTCTTAGAGTAAAGTTTGGATAAACTAAATGGAATATCAAATTTAAAGAATATTTTTTTACAAGTCTTGCAACGAAGAGCTAATTCAGACATTATCTTTTTTCTCTTTTTTCTGCTATAGCTTCTATCCACCCACAGATATTAAAAACTACTCCTAAAGGAAATAACAGCCATATAAACGGGTCTAAAATCTCACCATTTACACATGCAACTATATCAGCTTTATTTAACGTAGAAGAGTCATCTAAAATATTGCAACCAAGAGCCCATGTCATATCTATTTTAATAAACCAGATACCCATAACTATTAAAAAAATACCAATGAGGAACCATTGAATACTTCGCATACTAAAAAGAAAAACGCTTTGGTCTTTAAATATTATTCTATCTGTCAAAGTTCTCTGTATTTTAATAAAATTCTGCCTCTTAGATTTTCTCCGCTCCTCGCTGCTGCTGTAGTGTTCAACCCTTGCCTCATTTATTGACTTCTTCATAAATTCGGCTGCTGGGAGTATAACACCGATTAAATGCAATTCAGAAAAAGACCTTAAACTTTAAGAGGCTGGACCAGCTTTAGATAGTTTTAAATAATAGCCAAATTTGTTAATATTAATATGAAGGAAAAATATTCAAATAAGTTTCCAATTAAGAAGTTGATTATACTTAGTATCGTTACTCTAGGAATTTATGAAATCTATTGGCTTTATAGAAATTGGAAATATATTAAGGAAACAGCTAAAAAAGATATTCACCCAAAATGGAGAACTCTGGGTTTGATTGTGCCTTTATATGGTATTTGGTTGATTTATGACCAGTTTAGAACAATTATCAAACTAGCAAACCAGAAGAAAGTAAATACAAAATTTTCTGCAGGTGATTTAACTGCAGTGTATATTGGTTTAACCCTGATTGACAATAGACTTTCATGGAAACTTCCGGATCAATATTGGTATTTTAGTTTGGTATTTACTGTTTTAGCTCTTCTTCCATTAATTGCAATTCAAAAATATTTTAATGGGTATTGGGATAAAACCCAAAAATCACCAGAAAAGACAGATTTTTCAATTGGAGAAGTGGTTTGGATAATTGTTGGTGTGATATTCTGGGCGGTTATGTTTCTACTTTAAGCGGTAGTCCCAGCCTTTATTATGTATGCTTTTATTAGCCTTCGGCTTTGATTGTATCAGTCTTTTTCTCAACTTTGGATTTTTCCCTTCGGCATCGTTGCACTAAAATCCAACCTTCGCTTAGTTCAGGCATACTTCTGTGTTCTCTTCAGTTCGCTTCATTTCATTCGCCCAAATTTTTTCTTAGTGACGAGGGGAAAAGGGCTCAGTCCTTCGGACATATTGCCTTTTTCTGCGGAAAAAGAAATTTATTTCAGTAAATGCAGTATTTTGGAAGTTCTCACAATAGGAATTCCTTTATGTTCCTTCAATGACAGCAAGTCATCGTCTCCACTGATAATATAATCAGCTTTTGCGTTCTCTGCGCATTCTAGGAATTTATTATCCTTCTCATCTCTGCAAACTTTTATGTTCAATTTGGGAGCAATAACCAAATGGGAAAGTGAAACAATTGTGTTGGTATCAAGAACTAATTTAAGCAACATTTCTTACATCTTTGATGGCTTTGTTTACGTCAGCTCTTGTTAATCCTGCCTGCTTTGCCGCCTGTTGTAATGGCTTGGCAATCTCGTCAAATGTTCTTTTAATTGCCGGCGTTTCTATCTTCTTCAATATTACTGTCCCGCCTTCTCCAAATATCATAAATTGGTCTGATTTCTTTATTCCCATCTCTTTCCTTAGAGAAGAAGGAATAACGACCTGTCCTTTTTCAGATATCCTTGTTAATTCAACTTGCATAGTGCGTCACCTGTAGGATAAGTAAAGCATATCTTACTTATATACCTTTCGATTTTAAGCCTTTCTATCCTTTCCCTTTGTTCCTTCCTCGTTCTTCAACCTTTTCCAGACGTCTTAGCACAGGCTGCCAGTTTTTGTTTGTTCCCTTGTAGGCTGTCACAGCAGCTGTAAAGCACTTATTCGCAATTTCATGATGGCTGCTGCTGAGTGCCTGCCTGAAGAGATGCAGGTCAACTGCCTTGTCCTCATCCTTGTTTGAAAAAAGGCTCAGCCCGAAGTCTACAAAGTATGTTTTTCCGTCGTGGCTGCTGCGAATCATGTTTGACGTAGTCAAGTCGCCGTGGACAATGTCGCTGGAGTGCATTGTTCCAATCGCTTTCCCTATCTTGCTGCAAATGTCACGGTAATTGCCTTTGCCTAGGACGTCCCTTACCTTCCTGCCTTCAATGAGTTGCATCGTTATCGTTGCTGTTTTCTCATCAGCATCAACCAGCTTAGGGACAGGTATTCCGAGCTTCTGCAGCGCTTCAATCACCTTTGCCTCCCTTCTCATGCGGTGCAGCCTGAGTTTCTCATCCAGTTCTTTAACGCGGTATTTCTTTGGCTGCCGCTGCTTAATTACAGCCTTCCTGCGCTCATCTGCGTATATAACGGCTTCTGCGCCTATTGATAACGTCTTTAAAGCCTTCATAATGCAAAGAATCAGCTGCTGGTTTTAATTAGTTTATGTATGGAAAGTAGTTACTTTATAATGGTAAAAATAGTAAAGTTTAAATAGCCCAGAGTAAACTTAGCGTATTATGATGAAGGTTTCAAAGCCTGTTTTAATCGTGGGCGGCATTGCCGCATTAGCTACAGCCGCTTACACAGGCCTGCCTCCGCCTCACGGCTGGTTCTTTAAGGCGGTTGACTTTGCTTATGGCACTGTCAAATCTGCTGCGCCGGAAGGCGTTAGGCAGTTCATTGACAATCATCCTGTTTACACTGCAGGGCTTGAAGGCTTGGTTGCTGGTGCTGCGGCTGGCCTTGTTACTGGTGCAACTGCGATGTGGCTTTACTACCGCAACAAAAATGCATCAAAGAAGTAAAAGTTATCTCCCGCCTACCCACTTGATTGCTTTTATTATCTGGCCTGTTATCGCTGCTGCTGTGCCTTCTCCGCCGCCTGAGCCGCCTCCCCCGCTGCCACTGTCACTTCTGCCTGGGCTTCCAGAGTCTCCTCCAAATCCTCCACTGCTTTCGCTTCCGCCATCGCTGGTGCCGCTCCCGCTGCCAGGGTAAGAACCTTCACTGCTTGGGTAGCTGCCTTCTCCGCCGCTGGGCTGCTGGTAACCTCTCGGGTATTCTCCTCCCCGTTCGGGGTATGAGCCTGCAGGATATTCCCTTGCCGGGTATGGCTGCTGTTGCGGTTCTCGCCTTATCGGCTCTCCTTGCGGAATGAACCTTTCCTTCGCTGCCTGTTCCATTCTTGAGCCGCATTCTTCTGGTGAGAGTCCTTCACACCCAGAAGGTGCTCCCCTTATAGGCTCCCCAAGCGGCTCCCTAAATGTGCGTTGTGGTCCAGCCGCTCCTGCATCCCCTCCTTCCCGCCTTTCGCCCTCGCCTCTTGCGTCTCCCTCTCCCCTGCCTTCAAAGAACTTGCCTCTGCATTCTTCTTCTGATAGGCCTTCGCATTCACCGCGGTTTTTATCTTGTTCCTGCCTCTCGCGCTCAAACCTCCCCCTGGTCATCCTTCCGCATTCTTCCCTTGATAAGCCGCTGCATTCCGGCGGGGCAAACTTTTCAAACATCTTGTTCTCGCACTCCTCCCTTGGCAGGCCTTCGCATTCATTTACAAAGCCTCCTCCGCCTGTTCCTCCAAATCCGAAGCCGCCTTCACCGCCTTGGCCCGGACCGCCGGGACCGGGTCCTCCTCCAAAGCCGCCTTCTCCGTATTTTTCCTTCATTATTGCCTCGCACTCGTCCTTTGTTGCCTCTTTGCATTCCGGCGGCCCGAACTTCTGCATCATTACAAGCTCGCACTGCTCTGGCTCAAGCCCTGCGCATTCTGCAGGTATTCCTCCCGGCACTCCCCTGCCTTCAAACGCGTTCTGGCACTGGTCAGGATTCTGCGCGCATTCCGGCGGGAGCCCGTGCTGCTCCTGGATCTTTGCCCTGCACTCTTCAGGGCTTAGCCCGACGCAGTTTACCGGAGGTGCTCCTTTTGGCGGGCCTTCCTTTGTCACTTTCTCAAAGCATTCGTCAGCGCTCAGCCCTTCGCATTCCTGTGGCATTCCCCCATAGAGCTCAGTCATTAGCAGGAAGCAGTCCTTGCCTTTTACTCCCTTCTCCTGGCACTCCGGAGTTTCCTGCCTTGTTCCGCCTTCCGGCCCTTCTCCGGGTCCCCGCTTCATCATTTCCTTGAAGCAGGAATCAGTATCCAGCCCTTCGCATTCTGGCGGGAAGCCGAATTTTGCAGTCATTATGTCAAAGCACTGCCTTGGCTCTTTCGCTCCTGCGTCCTGGCACTCCTTTGGCATTGCGTTTTGCATCGCATCAGGCCTTTCCTGCCTCATCAGCTTCATGCATTCCCTTGTGTCAAGCCCTTCGCATTGTGGGGGTGTTCCATATTTGCTGAACATGAGCTCTGCGCACTCAACTGGCTTTTGGACGCCTGCCTCATTGCATTCCGGCGGCAGGTTGGGCTTCTCGGTTGGAGGGTTTCGCTTAATGAATTCCATGCATTCGTCATCGCTTAGGCCTTTGCATTGCATGGGTGTTCCGTAGAGGTCTTTCATGACTGCGAAGCATTCCTGGAACGTTTGCGCATTTGCGCATTCCGGCGGCTTGAACTTTTCAAACATTTGCTCTTCCTTCTCGCGCAGGTGCGAGAGCACAGTCTGCTTCCCCTCCTCGCCAACGAACTCGGGCAGGAAGTCTTCAAGCTTCTCAGAAGCCAGCTCTGAGCATGCCGACTCGTCGTTTTCGTACTCGCACCTTATCGCTAATGCCTTTTTGACTTCGCATGACTGGCTGTGCTTCCCAACAGGTATCTGGCTGCAGTCGCACTTTTTAGGGTCTACTACACAGGAGCTTACCGTGTCTATAATCAGGTTCCTGGCTTTGTCTTCCCTTGACTTGAACTCGCCTTCTACCCTTTCTCTGAGCCACTGTGGGGCTTTTTCCACCTGGCAGAGTTCGTCCTGCTTCATTAGGTCAAAGTCCTGCTGTGCAATGGCATCGCAGTAGGTGAGCCTGCTTTTTGACACGAGAAGCGCTACCCTTACCTTTTCTTCCTCGCTGAGCTGTGCGTCAAGCGCTTTCTCTACGCCCTCCCAGCCCTGGTCAGGGAGCTTTTCCTGCAGGCCAGAGAGCAGCTTTGCCGCCCTCCTTACTTTTTCGTTTGTCTCTTTTTCAAACTCAGGGTCAAGCTCCTTCTGCGCCTGCCCTGCTGCCTTTGCTGCGAGCTCAAGCGCGCCTTTTGCCGCATCTGGCTTTTTCTTGTCAACCATTATGGCTGCTTCTGCAATCCTTTCCTCCTTTATTTCAAGGGCTTTCTTTGTCTTGTCCTCTCCTTTAGCGAGAGCAAGCTGCACGTCGTCAACAATCTTGTCAAAGACGTAGATTGGGCTGTCAGGAGTTACCCCTGCTGCTTCCTCAGGAACAAGCTCCTCCTCGACCATGACCTCTTCCTCCTCTTCCTGGGCTGCAACAGCTATTACTAGCAGTAATGAAGCGATTAAAGCGCTAAAGATGGCTATTGTTGAAGCTGATGCTGAAGAAATTCCTGCCTCTTTTCTCATGCCAAGCCAGCATACTCCCAGCTCGCTATTTAAAACTTTCTGTTGGCTCTCCCTTCCTTTGCAAAATTTTTTTAAAGGGGCAGTTGCATAGTCGTCTTAATGAAAAAAGAGGCGGAAACTGCTTTGCTGGCAGCTTTAGTCGGCACTTTGCTTATTGCTACTGCTGCTGCTGTCTCAGCCCAGCTACAGCCAAAGCCGGTTGCAGAGTCTCACTGCCAGAATACCGGCGCTTTCAGCATCTCCAACCTTGAGGACAGGGGCAAGTCTATTTCAATCAAGAGGAGCGGCGGCTCGGCTTCTGCTGTTTCAGGAACGTGGAGAGAGATGTCCAACGGCATGTTTAAGTTTACGTCCGACGACATGGCTGTTGTTGATGTTAAGGGTGGCTACTACACGATAAAAGTTGACAAGGGCAGCTACGGCGTTACCTGCCCCCCTTTCAAGTTCAGCTGCAAGCTCATCAACATAACAATAAACAGCTGCTACAGGCGCAACGACACTTTTTTTGGGAAATACACTGCCTACAGCTTCCGTTATGACAAGAAGAACGAGTTCCGCTTTGAAAAGCCGTTCATGCTGAGGTACGATGCTGTTGCAAGCATTGGCGGCAAGAAAAAAGAGCTTACTCATGCCCCGGATGCCGTCAGCCCTGATTTTGAAACAATAAACATAACTAGGATTAAGCGTGTGGGCTCAAACACCTACACGCTGAAGTGGCAGACGCCTCTTAACGTTTCCAAGCTAATGATAAGGTATGATGATTGTGACACAGCGAAGTACAAGTTTTACGATTCCTTTGAGTGCACAGACCGCCCCTCGTGCAGCAGTGACGGCCAGTGCCTCCAAAGCGAGCGCTGCGATGGGGGCTTCTGCATTCCGGTAAGCTGCGGCTCGTGCCAGTACCAGTCAAACCACACCTGCGTTGATTATGACTGCTGCACTGACTTGGACTGCGACTCTGGTTTTGTTTGCGGTGACAGCAGGAAGTGCCAGCCGCTGTCGTGTGAATACAACGAGTACGTTTCTGAGCACAGCTGTGCATCTCTTGAATGCGCGGAAGACGAGTACATCTTCAACAACAGCTGCAGCAAGCTAAACTGCGGCGAGGACGAAGCTGCCGCAAATCATGCCTGCAAAAAGCTGGAATGCGCCGGCAACGAGATAGCCCAAGGCCATAGCTGCCAGAAGCTTAAGTGCGGCTTCCTCAGGAAGGCAAGCAGCCACAAATGTGCAAGCGTGTTCTCCTCGTTGTTCAAAAGGAACAAAGCCGCAGCAGCACCTGCCGCGGCAAAATAGCCAAACAACCCAAATTTTTTTAAACTGGCTGCTTTTCTGCCTTATTCACAGCCCCGTGGTGTAGCGGTCAAAGTTGACCTCTTCGGGAGGCCAGCGACGAAGCACATCGGACTCTGGCTCCGGTAACCTCGGTTCGAATCCGGGCGGGGCTACTCACTCATATCGGATTTTCGAGGGTGATCAGCCCTCGATTAGTTCGTTTAAGATTTGTCGTTTTTCCTAAAATAGCTTCATTATCTGTTCATAAATGTCATGGAGTTCTTGTTCCCTAACTAGAATTAGAATAATGCTAGACACCGCCCAAAATATCAAAAGTAGATTGTTTGGCATCCCCGCTTGCCTGAACGCATTTCCGAATCCGACCAACAGCAATGTGGGAATTGAGGGCAACCAAATAAAAGAAATGATGCCTAGAATTAGGTTTGAACTACCTCTATGCTGAGAATGACAATGATAACATTCCCTGAACCAAGGCTTAATTCTTTTCCTACAACTAATGCACTGTGACATATTCGGTTCTCTAAACGAGCCAGTTAGGCCGTGTATTTGGCTTTACAAGGCCTGTAGGGGCAGTTTAGGCCGCGTATTTGGGTGTCAAACCACCGTCGGGGTAATTCAGACGGCTAAAGACATATCCCAAATGGAAAAATATATAAATAACCATTATTATGGTTCATATAAACCAATTAGGTGGTTTTATGCTTACTCAAAAACAGCTGAAAATATTTGAAGTGTTCGCAAGGAACCCATTTGCCGAACATACCCGCGGCCAGATTAAAAAAGACTCTCGGGAGAAGTCAAATAACTCTTTGGCTTTGGCAATCAACCAGTTGAAAAGGGAAGAAGTTATTATCGAGCGGAAAGTTGGAAAATCTGGCCTCCTGACGCTTAACCTGCAAAATGATATCACCTTTTGCTATATTGCTCTTTGTAATGATAGGCGGGCTGGAAAAGAGGTAAAGCTGGCAGTGGCCAGGATTACCGGTGAACTTGATCTTGTCACGCAGTTCTATTCTGTCGCTGTTTTTGGTTCTTATGCGGTCGGCGAGCAAAAACGAACTTCCGATATAGATATCGCTATTTTCGTTGAGGATCCGGAAAAAGTGAAGCTGATTGAAGCAGCAGTGAATAGTGCGAAGCTTAAAATTTTGGTTGAAGTTGATGTTCATGTAATCCCACGGGCGGAAATGATTGAGATGCTTACGAATGATGAGGAGAATCTGGGAAAGCAAATAGCGCGGAAACACCTTGCCGTGCATAATCACCAGATTTTCTATGGCATTGTATTGGAGGGGATGAAGCGTGGATTCCGAATATAAACTATACCTGCAGCGGTCGCAGAATGAACTGAACCTTTCAATTATGATTCTGCGGATTAGCGATGATATAAGCCTGCAGGTCACCGTTTTTGGCATGAAACAAGACACTTATTACAGTGCAACAATCTCACACGCTTACTATTCTATTTTTTACTCAGCCAAAGCGTATTTGCTGCTGAAAGGCATAAAAACTGAAGCTCCGGAAGAACATAGGAAAACTTTTGACGCCTTTTCAAGGCTCGTTGACAACGGAATTGTTGATGTTGAGCTGTTGAACATCTACAAAAACATGTTGGTTAAGGCAGACACGCTTCTGCATATTTTTGAGTTTGAGAAGGGAAAGCGGGGAAGGTTCACTTACAAAAGAATTCCGCAGGCCAATTTGGAACCTGCCAAGGAAAGCGTTAAGAACGCCCAATTCTTCTTTACCAACATGTTTAGCTTGTGCGAGAAGGCCGCAAAATAACAGGATAAACTCTTTTTAACCAAAGATAACATTCGACTGTCCGATCCCGGCCATTCCGCCGGGCGGGGCTATTCTTGATTCAGCACAAAAAACCGAAAAATATTAATATAAGGATATCTATTATGATATCATTTATGATACTATTTGAGGGCGCTTTATGTTTGACGTCAGGTACAAAGGCCTTAGGATTGAAGTCACTTTGGCAGCTGGCAGGGAATCCGTGTCTGAGAACATAGATTTGAACGATGTTGTGGAGATACTTGAGGACGGTTATGATTGTGGCACTGGCAAAAGAAAGGAAGGAATAGTTGAGCAGTGCTTGAGGAAAGGAAATAAGGTGCTTAAGGCTGTTGTTGCCCAGACAAGTGTAAGGTATCCTGATGGTTTTCAGGAGGATGTATGGAGGCTGATTCATGTTGGTAAGTTCACTTACTCCAAAAAACATAAGCGAAAGGGTGATGAAAATGAAGCGTGATATTTGGGAAGCAGAGCATCTTTGCCAGAATGATAACTGCAAGATGGGCAAGGCAAAAGTGGTAGTTGAAGGAATGTCTGTTAGGGCTTGGAAATGCCCGAAATGCAATGAGACCGTGCTGCACCCTGAAGATGCCCAGAAAATGCTCGTATTTAACAAGCTAAGGCATGGAATTCCTGTAAAGGTGGGAAAGCTTGGAGAAGCCTTAATGGTGAGGATTCCAAAGGAATTTGCCCAGTTCTACAGCATAGAGAAGGGTGGTGGTCTGATCTTGAAAGGAGAGGACGAGTCCAGGTTTGAAGTTAAAGTAGCTTGACAGCCCTGGCTGTTGACAAGACCATTGCCTGTCCGGGCGGGGCTACTACGCTTCTAGGTTAAACTTTAGGGCATGGAAAGGTTTAAATAGTAGTGGAACTTTTAGTTTCCACATGGAATAATAAGTTTCCATATGAAAAATGAGACTGCACGCTTTTTTGGAGGATGTGCTGGGGAGTAGGGTTAAGGTTAACGTACTCAGGATGCTCTTTAAATTCAAGGCAAAGACCTTTACCGGGAGAGAGTTGGCGGAGTCCATACGGCTTACGCACACTGGCGTGAGGCGCGCGCTGCGAGAGCTGCAAGCCTCAAATTTGGTAAAGCTGGAATACCATGGCCGCTCAAATCTCATAACCTTGAACACTGGTAGCTACGCATATAACGCGCTCCAGACGTTATTTGGCGTAGAGGCGGAAATGTTTAAGGATCATTTCGTCCAAGAATTAAAAAGGGAGATTCCGAATGGGATGGTTTCATGCGCTGTTTTCGGCAGCGTTGCAAGGGGAACAGAGAAGCCGGATAGCGATGTCGATGTGCTTTTCATTACTGGCAATAAGGAAGCAGTTCAGAAGTTTGTGGAGGAAAAACAGCAGTTTTTTGTCAAAAGGTACGGTAATGTGATAGCGCCTTATATTATGTCAAAAAATGAGTTTGTCCGCAAGAAGAATACGCCTTTTGTCAAGGGTGTTCTTGAAAGTTACAACTTGATTAAGGGTGAGGATTTATGGAAGCTAATACAGTAAACGTGGCATCAAGCTTTTATAAGAACTTTTTAAAGAAGGCGGAAGAGTGCCATACCGGCATGAATTCTGCTTTTGCCAGCGATAGCTGGAATATGGCTGTTATCGCGGCTGTTCATTGCGGCATAAGCGCTGCCGATGCTCTTACAGTAAAGCATCTCGGCCTTCGTAACAGCGGCAGCAGGCATGAAGCGGTTATCAAGCTGCTCAGTAAGCTTAACCTTCCTGAGATTGGGAAGAAAAACCAGCAATTAAGCAACCTTTTGCGGATTAAAAGCACTGCAGAGTACGAAGAAAAGCTCATGAGTAAATCGGACGCTTCTGACGCTTTGAGGGATGCCGAGAGATTTTACAAATGGGTTAAGGAAGTGCTTGGGGAATAGATCTTTATTCTTCAATAACAAAAAAATCTTCAGAACCTGTTTTTCTTACCGCTTGCTCCTCATCCTTCTTTCGGAAATCTCCTTTGTAGGCGGGTTCCTGTTTCTGCGGAGGAACATGTCAATCCTGTCCTGGTCTAGCTGCTTCTGCTTGTTCTGCTCTTCGGTGAGATCAGGCATTGTCAAGTCAATGGTTCCGGGCTTTTCCTTCTGGAACTTCGCGTACCTGAGCGCCTTGGCGCTGATTTTCTTTTCCTTCTTCTTGCTTTTCTTGCTCATGCTTGTTCAGCGGCTGCAGATTCTGCGCTGATTTATAAAATTAATCTTTTTTTGCCGCCAGGCTGAATCATGGCTTCATCAGGCTTCAGGCAAAAATAGCATTTCAAAAACTTTAAATAACCGCTGTTCGGTTTCCGGCTTCATGCCACTAAAGCAGCCTGAGTCCATGGACGAGTGCGTTTATTTTACGCAGCGCTCCCTTGAAGGAGGTAAAGGCAGTGTCAAGGTTTGGGTTTTCAAGCAGGCCTGCCCCAAGTGCAAAAAAAGTATCATGGGGAAGCCCCGGGATAAGAAGGGCAAGGCCCTCATCAGGGCAAAGGAGTATGCCTGCCCCGGCTGCGGCTACAGCATTGACAAGAAGTCATACGAAGAATCCTTGACTGCAAATTCACAGTATAAATGCCCGAGTTGCGGCAGCAGCGGCGAGGCGCAAATTCCGTTCAAGAGGAAAAACATTGAGGGCATTCCCACGTTGCGCTTCCAGTGCGGCAAGTGCAGTGCCGGCATTGACGTCACCAAGAAGCTGAAGGAGAAGAAGGGGAAGGCCATTGGTGAAGAAGCTGCTGATGAGGGCATTTAATTCTTATCGAGCCGTTCTCGCCTTCTATTTTGGCCTTTTTCGGCAAACTATTTAAACAATCCCTGTTCCTTTTTCTTTCATGGTGAAAGAATCAGGTGCCAGCCGGAAAGAGAAAATACTCGTGACTGCGGGGTTGCCGTATGCTAATGGTCCTATCCATCTTGGGCATCTTGTTGAGTACATCCAGGCAGACATATTTGTGAGGTTCCTGAGGCTGTCGGGGAAGGATGTTATTTACGTTTGCGGCGATGACACGCATGGGACTCCGATTGAGCTTGCTGCTGCAAAGGAAAAAATTGCGCCTGAGGAGCTTATCAAGAGGTATTATGATGAGCACACTGCTGATTTTGCTTCTTTTTTCGTGAACTTTGACGTTTACCATTCCACTAACAGCCCTGAGAACAGGTTCTACAGCGACCTTTTCTTCAACAGGCTTAATGAGAAGGGGCTTATCCAGCAACGCCTTGTTGAGCTCACTTACTGCGAGAATGACAAGCGCTACCTTCCCGACAGGTATGTGAAAGGAAAATGCCCAAAATGCGGTGCTGAAGACCAGTATGGCGACCAGTGCGAGAAGTGCAATGCCACTTACCAGCCTGTTGAGCTTATTGAGCCGAGATGTGCAATCTGCGGTTTAGCCCCTGTGAGGAAGCAGAGCCTTCATTACTTCTTCAAGCTAAGCTCTTTTTCGCAGCAGCTGCAGGAGTGGCTGGATGGCAACAAGGGCATCCAGAGCGATGTGAGGCATTTTGTTGAGGGCTGGATTAAGTCAGGGCTGCAGGACTGGGACATCTCCAGGGATGGCCCCTACTTTGGCTTTAAGATTCCGGGTGAGCTTAACAAGTATTACTATGTCTGGCTTGATGCCCCAATCGGCTACATTGCGGCAACTGAGAAATACTGTAAGGACAAGCTGGGCAAGACGGCGCTTGAGGCTTACTGGCAGAATCCTGATGCGAGAATAATCCACTTTATAGGGAAGGACATAATCTATTTCCACCTCCTGTTCTGGCCCGCCATGCTGGCCGCAGCAGGCTTTAGCCTCCCAAGCGACATTGCAGTGCACGGCCACCTCACAGTAAACGGCGAGAAGATGTCAAAGTCACGGGGCAACTTCCTGACAGCAAAGGATTACCTTGCTGTTTCAGGGCATGAGCCGGAGTTCCTGAGGTTTTACTATGCCTCGCATTTGACAAAGTCAGTGAGTGACATAAACCTTGACTTCAATGATTTTAAGGAGAAAACCAATAATGACCTGGTCAACAACCTGGCTAATTTTGTGCACCGCACGCTTGTGTTCCTTAACAACAATTTTGATTCAAAGCTTGAGCCTCTCGGCACTGATGAGAAGCTTTTCCTCCAGCAGCTGCAGCCTAAGTATGACAGCATAGCTGGGCATTACCTGGAATACAGCTTTAAGGATGCTGTCAGGGAGCTCCTTGAGCTGAGCAGCATTGGCAACCGCTATTTCCAGGAAAACCAGCCGTGGCAGCTGATAAAAACAGACAAGAAGAAGTGCCACAGGGTTGTTTCTGTCGCAGCACAGATAGTCAGGGATCTCATGCTGCTGGCTTTCCCCATACTGCCAAAGTATTCCGAGAAGATTCTGCGGCTTTTTGGCTATGAGAACTTTGAGCACTTAAGTTTTGCTGACTTGGGCAGGTTCCCGTCTGCAAAGAAGCTTTACCCTGCAAGGATTGTCTTTGCCCCAATTGAGGAGACAATTGCCCTCGCCCCTGTTTTTCCCGCTGTCCTTAAGGTTGGCGTGATAGGTGAAATAGCAGAGCATCCTGATGCTGACAAGCTTTATGTCCTGAAGGTTGACATTGGCAAGGGCAAGCCAAAAGTCATCCAGCTCGTTGCCGGATTGAGGCCTTACTACAAAAAGGACGAGCTTCTGGGGAAGAAGGTTGTTGTTGTTTCAAACCTCAAGCATGCCAAGCTTCGCGGCTATGAAAGCCAGGGGATGTTGCTGGCCGCTGATGACGGCAGCAGGGTTACCGTGGTTTTTCCGCAGGGCTCTGAACCGGGCGATTTGGTTTTCCCTGAAGGCTCTGACCCCGAAAAGATAGCCGGAAACAGGAAGCAGCTTGCCATTGACGAGTTCTACAGGCTTAACCTCAGGGTCAAGGACGAGAAGGTTATGTATGGCGCTAAGCCGCTGAAGACCAGCAAGGAAATCATCCCTGTTGACGCGGCTGATGATGCTGTTGTCAGGTGAAGACGCAGATTGCTGCGCTTTGCTGGCTGGGAACATATTTAAGCAAAGAGCAATTACCCGCCTTTATGCTTGAGCTTAAGCTTTTTCGGGAATTGAGCAGTCAACAAAAACATGAAGCAGCAGTTGTCATGGCTGGAGATGAGTTGGAGTTAAGGAGCTTGCCTCCTGAACAACGCCCTGAAGAGGCCGTAAGTGGATACTTAAGACGGTTGCGTTCATCAGCTAGGGAAAAGGTAGTGGTTGCAGCAACTATTGATGAAAGTGTAGTTGCATTTTATGTGCTGCCCCCATTTTCAATGCGGGGTAGTGGCATGTTAACTCCACGTAATGCTGGTTTCATAATGGTAGAACCGGCAAAACAGCGCCAAGGCATTGGCACACATGTTATACGTGCCTTGCAACAAATCTTTGAATCTTTCGCATACTCGGCGCATGCTGATAGCTTAAAGCATTCAGTGGGTGTCCACGATGGCGCCGTAGTCCCATTTGAGAGATGCGGGTACACGTCCGAGTCGCCTCCATACAGTCCATTCAAAAACGACCTTAGAATTTTTACGCGCCAATATTACCCGCAACAACATTCCTTAGGAAAGAATGAAGCTTCTATAGTCGCTGAATTTAGTAAAAAACTACAGGTTTAGGACTAAGAATTTTTTTCTCCACCAAAAACTATTTAAATTGTATTGCGGAGATTTTCTTCCATGGCAAAGCCATTTGGGAAGAAAGGGATTGCCGAAGGCAGCAGCCAAAGCAATGATGCAAACGTTAGCGTCGTTATGGGCGAGCTTTGCCCGGTCTGCTCGCAGAAGTCCCTTACCCTCACTGAGAGGGAGCAGGAAGTTCCCTATTTCGGTAAAGTTCTTTTGTTTGCAATGACGTGCACAAGCTGCAAGTTTCACAAGGCTGACCTTGAATGTGCAGAGCAGAGGGAGCCTGCAAAGCATTCTATTGAAGTTTCAGGGCCTGATGACATGGGCATAAGGGTTGTAAAGTCAAGCCAGGCCACAGTCAGGATACCTTACGTTGCTGACATTGAGCCCGGTGAGGCCTCTAACGGCTACGTTACCAACATTGAAGGCCTTCTCCAGAGGGTGAAGCACCAGGTGGAGGTCATCAGGGATACTGATGAGGATGAGGCCGCTGTCCAGAAGGCTAAGAACATGGTTAAGAAGATAAACCGGTGCGTCTGGGGTGAGGAGAAGCTGAAGATAATCATTGAGGACCCTACAGGCAATTCTGCAATCATAAGCGACAAGGCAGTTGTGCAGAAGATGGCAGGCAAAGTCAAGGGCGCTGCCCAGGAAGCCTGAGTGGATGCAAATATTTTTATTCCCCCATATTTCCAGATTCTTTCATGTCTATTGAGAATTGGGTATCCGAGCAGTTAGAGCGATACAAGGTTCTGGGAGCTGCAAGATATCCCTCTAAAAAGGGGTGGCTGAGTAATGAAGGTGGTAATTTCTCGTTGCGCCTTGATAGTTTGCCGCAGGATGTTGCTGATGATGTTTGTGAGATACAAACACTCAAATTCAATGTTCCCGTTCCCAGTTTAGCTGGCCAGTATTTCCTAGTTAAGGCAAGCAAAAAAGATGTGGTTGAGGCTGTTAAAAATTTGCAGGTTGCTCTTCTGAGAATTAATGATGGTGGCACAGCTTACACCAGGCTTTGGGGCGAGCGTGAAAGCATAGAGTTCAGGACCCACGCAGCTCTGGCTGGCGGGCTCGTGAATAGCGGTTTCAAGCCGTACGCAATCTTTCACGACCACAGTTTGGAAGGCGCCGTCTTGCGTGAAGAAATACCCGTGATTTTTGACAATGACCGCCCTTCTGCGGAAATGCTTCCTACAGTCGCCCATGACAAGCAGGTTTATGCTGCAGGGGCAGGTGGCCACCGCACTATTGCACTTTACCAGCACGGCCTGGTCACGGCTTCCGGGATTAGCATGGTCCATGCCCTTGAAGGAAACCTGGCTGCTACAGGCAGGAAGCTTCCTGTCGAGCTGGAAGGGATTAAGCTGGAAGGCCTTATCTTTTCGGAACAGCGCGTTTAACTGCAGCGGCTTTAAAGTGGCTGTGCAACATTTTTTCAAAAGATTTAAATCTGGCAGGTTAAAAGCCAGTTCTCGTGAAGGTCGGGGTTATTGGCGGCACAGGAATGTATGATGCTGATTTTCTGTCAGGAGCCAGGGCGGTTGATGTTGATACCCCTTACGGCAAGCCGTCTCAGCCGGTAATTGCCGGAAAAATAGGCGGTGTTGATGTCATTGTTATTCCTAGGCACGGAAAGGGCCACGTTTTAAATCCTACAAATGTGAATTACCGCGCTAACGTCTGGGCGATGAAGCAGCTTGGCGTTTCCAGGATTATAGCGCCTTGTGCTGTTGGCTCGCTTAAAGAGGAGTTCAGGCCCGGCGACCTTGTTTTCACAGGCCAGTTCATTGACCGCACGACAAAGAGGGCTTCAACTTTTTACGACAAGGATAAGGTCTGCCACATTTCAATGGCAGAGCCCTTCTGCCCAGAGCTCAGGAAGCTGCTTGGCGCTTCGGCTGAGAGGCTTGGGCTGCCTTACCACAAGGTCGGCACGAATGTTGTTATTGAAGGGCCCCGCTTTTCCACCCTGGCAGAGTCAAGCCTTTTCAGGAGCTGGAACTGTGATACTATCAATATGACTATGGTGCCTGAGTGTGTGCTGGCAAGGGAGGCTGAGATGTGCTACGCTGCTGTTGCCCAGGTTACAGATTATGACTGCTGGAAAGGCGAGGCAGTCACGGCAGAGGCTGTGGTTTCAACCCTGAGAAGCAACGTTGAGAAAACGAAGAAACTGCTTTTGGATATTATCCCAAAAATTCCCGGAAAGGCGTCCTGCAGCTGCCAGTCCGCATTGAAAGACGCGCTGCTGTGAGAACGATGGACATCAAATCCAAAATCCGTGCTGTCCCTGACTTCCCGAAGAAGGGGATAATGTTCAGGGACATCACTCCCTTACTGTCAGATGCCAAGGTGTTCAGGTACGCCATCCTGCAGTTTCTTGACCGCTTTAGGGGCAGGGGCATAACAGTTGTTGCTTCTGCCGAAAGCCGCGGCTTTATTTTTGGCTCTGTGCTTGCTTACGAGCTCGGCGTTGCGTTTGTTCCCCTGAGGAAGCCAGGGAAGCTCCCTTACAAAAAAATCCGGCAGGAGTTCACTACAGAGTACAGCACTGACGCGTTTGAGGTTCACGAGGATGCCATAAAAAAAGGCGACAGGGTTTTGATAGTTGATGACCTCATAGCGACAGGGGGCACCAGCAAGGCAGCTGCTGACCTGGTTGAGAAGCTTGGCGGAAAAGTGGCAGGCTTTGCCTTCCTGATAGAGCTTTCGTTCCTTAAGGGAAGGGAGAAGCTGCAGGGCTACGACGTTTTCAGCCTGGTTGATTATGGCGCTGAGTGAGCAGTATGCCGCTTCTCGTCAATCAATTCCTGCAGCGACGCATACGCCCTCATTGCGTCCTTTTTCTGGAATATCAGCGTGAGTTCGGTTGCAGCTGAGACTATTTCAAATATGTTTACGTTGTCCCAATACAGTTTTCTTGTTACCGCGAACAGTGCTCCCGGCGTGTACGGGAAATCCCTGCCGAAGCTCATTGATATTGAAACAAGGTTCTTTTCCTTTGTTGTTATGCGCTCATCCTCCAGGGCTGCCGCTATTCGTTTCTCATGCTTGTCATTGGCAATTATCGAGACTTCGTTGTTGCCGTGGATTACGTTGAAGGTATCCCCGGCTTCGTAGTCAAATATCTTGTAGAGCGCTTCCAGCTTCCTGAACAGCTGCACTGACCTTTTTACAGAGAAGTACGCGAGGTTTGTCTTAAGCGTTAGCTGGGTGTGGGGTTCAAAGCCGATTTGCCGGACATCGCTTTCTTCCAGCGCCTCGCCGTGCCTTCGCAGCGCCATGACTATTGCCGCTTCTTTGATTCTCTTCCCAAGCTGCTGCTCTGCCTGCGGCTTTATCCTTTCAGCCAGGGCTGCAAAGTTTACTATTCCCTGCCTCAGCCCTTCCTGCAGCAGCGGCTTTTCATCAACGAGCTTCTTGACTACAGCGCTTACAGTTACCATGGCATCAAAGGAAATAACATTTCTATTTAAATTTTGTTATTTTAGTAACATTAAGTTTTAATAGCAGCGCACTGTTTTGTCCTGTCGCGGTTGTACAAGGTGAATAAAGCTTTAAATAGTCGGAAAGCTCCGCTTTTTAGCGCTATTGATTAAGGGGGATGGTTGCTGTGATTGTGATGAAGTTTGGCGGCACGTCTGTTGGCAGTGCTGAAAGCATACGGCAGTCTGTTGGCATAGTGGCTGCAAGCAAAGGCCGTGCCCCTTTTGTTGTGGTTTCTGCCCTCTCAGAGGTTACTGACCTTCTCCTTGCATCAGCCAGGAAAGCCCTTGAGAGGGGCTTTTCCGCGAAAGAAATGATAGGTGCAATTGAGGAAAGGCACCAAACAGTTATTCAGGGCTTGGGGCTTGACCCTGGCATCATCTCAGAGGATGTTGCCGAGCTTGAGCAGGTCCTTTTTGGCATCTCCCTCGTCAAGGAGCTCACCACCCGGACTACGGACTACGTTGCCTCGTTTGGCGAGCGGATGTCTTCAAATATTTTTGCTGCTTCCGCAAGGAAAATCGGTCTCAGCGCCCAGGCGTTTAATGCTTATGACCTTGGCGTGGTTACAGACCAGAATTTTGGCAATGCGGAGATTCTTCCGGGCGCTTACCAGCGGATTGCGGCTGCCGTTTCAGTTATTCCAAAAGGCGCTATCCCTGTTGTTACAGGCTTCATCGGCAAGAATGAGCAGGGTGAAGTCACAACTCTCGGAAGGGGAGGCAGCGATTATTCTGCCGCGATTTTCGGCGCTGCCCTTGGCGCAGGGGAAATCCAGATTTGGACTGACGTTGACGGCGTCATGACTGCTGATCCGAGGATTGTGCCTGATGCAAGGACTGTTGACGTTGTTTCGTTTGAGGAGGCGAGCGAGCTTGCTTATTTTGGCGCAAAGGTGCTCCACCCAAAGACAATCCTGCCTGCATTGGACAGGAACATCCCGGTAAGGGTGCTTAACACGTTCAACCCTTCAGGCAAAGGCACGCTTATCCTGAAAAACGTTGCCAGAAAGGAGCATGTGACAGCCATAACCTCAAAGAATAAGATTTACGTTATTAACATTAACTCGGCAAGGATGCTCAGGGCGTATGGCTTCCTTTACCACGTGTTCAAGCTTTTTAACGATTACAAGGTTCCTGTTGACCTGGTATCAACGTCTGAAGTGAATGTTTCAGTGACTGTTGATAAGTCGTTTGACGTTTCAAAGCTTGTTGAGAAGCTCAAGGAGTTTGCAAACGTGTCTGTTTTGGAAGACAGAGCATCCATAAGCGTGATAGGTATGGGCATAAAGTCAAGGCCGGGTGTTGGGGGCAAGATATTTTCAATGCTCGGAAAGCTTGGCATTAATATTGAGATGACGTCGCAGAGTTACGCTGACGTTAACGTGAGCATCGTTATAAATGAGAGTCGCCTTGCCGAGGCTGTCCGGGCTTTGCATGGCGAGTTTTTTGGCGCACAGGTTGCCCAGGCTCCGGTTGCAGCAGTCGCAAAGGCGAGGCAAGGCAAATTGAAAGCCTAAAACAAGATTACGGGGTGGTACCAATGGGTTCAAATGAAAAAACTGTAAGGATTTCAGGTGCGATAACCGCCATGGTTACGCCTTTCAGGCAGGACGGCAGCC
Source organism: Candidatus Woesearchaeota archaeon (assembly GCA_016184345.1). GTDB lineage: Archaea > Nanobdellota > Nanobdellia > Woesearchaeales > UBA10216 > UBA10216. The sequence continues at coordinate 65,902 of JACPCV010000004.1, read as the reverse complement.
TGGACATCACAGGATTGAAGGAGAACGTTGAATTTCAGATACAGCAGGGAATTTCAGGGCTTGTTCCGCTTGGGACAACAGGCGAATCGCCTACTGTTACTGAAGAGGAACGCAAGGCCATCATCACTGCAGTTGTTGAAACTGCCCGCAAGCGGATACCGGTAATTGTCGGGACAGGGACAAACTCCACTGCTACGACAGTTGAGCATACCAGAGTGGCTAAAGAGCTTGGCGCAGATGCCGTGCTCATTGTATCGCCATATTACAACAAGCCAACCCAGGAAGGGCTTTACAGGCACTTCAAGGCAGTGGCTGAGGCAGTTGACATTCCCATCATCGTATACAACATCAAGGGGCGGACTGCAGTGAATATTGAGACTGCTACAATGGAGCGGTTCAAGGGGATCAAGAATATTGTTGGCGTCAAGGAAGCGTCAGGCGACCTGAACCAGATGAAGGATGTCATTGCAAAGATGCCGAAGGACTTTGTTGTTTTAAGCGGAGATGACAACATGACCCTTGAGCTGATGAAAGCAGGAGGAGTGGGAGTTATCTCAGTCATCAGCAACCTGCTGCCGCGCAAGGTAGCTGACCTGTGCGCATACGCGATGCAGAAAAATTATGCGGAAGCTGAAAAAGTGAACTCATACCTTGCTCCCCTCTTCAAGGCTGCGTTCATTGAGACAAACCCGATACCCATCAAGGAGGCAATGGAAATGGCGGGCATGCCGGCCGGGCCGCTCCGGCTTCCGCTGTGTGAGCTCCGCCCTGAGAACAGGGAAACGCTCAGGAAGGTGCTGGCTGGCATGGGGGTAGTAGAATGAAAATTGCCCTGATTGGCTACGGGAAGATGGGCAGGGAGGTGGAGCGGGTTGCAAAGCTCCGCGGCCACACGGTTTGCGCGATTATTGACAAGTCTGAGCCAGCAGCAACTTACAAGGAGGTTGACGGCTCAGGCAGCTGCTTCAAGGACGCTGATGTTGTCATTGATTTCACAATGCCTGCAGCTGCGCTTACGAACATTTCCAGGGTTACCGCTGCAGGGAAGAACATGGTTGTCGGCACCACGGGCTGGTATGACAGCATTACTGACGCAAAGCAGCTTGTTGGCCAGTCTGGAATTGGCTTTATTTACAGCTCAAACTTTTCAGTTGGTGTCAATGTCTTTTACAGAATTGTTGAGGCTGCTGCCAGGCTGGTAAACAAGGTTCCGGAATATGACGTGTTCGGCTATGAGCTTCACCACAGCCAGAAGCTTGACAGCCCTTCTGGCACGGCGAAGAGCATTGCTGAAATCCTGCTCAAAAACATTGGCAGGAAGAAGCAGGCCCAGTATGAAAAGCTTGAGCGCAGGATAAACCCCGATGAGGTGCACTTTGCAAGCATTAGAGGCGGTTCAATTCCGGGCACTCACGTTGTCGGCTTTGACAGTGAGGCAGACACAATTGAGCTCAAGCACACTGCGAGGAGCAGGGCTGGCTTTGCCCTTGGCGCTGTGATGGCCGCTGAGTGGCTCAAGGGGAAGAAGGGCTTTTTCACCATGAATGATTTTATCAGTGACTTTTTCAGGTGAGCTGTCGGGATTATAGCGATAACTTTTAATATTACCCGTATAGCCGCAGCTTCATTAGTCCGGGGGATTTTTGCATGCAAAAAATCAAGGTTGGCATTCTGGGAGCAACAGGCATGGTTGGGCAGCGCTTTGTGCAGCTGCTTGAAAGCCATCCGTGGTTTGAGGTTGCAGAGCTGGCTGCCTCGCCTGAATCTGCTGGCAAGGCGTATGAGGAAGCCATGGCAGGAAGGTGGAAGGTTTCTGCAGATGTTCCGGAATACGCCAGGAGAATGAAGCTCAGGGAGTGCAAGCCAACCCTCAACTGCAGCATTGTTTTTTCCGCGCTTGATGCTGCTGTAGCAGGTCCTATCGAAGAGGAATTCGCAAAAGCGGGCTATGTTGTAAGCAGCAACTCAAGGAATCACAGAATGGATTCTGACGTTCCGCTCCTGATTCCGGAGGTTAATCCTGAGCACCTCGGCCTTGTTAAAACCCAGCAGAAGCTGAGGGGATGGAAGGGATTCATAGTCACCAATCCGAACTGCAGCACTATTCACATGGTCCTCGCCCTGAAGCCGTTGATGGACGGGTTCGGCCTGGAGAAGGTCATGGTTACCACGATGCAGGCCCTGAGCGGTGCAGGCTTCCCTGGAGTAGCTTCCCTTGACATCATTGACAACATTTACCCTTACATCGGAATGGAGGAGGAAAAGGTGCAGTCAGAAACCTTGAAGCTTCTCGGCAAATTCGGCAGCAATGGCGTGGAAAGCGCAAAGGTTGCCGTAAGCGCGCAGTGCAACCGCGTTAATGTTTCTGACGGCCATACGGAATGCGTTTCTGTCAAGCTGTCAAAATCTGCAACTGAAAAGGAAATTATTGGCGCCTTTGAGAATTTTAACCCGCTGAGGCAGCTGAAGCTTCCGTCATCCCCGCAGCATCCTATAGTTGTCAGGAAGGAAGCTGACAGGCCCCAGCCGAAGCTGGACCGCAACTTAGAAAAAGGAATGGCATCTGTTGTCGGCAGAATCAGGTCGTGCCCTGTCCTTGATTACAGGTTCGTTGTGCTGGGCCACAACACCATCAGGGGCGCTGCTGGCGCGGCCATCCTCAACGCAGAGCTCATGAAAGCAAGGGGGCTGATTGGCTAAGATGGCTTCTGCGTTTGGGGGCTTGCAAGTAAAATGACAAAATTCGCCCGTTCAGGAAGATTGCAGCAGATTCCGCCTTACCTGTTTGCGGAGATTAACAAGAAGATTGACAAGGCTAAGAAATCCGGCGTTGATGTCATCAGCCTGGCTGTTGGCGACCCTGACCTGCCAACTCCGAAGCACATCATTGCTGAGCTTGAGAAGGCTGCTAACGATCCCAAAAACCACCAGTATCCTGACTATGAGGGCCTTTACTCCTTTAGGGAGGCTGTTGCAGCGTGGTACAAGAGAAGGCACAATGTCAGCCTTGACCCTGTGAGTGAGGTCCTTGCGCTTATCGGCTCAAAGGAGGGCAGCCTGCACCTCTCGCTCGCGTTCATTAACCCAGGTGACTGCGCGTTTGTGCCCAACCCCTGTTACACCCCATACAGGACTGCTACGCTTTTGGCAAATGGCAGGGTTTGTGACCTTCCGCTTCTTGAAGCGAACAGTTTTCTGCCGGATCTTAGCGGTTTGTCCAGGGCCGCATGCAGGAACGCCAGGATACTTTACCTGAATTACCCAAACAATCCAACTGGCGCTGTTGCCAGCAGGGAGTTCTATAAGGAAGTTGTTGACTTTGCAAAGGATAAGGGCATAATCGTCTGCTCTGACAACCCTTACAGCGAGATTGCCTTTGACGGCTACAGGCCGTTGAGCTTCCTTGAAGTGCCCGGCGCCAAGGAGGTTGGTGTTGAGTTCAATTCGCTTTCAAAGCCCTACAACATGACCGGCTGGCGCATTGGCATGGCTGTCGGCAATCCTGAGATAATCTCCGCAATGGCTACTGTGAAGAACAACGTTGACTCGGGAGTTTTCAATGCTGTGCAGTATGCTGCCATAACCGCGCTTCTTGATACCCCTGACTCGGACATAGAGAAGCTCAACAGCATCTATCAGAAGCGGCGTGACCTTGTTTATGATACATTAACAGCTGTTGGAGTCAAGGCTGCAAAGCCAAAAGCCGCATTCTACATGTGGTGCCGTGTTCCGGAGGGGTATTCCTCTGCCGGCTTTGCCACGCTCATGCTTGAGAAAGCCGGTGTTGTAGTTACTCCCGGGGCTGCTTACGGCAGCTACGGCGAGGGCTACATTCGCATCTCGCTGACAGTTCCTGATGCAGGGCTTGCAGAGGCAATGGACAGGATAAGGAAGGCGATGGGGAAATGATTTCAGTAAAGGGCAACAGGCTCTTTGTTGGCGAGGTCGCAGCTTCTGGTTTGGCAAGGCAGTTCGGCACTCCCCTGTACGTTTACGATGAGGAAACTATACGCTCAAAGGTCAGGGCTCTGCTTCAGAATATCCCTTGCAGGCCGCTGAAACTTTATTATGCGGCAAAGGCAAACACCAACCTTGCAATCCTGAAAGTTATTAAGGACGAAGGCGGGGAGTTTGTTGGCATTGACGCAGTTTCTCCTGGCGAGATTGAAATGGCCCTGAAGGCGGGCTTCAGGCCTGAGCAGATAATCTTCACGTCAACCTCTGTTACGGATGAGGAAATGAGGTTTGCAGTTGCCAAAAAAGTCCTTGTCAACTGTGACTCTTTGTCGCAGCTTGAGCGCTACGGCAAGCTCAACCCCAGCTCAAAGGTCTGCTTCAGGGTTAATCCTGATGTTGGCGCAGGGCACCACAGCCATGTCATTACTGGCGGCCCTGACAGCAAGTTCGGCATCTGGGCTGGTGAGATTGGGAAGGCGTTTGAAATAGCGGCAAAACACAACCTGAAAATTATTGGCATCCATGAGCACATCGGCTCAGGCATCCTTGAGACTGGCAAGTTCCTGGACGCAATGAAGGTGCTGCTTGCAATTATCAGCAAAAACAGGGAGAAGCTTGGCGATTTGGAGTTTGTTGACTTCGGCGGTGGCATTGGGGTGCCGTATAAGCTTGACCAGAAGCCGATTGACATGAATGTCTTTGGCTCTGCTGTCAGCAAGCTCTTTTCGGATTTTTGCAGCAGCTTTGGCAGGCAGCTGGCAATGGTGATAGAGCCTGGAAGGTTTCTTGTTGCAGAATCCGGTGTTCTCCTTTGCACCGTGAACACGATTAAGCAAACGCCAAAGCACAAGTTTGTAGGAGTGGACACTGGTTTCAACCATCTCATACGGCCGATGGCTTACGGCAGCTACCACCCGATACTGGCTGTTGAAACTTGTGAGAGCAATAAAAAAGAAAAAATTGCTGTGTGCGGCAATATTTGCGAGTCGGGTGATGTTTTTACGCGGAATGAAAGTGGCATTGCAGACAGGAAGCTGCCTAAAATCAAGGAAGGCGACGTGCTGGCCATACTTGTCGCTGGGGCTTACGGCTTCTCAATGGCGTCAACGTACAACACGAGGCCCAGGCCTGCTGAAGTGCTTGTCAGCAATGGGAAGGCGAGGGTTATAAGGGAACGTGAAAGCATGGCTCACGTGATTTATGGGGTGTAAAATGCCAAATGTACTGAAGTTTGTGAAAATGCACGGCCTTGGGAACGATTTTGTTGTTCTGGACCTTTTTGGCAGTGCCAACAGAAGGGTTTTTGGGGCGATGTCCGAGCCAGGGCTGAAGTCGTTTGCAAAAAGCGTGTGTGACCGGCATTTTGGGATAGGGGCGGATGGCGTCCTCATGGCGCTGCCTTCAAGTGATAAGGCATTAGACGGTGTGATGCGGCTTGTTAACGCTGACGGCTCGGAAGCCGAGATGTGCGGCAACGGCATAAGGTGCATTGCCAAGCTTATCATTGACAATGGCTACAGCACAAGGAAGGAATTGAAGATTGGCACTTTATCCGGAATCAAAAAAATAGTTGCTGCTGATGGCATGTTCAGGGTTGACATGGGCGTTCCCCAGCTCCTGAGAAAGGAGATTCCCATGAACGGCAGCGCAGCAGCAAAGGCAATTGATGAGCCGCTGCAGCTTAAGTACAAGAAAATCAGGATAACGGCTGTTTCAATGGGCAACCCGCATGCGGTCACTTTTGTTGATGACACTGATTTTGACATTGAGGAGATTGGGAAGGAGGTTGAGAACCACCCTGTGTTTCCGAGGAGGGCAAATGCCGAGTTTGTCCGGGTCCTGAACAGGAAAGAGGTTGAGCTTCTGGTTTGGGAAAGGGGGGTTGGCGAGACCCTGGCTTGCGGGACAGGTGCATGCGCGTCTGTTGTCGCTTCCTCCCTTAACGGGAAGACAGGCAGGAAGGTTAAGGTGCACCTCAGGGGCGGGGACCTGGTGGTTGAGTGGGCGAGGGATAACCATGTATACATGACCGGGCCCGCAGAGTCGGTTTTCTCCGGCACTGTGAGAGTTTAGTGCCTGCTCGGTTCAATAAACTTTAAATAATAGTGGCATCAGCATTCTTCACGATAGTGAATGTTAGTGGTGTTGAATGTTAGTGGCGTTTTATTGGTTTTTTGGCGGTTGGAGGTGGTAAGTTAATGGCGGGATTTTATATGTTGCTGAGCGTCTTTGGAATACTTCTTGGCGCATTTCTGGCGTACAGGGGCTTTGGCGGCCACGGCCTGGGGGCTGCCGCAGTAGCGGCTGTTGGGCTTTTTTTTACAGCCAAGGAGATTCTGGACATAATCCAGTCAGGCGGAAAGTAGCGGAAAACAATAAATAGCAGTGTTTTTCCTCTTGCAGCATGTTTTACTACAACATTGACCCCGTCCTTGTCGAGATAGGCCCTTTCGCTGTCAGGTACTACGGCCTGATATTTGCCCTCGGCATTCTCGTTTCGTTCTTTATCATAAGGCACCTTGCGAAAAAGCGGCAGCTCCCTCTCAGCAGGAGCGATTACGACGAACTGCTGATTATTGCCACGTTTGCCGTCCTTGTTGGCGCGCGGCTTGGCCATGTTATATCGTCATGGGGATACTACAGCAGCTTCCCTCTCCAGATTTTTGCTGTCTGGAACGGCGGGATGGCTTTCCACGGTGGCCTCATTGGTTTGGTGGCAGCAGGCTATTTTTTCGCGAAAAAGAAAAAAATCAGCTTTTACGACATTGCAGATATTGCCGTAATTCCTGCTGCGCTTGCGCTTGCTTTTGGCAGGATTGCAAACTTCCTCAACGGCGAGTTTTACGGCACGCCCACTTCATTGCCCTGGGGCGTGAAGTTTGGCAATATTCCTGAGTTCAGGCACCCTGTCCAGATTTACGAGGCCATAAAGAATTTTGCAATTTTTGCAGTTCTCTGGCAGCTGCGGAATAAGAAATTGCCAACGGGCTCCCTTTTCTGGGCGTTCATCTTCCTCTACGGCAGCATCCGGTTTTTCCTTGAATTTGCCAAGGTCGTTCCTGATTACGCCTTTGGCCTGACCTGGGGCCAGTTCTGGAGCATCCCGATGGCTGTTGTTGGGGGCTACATGCTGCTGAAAGCCCGTAAAAGAAGTGTAGATAAATAGTTAACAGCTCTAATCAAGGCAAGAACCACTGGACACTGGACAATTGTCCGCGCAAGCTATTTAAATAAGAAACCGCTGTTGATGTGCGATGGAGTTTCAAAACACATTTAAAGGCAATTTTCAGATATTAGAACAGATGCAAATAGCCAATCCAGCATTCATTAAATGGGCAGGCGGGAAAACCCAACTATTAAGGCAATTCTCGGAGCTTTACCCTCAAAAGTTCAACCATTTTTTGGAGATATTCTTAGGCAGCGGAGCCGTATTCTTTAACGTGAAACAGAAGTTTAACCCGTCGCAAAGTTTTCTATTTGACATTAACGAAGATTTGATTAATACGTTCAAATCAGTAAGAGATAATGTAGATGAACTCATCCCTCTATTGAGGGAACATAGGGATAAGGATAACAATAAAGCGTATTTTAATGAGCAAAGACAAAAGTTTAACACCATGAAACATGGGCTGGAGAAAGCAGCAATTTTCATTTACTTGAACAAAACGTGCTTTAACGGGCTTTACAGGGTAAATTCGGAAGGCAAGTTTAACGTTCCTTTTGGTAAATATAAGAAACCTGCTATACTTCAAGAAGTTAAACTAAGGATGGCTTCAAAGTTTTTGCAGAATGCTGAGCTATCGGTTTCCGATTTCACTGAAGCTGTAAAAAAAGCAGAAGAGGACGATTTTGTTTATATGGATCCGCCATATTTCCCATTGACAAAAACTGCCAGCTTCACATCTTACCAAAAAGGCGCTTTTTTAGAAAATGAACAGAGGCAGTTAGCTAAGGAATTTAAAGAGCTGGATAAGAAACATTGCTTGCTAATGTTAAGCAACAGTGATACGCCTTTCATAAGAGAATTATACTCGGATTTCAATATCGTAACGGTTAAAGCGAGGAGAGCCATTAATTGCATCGGCGCCAAAAGAGGAGTGATAAACGAAGTTGTTATTAGAAATTATTGACGATTTCTATAAATTGTTCGTGGCGGATGGCGGGTGGAACTCCACAACAGCTTGTCTATCTCTTCAGCATTTAACTGAACCATTCTGATATAGCCCATAAGGTAAGCTCTGGGTGGCTGCACGTTCCCGAAATGGTAATTTATGTCTTGTTCAAGCATGAAAAAGACGGATAAGACAACAGGGGTTGTATTATTAGTTGGTGTCTAGTTTGTGTTAATTATATTTAAGGTGTACGCGATTTTATCAGGTAATGGCAAAGAAAGTAAATGCTGATTTGCAAAAATTTGGCTTAACAAAAAAGACACTTTTTGAGTCTCTTAAAATTGTAGTTTTAAGGATGAAGAAATTTAACCATGAGTATGGAGATTTGGGTTTAAGCAGAAAAAATATTTCTGAATTGATTGGTAAAATAATGGAAAAAGCCTGCGCCGATACTTTTAGCAAAAAATTAGGTTACGAAGTCAAAAGAGCATCAGCAGATAGAGATCCAGACCTTACCTTCACAAAAATTAATGTTCCTATGGAGATAAAAATGACTTCCACAGATAACAGCTGGACAGGTGGAGAATTTAGCAAAAGACCATTTGATTACCTTATGGTCTCGTGGGGTGGAAATTTTGACGAATTCTTTTGCTGTTTAGTTCATCTTGAAAAAGAAAATTGGAAATCAAACATTCAAAATAATTTTTATGGGCCATCTTTATCTGCTAAAACAATTTATGACAAAAAAGATAAACTTGTATTCTTTGGCGGATTTATAAGAACATGCAGAGGCACAATTAAGCTAAAAAGACAAAAAGTAGTTTTATAAAAAAGAAGTTATCGCTTCAACTCTTGCAGGTTTATGCTCCTTTTTTGCGTCTTCAACTATGAAATTGTGCAATGGCTTTTCTACTTCTGCTAATCTTTCATTTATGATTTTACAATAGTATTTATCAATTTCACAACCTAAATAATTCCTGTCCAATTTTTTTGAGGCAACAGCTACAGTTCCAGAACCCATAAAAGGATCAAAAACTAGATCTCCCGCATTACTACTCGCTTTGATGAATGTTTCAACAAGTTCAATCGGAAGCTGACAAACGTGCTCTGTTTTGTCTCTATTTACATTTTTAACAATGTTATAATGAAATACGTCATAAGGGGTTTTGCCATTGCTTCCGTTTTTTATTCTCTCTAGTATCCGTTTATCTGTCGGATTACGATACGGCTCGGCTATATGATTCTTATTCCACCTTGCTTTTTCTGTTTTAGTGTAAAATAAAATACTGTGTTGTGACCTTGTATAATTTGTTGGTGACATTCCTGTATTTGTTGGGTAATGCCAAGTCATCCATCTTTTAAAAACCATATTTTTGTCTAAAAACGGCATTAGATAAGCATTATTCTCAGGGTAATTAAATAAATATAAACTTCCGTGAGGTTTTAAAATTCTTATACATTCTGTAAGCCAGTTCTCACACCATCTAATATATTCCTCTTTTTTCATCTTGTCTTTATAAGAGTTATATTTTTTCCCTATGTTAAATGGTGGATCTGTAACTATCAAATCTACCGATTCGTTCGGAAGATTCCTTATTGTTTCCAAACAGTCACCCGGAATTATCCGGTTTATTTTAGTTTCCATTTTCTTTTGCCACTTTTTTACCGAGTCCGGTTATTTGGTAAAGTCGCCCTCTCTTTTCATCATCGTTTAGGCATATGATGAGTTCATTATCTCTCAAGTCTTTTAAAAAGTTACTGACATGATTAAGGCGAAGTTTCGTTTTTTCTGATATTTCAGAAGGCGTTAAATAATTAACATCAACTAAGCTTAAAAGTATTTTCTTTCTATATTCCGAATTTTTAATAATGCTAATTCCTTTTATCATTTGCCTCTCCATGCCTCGTAGTTATGCACCTTTTTATATATAGATAGCCACATATAACACACAATTTAAACACATATTTAAAACTTTTGTTAGTTCTGCCTTGCCACTCTTACGTTTGCCATGCGTCCTTTGCAACGCCAACCTTGCAGTGCTCTAAACGCGAAGGTTTAAAAGCATCAGCTGCAAAAGCTGCGCTGTCAAAATGAAAATTCCAAGGCCTGAGGCGCAGGAGGAGCACTCCAAGGAGGGCAAGCTCATCAGGGAGGTTGTTTTCGGCATCCAGGATGGCATAGTCACGGTTATTGGCGTCATAGCAGGCGTGAGCGTTCTGGGCAGCAAGGGCATCATCCTGCTTTCCGCAGCAGCCGCTCTTCTTGGCGAGACAATCTCGATGACACTTGGTGGCTACCTTTCAACCAAAAGCCAGAACGAGTTTTATGAGCAGGAGCTCAGGAAGGAAAGGGAGCATCTTGAAAAGTTTCCGGAATGGGAAAGGAAGGAGGTCAGGGAGTTTTACGCTGCCAAGGGCTTTAGGGGCAGGGAGCTTGGCTCCATAGTGAAGATAATAACGTCTGACAAGGAGCGCTGGCTTGAGACTATGAGGGCTGAGGAGTTTGGCTTTCCGAAGGAGCCTGACAAGCCTGTGGTTGTTGGAGCGATCATAGGGCTCGCTTCCGTAGCCGGGGGCATTCTGCCCATAATCCCGTTCCTGTTCCCGTTTGTGACTGCGCAAAGCGGCGTTGTTGCGGCTGTGGCAATCACGCTTGTTTCCCTATTTGCTGCCGGTGCTGCGAGGACTTACGTCACAAGGAAGAACTGGTTCATAAGCGGCTTTGAGATGATGCTTATCGGAGTGGTTGCGGCAGCAGCCACTTATGCCATTGGCAAGCTAAGCCAGTTCTGATTCTGGTCTGTCATGGCAAAATACGATTTCCTTGTTGTCGGAAGTTCCACTATTGACCTGTTTGCCAGAACCGGCCACACTGAGCGGATTGATATCGCAGGTCATGAAGGTAAACTGGCTGAGCATCTGGTTTGCATCGCGTTTGGCTCTAAGACAGATCTTGAGGGTCTTGACCTTTTTCCTGGCGGAAGCGCTGCAAACTCTGCTGTTGCAATGCAGCGCCTCGGCTCCGAAACTGCGCTTCTAAGCTCTGTAGGCAATGACTACCTCGGCAGCATGGTCCTGAAAGACCTGGAAGCCAATAAAGTCGATTCCAGCCACGTCGTTACCGATAAGGCATTAAGGACCGGCGTTGGCCTTAACATCACTTCTCCTTCAGGCGAGAAGTCTGTGCTTGTTTACAGGGGTGCAAACGACAGCCTGGGCCCTCAGCACTTGACAGAGGATTTGGTGAAGGGCTCAAGGCACGTTTTTGTCACTTCGCTTGTTTCAGATAAAAATTTTTCATTGTTCCTGAAGTTGGTCAGGCTTGCGAAACATCACCGCAGGCCAATAATCTTTGCCCCGAGCATATCTATGCTGCGTCGTTGGCTGCCAAAGCTCCTGAAGATTCACGCAAGCTTTGCAGTTTCCATATTCAACTATGAAGAAGGCTCGTATTACGTCGGGAAAGAAAAAATAAAGGACATACTTCGCCATCTTCCCGGGAATGTTGATGTTGTGAGCAAGGACGTTGATGGCGCTTACGCCAAGGAAGGCAGTAATTTTTTCCACGTTAAGGCGCTTCCTGTAAGGATTCTTGACGCTTGCGGTGCTGGTGACGCGTTCAGTGGCGCTTTTGCGCACTATTACTACTCATCCAATACACAGTCTGTCTCAGATACGCTTGCAAAGGCAGTTGGCATTGCAGCTATGAAGCTGACCCAGTGCGGACCTCGCCTTTCCTCATCAGCAGGTGCTGCGGCAGCATTCATAAAAAGGAACAGATCCAAGCTTGGGATAAAAGGGATTTAAATTTGCGGAGTGATTGGCTGTGCTTGTCTCGGGCAATAAGCTTTTGCAAAAAGCGAAGAAAGGTGGTTATGCTGTTGGCGCTTTCAACACGAACAATTTGGAAATCACTAAAGCTATCATCGCGGCGGCTGTGGAGATGGATTCCCCTGTCTTCCTGCAGTTGTCCTCTGGTGCGCTTAAGTATGGCGGCTTTGAATTAGCTGGCATGGCTCTGGCTTTTGCAAAAAAGGTTCCTGTGCCTGTAGCTGTACATTTGGACCACGGTCCGAGCTTTGAATTGGCGAGGGAGTGCATCAGTTTTGGCTTTTCGTCAGTCATGATAGACGGCTCAGCCCTCCCATTCAGGCAGAATGTTTCACTCACGAAAAAAGTCGTTGCAGCAGCCCACAGGAAGGGGGTTTCTGTGGAAGCCGAGTTGGGCCAGTTGAAGGGCAGGGAGGATGATGTCTTTGCTGCGAGGCACAGTTACACAGATCCGGCAGCAGCAGCTGAATTTGTTAAGCTGGCTCGCTGCGATTCCCTGGCTGTTGCGATTGGCACTTCCCACGGCGCTTACAAGTTCCGTGGAAAACCCCTGATAGATTTGCAGCGCCTTTCCAGAATAGCAGGTGCTGTTGATGTTCCCCTCGTGCTTCACGGCGCTTCCTCAGTGCATCAGTCTTTGGTTGCTGCAGCTAGCCGCTACGGCGCAAAAATATCAAATGCAAAGGGAGTGCCTGAATCCCAGATAAAGAGGGCGGTGAAGCTTGGCGTCTGCAAGGTGAACGAGGACACTGACCTTCGCCTGGCTTTCACGGCAGCTGTCAGGAAATTCCTGCACGAGAACCCGTCTGCATACGACCCCAGGGAAATCCTCGGCTCAGCCATTGAAGCCATGGAAGAGGTCGCCATTCGCAGAATTAAGGTTCTCGGCAGCGAAGGGAAAGCGTGATATGACCTTTTTAACAAAAAGGTCAATCAAAAAATGATGTGATTGATGATGTACATTATCGGCCTTGACGTTGGCGGGACTAAGATTGAGGGAATCCTGGCAAGTGCCACCGCTACCTCTGCATCCCACGTCGACTTGCGTCGCAAGTCGGCAGTTGCCGACTGCGCAGTCCTGCCAAAGCAGGACTTGCGACGGGGCCCAGTCGAGCTCTGCTCGACTTGGGCTTTATTGCCTAAAGTTATTAAAAAAATCAGGCTGCCAACCTACCCCTTATCAAAGGAAAAAACCATCGGGAATATCGTTTCTGCTGTTGTTTCGCTTTGCGGCTACGGCAGGGAGAATATCAAGGGCTTCCGGCTCAGAGGGATAGGCATTGGCACTGCTGGCTTCCTTAAGAAAGGCAGGCTGGAGATGGTTCCGAACATTCCCGCAATTATGGGCATAATGCTGAAGAACGTTTTGCAGCAGCAGCTGCGGCGAAGAAAAATAAATTCTCCCCTCTACATTGAAAATGACAGCATCTGCTTTGCCCTTGCTGAGTTCATGTTCGGTGCAGCCCGCGGCTTTGAAAATGTTATTGGCGTTATTGTAGGGACAGGCATTGGCGGCGGCCTTATTCTCGGAGGCAGGCTCTACAGGGGCAGGGACGGCGGGGCAGGCCATATCGGTCACACAACAATAGACCCTTCCGGCCCAAGATGCGGCTGCGGCCAGCTTGGCCATTTTGAGTCGTGGTGCTCTGGCAAGTACATCACACAGCGCTACATTGCGGCAGGCGGCAAAATAAGGAATCCCGATCCGCACAAGATATTCAGCTCAAAGGAAGCAGTCGCAAGGAAAGTAATGTCAGAAACGTATGACAAATTCGGAATCGCCTTTGCCAACCTCATAAACACTTTCAACCCTGCCATTATTGTGATGGGCGGCGGCGTCAGCAATCTCCCGGCTGAGTTTTACCGTAAAATAAATGCGGCTGCCAAAAGATATGCTTATCCTGCATTCTCAAAGGGCCTTAAAATTGTAAAGAACAAGCTGGGTGATTCTGCCGGTGTTTTTGGCGCTGCAGCTCTCGCTCTCAGGGGCTAGCATCAGTTTCTTCTCCTAAGGCTTCTTCCCTTTCCTCGGCTTCTTCAGAGCCGATTTCAATTGTGCTTTCCCCAAAATCTATATACCAGGTGGTCCTTTTCATTCGCTTTCGTACTCTCCTTCGTACTCCTGGTCAAGCTCGTAGCCGCTTATGAAGCCCGCTTCGCCAACTGACAGCTCGTCGTTTTCAAGGTCTTCTATCTCCGAGGATAGCACCTCAAGGCTGTCCTCGCCAAGGTCCGCGTACCAGCTTTTTTTTCTCACAGCTATCACCTCTCCACTTTTAAACAACATAATTCACTATGGTGAACTTATCTTCTGTGCTTGCTTTTGTCCTTTTTTTTCTCCCCCAACCTTTTTTGAAAAACTGACGCTGTTACTCCAGCGCGCTTATGCGGTTGCTTCCCCTCAGCTCGAAGTTAAAGAAATCAACAAATTCTTCGGCCAGCCTCGGGTAATTCTCAAAAAGCTTGTTAACCTCATAGCAGTAGCAGTGCGTGCAGACATTCATGTTGTCCCCGCAGAGAATGCACCTTGTCCCTGTATGGGTGTATGACTTGAACACTTCACCTGTTTTTTTAAGCCTCGGCACGAGCTTGGGCATCCTGCCGGACAGCCACTCCTCTACCTCGCCTTCCAGGCAGCCAAAACAGATAGGGTTTGTTATGACATCGCCGCATAGCAGGCATTCTTCCCTTGCAGAGTATAGGCTTGACCGCATCTTCTTTTTTCCCCTTTACCTCTTTGACCCCCATCAAATCGGCTCTTGTTCACTTAACGTGACCCCTTTGCGAAAGCGGTCAATCGGAAAACGATAGAGGCGTTTTTTTGATTGATCTTTTTGCTAAAAAGGTCAAGCGTTAAGTGCTTTCAGAGCCTTAACCGCTAATTATCCCCAAATCCGCTAATTATCCCCCAATGTAAGGACTTAAACGTAACTGTTCTTATATAACTTTTGGTTATATTTTATAAAAAGTATAAACTTTTCATAAAAACAGAAAACTTTAAATAAAACTGTTCTTTTCTATAATTCAGCTAAAAATCAGTGTTATTTGCCGCTTTTATGATTTTTTATTAATTTTGGGGGTGTATTATAAATATGAAGCGAAAGGTCATACAGATTGCAGGTTCTACACAGCTTGTCTCCCTGCCAAGGCAGTGGGCCAAGGCCCACAACATCAGCCGCGGCCAGGAGATTGACGTTCAGGAGGACGGGAATAAGGTTGTTATTAGCGCAAACACTGCGCCTGCATTTGAGAAGGCTGAAATTGATGTTAGCGAGCTTAACGGCATGATTGCACGGTTTATACATGCCCTTTACAAACGGGGAGTTGATGAGCTTAAGGTTTATTTTGGAAAACCCGAGCTTATGGTTAAGGTTCAGGAGGCAATAAGTAAGGAAGCTGTTGGCTTTGAGGTTCTCGAGCAGGGTCCTGATAACTGCACTATCCGTTACGTTTCGGGCAGCTTGGAAGAGTTTGACTCAGTACTCAGGAGGACTTTCCTCTTGCTGTTGACAATGTCTGAGCAGACCTATGACACTTTAAAAGCTGCGAACTACCAGCAGATGAAAAACACGGCTTTTCTGGAAGAAGCCAATAATCGGTTTACAACGGTCTGCAGAAGGCATCTTAACAAGCTTGGTACCAGCACATACGGCAAGATTGGTCCGCTTTATTATATCATTGAAGAGCTTGAAAAGGTTGCTGATCAGTACAAGTACATCTGCCAGCATTTCTCGAATCTGCAGGACAGAAAGATTAAGATAAATGACGATGTCCTAGGCACATTCGCCGTGTCTAATAAAATGTTGCGCGTTTTTTACGAGCTATTTTACAAGTTTGATACCGAAAAAATCGTTCAATTAAAGGCATTGAGGGATAAGGTGGTGGAAAATGCCCACAAGCTTTTTGAAAAGCGCCTGAGCCACGCAGATTACTGGCTGCTGCACCATTCGCTGGTGCTGGCAAATATGATGTTCTGTTTGGTTGGCCCTTACATCACGGCAGTGGGGTTAGCTAACAGTTCAAATGAAAAACTGAGTGATTCTTAAATGACCCTTGAGCAAAAAATTAAGCTACTATGCAGTGATGTGCTGGGTACTTTGGTTCATGTGCCCACAGACCACGATTCAGAAATACAGCCTGAAGAACTTGTAGATGTAGGTGGCAGAAGGTATATCTACCGCAAAACGCAGCAATATTTGAAGGAACTTCAGCAACAGGGCTTGATAGTTGTTCTTGTAAGCGGTATGAGGATGCCTTCTTACAGAGGCATGGTTTCTCATATACTGCACGACTACGCAGCAATAGAGGACGGCAGCTTGTTGTTAAGCAAGGATGGTCGGCCTGATCCTGAGTGGGTGGGCATTCTTACAGCCGAGCTGGTTTTTCTTAATAGCTACAAGCAGGAATTGAGGAACTTAGGTTTAGTTATAGATGATTTGGATAGGACTGCTTCCTTTCGGGTTGACCCAAAGGCCAACGACCGTAATGATTTGGAACAATTAGCCTCCAACTTTCCTGAACTGAACGAATATCCGAAGCAATTGCGAAGAACAGAGCACAAGCCCTACCCGCCTGTCCACGCATGTTACCAGTTTGTTCCAGTTTCAGGCGGAAAAGTCAACGCTATTGAATTTGTAATGGCGCGCTTGGGCCTGAGCTGGGGTAATGTTGCAGCGTTTGGCGATGACCTTAATGACATGGAAATGATGGAAAGGGCAGCTTATCCAACAACTCTGCTTGGGGCAAATGACGCAATTCAGAGGATGACATATAACAGGGGAGGACTAGTCGCTCCAAGTTTTTCACATAAAGGCACAATTACAGCCCTGTCGAAACTTGTTGAGCTTGTAAAAGCGCAATAGACAACCCTTACGCGCTAGAATTGGATGGCCCACTTCTGTAATCAGACATAAGTTGTTAGCATCTCTGTTCCCTTTGCGATCATAGCTTCATTATTTATCCTGCCTTCCCCGGCGCGGTTATTTACAGAAGCCAATACATGGTTGAGTATTTGCATTCCTTCATCTTCAACGCTTCCATTTTTAATGCCTGCTATCGAACTGACTTCTGGCAGTTCCCTCAGCGTTCTGAAGGAGTAAACAGCAGCTTCATCCAGTAGTCCTTTAATAACAAGGCTCATATCCTCGCCGCTTAGTTCCTGATTAGCTCTGGCTTTTGAAGCGTACACAAGCGCAAGATAGCCCTGCCTGCACTTTCTAATCCAAGGCATGAGCCTGATAGTCGGCTCGTATGTGTCATAGTAACTTCTCCACGCCTTTACGTCCTTCGGGTCAACCTCATTCCTCCTAAGAGATTCCAATGCCTCGGCAAATTCGGCAGCTTCACCAATCCTGCCAGCGCTGTATGCTACTAAGCCTTGCCGTGTTAGCGTAGTTGAAGCGTTATACCTTCTTCTTTCGTCATCGCTGGTGTTGCCGTGCCAATTCTCAGTTATGTGCGAGGTATCTTCCTCAAACACGCAGAAAGGCCTTCTGGCAACATGGCTGAAATCTATCCTCCTTGTCAGATCCCATAGTTGCGCATAGTTTATCTGTCCGCCCCTTACAGTTGAGGTGTACGCGTCCAAATAATTGCCTGAAACATTCCCAACCTCATCTATGAAATTTCTAAGTGCAGCGTCAAAGTATCTCCCAATATTTCCCGAATCAATAGGCAACCTTTCGATTATATAAGTCACGGCACTTGAGAGCTTTTCAACATGGTCTGGAGTTACCTCTATTCCGCTTAGCAGTTTTGCAGAGCCAAGTAATGAGCCTATAAGCATATTGGCGTAATGTTGTCTCATCAGTTGCTCAAGGTTATCCGCTTTTGTTCCTTCTGCGAGTGGAGGGGGCGAGGCCTGCCAGACACCTGTCATCTGGGAAACAGCCCAAAGCCTCATATCTTTATAGTGGGAAAACGCCTGCCCTTCCTGTCCCTTCTCTTTCGCTAATCGGTTGAGGTCTGGCATCTGCTCGTGCAGCGTTGGTCCTTTTATCCAGCTCAAAAATAGGGAAGAAGCTTGGTCTGAAAGCTGTAAGGGCCCGATGACAGGCATTCCATCTATTATGTTGGGAATCGGGATGTATGCCTGTCCGACTAGCACATCCAAAGCGGGGGTTCTAGTTCCTTGCTGGTCAAGTGCTCTCTGTCGTATCGCCTGCCTTTGCTCATGCAAGAACCAAAAAGTTTCTGCCGAAAATATGGCAGTTTCAGGTGCCAGCGTTAGGTATCCATACAGTTCGGTAGAAGGCAGGCGTCTCGCAACAGCTTCAATAACTTCGTGTGGCATAACATTAAATCCTGAGCCGGCGCTATGGTACAGACCTAATGGCCTAGTTTTGGTGTTTGGGAGGTTTGGTTGTTTAAGTAACCTGTCCAGTACCTGTGTCATGGCTATTGCCATTTGCAACTGCGATTTGTCTCCTGTTAAGTGGTAGGCCTTGAAATTGTTGAAAATAGTTTGTCTCATGTTATCCAGGTGCATGAATTGTGCAATCAGCTCTTGCGCCTTCGTTTCAAGGGTGTCTGGCGTGTCATTTTGTTCGCCGCTCATGCCATCACCACGTACTCTTTTCAGGTTTACCATTTTTTGTCATTCCAATTATCAACTCAAGGCACAAATCGCGCTAGCGCCCACTTTGTTCCCCCTATACCAGTCATCTAGCAAATGGTGGGGTTTTCTCTTTATTTAAAGCTTGCCTTGTAGTCCAAACAACTCAGTCTAGCTAATGATTACCCTTGGCAGCGTCTGGCACCTTTATTCACTATAGTGAACCACGTATTTAAATCTTTGGGCATATGAGTGTTGTCAAGTTAAGTGGGAAGCCAACAGCGGTAGTACCGACTTCGCTTTTTTCCCCTTCGGTTACCAAAAGGAGGAGACCCAAGTCATGCTCGGCATGACTGGGCCCAGTCGCAATTCCGCCAGGCGGAATGCGCAATCGGCTGCTGCCGATTTGCGACGCAAGGCAACTTGGGAGTCAATCAAAAAACACAAATTAATCATTCTCAACATCAGCAACCGTTTTCTTGGTTGCCAGGCCGCACTCCTTCCTGAGAAGCTCTGCCTTGTCGGTGTTTTCCCATGTGAAGTCCGGGTCGTTCCTGCCGAAGTGGCCGTATGCCGCTGCTTTCTGGTATATTGGCCTTCTCAGCTGAAGCGTGTCAATAATCCACCTCGGCGTCAGTTTGAAATGCTTCTTCACAGCAGCAACGATTTTTTCCTCATCTACCTTTGCAGTGCCGAAGCAGTCAACGTTTACAGAAGTTGGCTCTGCAACTCCAATGCAATAAGAGAGCTGGACTTCGCACTTGTCCGCCAATCCTGCAGCTACTATGTTCTTGGCAACCCACCTGGCAGCATATGCCCCGGAGCGGTCAACCTTTGAGGGGTCCTTGCCCGAAAATGCTCCCCCGCCATGCCTTCCAACACCGCCGTAGGTATCAACAATAATCTTTCTTCCCGTTACACCAGTATCGCCTTCTGGCCCTCCAATCACGAATTTGCCTGTTGCGTTTATGAAGATCTTGGTGTTCGCATCGAGGTACTTTCCGCATACCGGCTTTATGACTTTCTCGAGTATTTCCTGCTTCAGGCCGTCTTCCTCTATGTCGTCAGTGTGCTGGGCAGCTATTACGACCGTGCTTATCCTTTTCGGAACACCGTCATGGTATTCCACGCTTACCTGTGACTTTCCATCAGGCCCGATGTGGTCGATGACGCCTGTTTTCCTTACCTCAGCCAGCCTTCTTGTCAGTTTGTGGGCAAGCATTATAGGCAGGGGCATCAGCTCTGGCGTTTCTGTAGTGGCAAAGCCGTACATCATGCCCTGGTCCCCAGCGCCTTCCTTGTCAACGCCTTGCGCTATGTCTGGGCTCTGGCCGTGGATGGCTACAAGCACGCCGGCATCCTCACAGTCAATCCCGAATCTTGGGTCTGTATACCCAATCTCGCGGAGCTTCCTCCTTGCTATTGACTGGATGTCTGCAAAGCCGTGGGTTGTAATCTCTCCTGCAACAATCACTGTTCCTGTGGTTGTCAGGCACTCCACAGCCACTCTTGAATACGGGTCCTGTGCCAGTAGGCTGTCAAGTATTGCGTCGCTGATTTGGTCACAAATCTTGTCGGGATGTGCTTCCGTTACAGACTCTGAAGTTATATATGTTACTTTAGTCATTTTTCTGCCTCCAAAACATTTTCTTTATATGGAAGATACTTCCGTTCAAGAAATATCCTTGCATTTGAATAGATGTAATGCCCCAAACTTTTTCCTCTTGCGCAGGTATAGTCTACTCCGTAAACATTCTCGGCTAACTTTCTAACATTTCCGTCAATATTGAGTGCTTTCTTTACTTTGCTTACTAGTTGTCTCAAAAATTTTTCTGATCCGGAATATACTCTTATTGAGAAATACGGGCTTCTCTTTCTTTTGAAATAGTTTACAGACCCGTCCCCGTCTATCACCCCGCGTAAGAAATGGTTTAAATGTTCTTCAGGGATTTGAGGGAATTCAACGGTTAAAGACTTTCTGGGAAAAACACCCAACCTCATCAATTTTTTGCATATTTCCTTATTATGTGCGATTAGACGATATGACTTGGTTTTTGCAGAATACAACAATGGTTTAGTGCAAGTTAACAAAGTTCGCATATCTTCTAAATGATATTTGTCTTTCTCAGAAGCAGTTATGGTAAGTGCCTGATACCCTTTCTTTGGGTCCCAGGCAATATTTCCATCAGCATATATTAAACCTAGGAGATATGCAGAAGCTTCATTATAGCAACGGAACTTAATAATCGTATTCAATAGTAAGCTCCGTTGCATATAGGAGAGGAAGATATTATTGCGAAAATTAAGTTCCTCTCCTATAAATTCATCAAAAAATGTTTCATTAACGGTGTGCTTCTTGAACACCAGACCAATCTCTCTCGACCACCTGTTTACTGTTGTTTTCCCTAAGCCAATTTCTCTGGCAATCTGCCGCTGCGAAATCTTGCCAAAGTTTGCTTTAATAAAGGATAAGCCTTCATCTTTTGATATTCTTAGCTCTTGGAAAGGATTAGGGTTCGCCATGTTTAAATCATAGCTTGTTTCCATTTTTAAATCTTCAATGTCAGAAGTGGTATATAAACCCTGCCCACCCGCTTGTCCAGTGTCCAGTGCTTCTTCTTGAGTTTTTGAAAAGTTTTCAACATGGAGCAATAAACCTATTGGCTCAGTCATGAACTTCTTGAAATTATTCTCATTTATAAACTCTCGTGCAAAAATTATTCCTAAAAGAATAACCCTGCTTTTGCAGCCTTTGCAATGTTTGGGATTCTTAATTTCCGTTAATTTTTTCGTGCACATACCTGTGCGTGTGCCGCATGAGCCTCTTGAAACCCCTCAACGCAGGCAGGAGGTAAAGCACTGAGAGCAAAATCCCTGCAATCGTTATGAATACGTCCCACGTTATCCTAGTATGGTAATCGCACCTCAGCGTAAGCGGCGATGTGCATGTGAGTATTAAGCCAACTTCGTCTGCAAAAATGCCTAGCCCGATGCCAAACATTGCTGCAGCAAGGAGCCTGGGCCACTGCCTGTTGGATATCAATGCAATCCAGTTTGAGAGTGCAACCAGCGCTATGCCCCAGTAGAAATGGTGTATGTGGTAATTGCCTATCATGAAGCTTACCGAGGGGAGGAGGTGTGCTGCAGTTCTCTGCACCGCAAATGAAACTACAAAGAAGACAAATATGATGAACGGCGTTACAAGGCGCCTTCTGACTACGTCATTGTATGTAATGCTGACAAAGTCCTTCAGTAGCGAGTGCGGCAAGAGCCGTGACAGCGTCATTTTTGGCTTCCGCAAAGCAGCAGTGGAGGCGGTATATAAATCTTTCAGAAAGCAGCTTTGGAATCACTCAAGCTGGCTTAAGTCATCAACAGCCTGGTCAAGGTTGTCCTTGTAGAGGTCGTCCTGCGGCAGCGGCTGTGAAGCGGCTGGCTGTGGCTGCTGAGCCTGTGCTGGCGGTTGCTGCGTTTGCTGCTGTGGCGGCGTGGCTTCTTGCTGTGGTGTTGTCTGTGCCGGCTGAGATGTTTGTTGTTGCTGCTTGGTGCACCCGCCAATGACAAGCAGTACGGCAACTCCTAAGATTATGGCTACTGTGAATAAGGCGCCCTTCCTCATTTTTTCACCTTTGTTATGAAGTCCTGCCACAGCTTCTGCACGCCCATAACTACGGCTTTCTTGTCAGCCGTTGTTTTGGCGTTGTTGTAGTTCTGCTTTTGCTGCTCCAGGGCTGTAACAAACGCAGTTACTGTCTCCAGGTCAACAAGGCCATTTTCCATCAGCCTTTGCGCCTTGTCCTCAAGGTTGTAGATCCTGAACTTCACGACAGCGTCAACCCTGTCCCTCAGCTGGAGTATGCAGCCTGACCTGTTTGTTCCTGTCAGGCCTTCACATTGCGATTTCTGCGAGGCAACTGTTCCGGCAAAGCCAAAGGCTTTCTTTGCACAATCAAATCTTTCGCTGTCGTTCAATGATACCCAGCACTGTTGTGACTTGTGGTAGTTGGAAACGCAGCTTCCCCGTGATTCATTTACAAGCGCCCTGCATTCCTCTGGCAGGTAGTCGTACTCGTTTTCTTCCTTCAGCTGCAGCCGGCACTTGACGCGTTCCCTCATGGTGTCAATGCTGCTGCACTTGTATTTTGCAGCTTCCTCACTGCTCACCTCGCCTGCTTTTGCCTGGGGATTCTCCTTTACTGTCTGGACAGCAGAAGGCCCTGAAGCGGCATAGGCAAAGAGAGAGAGTACTGCAACCAGCGCCAGTGCAAACATTGATGCGGCAACGAATTTTCTCATTCCCTGTTCCACAGCGCCTTTTTCGTAAGCTGATTATTTAAAGTTTTCTAGAAATTTTTTCAATCGTGAGCAAAGATTTTACTTTTTGCCTGCGCGCCTTGTTTTGATTGCCCTGATTATTTCAATCGCATTTCCTATTATCATGCCCCATGCCGTAAACGTAATCAGGGGTGTTGCAAGCCAAATACGGTTGCCCTCTAAGGCAAGAAGCGGTAAAAACCCGCTGGCAAGAAGCATTATCCTCTCAAGTACTATCCAAATTGGTATGGCCAACCCAGCTAACCTGCCATTTTCTCCTGGAAGTATTACCAGTAAAAGCAGCGACAGCACTGCGCCGATAAAGAGCCCCAAAGCTCCTCCTTTCAGCGAAGGGCTTACGGGCAGCTTCATTTTTATGAAAAACCAAAGGCTTGCTAGTTGTGCTAAAAGTAGAGTGCCGAAATAAGCGATCTGATAATGCATGATACCAATCCTAACGTTATTAATCATAAACAAAGCCAGTAAAGCTGCAATTAAAGCTGCAGCTGCAATTGCTGTCTGCGCGAATATGAATGTCGCCCTAGGGATTTTGCTTCCAGCCAAGGTTTGTACGCTCTGTGCAAGCCGTTTGGATAGTTTTGAGGCTAAAGGCGCCAGTAATCTGTGGAGCGCTGCTGAGTAAACGTACAGCACTGCCAAATTTACTAAAATTGACAGCAATAAAATGATGTATGAGAATCCGGATACCGAATAGCTGCTTGTTACCAATAATATAGCTAGCAGTATAGGCCAGGTGAATAGTGCAGTAAATCCGTATAGCCATATGTGCTGTGTCTTATTGGCGAAAGAGCTCTCATTGGGAAAATAATCAACGGGCTCTGGAGGTTCTGGATTGTGTATTCTATTAATCATCGGCGGAAAAGTGGAGATAGAAATCAAAACAAGGGCAGCTGTTAAGAGCATTAGCAGTACGAGGATTGCTATTTTGCCTTTTGTTGGTTTCAAAAATTCTTTAATCCTTCCCGCAGCTGACACAATATGTGCTTTTTTGTCTCTGATTATTTAAAAGTTTTGCAAAAACCTTTTAATAAGGGCGCTGCTATTCTGCTGTTATGTCAGATTCGGACTACGACGTCATTGTCATTGGCGCAGGCCCTGCAGGGATGTCTTCTGCTGTCTTTACTGCCAGGGCCAGCTTGAAAACCCTTGTCATTGGGGACCCGGACAAGAGCCAGCTTATTACCGCTTCAGAGGTAGGGAATTACCTTTTTGCGGATGGCAGGAGCGGCAGGGAGCTTCTTGACGCCGGTATCGCGCAGGTAGAGAAGTATGGCGCGCAGCTGCTGGTCAATGAGGCCGTCCACATTGTAAAAGAGGAATCAGGCGTTTTCAGAATAAAGACTGCCGATGCAAAGGAGTACGCTGCAAGGGCAGTTGTCCTGGCAATCGGCGTTTCCTATATCAAGTCAGGCATAAAGAACGAGCAGGAGCTTAAGGGAAAAGGGGTGCATTACTGCGTTGCGTGCGATGGCTACTTCTACAAGGGCAAAAAAGTTCTTGTTGTTGGCAACGGCAACTACGCTGCAGAGGAAGCGATTGAGCTTTTGGCTTACACAAAAGATATTACAATTATTTCCAACGGCCGCGAATTCTCCATCTCTCCAGAGCTCATGGTTGGGCTGCAGAAAGGCAGCGTTAAGCTGAGGAAAGACAAAGCATTTGAATTCGTTAAAGACGCCTCATCCACTGCAGCAGCTGCTAAATCAAAACTTACAGTTATCTTCAAGGATAACTCCAAGGAAGATTTTGATGGTGCCTTTATAGCCCTGGGCGCTGCATCAACAGTTGGCTTTGCGAACAAGCTGGGCATGGAACTGGACAGCACCGGCTTTATTGTTGCTGATAAAAATGGAATGACGTCTGTTGAAGGCGTTTACGCAGCAGGAAGCTGCACAGGAGGAACATTCCAGATGGCAAAGTCAGTTGGTGAGGGCTGCGTTGCAGCCATTTCAATAGTCAAGAAGCTGCGCGGCATCGAAAATTATTCAGATTTGACATAGGAACCACTGGACATTTCCGGAAACTTTGCGCAATGGCTTTGCAGCGCCTGTAGAGCCCGAATTCTGGCACCACAGCCTTTTTGAGAATGGCACTGGACAGTGGACAGATGCCCGGCTACAGCTTATAAGCAAGTTTTTTCTCAGAAGTCTGGCAAGTGAAAAGCCGGCGTAGTGTACTGGTGTGCACGCTCACCCTAGTCAAGTGAGAGGGAGGGGTTCAATTCCCCTCGTCGGCTCACGAATGCGTGGCGTTGTTTACGCCAAACCCACCCTAGTCAAGTATCAGATGCATTGGATTTGTTTTATTTAAACTTTTGGTGAGCAAGCATGAAAAAGAAGTTCATCCTTGTCAACCGCAGCATCCTCGACTTCGATGTCTTCAGGGAAGATTTCCATAAGCTTGTGGGGGATTTGAAGCCCGAGCTGTTTGAGATGGTTTCCAAATACGGCTTTGAGCTTGTTAAGGTAGGCAAGCAGTCGGAATTCCGGAGGAAAGTCGTCTTCTACAACAGGCAGTTTGACATGCAACTCACGATTGTTGCAAAGAAACAGCGGCCGCCTGAGTTTGTGTGAAGTGATATTCAAACCAGGTAGCAAAGCTTTAAATTAAAGCATATTTTGGTGTTTGAATTATGAAACGTTTATTCGGCATAGATAAAGGTATGAAACCTTTTGTGCGTGAACACGAAGAAAAAAAGGGTTTCTTTGAAATCGCTGCAGAGCAGAAGCTGAGCAAGTACTGGTCAATGACCGAAAAAGCCCTTACCCTTGTCAAGATAGCAGCCTCAGACAAAAACTCCAAAAATTACAAGTCCGCTGTTGACTTTCTCCAGATGGCAAAAAACTACCTGAGCGACTCAAGGCACTTCGCAGAGAAAGGCGACCTCCTCACAGCTTTGGCAGCTGCGAGCTATGCCCACGCGTGGCTTGATGCCGGTGCTCGCCTTGGATTGTTTAAGGTTGACAGCAGCAGCGGAGATAGTTGTGATATACACATTAAGAAAGGAAGAAACAAGGGTGGTAACTTGCTACACGGTCAGGAGGAAAAAATGGCAACTAAAATGAAGGAAGGCGTTATTTACTGTGCAAAGTGTGACTTGGAGATGAATAAGGTACTCCTTCAAACTTACGAGTATGTGGAAGGCCATTCCCTAAGCAATGTGCCGGCTTACAAGTGTCCGGGATGCGGCAACATCTTTTTCACAGAAGAGCAAGCAGCTGACACAGAACAAAGGACAAAGGCACTGATTGAAAGCACTTTCGGATTCCAGAGAAAAATAACAGTTACAGGCAGGAGTTTAGCGGTGACAATCCCTCAAGAGCTGGCCAGCCATATGAAGTTGAGTAAGGGCTCAACTGTAAAAATAACCCCCCTGACAAGTGGGCTAATGATTAGGAAAGTAAAGGCATAACAAATAACAAGTATTCGAGGTTGACAGCAGCAGCGGCTTGTTTACCGTGGATTAGGGCGCGGATATGTCCCTTCCTTCATGAACACGGCTTCTGCCTTGGCAGCTAGGCCTTTCTCGTCCTTCAGTATTTTTTCTGAGCTGTCCGCTGCCTTGCCGTATGCAACAATCTCGTCTTTCAGGGTCATTATTGCAACCGTGTCGCCTTTGCTGATGCCGCTTTCAAGCTTTGCAACTCCTGGCATGTGGAGTGGGGCGCCGTGGCAGAGGCTTTCCACAGCAGAGTCAGTTATCCAGATTTTCGGGATGTGGGCTACAGCCCTTTCTACAGGCTGTATTACGTGCCTGATGTACTTATCATTGCCTTCGCTTTTGTAGTAATGCCAGGCGTCTGCAAGGTCGTGCAAAGTCGCAAGGGTTCCGTCATCCTCGCTGAAAGGCCCTGCCTTTGTCCTTCTGAGTTCGACCATGTGCGCCCCGCCAAGCTTTATGCCAATATCTGAAACGAGCTTTCTTATGTATGTGCCGGCCTGTGTTCCTGCCCTGAACAGCACGTCTTTTCCGTTAATCTCAATTATTTCAAAATAATACACTGTCCTTTCGCGAAGCTGCCTTTTGACAGAGCTTCTTACAGGGGGAAGCTGTTTTATCTTGCCGGTAAACTCGGCGCAGACCTCGCGCAGCCTTTTCTCGTCAATGTTCTTGTGCAGGTGCATCAGGCAGACGTATTCCTTTCCTGCGGTTAGCAGAAGCTGGACAATGCGGGTTGCCCTTCCTATTGCTATTGGAAGGATTCCTGTCACGTTGGGATTTCTCTGAATTTTTTACTCTAGAGTCCCAGAGTGACCGGCTTTCTTTACGTGCAGTATGTCCCTAGCATAGGAAGTCACCTGGTGTGACGTTGGTCCGGCTTGCTTTTCAAGGTTTATTATGCCGTAGTTGATGAGGTCCTCTGTTTTCCTGTCTTCAGGCCTGCAGCCGTGCTTGTCGGACGTTATAGCGTCTTTTCGCTTGACAAGTACGCTTCTTTTCTCCTTTTCAAAAGGTAAAAGATTTTCGTTCACTGAATCACCTCCACGCATCCTCAGCGTGAGTTTTTCCATAGCTGCTGCAGGATTAACAAGCCATTAAAGAACTTTGCTATAAAACGCATCTACACGTTGATGTTGTACCTTCCCCTGCCCTGCCCGCCGTGGTGGCTGCCTGGGCTGCGGCTTCCTCCCCTGTAAGGCCGCCTTTCGCCACTTGGGCTGCTGTTCCGGCTATAGTTGCTGCGGCTGTCCCTGCCTTGGCCGTATGAGGATGAGCGCTCGCCGTAGCCGCCACGTCCGCGTGATTCCCCGTATCCTCCCCTTCCGTAGCCGCGCTGCGGCCTTCTTTCGCCTCCGAACTCTCGCTGTACCCTTACGAAGCTGACTTTTTCGAACTGCGGCTGGTCTGCCTTTCTTATGTCAAGCGTGTGGTCCCTTAACACGTTGCTGAAGTTTTCGTAGTCCCTCTCGGTGAGCAGCGTCACAGCATCGCCCTTGTCTCCGGCTCTTGCGGTCCTGCCAATGCGGTGTACGTATTCTTCGGATGTTTTCGGAACATCATAATTGTAGACATGGCTGACATCGCGAATGTCAAGCCCTCGCGCTGCAACATCAGTAGCAACAAGCACGCTGATGTGCCCTTTCTTGAGCGAGTCGAGCGCGTACAGTCTTCGGTTCTGTGTCAGGCCTCCGTGGATTGCCATTGCCTTTAAGCCCTGCATTTTGAGGTTTTTGGCCAGAGTGTCAACCTCTCTTCGGGTTGCGCAGAATATGAGTGCAAGCCCTGATGTCTTGTTCCTGAGCAGGTGCACAAGCAGTGAGAATTTCTCGAACGCCTTTATGTCATAGTAGACCTGCTTGAGGAGGCTCTTGTCAACGTATATTTCGCCTTTGATTGTTACGGGCGAGCGCAGGTGCTTCCTGACTATGCCGTGTACATCGGCTGACATTGTTGCGCTGAAGAGCATGGTCTGCCTTTCCTTTGGGACGCGGCTGACTATCCTTTCAACATCGTCAATGAATCCCATCTCAAACATCTTGTCCGCCTCGTCTATTACGAGGAACTTTACCTTGTCAAAGCTGATTGTGCGCCTTTCAAGGTGGTCAAGTATCCTTCCTGGTGTTCCTGCCATGATGTCTGCTGTCCTGATTGCCCGTATCTGCGGCTCAATGCCGACTCCGCCGTAAACGCTGACTGCCCTTATGTGCAGGTATCTCCCGAACTCAGTTACGGCATCTGTTACCTGTACGCAAAGCTCCCTCGTGGGAGTAAGGATAAGCGCCTGGAGCCCCTGTCCTGGCTGTATCTTCTCAAGTATCGGCAGCGCGAAAGCTGCTGTTTTTCCTGAGCCTGTGCTTGACTGGCCTACGACATCCTTGCCTGCCCTGATTTCTGGGATGCCCTTTTCCTGTATTGGAGTTGCCTCAACAAATCCCATGCCCTTTACTGCCTTTAGCAGTGCAGGGTTCAAATTTAAGTCTTCAATCTTCATTTTTATCTTCCTCACCTATTCAAATAAATCTGAGAACATAGCTTTTTACGGCCGGCTTGCTTTGTTCTCTGCCGCTGCAAAGGGCTTCCGGTAAAGCCTTTTTTTATGCGCTACAATAGCGAAAATAAGCCCCTCTATATAAAGCATTACTACTTTTCCAGAATCATGTCGGCAATGAGCGTGCTCCAGCCGAACTGCCTTGCTCCCAGGCCGTCTCCGGTAAGGGGATTGTAGTACTCGCGGAAGCCGCTCTTCCTGATGACGGCAATTGTTTTCTGCAGCAGCTCATCAGCGACAGCCCTGAACCCATACCTTAGCAGCCCCCGGTGCAGCATCCAGTTTATGTTTACCCATGTTGGGCCGCGCCAGTACCCTTTCGGGTTGAACTTCGGCTCATTAGCTGCAACTGTTGGAATAAGGAATGATGTCCAGAACTCCTTTTCGTTAAGCAGGTGCTCATTCACAAGTTTTTTGGCTTCTGCTTTGGTCATGGCAGCCGCGAATAAGGGTGAAAATATTGAGTGCGTTTTGTAACGTATTGGCTTGTTGCTGTGGGTGAGGCTGTAGTAAAGGCCGTCTTCCTGCCTGAAAACTTTTGCCATGGCGGCAATCACTGCTTTTCTTTTGCTGCCGTAGCCGCTTCTCAGTCTGCCCTCTCCCAAAACCCGCGCAATTTCAGACATGCATTCCAGAGCATCGGCATACACCGATGTTGCTGTGACGCTTCTAAGTGCTGCAAGCTGTGGGAAAAAGGGAACGTAGGTTGGGAACCATCGGAGGTATGTCTTGTGTACGGGCACAGCATACTCGTCGTCCCACGGCAGAGAGTTGTCTTCGCCGCTTTCGTTGCAGTCAACGACCTTAAGCACGCCGTTTACCTCCCGCTGCTTCTCAAGCCAGTTGTGGTACTGTTGCAGCCGCGGAAAGATGTTGGCTAAAAACTGTTTGTTGCGGCTTTTTTCGTACACCTCAAGCGCTGCCCTTGCTATGAAAGCTGGTTGGGTTATCCTGCTTGTTATTGGCAGCATCTTCCCGAGGATGTTGAACTTGCTTTCGTGGGGAATCATCCCGTTTTTGCACTGTGAGGCTACGAGGCTTTTGATTTCTGCTTCAGCTGCTGCCGTGTCAAAGTGCCTCAGCACTATTGAGTGGAAGCAGCTGTCCCACAGCCACTGGTGCCTGTACTCGTACGGAGAAGGGATTGTGAATGTATGTCCTGCTACTGTCCTGCGGTTTTTTCGCAGCAGCTCTTTGGCAGCAGCGATTATCGCGCTTATCACCTCTTTTTTAGTTTGTTTCATCTTGCAGCCTGTAAAATACTTTCTTTCCTATATGTAATAAAAAACTTTCTAGAATTAAGACTAAGCCGTTTTGGCAGTTGTTGCAGCTGGGGTGGCTGCGGCAGCAGTAGGCGTGGTTGTTTCTGCCTTTCCTTTAACTGCTTTTGGCGTCTCGGCCCTCTTGCCTTTAACTTTCACTGGTCTCTGCTTCTTTACCAGTATGTTTGGCAGCTCTGCCGTGACAACGCCCTTGTCGTCTTTCTTTGCAACTACCGTTACCCTCATTGCGGGGTTCTTTATGCCGTGCTCCCAAAGCTTCAGGTTGAGGTATTTTCCCAGCTTGACGTTCTCTGATTTCATGTGCTGCTGCAGGAATTCCCTCACAGCTGTGACTGCCTTCTTTGCCCGCCTGTATGCCGGAACTTTTATCACGGCATGCCTGACGTTTATCGTGAGTGTTCGTTCTACCGTTGCCATGTTGTTACGCCTTCAGCTTGGTTCTTCGCCAGTGCCTTTTCACAGCCGTGTGCCTGCCTGGGTGTATCCTTCTGCCTTTGCCGTATATCCTCGGGACTGTCCAGAAAGGCGCCCACTTGGTCTGGTCTCCCTTCTTGACCAGCCTCTGCTTCCTGCTTGGGTGCTTGTACCTTGCCATTTTAAACCCTTGTTATCCTGCCTTCCTTGCCTTTGTTTGTTAATCGTGAAAGCTGCTGGAGCGCTTCTTTGAGCTGCCCGTCTCCCAGCATGCCTTTGAGCCTGCCTGCTTCTATTGCCTGCGCAACTGCCATGATGAGCTGGGTTGCAGTTTCAGGGTGGGCCAGTTTGAGTGTGCCGTACCTTTGCAGGGCTTCTCTGGTAAGGTGCGCCTTCACGGCTTCCTCAACAGCCTCAAGCTGCCGGGCCATCTCAGCTTCTGCCTGTTTCTCTGCGCTCCGGCTCTGAAGTTGTTCAGCATATGCCTGCTTCAGTTGTTCCATGCGTTTTTTCTTAAGCTGATCAAGCTCGCTGTCCATTTTAGAGAACTTTGAATAATCACTCATATTTAACTGTTGTTCAAAGTTCTCTCAGCGTATCGCTGAGGGATGCCAACTCATAGCTGGCATTCTCTTAGACAACTTTGACATATTTATAGACAATCAAAGTTGTCTTTACTTGGCGGCTTTCGGCTCCTTTGCCTCTGGCATGGCAGTTCTTGATTTTGCCGGTGCTGCCTTCACCTTAAGCGCGATGGAGCTCATCATTGCTGATGCCTTCTCCGTGATTACCCTGCCTTTGTGGACTCCTTTTGCCGCCTGCCTGATGAGCCCTGCCTTTTCAAGCTGCTGCATTGCCTTCCGGATTATGCTGCCGGAGCCTCTTGCAAACCTCTCTGACTTGAAGCCCCTGCTGTGCTTTCCGCCGAACTTTGTCCGCAGCTTTGAAGTGCCAACAGGCCCAAGCCTTGCCACTGTCCTCAGCACGGCTGCTGCCCTGACATACCACCAGTCATTCCGGGAAGGTGGCCTTTCCTTGTGCGCACCGGTCTTGACGAAAGGCGCCCATGCTGGCGGCTTTATCTGTGGGATGCTGCGCAGCTCTTTTGCCATCAGCTCTATGAGCTGGCTGGCATCAACTGATAAGGAGTTAAGCTGCTGCTCTGACGGTGCAGCCTTTGGCTCAATTTTGTGTTCTTCAGCTTGTTTTGTTTCTGCCATTTTATTTTAAATCCGGAAAGGCAGCTCCTTTAAAAATGTTGCGCCGCTTGGTTTATTGCCCTGCTTTGCTTTTGCCGACGAACTCAACATTCTGCATTCCTTCGAAAGCGCCGTCTCCTGTCAAGAACAAAATGTTGCGCCGCTTCGCATAGGTGTACCCTAGTGCGTCAGCATAGGATAAGTCAAGTTTACGGCTTTGCAGTCTGAACATAACTGTTTCCTCAACATCTTTGCTTGTTGGTATCACAAGCAAGTCGTTTAACTGTTTAATCACTTTCCTGCCTAGCTCAGGCTTGAAGTCACGGCTTATTATGTACGCTACCTCAAGCACGTTAAGTAAGGTTAAGACTCCCTCGTTATTTTCAATTAGCTCAGCCATTTCGGGATTTCCTTTGAAATACTCCACAAGGGCATAACTGTCGAAGAAATACTTTGTCATCGTCAGGCGTGCTCCCAGCTCTTCCTCATTTCATCCTTGAGTTCTTGTGCTGACCTGTTTGTCCCGCTGAGGATGCCGAACAGTGGCTTCAGGTTTGCCTTTTTTTTGCTAATCACTACTTCATCACCTACCTCAATGCCCGCTTCTTTTACGAATTGTCTTGGCAGTAGGACACCCAATGAATTTCCCCAATCTTTAACCTTAGCAGTCGCTTCAGCCATAGTTACTACCCAACTTTTGTTTAACTTAAGTTATACCTTATATTTAAGCTTTTCGCTATTGTCAGTACGGCTTCATCAGCAGCAGTTCCTTTATTTTTTTGAACTCGCCTATGTTCCTTGTCACGAGCTCAGCCTTCAGGTGCAGCGCTGTTGCTGCCATGATGGAATCAGGCAGGGGGAGGCTGTGCTTTCTTTTCTCTTCTGCCGCAAGGCTTATTATCGCATCGTCAATCTCAATCCTTCGTCCAAGGGAGAGCAGGGCTGTGGTTGAGTTCCTCACAGGGGCATCGGCGCAGACGCTGGCTGACAGAAGCTCCAGCTTGGTAAGCGCTGAATAGTAAAATATGCCTTCCGGCAGCTGCTCAAAAAACTCCCTGGCATGCAGGTCGCCCATCAGGTAGTCCACGAACACGTCAGTGTCAATGAGCAGCTTCTTCGCCATGCTTAATACCGCCTCTTGGGTTCGCCCCTTAGCAGCCTGTTCACCAGGGGTGTTTTCTCTTCAGCCCTCTTCCAGAGCCCGAATGCCTTGCTGAGCAGGTCCTTGTCTATCCTCCTTAGGATGACCTCTTCGCCTTCCTTTACGAACAGGAGGGTATCCCCTACGCTTATGTTTGCAAGCTCCCTGACCTCTCTTGGCACTGTTACCTGGTAATTCCGCGTTACTTTTGAGACAGCCATCCTGGTTTCCTCATCTTTCTCGTCGGTGAATTAAGCAATTTCTCTGCCAAAAGCCCAAAAACAGGCAAATCTACTAGAAAATATTAGTAATAACTACTATAAATTTCTTTCGTTTTCCCATTTTTCGTCTGTTTTTGATCAACCTTTTTGCGAAAAAGGTTGAGTGCGGGGAGGCGGATTCGAACCGCCGAAGGCACTAAGCCAGCAGGTCCTAAGCCTGCCCCGGTTGGCCGCTGCGGCATCCCCGCGTTTTTCCGTCGAGAAAACAGGAGGTTTAACGGCAGCAGCTGCTTGACAGCGGCAGCCGTTGCTGCTTCATGGTTTCCTCTCCCGCTCGTTGGCCTGCCCTATTATAAAAAAGTTGTCATTAAGCCGGCTTTTGCACGCTTTTTCCTGATAAGCGGTTCCTACTAGGGCTTTTACAAACTTCACTAATGCATATTCCTATATACGTTTTTGGCTATTTTTCGACGGATTTATATCTTGCAGTTCCGAAAACTTTATAAAGTAGCTATCACCCAATACCTCTTCTCAGTCGGCTTGCCGGCAGAGCAGTATTGCGAGGTATGCAGTGCTGCCAAGCTGGTGGGTGCGGCAGGGAAAGAGTAAACGCAAAGAAAAGCAAGGTCAAAATCAGGTGTAAAGGCAGCCAATCCGGCCAACTATATTATATCAAACCCAGGAAATCCGGGTTAAACGGCCAAACAAAACCTTTATATATCTCCTGCAATTTTGGTCTTGAGAAGCAGCAAAAAGAAGGTGCTGTTTCGGCAATAAACAATGATTATATGAGAAGTACAACATGGAGGTGTTGAGAGTGAAGTTACGCAAGACTATCAGTAAGATATTGGCTTTAGGCACAGGTGCAGTTATGGTTGGTGCCACTATTTTGAGCGCAACCGCAGCTGCTGACCTTAAGGACTACCCTTCTCCTTTTGTAAAGGACGGTAAGTTTAACGCAGTTCTCGTAGTTGGCGACAGCGCAGCGTCCTCAGACGTTATCGGCTCTGTTGACATCGCTACAAGCCTGCAGTTCGCTTCAAGGGTCAAGAAGACCGTTGCATCCACTGGTGGTGGACAAGTAAGCCTCTCCGGCGAAGCATGGAGAGCAGCGCTTGGCGCAAAGAAGCTTGAGTTTTCTGAAACAAGGGACGCTGGCTCAGCAAGCGCGCAGCAGGAAAACCTCAGGAACATAACGACATTCATCAGCGATGATGAGTTGCCAGCCCTTCTTGCTGACGGAACATTCTCCAACACGCAGGGCGACTATGACTACAGGCAGTACATATACTTTGACAGCAACCCGCCAAAGGGAGACCCTGGCCCGATGCTTTCAGTTGTCTATGCAGAAGACCCTGACACGAGCAAGTCAGGCGACTACCTGTTCATAGACGGCGCATCCGGCAACGTTATTGCAAGGTATGCGCTTGAGTTCACAGAAAGTGCCAAGTCAGACGTAACTGACAGCGCAGGTGCAATTTCCACAACTGGAACTTACCTCTGGAACTTTGAGGGCAAGAGCATCAAGATGCTCGGCAAGGACTGGTCTATTGTAAAAGCGAGAACGACTACAACAACTGACCACAACGAAACCGATTTCACCTTTATGGGCGGCGCAGTCAAGGACGTCCTGAGCGAGGGCGACACCAAGACTTACACTATTGGCGGAAAGGACTACGAGCTCGCATTGGACTTCGTAGGCTCAACAACTGCCAAGTTTACCGTAAATGGTGAAGTGACCGACTCCCTATCAGAGGGAAGCACCCAGTCGCTTAAGGACGGAACCCAGATTGGCATCAGGGACATAATCTCACAGGAATTCGCTGGCGGTGTCCGTAAGGCAGAGTTCTACCTTGGCGCTGACAAGGTCAGGCTGAGGGATACTCAAACAGTCCTGTCATCCGCGAGCGGTGAGCAGACACTGGAAGTTGGCACTGAAACCATAACAGGAACAAAAGTGTCAATATCCGGTACTTCAACCACTAACTCGTACACGCTGACATCTATAACCATCAACGTGACAGCGAACGAGGATGAGTATGTACCTGCTGGCGGAAAACTCAGCAAGCAGTTGAGAAGGCCACAAGCATTGCTCAGCAGCTGGGACATCGAATACGGCGGATTGGAGCCTGTTCCGACTGAGAAGATAAAGCTTACTCCGTCTGGCTCAACCCAGTACTACCTTGAGTTTGCTGACGGCGCAGGCAAGAACGTAAAGATACCAATTGCCTACACAGCTGCCGGCACACAACTTAAGGTTGGGGACAGTGATGACGACACAGTTCTCATCGAGAACCAGTCCATAACAAAGAACGACTACTTTGTCTTGACCGACAGCACCCAAAAGCAGGGCGAGCGCAGAACCTACGGCATGAGGTACATAAGCGCGATTGGCTCTGGCGAGACAAGCCCGAAGGTGGAATTCCAGGACTTGGGGTCAAGCGACAAGGTAGAGGTTGACTACAAGGCAGCAGCAGGCGATCCTGGCGTAGGCACTGAAGACGCAACGCTGAAGTTCGGTGGAGGAACGTTCAAGTTGTGGAACGGTTCACTTGACACAAGCAGCAACTTCAACCTAAAGATTGACTTGGACGGCGATGGAGCACTCGAGGATGTGCATTCCATTGGTTCTGGTTCTGGAAATACGACTGGTGCAGCGGTTGACAGGCGAAACGTTATAAACGTAACAACGAAAGGTGGCGGGCAGATATTGCTCAGCTTCCACCCTAGCAACTATACAATAAACGCATCAGGAACAGGCAGTGTCGACAGCGGTGTTGGTGGTGCTGACGCAGGCAGCATAATCTTTTCGCTGCAGACTGTGGACGCTGACGACTACGACAACATTGCCCCGCTGCAAACGGACTTCAACATTTCCGCGGCAAGCGCAAAGGTTGACATTGCAGAGCACACGGTTGTGTCAAACCTGAAGTACGTTACGCCAAGCGCTGATACCAACGCAAGGCACAGGTACACAAGCTTGGGTGCGTTTGTCCAGTGGCAGACAGTCAGCAACGACCCTGACTCGCTGAGCATAGATTACCCAGTGAATGGACAGAGGCTGCCTATAGTGGCTGTCACAGCGCCAGGCGCATCAGTGACTGCAACAGCAGGCAGTGAGGCTGGCACGGTTGTCTACTACGAGACAACCCCAATCCAGGTTGGAACAGCCAAGCTGGCTTCCGAGGTTGCTGACGTGAAGGCGCAGAACGCCATCGTTGTGGGCGGGCCATGTGCCAACGCGGCTGCCGCAGCTTTGATGGGCAACCCAGCAGACTGTGCAGCAGGCTTCAGCGAAGGAAAGGCAATGGTCAAGCTGTTTGAGAACGGCGGCAACGTTGCACTGCTTGTAGCAGGCTACTCTGCTATGGACACCAGAAGGGCTTCAAGAGTCGTGGCTGAGTACCAGACATGGCAGGACAAGGGCGTGCTGAAGGGCACAGAGGTTGAG
This sequence comes from Candidatus Woesearchaeota archaeon, assembly GCA_016184345.1. Taxonomy (GTDB): domain Archaea; phylum Nanobdellota; class Nanobdellia; order Woesearchaeales; family UBA10216; genus UBA10216. The sequence goes on along the minus strand of JACPCV010000004.1, from coordinate 29,415 downwards.
GTCGCAGGCACAAGCTTCAGTGACATAACTGTAGCCGCGCCAGCACCTGTAGTGGCACCTGTCGTAGAAGCTCCAGCAGCTGTTGTTCCAGCTGCACCAGTAACACCCTAAGCTAAAAACTTAGGTTTCCCAATTCGCTTTCGGCGAATGGGCCCAATCGTGCAGAGCACGATTTGGGTTTTCTCTTTTTTCTTATCTCTTTTCTTTCTCTTTCCAACTTTTTCCAATAACATTTAAATAGTAGGAAGATAGGCTTAATAGCAGGTGATAAGCTTGGGAACAGAAGTTTCAGAAATCTATCCTGAACTCAGAAAAATAGAGAACGAAATCAAGGAAATTAAAACTCTTCTGCTTAGGTCTAAGAAGGTTCCTCAGAAGGCAATCAAGCTGGAAGGGGCATTAAAGGGTTTTAGTGCAGAAGAGAAGGAGATAGAAGCCGCTAAATCTTTACTCAAATTCAGTGTTTAAGATGTACGTTACCGATACACATAGCTTTCTGTGGTTTTTAACTGGCGACAATAAGCTAGGTGATAGGTCTCTGGAAATTATTGAGAGCTTGGAAGGAAACTATAACTATGTCGTACACCCTTTGGACACCGAGGTTGTTTTGAAGTGTGAAGCCACTACGCTCGCTGAGCCTCATGACCGGATTATAGTAGCTACCGCTAAACTGTTGAATGCAAAAGTTATTACAAAAGACGACAAGATAAGGACTTCCAAACTAGTTGAAACAGTTTGGTGAACGGATGTTAAAGAACACGACGCTTTCCATCATAGCCACTGTTATTGTGTGCCTTCTTGCAGCTTTTTTGTTCCTGCAGCCGATATTCAGCAATATGGGCAACTGGGGCCTGTATGACTGGGACCAGCACTTGTTCTACCATGCTTCTCCCCGAATTTCCCTTCTGGATTTCCACGAGTTCCCTCTTTGGACGCCCTACCACTGTGGCGGCAACCTTTTGCTTGCCAATCCGCAAAGCCCTTTCCTGTCGCCTTTCTTCCTGTTTGTGCTGCTTTTTGGCGCTGTAGCCGGGTTGAAGCTTGAGGCGCTTGCTTACCTTGCTGTCGGGCTGTTTGGCATGTTCCTGCTTGCGAGGAAGCTTGGCTGCAGCCGTTTTGCATCTGTATTTGCGGCAGCTGTGTTTATGTTCAGCAGCTGGTTTGCTGCCAGGGTGGCAGTTGGCCATACCACCTTCTTTCCCTTTGCGCTCCTGCCGCTTGCCTTCCTTTTTTACCTCAACGCAGCCTCAGCTTCAGGATTAAGCGCAGCTGTGAGGTGGGTCATAGCAGCCGCTGTTGTGGTTGCCGTCATGTTCCTTTCTGGCGGGATTTACCCATTTTACGCGGCTGTCATCCTGCTTGTCCTGTATTCGCTGCTTGACTCTGTGGGCATGAGAAGGGCAACGCCCTTGGCGGCTGTTGCGGCAATTCTCGCGCTTGCCATGCTTTTGTCGTCGGTGAAGCTGCTGCCTGTTGTTGACTTCACCTTTGGCGTGGCAGCTGAGAAGGATGTCCAGCTGACTTCAGCAGGCATTGTTTACAAGTCGCTGCTGTCAAGAGGCCAGTCAATTCCGGAAAAGGACATCGAGACAGGCCGCGACCTTGTGCCTGAAGACCAAGTCGAGATGCGCTCGACCGGGCCCAATCGGCAGCTGCCGATTTGGGGCAGGCAAAAGGAGCTTGACACCCTTGCCGGAAAGCTTCCATGGAGGTGGCACGAGTACTCTGCTTATGTTGGAATAATTCCCCTGCTTTTGGCAGCGCTGTCAATAATCGCGTTCAGGAGGAACTGGAAGCTTATCCTTGCAGCGCTGTTTTTCCTTGTTATTGCATTAGGCAACTACCTGCCCTTCGGCTTGTGGCAGCTCCTCAGGCAGTTGCCTTTTTTCAGCTCGCTGCACGGCCCTTCAAGGTTTATCATTATCTTCGTATTTCTGGTTGCGCTGCTCGCAGCAAAAGCTTTGTCCGCTGTGAAAGTATTCCCAAATAAGAAGATTCAGACTGCAGTTGTTGCCGTAATCATTATCGCTGTTACTGCCGACCTTTTTTTCGTCTCAAGGCCGCTGCTTTCCAACGCCTTTCCACTCGCGCCTCTTGAGGTAAAGTCCACCAACATAGGAACTGCTGATTTTATCCAGATGGGCTCCTCTGCCCCTTCCCTCTCGCAATACCCCAACCTTCTTCAGGGAATCGGGACTTTGAACTGCTACGAGCGCCTGCATTTCAGGAACCGGGCCATTCCGCAGTTTGTCGACGGAGAGCCTTACTCCGGCTTTGTCGGCAACGCCTACATTGCCGAGACGAACGAGTCGCTGAACTTCACGCATTTCTCTCCGCAGAAGATCTCGCTGCGGCTGTCCGGCATCCCGAAGGCAGAAGCCGCGCTCAGCAGCAATGTTTCAGAGCTTACCCTGGTAATCAACCAGAACTATTACAAAGGGTGGAAGTTTGATGGCTCTTCAAAGGAAGCCGGTTCCCGCCGCGGCCTGCTTGCAGCCCTGATAAAAAAAGATGACCTCGGCAGGGAAGTAACATTCGCATTCTCCTCGCCGCCGTTCATCCTGGGCAGCGTAATCTCCGTGCTGGCTGTTGCCGCAGCAGCTTTGGCGTTTTGGAAGCCAAACAGGGCAGCTGCGGTTGTGGAGCCAGCCGCCAGGCTGCTCAGGAAGCTGGAATCCTATGTCTTCAGGCAGTCATAGGCATCGTAAACCTGCGGCAGGCCGCGCCAGCTGTGCCTGAACTCTTTAGCAAGCTCGCAGTTGTCCTTCACAAACGCCATGAACTTGTCCTCTGTCCCGATTCCGAAGTCAATGTAAGCGCCTTTTTCAACCTCAATTCTCCTCAGCAGCACAAACTTCAGCCCTTTTTTGCTTATGTCCTCATGAAGCTGCTGCAGCGTTGCTTCCAAATTAGTGGTTCCGGATTGGTACCTCATAACGTTGTTATCAACATAGTTAAGGGCTATTTCCCGCCCTGAAAGCAGGGATATGAGAGGTACTGTTGAGTCGTCGCCAAAAATAGTCTGTCCTTCTGCGCTGTTCTCCCCGATGTATGCCGCGACGTCGTCCGCTATTGGGAAGTCCTGGAAATCGTAGCTGTTAAACTGCCTCACAGATGCAAATCCGCCTAAGATTACCACTGCCGCAATTGCAGCAACAGCAATCTTCCGCCTTAGCCTTAGCCCCTCCGCAAGCGCTTCGTAAGCAGCCCGCAGCCCATACCCTCCTGAAATTGCCAGAAAGGGGAAAGCGTACAGGAGGTAGTAGTTGAAGGAGCTCTTCATCAGCGGGAAAGCAGCAATGTACGCTGCTGCAATGAGCAGAGGGAGCAAAGCGCCCATCTTGGTCCTGTACTTTGAAAGCACAGCAGCTGCTGCTGCAGCAAAGAGCAGCCAGTTTGTCTTGGCAACCCTTATGAATACTGCTGCCTTGTCAATATTCTCTGCCGGCTTGTTCAGGTGGTAGGTGAAAATTTGCATTATGAACTCGCCTTTTGCAACTGCAAAAAATACCGCGCTGATTGTGCCTGCTGAGGCTGCAAACCCGAGCAGCAGCCTGAAAGCCGCTTTTTTGTCTTTCAGCAGAAGCGCGGCTGCCGCTGCCATAAGGGCAAATGCCACGATGCTGAGTTGGGCCGTAGCGACTGCCAGCCCTGCAATGAAGCCGCTTGTAAAGGGTTTTTTTTGCATGAAAAAGTAATATGCTGCTGTAACGAAGGCAAGGGCAATCTCAACTCCCGTCGGGAAGTTTGAGAAAAGCAGGGTCCCATACGAGAACATGAAAATTATGGCAGCAGCCGATGCAGCCTTAAGCTCCAGCTTCTCCTTCACAATCGCAAAAATAAAAGCTGCTGTGATGATTACAGCTACAGCTGATAAAAGTTTCAGCATCAGCAGGTTGAACCCGAAAAGCTTGAAAACCGCCGCGTAAATGTAAATTTGCAGCGGCGTGTGCGCAAAGAAGAAGTCCCTGTAAGGCATCTGCCCCTGTGCAACAAGCTGGCCCATCTTGTAGTATGTGTTCTCGTCGCTTATGGAATAATCAGCTGCGGTGATTTTAATCGCAAGGAAAACAGCAGCTGCAGCTAAAAAAAGAAGCCAGCCCTTGTCAAATTTGATTTTTTCCATTTACTCCGCCTTTAGCAGTTTCTCTACCTCTTCTATAAACGGCACAACTTCTTTTTGCAAAAAATCTTCAGCTTCCGCTTTATCTGTGTAGTCACTCAAGTTGTTCCTGTAGTTAAACGCTATCCGCGCATTATAGGCTCGTGACAGAGCCTTTGCAAGGTCTCCGCGATTTAGCATTTTTGAGAAGAAAATCTGGGCGCACTTATGGTCTGTTATTGAATATCCTTTTTGCGCAATAAGCGCAGTTGCAGCGTGTTCCATCGCAAAAAAGCCAAGCGTGAAAACAAGGTATGGAGTGTTTCCCTTTATGGTCTGCTTGGCGCCTTCCAAGAAGTACTGAGAATTTGACCACGAATTCTTGCTTTTATTTTCCCGCTCAAGCTGCGTTTGTATCAAAGTAGATCCTGGCTTCTGTACAACTTCCTGCTCCTTTAAGCATTCCTCCGTGAATTTTGTTTCATCCATGGTGTTGTCCCCCGTTGAAATAGAGGTCAATGCTGCCGCGATTCACCTGGTCGATAAACGCCGTTTTCGTGGCAAGTTCCTTGGTATATCGTTCGGCTGTCATGAATACGGGATTAATTTTTGTTTTTAGTTTCTTGCCATACTTCTCACAGGCAGCTAAGATGTTGGCTTCATCTTCCGGATTTTTTCCCCACAAAATGATGAGCAGGTCGATATCACTGGTGAGGGCGGCTGTCCCACGAGCGTGGCTTCCAAATAGCTTTACAATTTGTATGCTTCCGCCCTTCTCAATCTTTTTCTTGTTGACAATAGCAGACACTAGTGATTCCAGTACATTCCACACAGCCAATATGACAACGTTTCTCCTGTCAATCAGTTTCTCCGCGCTGAATAGACTGAACAGGTTCTTGGAATGATTGTGATTTACATTTATCCTGTAAACTTTTAATTTTCCCTTCGATTCAGCCTCAACCACAATTTTTTCCCCTGTCAATCTTTTTACTTCTTTATGAACAATGCCCCTGCTCAGTCCTGTTTCGTTTTCAAGCTCGCTCAACGTAAAGCCGGTCGTAACTTCGGTTAGTGTCCTGAGTATCTTGACTCTTGATGCTGCTCCCAACAGGCTTTCAACAAACACATAAGTCACCCTGTAATTCAATATTTTGAATATGAATAAATATGTCCAATATATAAATCTTTCTATATTCAATAAATTGAATTTTACGGTTTTATTTATAAAGAAAGTGCATATTTATTCAATAAATTGAATTTCTAGACCACTTCCCCGTAGAATATGTTGTGCTTGTCGCTCACTATCTTTACCTTTATTTTTTCTCCCGCTGCCAATTTCTTCTCGCAGTCAGGAAGCGTTATTATCCTTCCTTCCGCACAGGTCGGCAGTTGCCGACCGTGCAATCCTGCTGCTACAGGATTTGCAGCCGCGATATATTCTTTCAGATATCTTCCCTCGGCTACAACCACTGCCTTGACTGTCTGCCCTTTTCTGAACGGCTTTGGCAGCGGCCTGGTCTTTATTATTTCGTAGTCCGCAGCTTCAAATATCAGCTTTGTGCCGTGTTTTTTCTCCAGGGCATCAAGCTCAGCATAAAACCGCTCCCAGGGAACCTGCACGGCATTCTTCGGGTTTCTTCCGCGCTTGTAAAACAGGTAGTTCTGCATCCCCACTGCTGCTCCAATCTCTTTTGCAAACTGCACGATTTTTTCCATCTCTGCGTCGTTGTAGCCTCCCACTATTACCGGCGCCAGGGTCACTTTTATCGTCGTCTTTGCCGCGTAAGCCGCCATCTTTTTCACTTTCTCAACGTCATACCCGCCAAAGCCTTCCATTATCTTCGCTGCCTTAGGCTCAATGGCATTCAGCGAAATATTCATTGCCGTAAGCCTCGAGGCGGCCAGTTTGTCAATAAGCTTTTCAGTCAGTAGCGTCCCGTTTGTTATCAGCGTTATCGTTTTCACTGCCGTAACGGCTTTCAGGTCGCTTATGAGTTCAGGCAGCGGTTTGTATAGTGTCGGCTCGCCCTGCGAGTTTATTATGATATGACATTCACAGCCCTTGAACTCCACAAGCTTCCTCACTTCCGCAGCGAGGTACTTCTCATCAACAATTACTTCACTTGTCTTCCTGGAAGCCAGCCCCTCGTCTACCGAGCAGAATATGCAGTTCATGTTACAACCAGTTATTGGCCTGACTTCAATCATGTTTGTATTGCGGTCAATGATTCCAAAGCTGGTTGTTCCAAGGAGGGGGATTCCTGAGTAGCGGTGCACGTAAAGCGTTTTCTTCCGTGTTGTGCTGTTCGTGAGGTCGCCAAGCCCCTCATTCAGGATTGCGTTGAAGCTGTTCCTGGCTTCCTGTTCGCTAACGTTCCTGAATTCTATGCTGCTCTCGCCGAGGCTGTAAGTGCCGATGCTTGAGAGTGCCTTTGCGTCAACTTCAAAGCTGTAGTTGCCGAGGAATTCCACTACGACTGTATTGCTGTCCTTTCTATGGAATCTCAGGTCATCAAAAGTGAGCGTTGCCATGGGGTTGTGGTTTGCGGCAGCGGTTATTAAGGTTTCTCTTGCTCACACAGCTGCCAAGGATTCTTCCCTGCTTTAGTCAACTCACTCGCTTTCATAAGCGGCAGCTTGCTCATAACTAAACCTCTACTTGCTGAAGGCTTAAGAATTTGGGTTTATAGTAAATTCATTTAATAGTGGAACTTTTAATAATGAATTTACTATTAGCAGATTCACGCAAAAAGTTCCATTACAGCATCGGCAGCTGCCGATGCGCAGAGGCAGCGAAGCCGCCTCTGATTCGTGAATCTGCTATATCTTCTTCTTGAGGCTTAACTTTCAAGTAAAGTGAGATAGCTTCTTTGGTTCTTTTAATCAGCTCGTCATACGTTTTCGCTTGGGTGTGGCAGCCTGGGAGCTCAACTACTTCTGAAATCAGGTAGCCGTCCTCGCCTTGTTCAACCACAGTTGGTGGAAAATCAGGGTCTGAGCAAATCGCCCCGAGCGAGCGAAGCGAGCGAGCATGCCGCTGGTCTGTGACCAGCGGTGGGCGATTTGCGATTGACTACCTCTTTCGTTTATATAGTTTGCGGCAGCTGTTATTAAATTTTTACTTACAAGTAATAAAAACAGATAGATTTAAATATTTGATTCCCTTACCGATTTAAGGAATGAAAAAAGCCATTGTTGCGTTGGGAGTTGTTGCGGCAGTTAATCTGGCTGCAACAGTTGGATTGGGCTTTATTGTGAACGGACAATCTGCGTATATTGATACTCTTGAAAGTCGTATTTTTTTCGCCGAGAGAAGGGAGGCGTCAGGAAAAATAGAATACCTTATTATAGATCCTGATGTGAACCTAGACGGCTTGAATAAACTTGCGGCTGATTACGCTGCAAAGGTTAATGATACGATTGTTCGGGGAGGTCTTCGAGATACCCCCATTAATCCGAACATAATTAGTAGTGTTACCCCAATTAATGCTGATGGGGGAGATCGTCGAGTGGGCGCTTCTGTTCTGTTTCTAGGCACCCCTACTGCTCAGGTTAGTATTAATTCTATCTTGAGACCTTATTTTCAGGTACCTAGTCGTGATGCTGTTGCCTTTGCTGCTCTTGGGGTGCGCCAAACAGACCAATACTATGCGGTAGAAGGGTTTAGAATAGCGGCTGGCGCAGATTTTAATCGTCAAGCATTAAGAGCATTACCTTGGCAGCCTAATCCTGATCGGTGGGACAATTCTGTTTATATTACAAGATCCAAGAATTGATTTGACTTTTCAGATTTTTTACGCCTGCGCTATCTCCTCAGCCCGGCCTTTCGTGATGAGGACTTCTGCAATCTCCCGTGGGAGGTTGGCAATGTCTTCCTGGTCAAACGGGCCGTAGATCTCCAGTTCCCGGCCCACAAACCTTGGCACAGGGTGCAGGAACCTGATAAGCCTGGTTGTTGCCGTTGCCGCTGCTTGTTTATCCGCAGCTGTTGCGCTTTCACTTTCATTCACGCTTGTGCCTGGCTGGAAGTTTGTGCCGCTTATCGCGCCTGTTGCCGGGCTGCTTGTTATCCTTGAGGCAGCTGCCAGAGTTTCTGCCCCTGTCTGCCTGCGCCCGCTGTCCAGGCTTGGCGCCTTTGCCTCCAGCAGGCTGTTAAGCACAGCATTCCTGAACAAGTCAAGCTGGCTCACGAGGCCGTCAAACATGGCTTTTTCTTCTGCCAGCAGCGCGGCAGTGTCTATGATGTCAACTCCAGCTCTTGACCTTGCCAGTGCCATGTTGATTATCTTTTTCTCCCTCCTGTCGTACAGTTCGCGTATGAGCCGGTTGATGTTCTGCAGCTGCCTGCTTGCCCTCTCTTTTTCCTCTGCGCTCTGGATGCTGGCCATGCTGCGCTTTTCAGTGAGGTACCCTGCAAGCTGTGAGAAGAAATGGGGGTCAAGTGCCTGCAGCTCGTCCCTGGATTTCTCCCTTACAACAAGGTCAAAAAGGGACTCGTATGTTACGCTTACCTTGCTGGACTGTTGTGCCTGCCCTGTTTGCTCTGCCATGACTTCCCCCAATTCAACTCTCGTTTAGCTGCGATTTTGTCTATATAAACTTTTTTGCAGCTTCCGCCCAATTCCGCAAGCTTTTTAAACATCCCTCTTGTTCCCAGCTTTAAGATGAAATTCCCAAAGGCTGTCAAGCGCTTCTGCCCTTTCTGCAGGAAGCACACTGAGCACAAGGTTTTCCTTGCGAAGAAGAAGGCTCCAAGTTCCCTTAAGTACGGTTCCAAGGTCAGGGCCAGGATGAGGGGCAAAGCTCGCGGCACCGGAAACCTCGGCCGTTACAGCAAGCCGCCTGTAACCCAGTGGAAGATGACTGGCAAGAAGCAGACCAAGAAGACAGACCTGAGGTATCAGTGCTCCGTATGCAGCAAAACCCACGCTCAGCGCGAGGGCTTCAGGATTAAGAAAGTGGAGTTTGAGTGATTCTGCAGCTTGATGGCGGTTAAGCAAAACTGAGTTCTGGCGCTTAATTTTTTTGATAAACCCAGCTTTCTCTTTTTTATTTTCCTCAGATAACTTTTTAAACCCTCTCCCTTTCTCGTCTTATCAGGTGATGTTTAATGGTTAAAGTAAAGGAGCCGACTTCAAAGTTCGTAAAGGTTCGCTGCCCGAAATGCAAGAATGAGCAGATAATCTTTGGCAAGATTTCAACAGCGGTTGCCTGCCTGGTTTGCGGCAAGCCGCTTGCTGACCCTACAGGAGGGAAGTCAAAGCTCAAGGCAAGGGTTTTGGAAGTCCTTGATTAGCGTTATTTATTCGTGGCTGCTGCTGAAATTTGCAGTCATAGCTTTGCTGGTGAATGAAGAATGTTTCTGAAGAAGAAGGGCTTTCCGGAGCAGGACGAGTTTGTCTACTGCATTGTCACCAGCGTGCAGAGCCATTCTGTGTTCGTGAAGCTTGAGGAGTACGGCCTTTCAGGCATGATTCACATTTCAGAGATAGCCCCTGGCAGGATAAGGAACATTCGCGATTTTGTTGTTGAGAACAAGCCTGTTGTGTGCAAGGTTATCGGAGTCAACCAGGAGCGCGGCCACATCGACCTCTCTCTTAGGAGGGTTACGGAGAGCCAGCGCCGTGCCAAGGTCAACGACATAAAGCAGGAGCAGAAGGCTGAGAAGATTGTTGAGCTTGTTGCGAAGCAGCTCAATGTCCCTGTTGCCGAGCTTTACGCCCAGGTTTCAGAGAAGATTTCCGGCAAGTTCAGGTCGCTTTTCGAGGCGTTCATGGCGATAGCCAAGGAAGAGGCATCAATTTCCGACCTTGCGCTTCCAAAGGACGTGGCTGAAGCCCTGAACAGCGCTGTCATCCAGAGGATTAAGCCGCCTATCGTTGAGGTCAAGGGCAAGCTGGCGCTTTCAAGCTACGCATCCGATGGCGTTTCCTTGGTAAGGGACGCCCTGAAGCTTGCAGAGAAGGAGGGTGCTTACGTTTCTTACCTTGGCGCAGGGACTTACCTTGTCAAGGTCACTGCTGATAATTACAAGTCAGCCGAGCAGGTGATTGCCAGGGCAGTGTCAGCCGCTGTCAGCTTTATTGAGGGCAAGGGCGGCGAGGGAAATTTTGTCAAGGCGTGAGAGTAAAAAATGAACCACATCCTGTTTTGCCAAAACTGCAGAAAATACACGATAGCAGAGCAGTGCAGCATCTGCAGCGCCAAGACAGTAATGCCCAAGCCGGCCAGGTACGGCCCTGAGGATCCTTACTCGTCTTACAGGAGGCAGGCAAAGGAAGCCCAGCTCAAGGCAAGGGGGTGGCTGTGAAAAATGGCAGCATGGTCTGTTAGGCAGTTCCCGAAGAGCGTTCCGAAGCTCTCCAAAGCCGTGCTGATAGCAGGCCTTCCCGGCATAGGCAACGTCGGCAAGGTTGCTGTTGACTTCCTGGTTGAGGAGCTTAAGGCTGAGAAGCTTTACGAGTTCTTCTCCTACAGCTTGCCGCATTCTGTCTTTGTCACCGAGGAAAACCTTGTTGAGCTTCCGTCAATATCACTCTTTTTCAAGAAGGGCTCCGGGAAGAGGCCTGACCTGCTGTTCCTTGCCGGCGATGTGCAGCCGATTGATGAGGAATCGTGCTATTCCTTCTCGGATGCAGTTCTTGACTGCTTCACGAAGCTGGGCGGGGCAGAGGTAATTACCATTGGCGGGATTGGCCTTCCTGCTGTCCCGAAAAAGCCAAAGGTGTACTGCACAGGCACTTCAAAGGAGGTTGTCAGCTCTTACAAAAGGGTTGGCATTGAGCCAAGCCTGTACGGCATTGTCGGCCCGATAATAGGGGTAACGGGCGTTATGCTCGGCCTTTCAAAGCGGAGGAACATTCCTGCAGTGTCGCTCCTTGCCGAGACATTCTCCCATCCCATGTATCTTGGCATCAAGGGCGCCAGGGAAGTGGTCACGATACTTAACGACAAGCTTTCGCTTGGCATCAACATCAGGGAGCTTGACCGCGAAATCAGGGAGATGGAGTCTGAGGCAGCTGACAGGACCAGAGCCATGGACCTTCCAAAAGCCCTGCGCGGCATTGGCAAGGGCCGGTCTGGGGAAGATGTCAGCTACATTGGGTAGGCTTCCACTAATGCAAGAATTTTGCGTTTATGGTCTTTTCTTTCTAGTTCCAAGCTGTCAAAGTGCTTGTCATAGCTTATAATGCCGTCGCAATTGCTGAGAAGCGCAGTGGTGTAATGCACCAAGTCGCTTATCTTAAGCTTATATTTTCTGTTTCTTTTTACAGCTTCAAAGAACAGGTTGTTGTCCATCCCGGCTATTTTCAGGTTTCCAAGCCCAAGGAGGTGCCTTATCACTTTTGTCGCATGAGCCTGGTCTGTTATGGTGCCCAGTTTTGCGTACGATTCAAGTAAAACCAATGTATTTGAGATTAGCTCTTCGCGTTGAAGCAGATCCCTGCATTTCTGCCTGTTAGCGCTCCTCGTGAATGCATAAATTATGACATTGCTGTCCAGAAAGCTAGTCATAAATGTCTTTCTCCATTTCTTCCAGTTGTTCAGGCGTGAGGTTGTTTACATATTTATCAGATTCCTTGAACAGCTCATTCAGGCTGCTTTTGGTTGCCTTTCCCACTGGCTTAATCACTATTTCCCTCCCCCTTTCCTCTATATCGATTGGCGTGCCTATGTCCAGGCCGAACCTATGCCTGACTCCTGCAGGTATGGTTATCTGGTATCCTTTGCTTATTTTGGTTATCATTAACTCATTAGCTCATTAGCAACTATTTAAATATTTCGGTTAAGTCCAGTGTATGATAAAAAAACTTATAAACACCGCCGCTTCAGATTTCTGCTATGTCCTTCCGCATAAAAAAAGTGCTTGCCCGCGAGATTCTTGACTCCCGAGGGAATCCTACTGTTGAATGCGACGTTGTCCTTTCTGGCAGCGTGGTGGGCAGGGCTGCTGTCCCTTCAGGCGCTTCAACAGGGAAGCACGAGGCACATGAGCTCCGCGATGGCGGCAGGAGGTTTCACGGCCTCGGCATCAGGGCAGCAGTGGACAACATTAATTCTATCATCTCAAAAAAAGTTGTTGGCATGGACTGCAGCAGGCAGCAGCAGCTTGATGGGCTGATGGTAAAGCTTGACGGCTCTTCAAACAAGTCCCTGCTCGGCGCAAATGCGATTCTCGCTGTCAGCCTGGCTGCTTCAAGGGCAGCAGCGATTGCGTCAAAAAAGCCGCTGTATTCCTATCTGGCGCATAACATTATCGCAGCTTCGGCAGGGAGCAGTAAGCAGAGCAGCAAATTCATCTTACCAATCCCGTTCTGCAATGTCATTAACGGAGGCAGGCATGCCGGCAGCAATCTTAAAATCCAGGAGCTCATGGTCGTGCCAACAGGATTTGAATCTTTCCATGCAGCAATCACCGCAGTTGCCGAGGTTTATCACGAATTAAAGTCGCTGCTGCAGCGGAGATTTGGTAAGCCTGCTGTGAATGTTGGTGATGAGGGCGGCTTTGCGCCCCAGCTTTCAACAGCGCATGAAGCGCTGTCAATCCTTGAGTCAGCAGTCGCGGCAACCGGCTACACTGGCAGAATCCAGTTCGCCATAGATGCTGCTGCTTCAGAATTCTACAGCAGCAGGGACAGGAAGTACGAAGTGGAATCCGGAAAATTCCTCGCAGCAGCCGAAATGGTTGATTACTATGCCAAGCTTGCCAGGGATTTCCCAATCGTTTCTGTGGAGGACCCATTCGAGCAGGAGTCCTTTTCAGCGTTTGCAGAGCTTACAAAAAAGCTTGCAATGGCTAACGTCCAGGTGGTTGGCGACGACCTTCTTGTTACCAATGTTGATAGGATAAGGGAGGCAATCAGGAGGAACTCGTGCAACTGCCTTCTCCTTAAGGTAAACCAGATAGGCACCCTCACGGAATCAGTTGCTGCCGCAAAATTGGCGATGGGCAACGGCTGGCGCGTGATGGTCAGCCACCGCTCCGGAGAGACCGAAGATGCTTTCATTGCTGACCTGGCTGTTGCGCTGGGCTGCGGCCAGCTTAAGTCCGGTGCTCCAGCAAGGTCAGAGCGCACATCAAAGTACAACCGCCTGCTGAGGATTGAGGAGGAGCTTGGAGGGAAAAGCAAATATGGCCTCTAAACTCATCTTTGTCGTGATGGACGGCCTGGCCGACAGGCCAATAGCTGAGTTTGGCGGCAAAACCCCTCTGGAAGCAGCATGCACGCCTGCGCTTGACAGCCTCGCAGCCAAAGGAAGCGGGGGCATGCTTCGTGTCATTGAAGGCGTTGCTCCTGAGTCTGATGCTGCTGTGCTCACGCTTCTCGGCTACGACCCTCACAAGTATTACACGGGCAGGGGTCCGCTTGAGGGCGTTGGGACTGGCGTGAAGTTCAAGCCTGGAATGCTCGCGTTGCGGTGCAACTTTGCAACAACATCTGATGGCCGGAATCTCCTGGACAGGAGGGCAGGCCGCACACTGACCAGCAGGGAAGCAGCATCATTGGCGGCAGCAATAAATAATAAAGTCAGGCTGGCAAAAGCCGCTTTCAAATTTTACGCTTCGGTTGCACATCGCGGAGTGCTGGTGATTAAGGACAGGAAGAAGCTTTCCGCCAGCATCACAAATACTGACCCTGCTTACGAGGTCCGCAATGGCATTCCCCATGCGTTGAGCAGCTTTGAAAAAAAGGTGAAGCTGGCAGCTCCTCTTGACAGCACAGCAGCAGCAAAAAGGTCTGCACAGCTAATTAATGAATTCACTGAAAAAGCGTTCGCAGTGATGGAAAAGCACCCCGTGAACATTCGCCGCAGCAAAAGAGGTTTGCTGCCAGCTAACACCGTTATCTGTCGCGATGCCGGTAACAAGCTTCCCCCTCTATATAATCTCTCCAAGAAATACGGCAGGAAGTGGGCGCTCCTTGCAGACATGCCACTGGAAATAGGCATTGGAGGGCTTGCCGGGATGGAGGTTGTGAAGCTCCCGCTGCCTACATTCACAGCATCAGATTACAAAGTCCGTATTGAGAAAACCCTTGCTGCATTGAAGAAGTTTGACTGCCTATATATTCACATCAAGGGCCCTGACCTGTTCGGGCACGACGGGGATTATAACGGGAAGAAGCAGTGCATTGAGGAAGCTGACAAGTTTTTCTTCCAGCCGCTGCTGCATGACCTTTTTTCCAAAAAGGTCAATCAAAAAACGGCAAATACAGTGATTGTCGTGACAGCAGACCATGCTACCCCTTGCGGGATGAAGGGCCACTCTGCCGACCCTGTGCCGTTCATCCTCAGCGGGGGCAGGATCAAATCAGATTTTGTTGAGCGCTTTGGCGAGAGCTACTGCCGGAACGGCGGCTTTGGCACGATAAAAGGCAATAACTTTATGAATAAGGTCATTTCGCTTCTTTAATCTTTGATTGAGAGTGGTTAAAATGGTACATCGCCCAGGTTATTATAATTCAACGCCTTATAATCATCACCTGTCTATTGCGGCAAAAACAATGCCGCAGTATGTAGCATTGGTTAAAGCTGTTGGAGGATCTACTACTGCTTCTGAAGCCACGCCGCCGCGTTTTTCATCACTGGCTGATTTGGCATCATATCTTTACCGCCACCCTGAATTAGGAGTGAAGACTCCTGCTGAAAAGGCTCAACGGGCATTGAATATAGGTCTAATCGGTTGGAAGGGCGGCTGCCTTGTCCCGTTGGAAGAGGGCATAAAGCTGATAGAAGGTGAAGCTGTAACTGCTGCAGCCTACCGAATCTCCGATTAGAAACCTTTAAATAAGCCCTTTCTGCTGCGGGTTGAGATTGTCATTTTTTGGATCGAACCTTTCTTCGTCTTATAGACGAAGACTGTTGGCTCTCCGCCAACATTTTATAAAAAGGGTCGTGAGGTGGTATCATTATGGCAGTTAGCGTGTCAGTTTTGTATGTTCTCGCGTTTGCCGGCAGCATTGTTGCGTTGCTGTTTGCCCTTTTGTCTACGATGAAGGTTCTCAGGCAGGACTCTGGGAATGAGGCCATGCAGCGAATTGCTTCAGCCATCAGGGAGGGTGCTGTTGCTTACCTTAACAGGCAGTACAAGACAGTTGCAATTATTACCGCTATTCTGGCTGTTGTAATTGCTGTTGTGCTGAAATCGTACGTGCTGGCTGCTGCGTTTGTGCTTGGCGCGTTCCTTTCGGCATTGGCTGGCTATATTGGCATGATGGTGTCGGTCAGGGCTAACGTGAGGACAGCGCAGGCGGCAACAAGGAGTTTGAAAGACGCTTTTAATGTTGCTTTCAAGGGCGGCTCTGTCACCGGCTTTGCAGTAGCTGGTCTTGGTCTCCTAGGCGTCAGCGTGCTTTACTTAATCCTGAAAGATCCCAACCTTCTCATCGGCTTCGGCTTTGGCGCCAGCCTTATCAGCCTTTTTGCAAGGGTCGGTGGCGGCATCTACACCAAGGGCGCTGATGTTGGCGCTGACCTTGTCGGCAAGGTTGAAAAGAACATTCCTGAAGACGACCCCAGAAACCCGGCAGTAATCGCTGATAACGTCGGTGATAATGTTGGCGACTGTGCCGGCATGGCTGCTGACCTCTTCGAGTCTTACACTGTAACGATTATAGCCGCAATGCTTCTCGCATGGACAGCCTTTGGCGGTTCGGCATCAGAGCTTGTCCTGCCGCTTGTCCTGGCAGCTGTTGCCATCCTGGCTTCTGTCATTGGCAGCCTTTTCGTGAAAGCCTCTACTGCAGGTAAAATCTGGCCTGCTCTAAACAATGGCATCCTTGTCAGTGCGGGGCTTTCTGCTGTTGGCTTTTTCATTGTCAACAGGCTCATGTTTGACCACTACAGGTACTTCATCTCCGCTCTTGTCGGCCTTGCTGTTACTGTAATTATTGGCTATGTGACAGAATATTACACGTCCACCAGCAGGAAGCCGGTGAGGCAGATTGCAAACTCTGCAAGCACAGGCTCTGCAACAGTAATTATAATGGGCGTTGCCAAGGGAATGGAGAGCACGCTGGTGCCTGTCCTCGCCATTGTTGTAGGCGCGTTCCTCGCCTTCACTTTTGGAGGGGGTTTTTACGGCGTTGCAATCGCTGCTACAGCAATGCTTGCCATGACAGCTATCATAGTTGCAGTTGACGCTTACGGCCCGATAACCGATAATGCCGGCGGAATTGCCGAGATGAGCAAGATGCCTGACTCGGTAAGGAAAATCACAGACCCGCTGGATGCTGTTGGCAACACTACAAAGGCAGTTACCAAGGGGTTTGCCATTGGCTCTGCAGGCCTTGCAGCCTTGTCGCTGTTTGCAGCTTACGGTGACATTACAAAAATTACTGTAATTAACATTTTTGATGTGAAGGTTGTTGTCGGCCTCTTCGTGGGTGGGCTGTTGCCTTTCATTTTTTCTTCACTGACAATGAGGGCGGTGAGCAACGCTGCCATGGGAATGGTTGCTGAAGTCCGGCGCCAATTTAAGGAAATTCCCGGCCTGATGAAAGGCAAGGCCAAGCCTGACTATGCGAGGTGCGTTGACATAAGCACAAAGGCAGCAATGAAGGAACTCGTGCTTCCAGGCATAATAGCAGTTGCCGCTCCGCTAATTATTGGCTTTGTGCTTGGCCCTGAGGCCCTTGGCGGCCTGCTTGCAGGTGCCATAGTAGCTGGCCTGCTTCTGGCAATCACGATGACCACATCCGGAGCTGCCTGGGACAATGCAAAGAAGTACATTGAAGCCGGCAACCTTGGCGGAAAAGGCAGTGATGCCCACAAGGCAGCAGTTGTCGGCGACACCGTAGGAGATCCCTTCAAGGACACTTCCGGTCCAGCATTAAATCCGCTTATCAAGGTGCTGAATACGATTGCGCTGCTGGCTGCAACATTGATTGTGAGCTACCATCTTTTTTAGCAATTTGAAATAGTGCGCAGGGAGCGGGATCTTTACTTGCCTAGGACAGGTTTTGAACCCGCAGGACTACTGGGGTAGTCACTCGTTTTTCAAACGAGCGCACGACCAGCTTGTGCTTTCCCGGCACACTAGCTATGGAATAAACTTTTTTCTTATGCCTTTCGGCTGTTTTTCCGGAAATCTTTCAGTATAGCTGCAGAAGTTTTGGTTTCTTGCTTTTTTCTTGCGCTTTTTGGCCAAATTTTCGTAAATTTTGCGGGAAAGCCGAATTATTTTGCCGGGATTTTTAGTAAAGTTTATTAATAAGCTCTGCTTATTACTGCTTAAGACTACTGGGAATAGTTTAAGCATTACCAGCTATGCTTTTTTCTTTTTTTATTTCTATCCTCCGTCCGAAGAGAAGGATTGCGGTTATGGGTGGTGATAACAGTGCTATCTGAAAGAGTGGAAGGTAAAAAGGTTTTGGTTATTGTAGTTTTTTAGCAATTGTCATTATAGAACATTGTTTATTTTTTATATCCCATATAGCACAATATTTTTGCAAACATTCGCTATGTGTCCAAGTAAATTCGTTCATTGAAGCTCCGGTAAAAGCGAGTGTGGCTGCTTTAGTCCCGCCAACTTTAACTTGAGTAAATGGGCACATTCTTCCCTTAAAATAACCAACAGCAGCCATTTTCTCTTCTTCAATTGAATTAAGGATGGTTTCTTTATTTTTTTTAATAAAATCTTCTAAAGAAATATCTTTCTCCGCAGGTAAAGTTATTTTTTTCCGTTTAAACACAAATTCATAACAATCCTTTTTCTGTTTTATTGATCTTAACCCACAGTTCTTACAGCCCATCCAGGAAGCATTCCCCTCACATAAATCGCATTTTCCCATATTAAATAAACTTCTTTTTTAGTTTATAATCCTTTTGCAAACAATCAGGCGATTATTCGCTATAATACTTCCGCATCCTGCAAGTCCCTGAACGCATTGTCTTTTGTCAGCACCTTCAGGCCGTAAACCTGCGCTGTTGCAACTATGATTGAGTCTATCATCCCCCACTTTATGCCTGCTTTTTTCCTTTCCCTGTTGAGTTCGCCTGCCATTCTGCTTATGCTTTCATCCAATCCTAAAAGCCGTGAGCCGGTTTTAATAAGCTCAATATACTCGCTGGTTTTGTGCCGTAGCCCCTTTTTTGCGCACCATTCGGCTGTTTCTGCAACCGTGACAATGCTGGTAAAGCAATCATTTTTTCGCAGCACATCTGCGGCGTATCTGCTTTTCTCAGTGCCTTCAAAAATTTCTACCCATGCAGAAGTATCAAAAATCATTTCAGTAGCCTTCCCTGTCCAGCCGGTCTTCCCTGTCCCTTTCAAAAGGTCCGGCTCCTTTTGCAGAGCCCATCAATTTTTTTAGCAGCGCATCCAGCTTTCTCCGTTTCAAAATGCCCACTTCTACCTCTTCTCCTTCCTTTATGCTTTCCTTATCTGCTATTTCTTTTGGTATTAAAAAGCCAAGTGAATCTCCCACCTTTCTCACCTTTGCCTTGAACAGCTCAGCCATAAATTATAATAAATTATAATTGGCTATTTAAACTTTACTGTCTTTATTTGTGTCAAGCTTTTTATGCCTTTCTGCCGTTTTTCAGTAAATTTTCCGATGAGTCCGCTTAACCTCTGGCTTCTGTAGGAATTCTTTCGTAAATTTGGCTATTTTATGAAATGCTTTCAGACTTTCCGGATTCCTGCAAACAATTTTAAACCTCTTCCCTTACTGCAGCAGCTATGCATATTGATATGATTAAGGATAAAATCCCCCACAAATTGCACGAAGCTATTGCGGCTGCTGGTGTTTCAGAGCTGAGGCCTGCGCAGGTCAAGGCGGTTGATGCCGGGCTTCTTGATGGAAAGAACCTTCTTGTATGCACCCCGACTGCATCAGGCAAAACATTAATCGCGGAGTTAGCTGCTGTTTCAGCTATTCTTAACCGCCGTGGCAAAGCTGTTTACGTTGTCCCGTTGAAAGCGCTTGCCAGCGAAAAGCATAACGATTTCAAGAAGCGCTACGGCTCCTTTCTCAAGGTTGCCCTGTCCATAGGTGATTTTGACTCTTCAGACTCCTACCTTGCTGATTACGACCTCATCATTTGCACTGCTGAGAAGCTTGACTCCCTGATTCGCCACCACGCGCCCTGGATAATGTCCGTAGCAGTCATAATTATTGACGAAATCCACCTGCTGAATGACCCCGGCCGCGGCCCAACCTTGGAAATCCTCATCACGATGCTGAGGCAGATGCTTCCGAAAGCCCAGCTTCTCGGCTTGTCCGCTACTATAGGAAACCCGAAGGAGCTTGCAGACTGGCTTGGTGCCGGACTTGTGATGGACAGCTGGCGGCCTGTGAAGCTTCACCAGGGAGTTTACCGTGAGGGAGTAATAAGGTTTAAGAAATGAGTTCAAAGTCCCAGCTGCTCAACAATCGCATCTGCATTAAATTGCTCTAGGTCGCCGTACCCCTGCCCTGTTCCCAGGAAGAGTATTGGCTTCTGGGTGATGTAGCTTACTGATATGGCCGCCCCGCCCTTCTCGTCAATGTCAGCCTTTGACAATATTATGCCGTCAATGCCTATTGCCTCGTTGAAGCTCCTTGCCTGCTCAACGCAGTCATTCCCCGTTATGCTTTCCCCTACAAATACCTTCATGTCCGGCTTTGCGACCCTTGCAATTTTCTTCATCTCGTCAACAAGGTTTACGTTTGAGTGCAGCCTTCCTGCAGTGTCAATGAGCACGATGTCAATGCCGTGCGCTTCTGCGTATTTTATTGCGTCAAATGCAACTGCCGCAGGGTCGGCGCCGTAGTCGTGCTTTATCAGCTTCACTCCCAGCTTGTCAGCGTGCTCCTGGAGCTGGTGTATTGCTGCTGCCCTGAACGTGTCTGCTGCCGCGATTACTACTTTGAGCTTTTCGTCCTGCAGCATCTTCGTCATCTTTGCTATCGTTGTCGTTTTGCCTGAGCCGTTTATTCCTACAAACATTACCTTGTAAGGTTTTTTCTCTGCTGCGAGCTTCTTTATGCTCCCTTTAAAGTCATAGCCTGATGCGAACAGCCCTTCTATGCTGCCCCTGAGTGTTTTCCTTATGGCTTCCTCAATCTTTCCCCTTGGCAGGGGCTTGTCAACCAGGGCTTGTTTCAGGTCGGCTTTTATCTTGCCAATCACTTCCACTGCGGCGTTGTTCTCAAGCAGAGTCATCTCCATGTCCGAGAACATCTGCTCGAACTTTTCCTCGGAAATTTTCGCAGTGGTAACTGCTTCCGTGATTGTGCCAGTGATTTTCTCAAAGAGGCCTTTTTTCTTGGGCTGTTCATAGTCTGCAGCTTGAGGTTTAATCTCCTCTTTCCTGGCCTCGGCCTTTGCAGCAGGGGCGGCTAGTTGAACCCGTTCTTCCGCTTTTTCCTTTTCCTGTACTGCTGCAACAGGAGCTTCTTTTTTTGCCTCGGCTTTCGCTTCAGCAGCAGCTGGTTTTGCAGCTTCCAGCTTCGGCTTTTCAGGCTCTTTTATTTCCGCAACTGCCTTTGGCTCTTCCTTAACCTTCTCCGAGAACTTGCTTATTACTTCGCCGAGCTTTTTCTTGAGAAATCCGAACATGGCGGCTACTCCTTGTCCTGCAGCATCTGGCCGAGCTCTGCTTCAAGGCCGGCTGCCTGGTCTGTGAGCTTGTTGAGCTCCTCAAGCATGCTTTCCTGGTATCCCGAAATTTCCTGCTGCTTTTCTTTCAGCATGCCCTTTGCCTCTTCAACCGTTTTCCTGACGCAGACGTTTCCTCCGACGTTTACGATGAGCTCTTCGCTGCTGTCCAGTGTTGCGCTTATGAACATGCCTTCTGTTACCGGTGCGAGCATCTTTGCCTTTTTCTGCGAGCCTTTCAGCTCGTCAAGGCTTGTGATTGCGTTACCCAGTTCCTGCCGTTTCTCGTCAAGCGCTTCAAGCTGCTGCTGCAGCTGCTTTATCTGCACAGACGCCAGCCTCAGCTCTGCGTACTTGTCCTTTAAGAGTTCGTCTTTCTTATTCTGGCTGCTGCTGATTTCTTTAGCCTTCTCCTTTGCAGGCTTTTCAATTTCATTGTTTTTCGCGTTTGCCATAGGCTCCGGAAAACCCCGCCGTGTTTTTAAAGGTTTGTAAGAAAAAAATAAGATAAGTCCTTGGCTACTTCTTGTTGTTGGCTGGCTTGTATGGGTGGAGTGAGAATCCCCTTGCAATCCTTTCAATCGTGTCTGCAAGCATTGGGGCTACAGAGCCTATGTGGTAGTTCTTGAGCATCTTTTCCTGCGGGATTGGTATTGTGTCTGTAAACAGGAAGCCCTCAACCTCCCCGGAGTCGTTGAGCTCTTTCAGCCTTTCAGTTGCAGGGTCAGTCAGCAGGGGGTGCGTGCACGCTACCCATATCTTGTTGGCCTTGTGGTTCCTGACAGCTTTTACTGCCTCAACCATGCTTCCTCCTGTGTCTATGAAGTCGTCAATTATTATGGCGTTCATGTCCTCAACCTTTCCTATGACGTTCATCGCGTTGGCCTTCTTCCAGTCAGGCCTGTACTTGTCAATAATTGCAATCCTGTCTGCCTGCATGGCATTGGCCAAGTCTCTGGCTCTTTTTGCGCCTCCCGCATCCGGGGTTACAACTACGGTGTTTTCGATTTTCTTCTCCTTGAAGAACTCAGCGAACTGGTAGATGGCTGACAGGTTGTCTACTGGCATGTCAAAAAAGCCTTCTATTTGCTGTGCGTGCAGGTCAACCGTGACAATCCTTGCAGCCCTTGCTGCGCCCATCATGTCTGCAACCACTTTGGCAGAAATAGGTTCCCTGCCTGTTTTCTTCTTGTCCTGCTTTGAGTAGCCGAAGTAAGGCACGAGGAGGTTTATTGAGCTTGCAGACGCCCTTCTCAGCGCGTCCATCACCAGCAGGAGCTCCATGATGTTGTCATTCACTGGCGGGCATGTTGACTGGATGATAAAGACATCTGCCCCCCTTACAGACTCGAGGATTTCCACCCTTGTCTCGCCGTTTGGGAACTTTCCGATGTCCGCCTTGACTAAAGGTATTCCGACGTTCTTAGAAATCTCCTTTGCAAGCACCGGCACAGAACTGCCAGATATCAGCTTCACGTAGCTTCGGTCTTCGCCTGCGATTTCGCCAAACCCCCTAAATTCTTAAATTTTGGATTTAACTTTTGGATTGAACCCCACGTCGCTGTTGCGACGGGGCCCAGTCGAGCGCATCTCGACTTGGGCTTTTGTTAAAAGGGTCACGCAGTAGTATTTAAACTTGATTGTTTAGCTGTTGGCGTGTCAAAGTTTTAACAGCCCAAGGCTAATCTTGATTGCATAGTCTATTTTTTCCAACGTGTCGATGTCCACCTTTCCCAGCCTTCTTATAAGTCTTTTTTTGTCTATTGCCCTTATCTGGTTCAGGAGGGCTTTTGAGTCTTTCTCCAGTCCGAAATTTTTCTTCATTAACAAAACCTCAAATGGGTAAATGCTTTCCAGTTTTTGGGAAGTTAAAGGAGCTATTATCGTTATTGGACTGAATTTATTGCCGAGGTCGTTTTGGATGATGACTGCAGGCCTGGATTTTTTAATCTCATGGCCAGTTGTCGGGTCAAGGTTGACGAGCCAGATATCCCCTCTTTTTACTTCTGTCATTCTCATCATTCTTCAAGTTCATTAGAAGAAGCTTCCCAGTCCTCTAAAATCTTCAGCTCATCCCTGTCCAAGCTCTTATACGCTTTAGCCAGCTCGCTTTTTAGGATTTTTTCTTTTGCCTGAGATGCCAATTTGCTTATAACTGCATCGTACGTTTCTCCTTCATCTTTTAGCTCATCCAAAGTTGCCTTTGTCCTTATTTGAAGCTTCACCGTTGTCATTTTGCTCATGGTATACTTGAAGTATACCCGTGCATATTTAATGCTTTCGTTTGGTTAAGAAATTATTGCCTTATTATGCCTTTCTGCCGTTTTCCCGCAAGCCTTGTGGAGCAGCTGCAAATATTGCGGTTTCCTGCAAATTTCTTGCGTCATTTGGCCAAATTTTCGTAAATTTTGCGGGAAAGCCGAATTATTTTACCAGAACTTTCAGAAAACAGCCTACTTCTCAATCATTTCTATCTCAATATTGAGCCCTTCTGGAATTGGGACCCTCATGACCAGGCGCAGTGCCCTTTCGTCAGTGCCGAGGTCAATGAGCCTTTTGTGGATTCGCATCTCAAACCTGTCCCAGGTTGCCTTGCCGTCTCCGCATGGGCATTTCCTGGTTGTGACTTTGAGCTTTTTCGTAGGAAGAGGTATCGGGCCGTGCATGTCAACGCCTGTTCTTTCAACTATGTCCTTGATGGATGTGCATACGGAGTTTATCTTTTCTATGTCCGTGCTTGCCAGCTTTATCCTTGCGCGTTGCATGTTTTGTACCCGACAACAATAACAGGTTTAACGTGATATTCACGGTATTACGTTGCCGCTGCTGTTTGAGAATTAGCTGGTGATTTATAAAGGTAACTGTTTCTTAAAAATAAGGAAAAAAAGAATAAAAAATAAAGAAGAAATCAAGAATTTTACTTCTTCACAACGTCAATGCACTGGCCTGCTGCCACTGTGCTTCCGGAATCCCTGATTGCGAACCTTGCCATCTGCGGGATGTCCTGCTGCTTCTCAATTACTAGGCCGTGGCCGGCTGTCGGCTGGACCTTGACTATGGCTACCTCGCCGTTCTTGAGGAAGTCAGGCTTCTCCTGCAGCGTCTCGCCCGTTGCCGGGTTAATCTTCTTGACCAGCTCGGTAATCTTGCATGCAATCTGTGCAGTGTGTATGTGGAACACTGGAGTGTAGCCCACGGTTAAGACGTTCGGGTGGTTCAGCACGACTATCCTTGCAGTGAACTCCTTCGCGACTGTTGGCGGGTTTGTTACATGGCCTATGCAGTCTCCCCTTGCTATGTCCTGCTTGTTCATTCCCCTTACTGAGAAGCCTACGTTGTCGCCTGGCTCTGCCTGCTGGAGTGCTTCATGGTGCATCTCTATGCTCTTGACTTCGCCGGTAACTCCCTTGCCTTCCCTTGCCGGGACTGCAATTATCTTGTCGTTGACCTTCATGACGCCTGTTTCCACTCTTCCGACAGGCACAGCTCCTATGCCCTTGATTTCATAGACGTCCTGTATTGGCAGCCTGAGCGGAAGCTGTGTTGGCTTCTCCGGCGCCTTGAGGCTGTTCATCGCATCAAGGAGTGTCGGCCCGGCATACCAGGGCATCTTTTCTGACTTTTTGGTGAGGTTGTCTCCAAGGTATGATGCGGTTGGCACGAACTGTATCTTTGTTACGTCAAAGCCAACGCCCTTGAGTATCTGGGAAATGTTGTTCTTGACTTCCTCGAACCGCTTCTGGTCGTACTGGACCATGTCCATCTTGTTGACCGCAACTACCAGCTGCTGTACGCCGAGCGTCCTTGAGAGGAATATGTGCTCGTATGCCTGGCCTCCTGGCCCTGCCTCGTCCGGCCTCTTGAGGCCTGCTTCTGCCTCGCCCTTGTTTGCCGAGACTACGATGACTGCGGCGTCTGCCTGGCTTGTGCCTGTTATCATGTTCTTGATGAAGTCCCTGTGGCCAGGCGCGTCTATGATGGTGAAGTAGTATTTGTCTGTCTCAAATCTCTTGTGGCTGAGGTCAATTGTGACGCCCCTCTTCTGCTCCTCTTCCAGGGTGTCCATTGCGAACGCGAACTCAAAGCCGGGCTTGCCTACTTCCTTTGCCCTGTCCTGGAGCTTCCTCATGGTCTGCTCGTCTATGTTCTTTGTGTCGTAAAGCAGCCTGCCTACTGTGGTTGACTTGCCGTGGTCTACGTGACCGATAAATATCAGGTTTATGTGCTCCTTTGTCCTGGCCATTTTCAGATTCCTCCGTTTAGTGCTTGTTTTTCAGCTTGAAATCGCGAAGTTCCGCCTAAAAGTCGTTAAATCGCAGCCGTGAGGATTTTCCAGTCCTATTTAAAGTTTGTGGTGTTTTTCTATGGTTTTTGTCGACTTTTGCCACCGAGAATTATGCCTTCCGCAGCAAACCGCTCGGCTATGCCGCTTATTGCCGCATCATTCCAGTTTACCTCGGGATGCTGTTTCATCTGCCTATACATTCTTTGGGATATTCCCAATCTGATTTTTACCATCTTTTGTGCCATTAAGCAACCCCTTCAATCAGCCCAAGCAGAGCTTCTTCCGGGTCATTCGCAAGCACAACAGAGCTTGCAACGAGTATGCCTTCTGTGCCGAGCTCCAGCGCCTTTTTAACGTCTTCCCCGCTGTTGACGCCTGCCCCGCACAGCACTTTTATGCTGCTGCCCGCGCTTTTCACCGCAGCCACAGAGTCAGAAACAACCTCAGGCTTTGCCTTTGATACAGAAACCTTCCCTCCAATAAGCTCAGGAGGCTCAACTGCTATGTAATCAGGAGAGGGCGTGAGTGATGCTATCGCTTTGGCCTCTGCAACATTCGCAGCGCACACTACTGTTGCAAGGCCTGCTGCTTTTGCAGTTGCAATGCGCTTCGCGATGTCGGTAATCTTATGTTCAGCATGGTTCAGCAGAGTTCCTGAAGCTCCGGCATCCCTGACAGCCTCGGCAGTAATGAAGCCCGTGGATTTTCCCTGCCCGTTTGCGTCAATGTGCTGTGCAAAAACCGCAACAACCTTAGTGTCAACAGCAGCAGCCACCCTGAAAATGTCTGCCGCCTGCACAGCAACAGTAACTTTTGCCCTGCCTTTTGCTTTCTTTGCTGCTGCCTCGCATGCCTTGGCGAGCTTTACAGCGTTTTCGCCTGTTGCTTCCTTGTACGCTTTGAAATTTATTATTATCATCGGTGCCATGTTGGTAAAAAATGCCTTTGCTGTGATGACTATTAAAAGTTAATTATTTTTACTGCGGGAGATTGCCTGATAACTGTTGCAAACTTTATCACCACTGCTTTGGATGACATTTTTGCACGGTAAAACACAAACTTTAAATATCCGCTTCATTGTGGAGAGTGCAGTAAAATCAATTAAAAAAGTTGAGGGATTGAAAATGGCTGATTTTTTCTCGAACGTAAAGGCTAAGATAACTGGTTTGATGGGCGGCAGCGAGCCGGAAGGCATTGAGCAGGGCGGCGAGCAGGAGTATGTTGAGCTTGACACTGCCTCAAGCGAGCGCAAGGGCAAGGTAACGGTGAGGCCTTTTGTCATGGAGAACTTCCAGGACATAAAGACCATTGTTGATTCCCTGAGGGACGGCAGCACCATTGCCGTGATAAACATCAGGCCCTTGAAGGACAAAGACATCATAGAGCTCAAGCGCGCAATCAGCAAGCTCAAGAAGACGACTGACGCGATTTCCGGCGACCTTGCAGGTTTCGGCGATGATTATATTATAGCCACTCCCTCGTTTGCTCAGATTTACAGGGCAAAGATGGGAGCCACGAATGTGCAGGCAGAGGAGATGCAGCAGGCAGCAGCCGGTGGCGGCTCGCAGGAAGAGACTTTCTGATTTCTTAATCCAATTTTTTAATTTTACAATTTAAGTTCTTCATCAATCTGCCTTGCTATCTCTTTCAGGTCGTCCATTGCCCTGCGCACGTCCTTTCGCAGCTCATCTATCAGCACTTCAAGGTTTCCTACTCGGAGCGCATACATGTTCCTGTCCTCAACAACTATGCCGGACTCCAGAAGCTTGTTGAGGTGGTGGACAACTGTGCCCCTTGTCAGGTCAAGTCTCCCTGCAAGCTCGTCGCTTGTCATCGGCCTGCCGCCTTTGCAGCTTTTTATGAGCTCAACAAAAAGCCTGTACAGCGAGCTGTCCTTATCCCTTTCGCTGAAAAGCCCAAGAGAATGGCCCAGCCATTTCAACTCGTCATTAACATTCTGCCGGTTTGGCCTTGATATCCGGATTATGGTTATTCTCTGTCCTCTTATCATGGCACCTTACTCATTCAGCGTTGTCCTATTTAAACCTTTGCGGTCACAGGGCAGGCAGCTGCTTTCTCACCTCTGCAGTATTTATGTTCAGTTAAAGTTGGCAGTTAGTTGGCTTATAAACACGAGTTTCTCCTTCTCAGGCGTTCATCTCTCATCAACAAATTATGCTATGTGGGAAAAGCTTTTAAAAGGGCAGTTTTAACTTATAGGGGATTACTCACTCACGACTCTGCCTTATTTCGCCATACTTGTATGGTTAAAACGAATTTCAAAATTAAAGCTGTCTTTGATGCGTGCTATAACGTATATTGTAAAACACAAATATATTTATATCTGTTAAGTTTCTGTGAGGTCTTACATAGGTTGGGGTGTTGAAAATCGACAATATGATGCTAGCACAACTGCTGCCGAAGGCAATGACACTGCTGCAGGAATTGAAAAAGGAGCTTATAGTAGTCAATATTGAGGAGAGCATACTGCTCAAGGTTCTTATCGAGTTAAATGCAAGACAGGCTTTCCCTGAGGAAAAACTTCTGGAAATAGTATCTAAAAGAAAGAGAAATCCAGCTTCATACATTAAGGGTTACAATGCTTGTGATGGTAGTAAGGGTGTAACTGAGCTTGCAAGACATGTTGGTGTTAAACAGCCAACCATGAGCAAAATTATGCAGTCTTGGAAGAGTTCAGGCATAATCTACGAAAACAGGTATGGAAACCCTGTCAAATTGTATACTCTAAAAGAAACAATGGAGGTGTTGGAAGATGACAGCAAAGAAACAGGACGACCCGCTGGAGAGGATGGCGAGTCGATTGGATCTGATGGCTCGCCTGATGTTGAAGAACAGGATGGAGCAGAAAGGAGAGAAAGCAACGATAGGGGAGCAAGTCCTTGAACTCTATAATGAGTTTGGTATGCCAATCCAAGAAATTGCGGAAGTACTTGGGAAGTCAAGAAATAACATAGATGCTCAGATTTCAGCACTGAGGAAAGCAGGTAAGATAGGAAAGAAAGAAGCACCAGAAACTGAAGCTGAGCTACAAGAAGACAAGCCTGTTGCTGCAGTGGCAGTGCAACCAATTCAGTAGGTGAATATTATGAACGGAGATAGAACAGACGAGATAATTCAACTGTTGCAGGAACAGCTTAAGTGGCAACGCTTTGAAGGTAAGTTGAAGCTCAAAGAAATACTTATAGCTACTTTGAGGTCCGATAAGGAAAAGAAAATCTACGAATCATCCGATGGTAGAAGCACAAATGAGGTAGCTGCAGAAGTTGGCGTTAGCAATGTTACCATCTACAACTATTGGCAGAAGTGGTCAAAGCTGGGCATTCTTATTCCGTCTAACAAGTATAAAGGACGATATCAGAGAATGGTGTCTCTTGAGGAGGTAGGGATAGAAACACCAAAACTACAAAAACAAGAGGAAGCAGAATCTCCAATGAATGGGGAAGGTGTTTCTACTAATTCTGAAACGGAAGGTGAAACAAAATTTTAAGTCCTGACTTGATTGCGGAGTTGAAGCAACACAGCGGTGTTAAAATAGCTCAAGTTTATCGTGCTATCCAGCAAGTTGAGAATGATTGCATGATAACGAAGGAAGAAGCTGCTTGCCTGTTAGCTCACAAATACAAAATACCCCTTAAGAAGTACTTCGGCGAAGATGTAATAAGAAGTGCACGGACTGCAGTTCCAAGTTTTTCCTCTATTGCATCCAAAACTGGTAAAAAGACCGTTAGCGAAACAAAGAAAACTGTTACAATAAACATTGACAAAACATTCCAAGGAATTAATGAACCTTTACTTCCATCTTCTGTAATCACAGACGCACGAAAAATGGCAGAATATTATCCGCTCTTTTACGTGTTTGAAAACTCAATCAGGAACTTCATAAACTTGGTTCTGGTAGGTAAGTATGGTAAGGACTGGTGGAATGTTAAGATAACTGGCAACAATCATCTTAGAAGTATCGATACGGAAGTTCAACGAAGAAAGAATGCTGAGAATGAACATAGATTTCATGGAAAAAGAGGGGCTCATGAGATTTACTACACAGATCTTGAGCATCTCAAAAAGATAATTGAACATTATTTTCCAGATTTTAAACCTGTTTTGAATCAAGAGAAGTCATTCTATGAACATATGTTGAGGACTATAAACTTATCGAGAAGAATCATTGCTCACAACAACCCTTTAAATGATAGAGACTTCAACAGAATAAGAACAGCCTTTGCTGATTGGTGTGACCAGCTTGATATTGCAAAAGGTAAATTGGGTGGTGGGCAATGACAAATGATTCTGAACAAACTAAGGTTCTTAAAGAACTGTTGGTTTGGGGCAGTGTCCTGAATCTCGCTTTGAGTAAAGAAAAAAGGTTTTGCAGCAGCAATCTACAGAAGATTTCAGCCCGCTGGGTGCGGGCTGAACGGCACTT
>JACPCV010000002.1 GCA_016184345.1 Candidatus Woesearchaeota archaeon | reverse complement strand
GAGGACCAGCACTGTTGGTAATTGCGCGCTTGGCTTTTGCTGGTATGATGACAACTTGGGTGCGTGGTATGGCTATTTTGATGAGCAGCAGCCTGTTACCATAACCATACCTGTTGTGAGTGTTGTTTCTGCGAATTTTGACGGCTCGGGAAGTGTTAAGACTGTTTTTAAGCTTAGCTGTCCTGGTGGTGTTGAGTGTGCAAAAGGAGCTTCAGGCTTTAAGGTCAGGGCTTATAATGGGAAGGTTTACTTTGCGTGGGCTAGCGCTAACATTTATTCTTATTCTGTTGATGCTTCTTCTCTTATTGGCGGTTCAAAAGTTGGCAGTGCTTCTGTTGCTGTGAGTGGTAGTAGCATTGGCTTGTTTGATTTTTGGGCTGATAAGGATGGTGTGGAGTATGTTTATGTGAAGGATAACCGTGAACGAGTGTTTGATGATGATGGCGACAGCCAGCTTTCTGGCTGTGGGGTGGGTAGTGGTGTTTACTCTTCAAAGAAGGGGTTGATTGCGCCTTGGCCTAGGAATAGAAATTACGACCAGTATGGCTGCGCTGGCAGCTTCTGGGGCGCTCCTGTTATTGCCAGGGAGGGTGGGAAGAGTTATTATGTTTGGGGTGAAGTGACTGATTGGTTGGGTACTGCTAATTCTTACCTTATTAAGGTTGCAGTGAGGGGTGGCTTTACTTATGGTTCTTCTGCTTCTGAGATGCAGGCTCATCATGATGCGTTGGTTTCCGGGCTTTTGACAGGCAGTCCTGTGGCTGCTGTTGGTAGTGGTTATGTTGTTGGCAGGCCGGGTTTTGCTCAGGTTTCTTGCACTGGCGGGCAGGAGGAGTTGAGTCAGAAGGTTGCGAGCAAGATGCTGGTTGATACGCAGTTTCAGGATAGTAAGGGTGAGAGGAAGGCAACAACCAAGCTTCTTCCGAATGAGGAGAGGTGTTTTGGTGATGATTTGAATGAGGACTTTTTTGTGAGGGTGAGGGACTGCAAGGTTGGGGTGTGCACTTCTGACTTGTTTGATAGGGTGTTGTGTGATAAGCAGAGTGATTGTGTTTATGCTGGGAAGTGTTATTCTGATGTTAAGCTGGTGGCGTCTACTTTTTTCGGTAGTGATTTGGCTGGCGTGTGGGGTTCGAATTGGAAGAGTGAGGTTAGTGCTGATGTGCATGGTGATGGGAAGGTTGAAGTGTGTGACCCGGGGCAGTGGCAGAATCCTGCAGGGGCAGTGGCTGGAATGGTAACTGATTCCACTACAGCCGCTTCAATTGGCGGGGTAACAGTGAACATGGTGGGAACGCCGCCGAACCAGGGTATTGCTTATTCTGCAATTACGGCAGCTGATGGGACCTACGTGGTCAGCAGCGTTGATGCTTTCACTTATGATGTGACAGCGTCAAAGTCCGGGTATGTTGATGTTGTGAAGGCAAATCAGCCTGTGCTGCCTTTCCAGACGAATGTTGTTGACTTTCAGCTTTTGCTGGCGGCTGGGAATGTTGTTGGCACTGTAAGGAACGTTAGCGGTGAGCCGGTTGGGGGGGCAGCAGTGAGGGTGTTGGGCACGGCTTTTTCAGGTGTTACTAGTCCGGCTGGCACTTATTCCATCAGCAGTGTGCCTTCTGGAACGTACGATGTTGTTGCCAGTAAGGCAAGTGATGGGTATGATGATGCGACAGCGCTTAGCATTGGTGTTACTTCCGGCTCAACAACTGCCGATTTTACTCTCATTAGAGCTCTTGGAAGCTGCACAAATGACTGTACTAAAGTCGGTTCAAATATTTGTGATGTGAGTTTGTGGTAGTGAAGGCAAAGCAGCTTGTCAAGACAGTAAAGCCTGTCCTTTATAAGGGTAAGCTGGTGAATCTTGTCACGCTGCTCTTCATACCGGACAAGCAGGGTTAATAATGGCAAACCACACCCAATCCAAAAAAGGAGAGATTTGGGTTTCTGCCGTAATCTACGTCCTTGTAGGAGTGGTTGTCCTTACCATTGTGATACAGGGAGGGATTCCGCTGATTAAGAAGCTTCAGGAAAGGAGCGACGTGAACAGGGCCAGGAATGCGTTCACAGCCCTTGACCAGCAGATTCAGGAAATTGCAAAGGAAGGGCAGGGCTCGCAGCGTGTTGTGCCCCTTGAGGTTTCTGAAGGCACTGTGAAGGTGGAGGACAGCAAGCTGAGGTGGAAGATTGAGACTACATCAAAGATTATTGAGCCGAAGACGAGGATTGAGCTTGGCAACCTTGTCATAGCTTCTGACGTTGACGTCTCAGCAGCAGAATACCCCGGCTCGTTCATAATCCAAAACTCAAGGATACTTGTTAACTTCACAAGGTTCGGCAGCAAGTCAAACCATGCAACAGTCAACACCTCTGCCCTGGTAAGCTACATTACATTCAAGGACACCGGAGCCAGCACGACAGGCACGTTCACCTTCTTCATAAACCAGAACGCCAGCACGACAAACGGCACAGGCTACAATGAGCTGCTCCAGTCAGGAACAGGCCTTGCCTCTGCCACGCTCAGCACCCATGTGAACTCCACTATTTACGACTACGACCTTCTTCTCAGCCTGGATAGCAAGGCAGACTTCCTTCGCGCAACTATAGAGAACTTCAAGGTGAAGTAACCCTCAGCTTACAAACTCAACTCCCGGCTTGTTGCGAAATTCCTTGTCGCCTGTTACAAACTTCATGCCGTTTTCAATTGCAAAGATGTAGCCTACGCAATCGAAAAATGACAGGTTTTTCTTGTTGTTGTCGACTTTGAACCTCACTGCCTTTATCATGGTATCCCTCGAAACAGGCTTGCAAAAGAAGCTTAGTCTTTTGTGCCAGTAATCTGCCGTTTTTAAATCATACTTCCTGTAAAGATAGCCGTAGAATTCTGCCATTATAATGTCAGTGATTATTGCTTCCTCATTTAGCAAATCCGCAAACTTCGGGTTGCCGTTGTTAATTTCCACAAGCGCATAAGTATCAAGGCATTTCATTTTCAGAACCACTTGCTTTCAAGGCCCTTTCTGGCTTCCAAAAACTCCTTTCTGGTTATCTTATTCATTCTGCTGAATCCAAACAGTTCCTTTAGTGGGTTATCCTTTTTCGTAATCTCTACGGCAACTTCCTGGTCCTCACTCAGGTTTAAGCTTGTCGCTTCATCCTTTGGTATCAACAGCGCCATTGAGTTGCCCCATCTTCTTATTTTGCCAATAATCATGGTGTCCGCCTCTAGATTAACTTAAAGTTTAACTAATTATACTTAAAATATAACTAATATATAAACTTTTCTTTTCCGCCTGTTGCAGCTTGATTAAAAACGTTTAAATAATCGGTCGCGCAACTGCTGTTCCTGACGCATATGAGTCCTGTTTTCGCTTCCAAAGCAGCCGCGGCTGCAACAGAGAATCCAAAGTTCAGCAGCTTCTTCAAAAAGGAAAACAGCCATGTGAATGCGTATGCTTCTGTGCTCGCTAGGCAGGCTGCTGAGTTTGTAAAGAACTTCCGGAAATCCCTGACGCCAAAAACAATCTTTATCATGCTTGCAGTGCTCCTTGTCATGCTTCTCTTTGGCAGGCACGTTAAAGACATCCTGCTTGTTGGCGCCTTGGGTTTTGCCGCTTCCTACTCAACCATCTACAAGCGGACATTCAGGTTCCCTTCTGCTGTTGAGCTGGTCACGTTTGGCACTGTTATCACGGGCGCAGCTTACGGTCCCCTTGTTGGGGCGCTGTTTGGCGTCATAACCACTGTTGCCTCGGAAATCATAAGCTCAGGGGTTGACGTGAACACGATGTTTTACGCGATTTCCCGCGGCATATCAGGAGGGGTTGCCCAGCTGCTGATAGTGAACTTCGGCGTTGGCGTGGTTGTAACTGGTATGATCGCCCTGGTAATATTCCACGTCGTCTCAGATGCCATTTACCTCACGGCAGGCGGCATTGAGGCCGTGCCCAAGATAATCTACTTCGTCATTGTCAACACGCTTTTCAACCTGCTCGTGTTTGCCTTCCTTGGCGGCCCCCTTCTCAGCCTTGCGCGGCTGTAATCCAGTGCCGCCTGAGCGCTGTTCGCCAAACCTAAACCTTTAAATATTCCAGTATACAAAAATCAACAAATCAGCACTATAGTGTACTGGACAATCAGGATGTAGCGCAGTGGGCAGTAGTTATAGCTGCTGCTGCAGTTGCGGCTGTTGTGACAGTGAAGCGGCTGTGATACTAAAAATCGTGAAAAGCGGTGAATGAGTGAATGGCTGAGGCAGTTTCTTTGGAAAAGGCAGCTCATGAACAGGTAAAGCCCCAGATTCAGCTCACTCCCCAGCAGGTAGGGCAGGGTCTCCAACCCTCACAGCCAACCATTACAGCAGGCGAGCAGGGCGCTCAAGTCGGCAGCAGCCGACTGAGCAGTCCTGCCGAAGCAGGACTTGCTCCGGAGTTCTTTATTGATTTGAGGCCGAGGTTTGTCAAGCTTCCTGACATCAGCGTCAAGGAGAAGATTAATGTCCGCTACCCTTTGCTGCCTCCTTATGCCTTTGCCCACATTTACTGGGACAATACTGCAAAGGAGCTTCTGTATTCTGTTGAGGAAGTCCTCCTGACAGACACTGAGAAGGAGCTGCTTAAGCTCATCCAGCTGGGCCTTGAGGAGATGATTAACATCAGCTATGCCTATGCATCAAAGTCTGAGCTCATTATCAAGTACCTTGAAAAGAACGTCCAGTCAATCCTCGCTGAGCTTGGTGCCAAGGTTTCAAGGCAGGCTTACCTCAAGATAATGTACTATGTCTACCGCGACTTTGTCGGCATGAATGAGATTGAGCCGATGATGCATGACTTCTACATTGAGGACATTGAGTGCAACGGCGTTGACACGCCAATCTACATCGTGCACAGGAGATACCAGAACATGAGGACCAACATTGCCTTCCCCGAGATGAAGCGGCTGGTTGACTTTGTTGAGAAGCTCGCCCAGAAGACCGGGAGGTATGTGAGCTATGCCAAGCCGCTGCTTGACGGCAGCCTTCCGGATGGCAGCTTGGATTTTAACGAGCAGGTTGTTTACAAAAAGGATGGGGTTGTTAAAGTTGGTAAAATTGGCGAAGTTGTGGATTCCTATTACGGCTCAGGAGATGGCCCTGTCGCCGTTTCCAAGCTGGAAGTTCCGTGCTTTGGTAAGGACCTGAAAATTTCATGGAAGCCTGTCAGCTACGTTTACAGGCATCGCTTGAAGCCAGGCGAAAAGCTGCCTAGGCTGAAGCTTGAAACAGGAAGGGAAGTCACACTTACGGCCGCCCACAGCCTTTTCGCCCTCACAAGGGAAGGAGTTGCTACTAGGAAAACTTCGGAACTTAAGGAAGGGGATTATGTGGCGGTTCCCCTGAAGATACCTGACCAGCCTTCTGTTGCTGAGATAAACGTTGCTGCCGAGCTTGCCAAGACGCCATACTCTGGCGAGCTTGTCCTTGACAATGTTCCTTCGGCTGTTTATGAGGAGAATAAAGGGCAGATAAGGGCTTACCTTGCCGAAAACTACAAACACCCTTACGAAGCTTACTATGAGCTTCGGCAAAAGAGAATACTGCCGCTGAAGCTTTATTCGCTGCTTCAGGAAGAATCTCTCCGGAAGTGCACTGTCAGGCCTACTTCTGCTGTTGGAATTCCGGCCTTTTTGAAAGTTGACAAGGCCCTTGCAAGGCTCCTTGGCTATTACGTCGCAGAGGGCTGGTATTCGGACACCAGCAACGCGTATTATCTTTGGTTTGCCCTGAACAGGAAAGAAACACACATTGTTGAAGAGATAAGGCAGACAATGAAGGGCCACTTTAACCTTGACATTCACATCGAGCCTGATGGCAAAAATGGTGTGAAGGTTAAGGTAAACAGCTACGCCCTTTGGATACTGTGCAAGGAAGTTTTAAGGCTTGCCAAGGGCGCAAGGAATAAGGCGGTTCCGGAGATAATGTTTAATGTAGGCAGGGAGCTTCAGGAGGAATTCCTGAAAGCGTGGTGGGAAGGCGATTACGGCTACACGGTAAGCGATAAGCTGATTTCTGATGTGGCGTATTTGGCTCTTTTCACTGATAAAGTAATCTCCTTTCAGAGAAGGACAAAAACAGCAAAATTTGATGGAGTTAGGGAAGTAACCTCGGATGTGAACTACACGCAAAGGCTGCTCACAAAAAAGCTCGAATACCCGTATATGGTGCCTGTTGAAGTTTTCAACCCGTTTAAGGAGACCCATTTGAGGCTCAGAAACAAGAGGATAAGCAGGGCAAGGCTTCTGGAAATACTGTCAGATAAGAGGTATGAGCGATTTGCAAATCTTACACTTGCCCCTCACAAATTTCTCAACGAGTGGGGGAAGAGGAGCTTCATTGCGGATAACGAACTCACAGAGAAAGGAAAGCTGCTTCTGAATGAGATCAAGGTAATGAAGGGCCTAATTGGCGGCGACTTGGGTTTTGTTAAGATAAAGCAGATCGAGGAGGTTGGGTCATCTGCGGAATATGTTTACGATTTCTCAGTGGAAGGCGATGAGAACTTTATCGGAGGCGCCGGTGGAATTTGCTGTCACAACAGCCGTGTCAACGCCACTTACACCAGTGATGTTACCGCCCACGGCCCTACATTCACGATAAGGAAGTTCACCAAGGACCCGCTGACGCCTGTCCACCTTCTTGGCTACAAGACCGCGAGCCCTGATATATTTGGGTTCCTGTGGCTGGCTATTGAGAACAAGTTTAACATTATGGCAATAGGCGAGACAGCGTCAGGCAAGACTACTTTCCTTAATTCCATCCTGCAGTTTGTGCCTCCCGAGGCAAGGATTGTATCGATAGAGGATACCCGGGAGCTTAACCTCGCGCATGAGAACTGGATTCCTGCTGTCGGCAGGGTCGGCTTTGGCATTCCCAACCTGCTTGGGAAGCAGTATGGCGAGATTAGCCTGTTTGACCTGCTGAGGGAAACCTTCAGGCAGAACCCTGACTATGTTGTTGTGGGAGAGGTCAGGGGCAAGGAAACCTATGTCCTGTTCCAGGGCATGGCTTCAGGCCATCCGAGCTTCAGCACGTTCCACGCATCCTCTGTGGAGACATTGATTAGGAGGCTGGAAACCCCTCCAATTAACCTCCCCGCTTCCCTCGTTGACAGCCTGGACATTGTTTGCAGCGTTATGCATGTCAAGGACCAGAGGAGGAACATCAGGCGGGTAAAGGATGTTAAGGAAATAATTGAGGTGAAGCAGCAGGTTGGCACTGTTGATTCAAACACGCTTTTCGAGTGGAACCAGATTGAGGACACGTTTGTTTTCAACGGCAACTCGCACATTATGTCCATAATCAGCAAGCGCACAGGCGCCGCAATCAGGGAGCTTGAGGAGGAAATGCGTGTCCGGGGCCTTCTCTTGTCAAAGCTGCTTGAAAAGAACATGACGCACTACAGGGACGTGACCAGGGTCGTTAACGAGTACTACAAGGACCCGGAAGGGGTCAAGGCGTTTTTCGGCATAAAATAAGCATAATAAAAATGCAAAAGCAAAACACAATGCAGAATCCGCTGGCAGAGCTGGGCAGGCATATCTCAAAAGCTGCGATGCTGGCTGAGCTCTACGAGAAGCATGCCAATTCCGAAATCAGGGATGAAAGCGAGCTTGGGCATGTGCAGCGGGAGATGAAAGCCATCAAGAGCAGCATACTTTCTGAGCTGGTGCGTTCAAAGAGCGCCCTGCTGCAGCTTCAGGGGAAAGTAAAGGGCTGATTGGAGGGGTCAAAGGGGCATGACGCATAAAAATGCGCGGCAGCTGCTGGCAGAGGTTGCCGAGCTGCTTAAGGAACTTGAAGTTTACTCAGGCCAGAGGGATGCTTTATTTGCAAGCCTCAGGAAGCTTGGCAGGGATTATGAGGATGGCCGTTTTGGCTACCTTGAGTTCCAGGAAAAGCAGAAGGCGCTGCTCAGGGGCAGGACAAGGGAGGAGTTGTCAGGCTACTACAGCGCATACATTTATTCCCTCCTGAAGAAGGTTGAGTTCATAATCTCGCAGGCCACTGCCCTGGTGTACGACGATAATTCTTTCAGCAGCCTGGCTGTGAAAGGCAAGGGAAAAGCCTCTGTTTTCACTGCCCCAAAGGGCGCTGCTTCACCTGCCGCTTCAGTTGCTACTGCGGAAAAAGGCGAGGCCGGGCGCATTGAAGTTTTCAACATTGATAACGAGATTGGCCGCCTTAAGCGCCTGCTGGAGGCAAAAAACATCAGCCCCTTGCAGCTTGGGCAGCTCCAAGATTCAGCAGCAAAATCCGGCAGGCTCGGCAGGCTGAGGGAAGGCATTCCGGCATTTGAGGAGGTTGTGAAAGAGATTGAGGCCGGTGAGAGGAGGGCTGCAAAGGAAGGCAAAGCAAAGTTCGGGATAAGCCCCAGGCAGGTTAAGCAGCCAATCCAGTTTGCAGCTGCAGAGGTCGTGAAAAGCAGGGCGCACCTGCTGCAATCGCTGGCATCTGCTGCAAAAGCAGCCATTAAGTTTGCCATTGATGTTCCAGTCACGGCAGCCAGGTCGCTTGGCCGCGTAGCGGGAAAGATGGGCTCAAGGAAACCCGCAGCTGCAAAATCACCTTCGGAATTCTACGCGCCTAAGAAAGAGCCTTCACCGGCGGGAGCGCAAAGGCAGGGGGTATTCTCCGCACTCGCGGGCATGCTTAATCCTAATAAAGTCAAGAAAGGGATTTTTGTTGAAGAGATTGTGCAGATGGAGAGGCAGGCAAAAGCAGGCGAAAAAACCCCGCTGGCTGAGCAGAAGGAGCCTGCCGGGCTCGCTTTCGGCTGGTTCTCTGTCAAAGGACTGGTTGGCGAGCTCACTGAAAAGTTCAGGTCAAAGCAGGAGCCAATACTGGGTGAGAAAACAGCCATCCCTGTCCATGTTAAGAAGCTTAAGGAGATGCGCAGGAAGCTTTACGAGGAGGAAAGGCTGTCAGGCTTTGACACCACCCTGCTGGCTCAGGAAGCGAGGAGGGTCAAGAAAATCCTTGAGGTTGAGAAGCCCGAGGTCTACCAGGGCAGCTCTGTTGGTTTGATTGCAAACCTGACCGTCAGGAAAATCAGCCTGTTCCTTGTTGACACGTTCCCTGAATTCTTCGGCTTCCTGTACAATGCGCTCAGGGCAGCCAACGTGAAGGTGCTTTCCAATACTTACGTCAACATCATGATACTTGCCACCTTGTTCGTTATTTTTTCGTCCTTCTTCCTCTTGCTGGCCCTGCTTTTCATATTCGGCTACCCGATTTACCAGATTGTGCTCAGGGCCGCCATCCTGAGCGTGATCGCAGGCTTTTCCTGCGCGACAATCTTCTATGCCTACCCGTTCCTCAAGATTAAGGAGAGGAGGCGGAACATCATGACCAACATGCCTTTTGGCATTAACCATATGGCAGCGGTTGCAACTTCAGGTGTTCCTCCTGTTTCCATGTTTGAGCTCATATCAGCATCAAAGGAGTATGGCGAGATAGGCATAGAGGTCAAGAAGGTAGTGGACTTCATCAACATTTTCGGCTACGACCTGCTCACTGCAATCAGGACTGTTGCAGCAACAACCCCAAGCCAGCCTTTTAAGGAGTTCCTTGAGGGCATGGTAAGCACGATTGAGACCGGGGGGGACCTTGACAGCTACCTTAGGCAGGAGGCTGACCAGGCTGCCCTGACTTACAACCTTGAGAGGCAGCGCTATAACGAGACAGTCAGCACATACTCTGATATTTATACC
Organism: Candidatus Woesearchaeota archaeon; assembly: GCA_016184345.1. Classification (GTDB taxonomy): domain Archaea; phylum Nanobdellota; class Nanobdellia; order Woesearchaeales; family UBA10216; genus UBA10216. The sequence continues at coordinate 18,837 of JACPCV010000002.1, read as the reverse complement.
GGCCTCCTGATTGCTGCGCCGCTTTTCTTCATAGCAGCCATGGCTCTTGTCAACCTTCTGGGAGGCAGCCTTGGAGGGATTGGCGTTGACGTTGTCATGGCAGTTGGCGCTTACCTGGTAATCCCGCTCCTTAATGTTGGATTCCTCATGTTCCTGCAGATAACGCAGCCGGACGTATAGGGCAGGGGGCAGCAGCATTCTTCCCCGCAATAGAAAACTAATTAAACTGCTTTTCTGCCAATAAACGTTATGGTGAAGATACTTTTTGAGACCAGGCACAGGGTAGCGCTCGGCTTTGCCCTGGTTCTGCTGCTTGCAGACTTTTACTTTTTCGGGGGCAAAATCTTCTTTGTCCCGCTGCTGGCCGTGGTTGCGATAGCTGCCACGCTGCCTTACTGGCTTGACATAATGAGGGAGAACAAGCGCCAGAAGGAAATTGAGTCAAGGTTCCCTGACTTTGTCAGGAACCTTTCAGGTGCAATCAAGTCAGGCATGCCTGCTGCCCAGGCGGTTGTCCACGTTTCCGAGGGGGAGTATGGGACGCTCGCCCCTTACCTCAAGAAGCTTGCCAACCAGATTGAGTGGTCTATCCCGTTCCACAAGGCGTTTATTAATTTTGCGAAGGAGACAGAGAACCCGGTCATAAGGAGGGCTGTTGCCACGGTCATCCAGGCAGAGCAGGCAGGCGGCAACATAGAGGACGTCCTTACTGCTGTTACGGACTCGCTGCTGCAAATCAAGAAGATTAAGGAAGAGCGCAAGTCAAGCATCCATGCCCAGGTGATGCAGAGCTACATTATCTTTTTCGTTTTCCTTGGGGTAATGATTGTCATCCAGAACCTTCTCATTCCTTACATGGTGAAGTTCGGCTCGGTAAGCACTGACGAGACGGGTATTGCCTCTTCCCAGGTTGCAGGCGGCATAAACCTTCAGGCTGAGCTTGACTTCTCCTCTCCGGCAGATTTCCTTGTTTCACTTGGAGGCTGGCTGCTCAGCCTTAACGGAATTTTCCTGATAATGTCGCTCATACAGGCGTTTTTTGCCGGTGTTGTCCTCGGGAAGCTGGCTGAGGGCGACATGACGTCAGGCTTGAGGCATTCCCTGATAATGATGACTGCTGCGTTCATGACGATAACGCTTGCCCAGAGCATCCTAAAGAGTTCCGGCGGGCTTGCCGTGCCTGGCCTTCCGGCAGTGGGGTAGCGGGGAGTTATTGCAATGGTGAAGCTCATTCTTGACATAAGGAAATCAGTGGAAGGCAACGCGGCTGTTTATTTTGAGAAGGCGAAGAAGGCAAGGAAGAAGCTGGAAGGGGCAAGGGCTGCCCTTGAGCGCAGCCGGAAGAAGCTGCAGCAGCTGCTCTCTGAAAAAGAGGCTTCAGACAGGGAATACCTCGCTGTTTCTGCTGAAAGGAAAGCCGCTGCCTCAATAAAGCAGGTCAGGGAGTGGTTTGAGAAGTTCCGCTGGTTCACCAGCTCAGAGGGCTTCCTGTGCATAGGGGGGAGGGATGCAACCACGAATGAGATAATAATAAAGAAACACGCTGAAAAAGGCGACCTTGTATTCCACACAGAGCTTGCAGGCTCTCCTTTTTTCGTCGTGAAAAGCGGCAGCCACGAAGGCGCTGTAGGTTCAGCAACAATAGAAGAAGCTGCAATCGCAACCGCAAGCTATTCCAGGGCATGGAAGGCGGGGCTGCAGTCAGTTGATGTTTATTATGTCAAGCCGGAGCAGGTGAGCAAGGAAGCAAAAGCCGGCGAATACCTCACCAAGGGTGCGTTCATGATTTACGGCAGGAAAAACCCTGTTCCGGTGAGGGTTGGGCTTGCGGTAGGCGTCATGGCCAACGGCAAAATCATGGGTGGCCCTGCTGCGGCAGTTGCAGCCAGCTGCAGCAAATACGTGAAGCTAACCCAGGGCGACAACAAGCCCAGCGACGCCGCAAAGAAAATAGCTAAACTCCTCAGCTTGGGCAGCAGCTGCCTTGACGAGATAATCCGGGCAATGCCTGCAGGGGAGTTTAAGGTTCTTGCCTAGAGCCGCTAGAACTTCCCTTCGCTTTCTTTTGGAACTGCGCAAAGACCGAAAAATTTAAGAATACAAAAGAATATATGAGAATACAAATGAGGATGAAACTTGCGTTTGATTCGAGCAGCATTATCCTGTTGGCAAAAGCTGACTTGCTCAAGCAGGTGTGCTCATTAGCTGATGTGAATATGCCGGCGCAGGTTGAAACTGAGGTAATGGTCGGAATTGAAGATGGCAGAAAGGACGCCCTGTTCGTCAGGGAGCTTGTTAAGGATGGAAAGATAAAAATTGTAGAAGTTGGCAAAAAGCCGGCTGAGGAGATTTCGCTTTACAACTTTATGGTGTCTTTTCGCCTAGGTCTTGGCGAAGCGGCAGCGATTGTGCTTGCATTAACTAGAAAAATGCCCATGATAACCGATGACAACAATGCCAGAAAGATTGGGAAGTTTGTGGGATTGGAAGTGTTGTCGTCTTTAGACTTCCCGAGCATACTTTACCTGAAAAGCATTATAGGTTATGAGGAAGCAAGGGCTTGTTTGGGTGTTTTAGGGAAGGAGGGCTGGTTTAGTGAAAGCGTATTGTTAAGCGCTTTTGAGACTTTAGAAGGTACGAAAGGTGAGAAAAAATGAAAACGAAATTAACGACCGTCAGATTGCCGGAAATGGTCGTGAAAACTCTGGATGAAAGGGCAAAGGAGGAAAAAACAGATAGAACAAGCGCGCTTAGGAAGTTTTTGGATGAAGCCATTAAAAATTGGAAGGTTGAACAGGCAACTAACCTCTATAAGAAAGGCAGTGTCTCACTTAGCCACGCAGCGAAAATAGCAGAGTTGTCTGTTGGTGAAATGATGGACGAACTGATTAAACGCGGAGTAAAGTCTGATTTAACTGTTGAGGAATATAAGGAGTCACTTGCTACAGCATTAAAGCTTTTTGCGGTGAAAACGAAATAATCAGGGCAATGCCTGCCGGGGAGTTTAAGGTGGTTATGGCGTGATTCCGAACAGCAAATAGTAAGATTTATATGTATTACGTATTACTTAATAAGTATTGCCGTGACCGCCTTATTTCGCAGGGTTTTCTTCGCTGGCGGCGTTGTTTAAGCTGCTACTGCTGCCTTGCTCAGTCCCAAGCCCGTTCCTCAGCACTATCTCTATCTCCCCGAAGTTCTCCTGCTGCAGCAGGTCCAGCTTCCTGTAGTCCACGTTTGCGAGGTGCAGCAGCGGCATGAACGTGAGAATCTTCGTTTCCTTTGTCGCGTCCTTTGGCAGCAGCTGTGTGAACGTAAGCTTGCTCTGCGGGCTGAACATGCTCATTACCCTGCCGTAAACATCCCCGATTAGCTTTCCCATGTCCACTTTCCTGTGCGGGACTTCAATTGTTCCGCGAGGCATACTTCTTACAACCCTCCTGTCCCTTACCTCAAGGGCCTTCTGCAGCGATATGACGAGGTCGTAAATTGAGACTTTCCTCTTGCGCGGCTGCGGCATCCTCGGCAGCAGCGGCTGGGGTGAGTACTGGTCATGCTCCCTTGCGTAAGCGCTGTCAAGCTCCTCATAAAAACCCTCGTTCATGCTCTCCTCATCCTGCGGGCTCATGAGCCTGTCAAGCTCTGCCATTTCCTCTCCCACCAGCAGATTGGATTTCATCTTCAGCAGTATGGCAGCCGCAAGCACCATCTTCCCAGACACCCTGAAGTCAAGCTCCTTGAGCTTCTTGAGCATCTGCACATACCTCTTTGACAGTACAGAGATGTCAACGTTCCACGGATCCATCTGCTCGCTCTTCACGAGCTCGTAAATCATGCTCCTCCAGGTAACTTCATTGCTTTCCTTCCCAAGAACTATCTGCATGATACGGTCTTCCATGCCGCTTTTTCCCGGTTTGCAGCTATTTAAATGTTGCTACGCCTTCCCGTCGCTGCAGCTGTTGCGGAAACTTTATAAGCGGTTTTCAAATTGCAGCCCTTACGGGCCCGTGGTCTAGTGGTTAACTTAGTACGAAGTCCACACATGACGTCTCCCTTACAAGCACTTATCGCTGAGAGCGGAGAAGGTCACCGGTTCGAATCCGGTCGGGCCCACCTTTTTATCCAAAACATTTAAAATAGGCTGCGTTCTCGTTTTTGGATAGACCTTTTTGGCAGAAGGCAGTCGTTTCTTGATTGACCTTCTTCTTAAGAAGGTCATGCGACGGTGGTCTAGCGGTATGACACGACCTTGCCAACAACCCTTTTTCCGCCTGCGGGCGAAAAAAGCGTTGACGGAAAAGCAAACAGGTCGTTACCCGGGTTCGAATGACCCTTTTGCGCGGCAAAAGGTTCAATCCAAAAGCGTAAAAGGTCTCGAAAGTCCCGGCCGTCGCATTATACTTCCATTCTGATGCGCTGTTAAACACGGGCATTTAAGTCACGATGAGGCAACGTAGATTGGCATGGAAGAGATAGCTCGGATAAACTTCCAAATGGCAAAAGCTTAAAAACTCGTCTGAGAAGGCTGCAGAAGGAAAGGTTTGTGCACATGACTGACGTACTGCCGGATTATACCAACTTGAAACAGCTTATCTTCCGAAGGTTGGAAGAACGTTACGACAGCCTAATCGATCAGTTTCAGTCATCAAATCATGACCTCAAGGAATATCTCGTTGAAGATGCATTACGTGACCAGAACCTTTGTGTTAGTACGACTAGGCTGGTTTTTGATTTAATGAATTTCAGAAAAAATAGCAGAGTGCCTGCTAAATTAATTCTGCTCGGCTACGTGACAATAACAAATGACAGCATCAGCCTAAACGGCGATTTAAAAAGTGCGTTCAGAGGCAAAGGAATAGATTACAAAGCATTACCTGCTATGAAAATAGGCAGACTTTGTGTAGACGACAGATACAAAAAGAGGCATATTGGCAAATTAATCCTCTTGTACTGCATAAGAAAAGCAGTTTATTTAAACCAAAATGCTGCCTGCAGATTTATTACCTTAGACGCAAAGAGAAATCCACAACCTGATACGGATTCTCTGCATTTTTATAGAAGATACGGCTTTGATGTATTGCCACATAAAGATAAAAATAAAGACGAACTGATGAAGCAGCAAACAGGCGAGACACCAATGTATATGGACATTTATCATATCGCAAAAAAAGCTTTGAAACTGAAAGATGTAGATTAAAAACTACTTTGAAGTGGTAAATGAAAAGGTTTATATATTGGTGGTTGAAGCGAAACTTTATTAAATTAGAAAGACAGGAATAAGAAGAAACGAGGGAATAGCTTTGGCAAAACCTATCAGGAAAACACCTGCTTTAAGCGGTAAACAAGCGCAAGAGTTTGTCGAAAAAATGCTTAAAACAGGGAAGAGAAGCATAAACTCAATAGAAAAACAAATTGTTGAGTTAATCAGTTCTATGTAGCTTAAGCTCTTCGTCTTTACATGCAGGAGTAGCTGGTAGTCTTCCCGCTTCAGTTCAACCACCTAGGGCTTTGATACCGAAACGCCCCAGGGCCGCTTCTTCCTTCACTAAACCTTCCTTTTCTATTTTTTCCATAACTCGTTCAATTTGCTGTGGAGGGTAGCTAAACTTTGACAACAGGTCTATAATACCGACCTTTTTTCCCCCACTCTTTTTTAGTTCCTTCAAGTATTCTTTTATACTCGCCTTTGCAATGTTGTCACTTACCGTCTCTTCGCGTTCAAGCGTGATGCAATTGCTGGCACACATGCTAACATTAATGTAGTAACTTCTTAATAAGCTTTTCCCCGCTTCTTCCGCAAATTCCCAAGTCGCTGCCGCGACTGGGCCCAATCGAGCGCTCTCGATTTGGGTTCCGACGACAACTGAAGGATTTTTGGCAGTTTGGGAATGTTTGCAGAAAATCGTGCTTTTTCCACAATTTTTATAAACAAGCCGGAGTTTTTGCGTCGTGATGGGCCCGTAGCTCAGCTTGGTAGAGCGCCGGTCTTATATGGCCGCTATCGGTTCAGCTTAGGAAAGCCGATGGTCACGTGTTCAAACAGCCCTTTTTTCGTGCGCGAAAAAAGCGCTGGCGGAAAACTCCGTCACTGCTTGAAAGTCACGTCGGGCCCATTCAAGCTTTTTCATGGTGGCAGAGGTGGGAAATTTGTTGGTTCCTGGCAAAATCTCGGAATGGCAGCAGTTGGAAGACTATTTGGCAGAGCCAGGTCAGGCTCTTGATGGCACAGGTTTATACCTTCTAAGAGGTAAAATAGAGGTTTTGGATAAAAAACCCTTAAATAGTGCGGTTTCTTATGTTGTGCGGGTTTCTGGCGTCACTGGTAGGCAGTCGCCACGCTTTTCCATGTATTTTAGGTTTGGCGGATCCAATCCTACTGTCATTAAAGAGGCGTTTCGTGATTTGCCTGAAAGCTTTCCCTGGTGATTAAGAATGGCTTAGTTACTGACTACTTGCCAGTTTGATTTGTCAGTAACAGAATCTTTTTTACCGCTACAGAAAACTTTTTAATAATGCTTTTTAATGAGTGGTCCGTTACAGACAGGGTGTTCAGTTGAGGTGATAATTTTATGGAAAGCAATGGTAAAAGGCTGTTGATGTTTACTGGCACTGAGTGCACTCATTGCCACGAGATGAATCCCCTGGTTGAGAAGCTTGAGAAGGAGCTTGGGTTGAAGGTGGAAAAGCTTGAGGTGTGGCACAATTCCGAAAACATGGCTTTCCTGCAGAGCCTTGACCAGGGCCGGTGCGGGGGAATTCCTTTCTTTTTCAATGAGAAGAGCAGCAAGTGGATTTGCGGCAACACAAAGTATGAGAAGCTGAAAGAGTGGGCTCTTTCTTAGGAGGGATGCATGCGCCTTCAAACTGCAGCAGTTGAAACAGCAGCTTCGCATGTTTATGGCGGCAAGCCTGGCTGGCTTAAGATTAGGCCTCCTACTGAAACCTTTTCCGAGCTGAAGGAGCTTGTCGCGCATTTTGGCCTTAACACTGTCTGCCAGGAAGCTCACTGCCCAAACATGTCGGAGTGCTGGAGCGGTGGAACAGCTACGTTCATGGTGCTTGGCGACACGTGCACAAGGGGCTGCAAGTTCTGCTCTGTAAAAACAGGCAACCCGAAAGGCGTTGTTAACAAGGCAGAGCCGTTCCTGCTTGGGCAGTGCGTCAAGAAGATGAACAGCCTTGGCAGCAGGAAGATTGATTATGTCGTAATAACGTCAGTTGACAGGGATGACCTGCCTGACCAGGGAGCGAGCCACTTTGCAAGCTGCATCAGGGAAGTCAAGAGCGCTGTTCCAGGGACAATGGTTGAAGTGCTTACCCCTGATTTTCGCGGCAGCAGGGAATGCATAAAGGCAGTTGCTGACGCAAGCCCTGACGTCTTTGGCCACAACATTGAGACTGTCAGGCGGCTTCAGAGGACTGTCCGCGACCTCCGTGCCGGTTACGAGCAGTCGCTTTCGGTTTTGGTGGCTGTGAAAGAGATGAATCCAAAGATATTTACGAAATCCTCGATAATGCTCGGCTTGGGCGAGACAGAGGAGGAAGTTGTCGCAGCAATGAAGGACCTCCGCGCAGTTGGTGTTGACATGCTCACTCTTGGCCAGTATTTGCGCCCCAGCTCCTTGCACCTTTCCGTTGCAGAGTATGTTTCTCCAGAAAGGTTTAATAAGCTGAAGCTCACTGGCGAAGGCCTGGGATTCAGGTATGTTGCAGCCGGGCCTTTTGTGAGGAGCTCTTACAGGGCTGGCGAGCTTTTCGTCAAGAACGTTTTGAATGGAAGGAAATGAAAATGGGTGAGAAGGTCCTGAAAACTTTTAGCGTGAAGCACCTGCAGGTGCTGGATGAGAACGGCAAATGCGACAGGAAGCTTATGCCCAAGCTCTCGCTAAAGCAGCTCGCTGATATTTACAGCCTGATGATGCTGTGCAGGAGGTTTGACGAGAAAGCTCTTGTCCTGCAGCGGCAGGGAAGGATGGGGACATATGCATCATTCCTCGGCCAGGAGGCAGCGCAGGTTGGCGTGGCTTGCGCCTTAAGCGATGCAGACTGGATTTTCCCGACTTATCGTGATTCTGCATTGCTTCTTGCTAGGAAGCAGCCCATGGTTAGCCTCCTGCAGTATTTTGGGGGAGATGAGCGCGGCAACATCCCGCCGAAGGGCGTTAAAAACTTCCCGATTTCAATACCTGTCGGCACTCAGGGCCTTCACGCTGTTGGCGCTGCAATGGCTGCCACGGTTCAGGGCAAAAAGGTTGCCGCTGTTGCCTGCCTTGGCGACGGCGCTTCCTCAGAGGGCGACATGAACGAGGCGTTTAACTTCGCAGGTGTTTTCAAGGCCCCGGTTATTTTCCTTTGCCAGAACAACCAGTATGCCATTTCCGTTCCCGTTAAGCAGCAGACCGCAGCTGAGACTATTGCGCAGAAGGCCATAGCGTTCGGCTTTGAGGGAATCAGGGTTGATGGCAACGATGTATTGGCCGTTTATTCGGCAACAGCAGCAGCGTTGAAAAAGGCGTATAGTGGGGGAGGCCCGACGCTGATTGAGTGCTTCACTTACCGCATCAGCAACCACACCACAAGCGATGACGCTTCAAAGTACAGGCCTGAGTCGGAAGTCAATGAGTGGCGGAATAAGGACCCGGTGCTGCGGCTTAGAAAGTTCCTTGTTGCCAAAAAGTTGTGGAACGACAAAAAAGAGTCGCGGCTCCTGGCTGATGTTGAAAAGCAGGTTTCCGCTGCAGTTGCAGAGTATGAAAAAGTTTCTGCTCCTCTCGTTGAGGACGTCTTCAAATACACATATTCCGAAATGCCTCTGCAGTTGAAAGAGCAGTTAGACGATTACAGGAGGCTAATAGATGGCAAGTAATAGTTTTTGGATTGACCCTTTCCCAAGTCGTTGCGACGACTGGGCCCAATCGGCTTCTGTCGATTTGGGTTCTAAAAGGGTCATGCCGCAGTCTTTGAAGGAGCAGCTCGGTGATTACAAGAAGCTCATAGAAGGGAAGTGAAAATGGCAACAATGAATCTCGTGCAGGCAGTGAACTCAGGCCTTAAGTGCGCCATGGCCGATGACAAGAGCGTTGTTGTGCTTGGCGAGGATGTGGCCATTGACGGCGGCGTGTTCCGCGCAAGCGATGGATTGCTGAAGCAGTTTGGAAGGAACAGGGTCATTGACACCCCCTTAGCAGAGTCGGGCATTGTTGGCGTTTCCATTGGCATGGCCGTTGCCGGATTGAGGCCAGTGCCTGAAATACAGTTTTCAGGCTTCCTTTACATGGCTTTTGGGCAGCTTGTGAACCATGCGGCGAGGATCAGGAGCCGCAGCCGTGGAGCTTTCACCTGCCCTGTTGTCATCAGGACGCCTTACGGAGGCGGGATTAGGGCATTGGAGCACCATTCTGAAAGCATGGAGGCTGTCTTTGCGCACGTTCCCGGCATAAAGGTTGTGATACCTTCCTCGCCTTATGATGCGAAGGGCCTTCTCTTGAGTGCAATCAAGGGTGATGACCCTGTTGTTTTCATGGAGCCGAGCAGGCTTTACCGCGCAGTTAAGGAGGATGTGCCGGAAAATTCTTATACTGTTCCGATTGGAAAAGCCAATGTAGTCAAGGAAGGCAGTCAGGTTACCGTGATTAGCTGGGGCTCGATGCTGCAGCAGGCAAAGCTTGCCTTGGGCCATACGGACGTTGACTGCGAGCTCATTGACATTCGCACCCTAAAGCCGCTTGACACAGACACAATAATTGCGTCAGTAAAGAAGACAGGCCGCTGCGTGGTTGTGCAGGAAGCGCCAAGGTCGGGCGGCTTCGCAAGCGAAATCATCGCAGTGATTAATGACCGGGCGCTGCTCAGCCTGAAAGCGCCTGTTGCAAGAGTTACGGGCTTTGACACCGGCTTCCCGCTTTACAGGCTGGAGGACCACTACCTCCCGAGCGTTGAGAGGATTGTGGCGTCTATAGAAGCAGTCGCAAATTATTAATTTTTGATTGACCTTTTTGTTAAAAAGGTCATGCGATTGAGGCAACGGCGAACTATTGATGGAAACAAAAATGAAATACAAAATAGTTATTGAAAAAGGCAGCGATGGCTATTTTGTTGCAGAATGTCTTTCGTTACCAGGTTGCGTTTCCCAAGGCAAAACGCTAAAATCTTCTCTCCACAATATAAGCGATGCTATCGAAGGTTACCTAGAAAGTTTAAGGAAACACAACGAAAAAATTGCAGAGGCTGCCGTTTAAATGGCTTACGAGTTTCGTTTTCCGGACGTCGGGCAGGGAATTACAGAGGGCGAGATAGTTAAATGGCACATTAAAGAGGGCGATTCTGTTAAGGAGGACCAGGTCCTTGTTGAGATTGAGACCGACAAGGCGGTTGTTGAGGTTCCAAGCCCGAAAAGCGGCATAATCCTGAAGCGGCACAGCAGCAGCGAGGGCCAGAAAATTAATGTTGGCGAAGTTATTGTGGTTATCGGGCAGGAAGGCGAGAAGTACATTCCCGGAAAAGCTATCTCTGCTTCCATGCCTGTCCCTGGCGCTTCAAATGAGGAGAAGAAAGATGCTGGCGCAGTAGTTGGCTTCCTGCCAGGCTCCATGTCGGAAGTCGATAAGGGTGTTTTTGTCATGCCTGCCGTCAGAAGGTTGGCTGCAGAGCTGAAAGTCAATCTTTCAGCAGTCAAGGGCACAGGTCCCGCTGGAAGGGTTACAGAGGATGATGTGAGAAAAGCAGCAGGAGTGTCAACAGCAGCGAAAAAGGAATCGCAGCAGCTACAAACATCTGAAGCACCTCAAATGAAAGTCACAAAAAAATACGACCTCTGGGGCTACGTCCGCAGGGAGCCGTTGAAAGGAATAAAGAAAGCAACCGCCGAAAAAATGTCTTTATCCGCTTCAAAGACGGCAGCTGTAACCAATTTTGATGAGGCGGACATTACAGAACTTGCAGCCCTGAGGGAGAGGGAAAAAGTGGCAGCCGAAAAGAAAGGCATTAAGCTTACATTTCTCGCATTTGTAATAAAGGCGGTTGTTGAATCCATGCGGAAGCCGGAGCACAACATAATCAACAGCTCCCTTGACGAAGCAGCACAGGAAGTTGTAATTAGGGATTACTACAACATCGGCTTTGCAGTTGCCACTGAAGCCGGCCTTATCGTCCCAGTTGTCAAGGGCGTCAATGCAAAGAACATAATCGCGATTGCAGGTGAGATCCAGCAGTTGGCAGAAAAAGCCCGCTCCCGCAAGCTTGACATGGCTGACATGATGGGCGGTTCTTTCACGATAACCAACCTCGGCTCAATCGGCGGAACGTTCTTTACCCCAATCATCAACTTCCCTGAAGCAGCAATTCTTGGCATCGGAAAAATAGTTGACAAGCCAGTCGTCAAAGGCGGCAAAGTTGTCGTGCGAAAGATTATGCCGTTATCGCTGACGTACGACCACCGCCTGATTGATGGCGCGCAGGCAGCGGCTTTTTTGAATACAATCATAAGCTATTTGGAGAACCCGAAACAGTTAAGATTGGAATAAAAGAATAAAATCGGGCTCCGGAATTGGTAGATGAACCCGAAAGTTGGTTGCGAAGCCTTCTGATTTTCTTAAATGTGGCTGCTAATATTTAAACTTTTCGCCACGTTAAACAAGAAGCTGGCAAAATTTTCTGCATTATTTGAAAATTTTTCAAAAAAGAGCGCAAAACCCGGAAAATTTGCTGCAGGGATTGAAATTTTTACGGAACTTTCGTAAAAACTGCGACAAATCAGGGGCAAGGCATTTCAATTATCTTGCCATGTCAACTATTTGTTCTGCAGCAATGCAGAACGGCTGTGCGGAGCCGGGCTGGCGGAATTGGTAGACGCGCTCGTCTAAGAAACGAGGGGCTGCGAAGCCTTCAGGGTTCAAGTCCCTGGTCCGGCGCCGTCAGCTTTTACCTCAGATAATTCCACTCGTCAGCAGCATACCTTTCCTTCGCCAGCTTTTCCGCGGCAGCTTTCTCGTTCTCAGTCAAGGCGCCGAATTCAAACTCCTTTCCTTCTGTGAATGCCGCAATGAGCGCATCCTTCAGCTGCTGCTCTGTTACCTGCGGGTTTATGTCTATTATCGATGTTACTCTCTGCTTAACATCAGCTATGAACTTGTCAGAAATCTTCTCCTTTGGCACTTTCAGCAGTGAGAACATTGTTGCAATGTCAAGCTTGTAGAGTATGGTGCCGTGCTGCAGCAGAATCCCGTTCCTTCTCGTCTGGGCGTTTCCTGAAATCTTCTTCCCTCCAGCGATTATGTCGTTTATCGGCTTGAACTCTGCAGCTATGCCCGCTTTTCCAAGCGCATTTGCTATCCAGCCGCAAATAAGGCGGTAGGATTCCGTAATCCCTTTTGGGAAAAGCACTTCAGGAGCTATTACACTGTAGGTAATTTCACCGTTGCTGTCGTGATAGACAGCTCCGCCTCCTGTCCTTCTCCTGACAATGTCAACCCCTGTCTTTTTGCACAGCTCAGCATCAACCTCATCCTTAAGGCTCTGGAAGTAGCCAATTGACACAGCGCTCGGCAGCCACTTGTAAAACCTTATAGTAGGCACTGATTCCTTCCTGCGGACAGCCTCGCTTATGGCTTCATCAAGTGCCATGTTCATGGCTGCGTTGCTTACAGACAGGTCAATTATTCTCCACTTGGGCATTTTTCCTCGCAAAAAAGAGTTACTGCTGTAATGGCGGCGGTGTTATTGCATTGCTCAGTGCCGTCTTGAACGCCTTTGCTATTGATTCCGGCGCTATGCCAACAAGCTCTGCCCCTTCATCCTCAATGAGCCGCTGCAGTGCTGCCGCTATTGATTCCTCACTGTCTTTCTGGTCAAGGTTCACTAGAAGCTGCTCTATGTCCTCAACGAACTCCTCGGGGTGTATGAAGAAATCGCCGTGCATCTGCACGTCTTCCACTATTCCGTCCTCAGGGTTGAAGTCGACCTTTATCCTCAAAAGCTTTCCCCCCGGGACCTTCTCGGTGTGTACCCCCTGCGCCATCAGCTTTAGTGGCTGCTGTGAGGCTTTTTATATTTTCTGATTCTGGCCCGTCCCGCAGCAGCAACATTTAAAAGCAGTCCTTTAATCGTTTTCCGATTGACCGCTTTTGCAGCAGCAAAAGGGGTCACGCCCCTATAGTCTAGCCCGGTCAAGGATGTGGGCCTCTCGTGTGACCTCTTTAAGAAAGAGGTCAATCAGAAAACGTGCGACTAAGCGTCGTCGTTTTTGGATTGAACCTTTTGCGTGCAAAAGGGTCATGGGGAACGCCCGAGACGCGGGTTCAAATCCCGCTGGGGGCACCTTGTTACTTTCTAGTGACAAAAATAGAAAGATTTAAATAGGTCGTTTTAAATCTCTTAGTCTAAGATGAAAGGAGACCCATTTAGTAATCAACAACGGTTAATTGAACGATTGCCTGATGCAAGTATATATGAAGTCATCATAGACAAAGATGCATTTGTTTTTGATATAAGAGGCTACCCCTTAAGCTGGTTATTTTACATAGCAAATCCAAACGATGAAAGAATTCTCCCCACTATACCGCAAGCAATGAAGTTAATGAGTGCCATAACTGATGATGAGTCTTTATTATGGGGGCGCGGGGGATTTACTTGTAATTCTGAAGAATATGTTGGAAAAACCCGTCAAGGGAATGGGGTGGCATTAATAATTCATGGTGGTGGCATCTTCACGCTTGAGGGTAGAATTTCTAAAGCCATGGCGGACGGACTTAGCGATACTGGCGGAGGCAAACTAGCAGATGAAGAATTCTTCAATTTGCTTGATGGAAAAATCAGATATCGTGGTGAGTCACATGAACTGCCTATTTATAGTCTCACGGATATATCTGCTCTAAAGAAACTGCCGCGGAGATTTGGAGTAGTATTGGATTATTCGCAAGTTAAAAACCCGATTCAAGATGGGTTTGTGCAGGAAATAGCAGAACACCCATTATACAGGGCATGGTCTTCAAATGTCGAAATAGGGAATACTTTTCTTAGACATGTTATAGAGCGAAAAAGAAGATTATCAAAACAGAAACAAGTTGATCCAAATGATCCATGCAAAATTGAGATCAAATTAGGACCAATTACATTAGCAAGTTGTGAGCCCCCTCAGTTGCCTTATAAACTATCGATGCCAACTATTTTTCCAAGTTTAAATCCAGATTATCCAGAAGGGAGGTTTATCCGTTCCACAAGTTTAACACCAGAAGATGCATATGGTTTTAATTTTGGAGCGTCGGTTATTTTGCTAACTAAAGATTCAGGGAAGATTTACTTTGATTTAAAACAGGAAAATAAACTGTAACTTGTCCGTATCATAAAGGAACAGACCAATCAAAAGTACTTTTTTCAGAGCAATATTTTTTATGCCTTCAATTACGCAGCCAGACCGTTGGCGGTTCGACTTTTCAGAAGTTTTGTCGTACGTGGCTTTTCCTGCTTTAAATGCCCGATTTATGTTCATTTTCGTATTGTTCCCACCGGGGGCATTATAACCCTACAAAATGCAAAGATTTAAATATTTGTAGGGTTATCTACGTGTTCTATGGTATTTGTCAGCAAAAAGAACATTAAGGGAAAAGTAAGGTACTACTTAGAGAAGTCAGTGCGCCTTCCGGGTGGAGCTGTAAAAAAGTTCTCGGTTTACCTGAAGAATTACGAGCCAAAAAGCAGCTTAAAAGGACTTGACAGCTACAAGGATTTGTTAAATTCAAAGGCACGCGCAGCCGTGATAAACCATGCCGCTGAGTTCTACGCAAAATCGAGCATTTTCAGCAGCGGCGTCATCAAAAGACTTGAAGAGGTGAAGCTGGCCTATAATGAGCTCAGAAAGAAGATAAGTGGGAAACAGCTTCAGGACGTCATAGACAGGTTTACTGTTAATTTCACTTACGAATCAAATGCTATCGAAGGTAATTCCCTGACCCTGAAAGATGTGGCAATTGTTCTGCATGAGAAAAGAACTATAGAGGGAAAGGACCTCAGGGAGATTTACGAGGCATTGAACACGAGGAAAGCAATGGAACTGATATTCGGTAATAAGCTTAAAATAAGCGAGTATGGCATTATTAAATTGCATAAAATCCTTGTTCTGAATACAGGCGTCGCTTTTGGCTACAAAAAGCTGCCAAACTTCCTGTTAGGGCGGGGCACCAAGACCACTCCGCCCGAGAAGGTGGAAAAGGAGATGAATGAGCTTATAAGCTGGTATCATGATAACGAAAAAATACACCCGCTTGAAAGGGCAGCGATTCTTCATGGCAAGTTTGAGGCAATACACCCTTTTGAGGATGGAAATGGCAGGGTTGGCAGGTTGCTGATTAACGTAATGCTTATGAGCAATGGCTACCCGCCACTGATTGTAAGAAAGACACACAGGATTGCTTACCTTGCCTGCTTAGAGGCGTTTGACCATGGTTACAGCGACAAGCTGAAGAGATTCCTGATTGAAAAATACAAAGCAACCTACAAGAAGTTCTTTGAAGTCTACGTAAGGTATTTGAAATGACTCAAAATCAGGCTTCAAATGCCGGCCGGGTATTTTCACTGCCCAGTTTATGTAAACTTTGGTATTGTTCCCGCCGGGGGCATCCTGATTCTGTTGCGTTTGCAATCAACTTTTTATAGCGGCGTTGTTAGCTTTTTCGCATGTCCAAGTTCGTCGTCCTGTCGCATTTCCAGGCAGCGGAGATGGCCCGGGCAATCCTTGACAGGAAGGATGTCGTGAGGGCTTCGCTTGACCTTGGCCTCACGGCATCAACAGTGAAGCTTGACTACGGGAAGCAGCTGGTGTTTTTTCCCGGCGAGGAAAAGCTTACTTTTGATGAGGTTTCAAGGATTGCCTCAACAGAGAACGTTTGCTTTGTCGTTGAAAAGGGAAAGGCCGCTGCGACAAAAATACAGCTTTTTTCGGCAGACACCAACCGTTTTTACAAGCTTTTCCCGACGAAGGATGCCCCTACAGCCGAGATTTCGGGCATAAGGATGCACCGCGTCCAGGAGCGCTCGCCCTGGGAGGATACAGAAGACAAGATAAAGTGCGTTGAGCCCCTGTCAGGGTTGGTGCTGGACACGTGCTGCGGCCTTGGCTATACGGCAATTGCGGCAGCGGTAAGCAAAAAGGTCGAGAGGGTGTACACGTTTGAGAGGGATAAGAACATGGTGCTCCTTGCAGATTATAACCCGTGGTCGCAGCCGCTTTTCAATGACATAAAAATAAAGCTGTCGCTTGACGACATTTCCACGGCAATAAACTATTTTGACAGCGGCTTTTTTTCAGCAATAATCCACGACCCGCCGCGCATGGCGCTGTCGCCGGAGCTTTACTCACTGGAATTTTACCAGCAGCTGCACAGGGTGCTGAAAAAAGGCGGCAAGTTGTACCATTACACAGGCAGCCCTGGCGAGAAGCGCGGCATCAACATAGCAAGGGGCGTTGTCAGGCGCCTTAAAGAAGCCGGGTTTGCCAATGTTGTTGAGAGGAAGGACGTGCTGGGTGTGGTTGCGGTGAAGTGATTCTTGCAGAATTCGCTGTCCTGTTTTATTGGTATGGTCTTTGCTTGTCTCCTTGAAGTGCAAGCTCAACATTTCTCTCTACAGCTTCTTTGCCTATTTTCCATCGCATACCAAGTTTGTTAAATACTTCAACAGCGTAAGGGATTATATCATTGACAACAACTTCTAGCTGTGGTATGCGCCTTGCTTGTATAACTCCGACACACAGTCTTTCTCTATCATCGCTCTTGTGCCAGTTCACGAAGACATTCCTACCCTCGTTAATGTACTCGGTTGGATTTCTTGGTCCGTTGAAGCTTTCCGGTCCGTCCCTTGTGCTGACCTTGAACCCTCCGAGCGCCTTGGCATTTGTGCGGAAATCTTTGAAAGATGGCCTTAGCTTTTCCTTATAGTCAAATAGAAAATCATATCCGTCAATCATTATTGCATACAGTGAGCTGGGCTGCTCGCTTGGCTTCCTCCAAGTCGTGATGCGTTCTATGTCAAAGTCTATTATTCTATGTGAACGTTGAGGAATGAGATACAAACCCTCTTCATATGATGCAAGGTTTTCAATTCCTGTGTTTCTTGGCCATGGGTCGCTTTCCTGCCACCTTGGCTCATACGGTTTAACCCTTGCAACTATTCTCGCATCTCGGCTTAAGCGCCTTGCTTCCCTAGGCACGACATTCGCTGAACGGACTTCAAAAATCTCTGCCATTTAATTACTTGTAAGTAATTACTAATTTATAAACTTTTCTACGCCGGCGTATATTGGTGGGGAAGCATTTCAAAAAAGTGCAGCATTAACTTTATAAACAACCCCAAAATTTCTTTGTATTGAAGAATGAAGCGTTCATCCCGTCGTTGGAAGAAGAAAAGGCAGATGCGCTGGAAGTGGCAGCGCAAGCGCGTCAAGCGCCTCAAGAGGGTTAGGAAACGCAGGTCTGAAAGATACGTATAAGCGAAGCAGCTTTCTTGGCTGCTGCAGCAGCCGCAAGGTTTTCTCAAGCTGTTTCCAGCTTTTTTCTTTACGAACAATAACCTTTAAATATAACCGCCTCATTCAGAAGCTTCCCCGTCGTGAATCCGACGAGGGTTATCGCCACCGCTGTGGACTGTATCCACGGTTTCTGTCCCTTAACGAACGTTTAAGGGTTTACTGATCAAGGGTGTATGAGCCCTTATTGTTGGAATGAATGCCTGACATGCCAATGTCATGCACGATTGAGGCAGAAGTGCATTAATAACAAAGCAACGCATCATAATGTGATGACTTGTGATATGTGAAGGTGCACGTCAATTCTAATAAGCGACAAGTTAGCGAAACCGAACCAAATATATCCCAACAGGATAGTGATTAGAAATTATCAGCGGCTGCTATTTCCATGCGGCCAGCGAAAAATAATTTCCGTTTATCCTGCGGACGATTGCCGCTATCTGAATCCGACTTAGCCATGCATGTTTTCCGAGAGGAAGCAGACGGCTCAGTAACGCGTCGATAATCTGCCCTAAGGCTCGGGATAACCTTGCGAAAGTGAGGATAACACCGGATAGTGAATAGGCGCTGGAATGCCCTATTTGCCAAACGCAAGGCCTTAGGATGAGTCGGCGTCCGATTAGGTAGTTGGTGGTGTAACGGACCACCAAGCCTAAGATCGGTAGGGGCATTGAGAGATGTAGCCCCGAGAAGGGCACTGAGACACTGGCCCTAGCCCTACGGGGTGCAGCAGGCGCGAAAACTTTACACTACGCGCAAGCGTGATAAGGGGATTCAGAGTGCTCATGCACTGCATGGGCTTTTGCCAACGGTAAATACTTTGGCGAATAAGTGGTGGACAAGACTGGTGCCAGCCGCCGCGGTAACCCCAGCACCACGAGTGGAGATCGTATTTATTTGGCCTAAAGCGCTCGTAGCCGGCCTTGTAAATCTCTTGTGAAATCGTTGCGCTTAACGTAACGGCGCGCAGGAGAAACTGCAAGGCTAGGGACTGGGAGGCGTCAAGGGTATTCCTGGGGGAGCAGTAAAATGCTATAATCCCAGGAGGACCACCTGTGGCGAAGGCGCTTGACGAGAACAGGTTCGACGGTGAGGGGCGAAGGCTAGGGGAGCGATCCGGATTAGATACCCGAGTAGTCCTAGCAGTAAACTCTGCGGGCAAGGTGTTGCATATTCTTCGTGAATATGCAGTGTCGAAGCGAAGGCGTTAAGCCCGCCGCCTGGGGAGTACGGTCGCAAGACTGAAACTTAAAGGAATTGGCGGGGGAGTACTACAAGGGGTGCGGCGTGCGGTTTAATTTAATTCAACGCAGGGAATCTCACCA
>JACPCV010000006.1 GCA_016184345.1 Candidatus Woesearchaeota archaeon | reverse complement strand
AAATGCTGCTGGTTTTGATGAGAATAAAACAGCAGCCGCAGATGGCGGCGAAGTTGCCGGTAACGCAAGAAAAGAAACTGAGAGAAAAACAGGCAAAAAAGTAGTTTCAAAACAGAATTATCTGGATGCGCCTGAGAAAGTTAAAAGAAAGCAGCTTGACTAATCACGTCCCTTCCTGCCAGCTGTTGACGTACTTTTTCTGTTCGGCGGTCATTTCGTCTATTTCAACGCCCATAGCAGCGAGCTGCAGCCTTGCTACTTCATCATCCTTTTCATGAGGAAGAACATGAACCCCAGGCTTCAGCTTGCCCTTGTTCTTAACAAGGTATTCGCAGGCAAACGCCTGGTTGCAGAATGACATCGCCATTATGGCAGAAGGGTGGCCCTCGGCAGCTGCGAGGTTGATAAGGCGTCCTTCTCCAAGGATGTAAATCCTTTTGTTGTCAAGCGTGAACTCGTCCATAAACTGCCTTATCTTCCTCTCGCTTTTCGCAACTTTCCTCAAGCCATTTATGTTGATTTCAGCATCAAAATGCCCGGAATTGGCCAGAACAGCACCGTCTTTCATAAGCTTCATGTGGTCAACGTCAATGACGTTCTTGTTGCCGGTAACTGTAGCGAAGATATCGCCAATTTTTGCTGCTTCACTTATTGGCATGACCCTGAAGCCGTCCATGACAGCCTGCAATGCCCTGAACGGGTCAACCTCAATGACGATAACGTGCGCGTCCATGCCCTGCGCCCTCTTTGCAAGGCCCTTGCCGCAATCGCCGTAGCCGCAAACAACAAAGTTCCTCCCTGCCAATAAAATATTCGTTGCCCTAAGGATTCCGTCTATTGTGGACTGGCCAGTGCCCTTAACGTTGTCCATCAGGTGCTTTGTGTTTGACTCATTGACAGCAACAACAGGATATTTCAGGGCATTATCTTTTTCCATCGCCTTAAGCCGTATTACTCCTGTAGAAGTTTCCTCAGCACCGCCAATAATATCTTTTATCAGTTGCGGGTGCTTGTTGTGAATCTCTGAAACCAGGTCGCAGCCGTCATCAATAGTTATGTTCGGCTTCGCCGCAATAACAGCATTGAGGAACTTGTAATAATCCTCCTTTGTTTCGCCCTTGTAAGCGAAAACCTTCACACCTGATTTCGCCAAGGCAGCAGCAACGTCATCCTGGGTTGAGAGCGGATTGCAGCCGCAGATAGAAACGTCAGCGCCACCAGCAATTAGAGTCTTCACAAGAACCGCAGTTTCTTTCGTAACATGCAAGGCCATGCCCACGCGCAGCCCTTTAAGCGGCTTCTCTTTCGCAAAGCGCTCCCTGACTTTCAGCAAAGCGCCCATTTCCCTTTCGGCAAACTCAATATTCTTCAGGCCCTGCTCTGCAAGGGAGAGGTCCTTCACAGCGTAGTTCTGGGTTTCGTCCATTTTTCCGACAGCTGCAGTTGCTGAACGTATTATAAAGTTTACGCTATTGCGGCAGCTAGAACTCCCTAATCCTCTCAAACTCCTCATACCGTTTTTCAATATCCTCTGCCGCGATGTGTTTCATCCTTTCCAAGCTAAAATCCTCAGCGTTAAATGACGCGACAACAGAACCGTAAATTATGGCTTTTCTTATTTCCTTTTCGCTGCTGCTGTTTTTGGATGCCAGATAGCCAATCAGGGCGCCTGCGAAGCTGTCGCCGCAGCCAGTCGGGTCCTTGATTGCTTCAAGAGGGTAGCTTGGGGCGCTGAAGTGATTTCCATCACTGAACAGCAAGGCGCCGTGCTCGCCTTTCTTGATTATGATGTACTTTGGGCCAAGCTTCAACGCTGTTGCCGCTGCCTTGACAAGATTAGGAGTTTCGAATAACTGCCTTGCCTCGCTGTCATTCAGCAGCAGCACATCAACCTTCTTAATCACGTCCAGCAGCAGTTGCTTTTTGTTTTGTATCCAATAATTCATTGTGTCGAGCAGCACAAGTTTGGGCTTTCTTACCTGCTTAAGCACTTTAAGCTGGAGCTCTGGGTCTATGTTTGCGAGGAAGACGTACTCAGCACTTTTGTAGCTGTCTGGCAGCTGCGGCCTGAAATTCGCGAAAACGCCAAGCTCTGTCATGACCGTCTTTGCCTCGTTCATGTCGTACTCGTAACAGCCCTCCCACCTGAATGTGTTGCCGGTTTTGTCAACAGAAACACCTGAGGTGTCAATTCCCCTTTGCTGCAGCAGCTGCAGATGCTGTTTTGGAAAATCGTTGCCAACTACTCCAACGACCCCAACAACGCCTGTTGTGGCTGTGGCTGGCTTTGTGAAGAACGAGGCAGAGTAGCTGGCGTAAGTGGCTGCTCCCCCAAGCGCATCCCTGACCTGCCCGAAAGGGGTCTTTACAGTGTCAAGAGCAAGGGAGCCGACAATAACAAGGTTGGCCATGATTAAGCAGCAGAAGCAGCTTATTTTAAACTTTGTTATTGGAGATGGCGGGCATGGTTAGTTCTGACAAGCTTTTTAACCGGCAGCTGCAACCTTCCCAGCATGAGAGAAGGGGCAACAGCCGTAATTATTAACAAAGAAGGTGAAGTTTTGCTTCAGCTGAGAAGCGATGTGCCAATCTGGGCGCTTCCTGGCGGAAAGATCGAGGAAGGTGAAACTCCCCAACAAGCTGCTGTGCGCGAGGTGCTTGAGGAAACAGGGCTTAAGGTAAATCCGACAGCGTACGTTGGCAAGTATCTTATCAAGCACTGGATGTACGGCCACGCAACTCACTTATTCATGTGCAAAGTCACCGGCGGCAGGCTCAGGAAGAACTGGGAGTCAATCCGGCTCGGCTTTTTCAGCGCAAACAGGCTCCCAACACCGCTGCTTCAAATGTTTAAGGAACGCATAGCTGATGCAATCATAGGGAAAACTAACGTTACGAAAGTGCAACGCGCTCCGCTTTTGGAAATACTAAAGGAAACAGGCTTTAATCCGCTGCTTTTGGCGAAGGCGTTGGTGTTCGTAACGAGCGTTGCGCTGCAAAAAATATATAAATAGACGCAGCGGACGCAGCAACTATCTTGGGGGTTGAAACATGAGGCTGACACTTGCAGAGCCGAAGTACTTAAAAGAGAGCATAGCCATAATCTCAGAGCTTGTCAATGAGGCAAAGCTCAGGATTTCAAAAGACGGCATAGAGCTTGTAGCAATGGACCCTGCAAACGTGGCAATGGTCATATTCAAGCTCCTGCCAACAGCATTCACAGAGTACGATGTTGAAAAGCCGGCAGACATAGCCATAAACCTCACAAACCTCAAGCAGATACTAAGGAGGGCTAATCCTACAGATATGCTCACACTGGAGCTTGACGCAAACAAGCTCAAGATACAGCTCAAGTCAGCATCCACAAGGACATTCAGCCTGCCGATAATTGACATGGAGGAGAAGGACCAGAAAGTCCCTGAGCTGGCATTCCCCGTAAACATAGAGGCTGACGCAGCCCTGTTCAACGAGGCAGTCAACGACGCAGACATAGTCTCAGAATCGGTCAGCCTGGTTGCAGAGCCAGGCAAGCTCTCGCTGCAGGCAGAGGGCGACCTCAACACGGCAGCGATAGAAATCAGGGACTCAGAAACAACCAAAGTGGCTGCCAAGGAAAAGACAAAAGCAAAATACTCCATAGAATACCTGAAAAAAATGATAGAAGGCAGCAAGCTCTCGGATAGGGTATTAATCCAGTTCAACAAGGACTACCCGCTCAAAATCACTTACGCAACAGTGGACAAGGTAATGATGGCATTCATACTCGCGCCAAGGGTTGATACGGACTAATTTTTGGTTATTCTTTTTTAGCACTAATTTTAAATAGGCACTGATTAGCCGCTGCTTCTAAAATGGAAAAGCTTGTAATTGTAGGGGCTGGAATTTCCGGGCTGACCGCGGCAATCTACGCCTCAAGGGCAAACCTGAAGCCGCTTGTCATTGCCGGAAAGGAGGAAGGAGGCCAGCTAATGCTGACAACCGAAGTGGAAAATTACCCCGGCTTCCCTGAAGGGGTGCTTGGCCCTGATTTGATTGCGAAATGCAGGGAGCAGGCCAAAAAGTTCGGCACAAGGTTCAAGGACGGGAACCTGGAAGCTTTTGCGGCAAAGCCAAACAACATTTACGAGCTGACTGTTGAAGGAGAAAAGATAGAGACAGAATCAGTCATTATTGCGACAGGCGCATCAGCAAGGACTCTCGGGCTTGAGTCGGAAAAAAAGTACTGGGCAAAGGGGGTGCATACATGCGCGACATGCGACGGGTACTTCTACAGCGGAAAAGACGTGGTGGTTGTAGGGGGCGGGGACAGCGCCTGCGAAGAATCGCTTTTCCTGTCAAAAGTGGCTAATTCAGTAACAATAATACACAGAAAAGATGCCTTCAAGGCAAGCAAGATAATGCAGGAAAGGGTGTTCAGCAACAGCAAGATAAAAGCGGTATGGAACTCTGCCGTTGAGGAAATCCTCGGCGACGGCAAGAAAGTCACTGCAGTAAGGATTAAAGATGTCAACAGCGGCAAAACAACTGAGCTAAAAACAGACGCCGTTTTCCTCGCAATCGGCCACGTTCCAAACACGGCAGTGTTCAAGGGCATACTTGACCTGGACGAGAACGGCTACATCATTGCCGATGGCAGGATGCGGACAAAGCTGCCGGGAGTTTTTGCAGCCGGTGATGTTCACGACAAGATATACAGGCAGGCTGTAACAGCAGCAGGGATGGGCTGCCAGGCTGCGCTGGAAGCAGAAAGATACATCCAGTGAACAGCCAACCACCAACTTCTTTTTCAGTTATCTATTCCTCGCAACAACAATCTTTAAATATAAGCTCACATGTCGTATGATTTCGTCATATTTGGAGGTGTTGGGCATGAAAACAACTATAACCCTGATTAAAGCTGATATCGGCTCTATAGGAGGGCATGTCAGGCCAAGCAAGGAGGTTCTTTCCGCGATCAAGGACTTCGTTGGCAAAAGCCAGTGGATAATTGACTACCGCGTTTTCTCAATAGGAGATGACATCGGCATCCTGATGACTCACACCCAGGGCAAGGACAGCCCTGAAGTGCACAAGATAGCATGGGACGCCTTTAGCTTTGCGACAATGATTGCCAAGGAGCAGGGCCTCTATGGTGCAGGGCAGGACATGCTCAAGGACGCATTCTCAGGCAACGTAAAGGGAATGGGGCCGTCAGTAGCTGAAATGGAGATTGAGGAAAGGCCTAACGAGCCGTTCATCGCATTTGCAGCAGACAAGTGCGATGCAGGAGCGTTCAACCTCCCATTATACCTCGCGTTTGCTGACCCGATGCATTGCGCCGGGCTGCTGCTCAGCTCAAAGCTCAGCCAGGGATTCAAGTTCACGGTAATGGACGTAACATACACGGAAGGAGACAGGGTAATACAGCTTAATTCACCTGAAGAGCTTTACGAGCTTGCCGCATTGATAAGGGATAATGACCGATTTGTCATTGAGGGAATCTACAGCAGGGCAACAGGCGAGCAGGCAGTCGCAGTAGGCACAACAAGGCTGCACAACATTGCAGGAAAATACACAGGCAAGGATGACCCTCCAATGCTGGTAAGGACGCAAAGCCAATTTCCAGCTACCGGCGAAGTTTTATCACCGTTCAAAATATGCCACTATGTTGCAGGCTTCATGAGAGGCAGCCATAACGGGCCATTGACACCGGTAAGGGTCGGACAGGGAGCGAGTTATTTTGACGGGCCGCCAATAGTCTGCGCGCAGGGCTTCTGCGTGCACAACGGAAAGCTCACTGACTCTGTCGACATGTTTGACTCAGACCCAGTCTGGGACTCAGTAAGGGCAAAGTCAGCTGACAAGGCACTTGCCTTACGGGAGCAGGGCTTCTCAGGGCCGGCAATGCTCGGAATGAACGAGCTTGAATACACAGGGGTCATGGAGATACTTAACAAGCTTGAGCCAAAATTCAAAGTGAGAGAGGACTTTGCCAGGGAAGAAAGGCAGATGGAAAAGCTCCTCAAGAAGGAGCAGGAAGTGGAAAAGCTGCTGCACAGGTGAATGCAAATCACGAAAATCAAGGTCGGAGTCAACGGCTACGGCACAATCGGCAGAAGGGTTGCTGACGCAGTCCTCAAGCAGCCTGACATGGAGCTTGTGGGAGTGACCAAGGCAACTCCAGACTACAGGATTGACGAGGCGCAGGAAAAAGGCATCAAAGTATATTCTGTAAGCGGCGCAAAGCCTTTCCTGGACTTAGGCTATCCCGTCGAGGGCGACCTAAACGGCATGCTGCAGCAGTGCGACATAGTTGTTGACTGCGCGCCAAAAGGCAAGGGAAAGGAGAACCTCGCAATCTACAGCAGCTTCCCCAAGCTCAAAGCCGTATTCCAGGGAGGGGAGAAGCACGAGCTCACAGGATTCTCATTCAACAGCGACTGCAACTACGAGCAGGCCAATGGAAAGAAGCTTGTCAGGGTTGTCTCCTGCAACACAACAGCACTGTGCAGGGTAATAAGCACGCTCAACACCACATTCCAGATAAAGAAAGTCAGGGCAACCCTCGTGAGGAGAAGTGCTGACCAGTCAGACGGCGAGAACAGCATCATAAACACCTGGGTGCCTGACACAGGATTCCCAAGCCACCATTCCAAAGACGTGAAATGCCTGATGCCAGGCCTGCAAATCACAACGCTTGCAGGCATCGCCCCAATGACGCTGATGCACGGGCACATGCTTTTCATAGAGCTCGAGAAAAACAGCATGCCCGCCACCGTGCCTGGCGTGATTGAAACCCTGCAGCGCAACCCGAGAATACTCCTGTGCTCATCTGAAAAGGGCCTGACGTCAACAGCAAAGCTGAAAGACCTCTTCTCAGTCAGCGGCAACGGCAGGAACGGCAACGTCTACGAGGTCTGCGCATGGAAGGAAGGCATAGGCGTTGACGACTCAGGGGAGATTGGCATGCACCTGGCCATAGACCAGCAGGCAGACGTCATCCCTGAAAACATTGACGCAATCAGGGCCATGTGCAGCATTGCCGACAGGCAGCAGTCCGTAGCGCTAACGAACAGGGCGCTAGGGATAGGCGTGTTAAGGGTAAGAGAGCAACTGCCTGCAGCCCCTTTGCTGTCAGTTGTGGCAAACAAAAGCTATCAGGCTGCACAGCAATCCGAAATAAAGTGAGATAAAGATGAAAGGAGGGATTCTAATGAGCAGAAACGGAAATGACATAGCAGGTAAGCTTGAGGGTATAAAATCAAGTAGGTGGTTCGCGGTATGTTACCGGTTTGATGAACTTTCACATAATGGAAATCCTGGCGGAAGGCACTATGTTGTCGGCTTTCCAACGCCAATGGGCGGCGGCAAACCTGTTGAACTTGTGGGTCGTGACTTTTATGGTTTTGTGCAGAGGGCGCTTGTTGCCGCAGATGTAAATGGCAGACTTGATTCCCACCAAACCGACAGCGGGGGTCTTGAAATAACACTTAATACCGGGAAGAGGGAAAGAGTAGTAGCTACGGTCGCTTTATATGAACGTCCTCAGGGAAGGCAGGGAAGGGGCGAAGGCACAATGAACATGGTAAGCGTAACCCCTTCCGCCAGTAATAGTAAAGTTGGGCCGTTCGGTGTTGTTGAGCTTGTCAAGGGGTGGGGAGCGCAGCTTCCCAAGCAGGTCCCAACACGTAAAGATGTCTTTGCAAGGTACGCAACCCCTCAGGCACAGTTGGTAGCAGCAGGGAAGTGATAAACAAGCTCGTGGCAAAAGATTTATAAAAGCAGCTTGCGAGTTCTGCTGCAGGCAAAAAAGAGGCCAGCAGGTAAATGAAAAAAGCAAAAGCAAGAACAAAAGCGGCAGCCGCAAGAAAAACCCCAAAGGCTGTCCCGCAAAGCGCATTTCACATTGAGCCGCTGCCGGCAACTTTCTCGCTAATAGGGCTTCTAGGCTTTATCATAACAACGGTGTTTACCGTATCAGGACGTGTTCCATTAAGCTGGGGTGTGGCCTTTGACATAGTCTTCGTGCTCATGTTCATCGCCTCAATGATTTCCATAACGCCAAAGTTTGCCGGATGGGATTGAACAAGCCTAAACTTCCTGTTCACAAAGTTCTTAAACAAACTTTCCTTACACGCCATGATGAAAAAAGCAAGAATAGCTGCAGCGCTTATTTTTGCAGTGCTGATTACCCTCGCAGCAGCGGCAGCAGCAACAAGCCATGCAGCTGAAAGCCCAACTCAAGAAGAGTATAGCCTTAAGCTGCTTGCCGTGTCTGAAACAGGAGAGAAAGGGGTAACTGCAGACCTCTACCTGAGGACAGCCCCTGGAACAGGCAACGTGTTCATAGAGGCAGAGCCTGTTACAAAGCTTGACACAAGGATATCGCTCAAGCTGGCAAAGGAGATTGCATGCCAGAGCATACAGCAAGTCTATGAGGAATGCGGCAACCACGATTTCTTTTTCAGGATTGACGCAAACGCCTCACTCCTTGGAGGGCCGAGCGCAGGCGCAGCCGCAGCAGCGCTGACAATAGCAGCGCTTGACGATGCCAGCATAAACCCATCCGTAGCTGTCACAGGCACGATAACTTCTGGGGGGCTTATCGGCGAGGTTGGTGGGCTGAAGGAAAAGATTGAAGCAGCAGCAGAAGGCGGCCTTTCCAAGGTCCTGATCCCAGGCGGCGAGCGCTATTACAAGGGAAGAAACAGAACAGCAACAGCATCTGCACTTGACCTGGCTGAGTATGGAAAATCATTGGGAATTAAGGTAGAGGAGGCAAGTGACATCCAGGAAGCCCTTTTGCAGCTCACAGGAAAAAACTACTCTGAAGAGGAAAAAACGCTGGAAATAGACAAGAGATACTCAGACGTCATGGGAAAGCTGGCAACCGAGATATGCGGCCAGAGCACTGAACTCTCTAAAGAGGCATCAGAGATTGACATCGCAGCCATTGCAAAGAACATTGAACCGAAGGAGAAGGGGAACGCTTCGCAGCAAGCCACGCCGAAAGAAAATCCAGCAGAAGAACTGAGGCGAGCGCTTGAGGCTGCAAAAGACTCAGCTTCAGCAGGCCTCGAGGAAAAAAGGAAAGGCAGCCACTACTCTGCGGCAAGCAGGTGCTTCGGCTCCAATGTCAGGTACAGCTACCTGCTGCTGCTTAACAAAAACCTCAGCTACCATGAAGCGCTGCTGCAAATAAACCAGACAGCCCAAGCTGCCGACAGCTTTGAAAAGGAAATCCCAAAGGCAGAAACGCTTTCCGCGATGCAGGCCAGAGGCAACGTCATGGAAAGGCTGGAAGAGGCAAGGCAGCTTCTAAAGCTCAGCCGTGAAGACCTGGAAAAACAGGATTACAACGACGGAATATACAGGCTTGCGTTTGCAAATGAAAGATTGGGAAGCGCCAAGGCATGGAACAGGTTCCTCACACCAGACAGCAGCAGCGAGAAAGCCTTACAAGCAGCTTCTTACGCAACAGAATCACTCAGGAACGGCTGCGTCGCAAGGCTGCAGGAAGCAGACGAGCACATACAGTACCTTGACGTTTACCTTCCAGGAATACTCAACAACAAGGAAGAGCTCGGCCCTGTCTACTCCTACCTAAGGCAGGGTGACTACACATCATGCATATACAAGGCCAGCATCTCCAAAGCAAAAGCAAATGCAATGCTGAGCGCGCTCAGCGGAAACGAAAACCTCACGAAACTCGTCAGCAACAAGCTGAAAGCAGCCAAGGAGAGCATAGTAAGGCAAACAAGCGAAGGCGATTTCCCAATAATAAGCTACAGCTACTACGAGTACTCCAACTCACTCAAGGACACCGACCTGCCGTCAGCCCTTTTATACTCAGAATATGCGCTTGAGCTAAGCAACCTGCAGGTGTACCTAAACCACAACGCAAAAACAGGGCCTTCTAGTCCTGTTGAGGGCAGCAGCAAAATTAAAACAGCATTCACCCTTATTGTTGCCGGAGCCATAGGCTTTGCAGCAGGGCTGCTGTTTTTCCTCGCTGCAAAGGCTTCAGCAGGAAAAGCCACAACAAAAAAAAGGCTTCTAATCAGGAAAACAAAGAACTAAACCCTGGGCGACGGCTCCTCGCGGAACCGGCACCTGGGCAAAAAGAGGTGATTGTAAACTACTATTTTCTACTTTCTAGTGGTATAGCTACTATATAAGCTTTTCTGTAGTTGAGTATATAAGAGTAGTAACAACTGCCTGCGGACGAATCCTGAGCCGGCATAGCTTAAAATAACAGGGCAACAGCACAGACGCCATGCTGCCAATAGCCAAACAAAACATCTGCAGCCGCTGCATCAAAAACAGCAGGCTGAAGGAAGCAGAATACTGCAGCCGCTGCATAGTTGAGGTTGTAGAAAAAAGGGTAAAGAGTAAGCTCGGCGCACTGGCAGGCAGCGAAATCGTGCTTGAATGTGGCAGCAAAAAATCCCTCCAGTGCAATGTAGCAGCTTACCTTATTAAAAGGGCGGCCAAGCTTCGGATACCAATGAGAGGCATGGCAAAAAATAAGGCTGTTGTTACAGCGAAATGTGCAGATGACCTTGCTGCATGTTTCCTTGAGAAAATTACCGGTAAGGATTCCCTGCTGCCGGCGAAACATGAAGCTGCAGCAGTAAACATCCTTGAGTCAATAACCGAAAAAGATCTGGAGCTTTACGCAGATATAAAAAGGATTAAATACACGAAAGCCAAAAACAGGGGTGTAAAGCAAAGGATACAGGCGCTTCAGGCAAGGCATCCTGGCACAATAGAGGCGCTTGCCAAATCCGCCAGGCAGTTAGGTGAACTCTGACACATGCAAAAGGAAACAAAAAAGAAAGTGGCTGTCTTTTTCATCGGCCTCGCGCTAGTCTCAATCCTAACAGCGGCAGGCAGCCTCGCCTTTTTCTCGGCCTCGGACATGCTTGCCATCATAAAAAATGTCTTCATTACTGACGCCATTTTCATAGCCCTTTACGTTGCCTGGGTCAGGCTGCATAAAGGCTACGAGACCATATATAAATCCGGGCTGGAGCTTGAACAGGAGAAGTAACAAATTCCGGCTTCTGCGGAAAATTTTTGCTTTTTCCTCCTTTTCGCGAAACTTTTCCTCACAGCAGCGGAAAAAATCCCATTCTAGCAAATTTTTTGCTGAAATTCAGGGATTAGGCATAAGAAGAGTGCACGCTTTGGGCTTCTCATGGCAAGAGCATACACATCGGCTGCTGCTGTTACAGCCTGCCTATTCTTCGCGGCTGTTATCTCCGGCTGTGTGTTGCAAGAGCAGCCCAGGCAAATAAAGGAGGAATCCTTCAACTACACTACCTACTTCTGCCCCGGGCAGGAATGCCTTCAGGCAGTTTCCGCCCAGTTGCAAACTGCAAGATTGTCAATCAGCTGCGCATTTTACAGCGTAGACAGCAGCTTATTGGCAGACACGGCATCTTTCAGCACTGCAGCCAAAATTACTCTAGAGGTTGTTGTTGACAAGAACTCAAAAGTGCCCGAAAAATTTATTCAGGGCAGCTCACAGGGCGGCTTTGTCCTGAAGCGCGGCTCAAGAGGAATTATGCACGACAAATACTGCGTAATTGACGGCTCCAGAATAATAACAGGCTCTTTCAACCCGGCTGCAGCTGCCAAAAACGACTACAACAACATTCTCATAATAAACTCCACAGCACTTGCCTCCTTTTACAGCAGTGATTTTCAAAGGCTGAAGGCAGGCGATAACAAGAAAACACCTACCACTGCTGCAGTTGCAAGCAAGGAGCTCAAACAAAAAACAGCAATTCTCAACAAAACTGCCGTGGAAGCCTATTTCTGCCCTCAAGACGGTTGCCTGGAAGCTGTAAAAAACAAGCTGAAAATGGCAAATGACAGCATAATCTTTGCAGCTTACTCCTTCACGCATCCGGAAATAGCCAATGAACTGATACTAAAAAGGAGCGAAGGAATAGCAGTGTCAGGCGTAATTGAAAAATCCACAACCGGAAGCAAATACTCAAAGCATGCAGTTTTGGCCGAAAACGGCGTAAACGTCTACCTTGAAACCTCAAAAAGGCTGATGCACCACAAGTTCTTCGTTGTCGACAACAGAACTGTCATAACAGGCAGCTTCAACCCGACGGAAAACGCTGACACCAGAAATGATGAGAACATAATCATAATAGAAAATCCTGCTGTTGCGGAAGAGTACATTGCCGAGTTTCACAGAATTTACGGTGGTAGCATTGTTACAGAATAAAGCCATACACGTTTATGTTGTTGGAGATGCAAATGCTTTTCTTTTTGGCCTCAAGCAAGAGATAGAGCAAGAATTATTGCAAAATAAAACAGGCACATTTTTACAGACTCTGTTTCAATCGATTGCAACTAAAAAGGAAGAGCTAAAAAGAGACCCCTTCTATGGCATCCAAATACCTAAAAAACTCATCCCTAAGAAGTATACTGACCTGTACGATGTCAAAAATCTCTGGAAATGCAATCTTGCTCTCGCCTGGAGGGCGATTTATTTTATCAGCGGGGAAGAGGAAAGGATTGTAGTATCGATTGTTGACTTGATAGACCACAGAACTTATGAAAAAATCTTCGGCTACAGAAAGGGATAACTGGCCATTACGCTATCCTTGTGCCTTTAGCAATAAGCCCCTTTATTTTCGGACTGTCATTCCATACCCACATGATGCCTTTAGAGCCAATAAGCACCTTGTTGGAGCTTTCCAAGTAACCAAGAATCCTGTTTAGGGTGTGCCTCTGCACCCTTCTCGGCAGTTTTATTTCAAGCCCGTTCCTGCTGAACAGCTCTCCTTCATGCTGCTTTAGGAAAATTTCCACCATCTCTATCGTCCTCAGCGTAGGGGAATGCTCGTAATGCTTCAGTTCTGCTTGCTTTGATTCTGCCGCAACCATTTTCCCTTCTTTGGATATTAATATCTAATGGATAAGTATATCTAATATTTAAATGTTTTGTTTTTAGCTTGCGGACAGCTCCCAGGCCTTAGGATGGCGTTCCCAGGCTACCCGTGGCAGCTTATCGCAGGAACAGCATCTTAAGCAGCCCAACTGAATTTTCCTATTAACTTTTTTCTTACAGTTGCAGCTGCGCTTATGCGAGACTTATACGCTGGCCGTCACGGGCCATGTGCACATTCCTGCCGTCATACCCCAAGCTGGCAGCCATGTGCTTCACTGCCTCTTTTGACTTCCTCTCGCCATGGCTCGGTATTACATGCCTTGGCCGCAGCATTTCAATAAGGTAGCGCACGTCCTGGCCAGAGGCATGCCCTGACTGGTGAACATCGCGAAAAATCCTGACGTTTGTCCGGCGCAGCAGCGACTCGAGGCGCTCCCTGTTCTTCCGGTTGGTTGGCGTCGGTATCACTCTGCACGAGAACACTATTGAATCTTTCGGGCCAAGGCTAAAATGCAAAAGCCCTGAGGCAATCTTTGAAAGCACAGACTTCGGCTCGCCCTGGTGGCCTGTGCAAATGATGAGGTAATGCTCCTTGCCATCGCGGTCAATCTGCCTGAGCTTGTTTCCCACCTTGGCGGAGAAGCGGACCAGCTCAGCCTTGCCAGAAAAATCCACCATCTTGAGTTCCTCGGCGGCTGTTATGTACTTTGACATGCTCCTGCCAAGAATAACAACCTTCCTTCCCATCTTCTGTCCAAGCTCAATAATGCTCTTAAGGCGGGCAATGTGGCTTGAGAATGTGGTCACAATGAGGCCGCGGCCGTCATGGTTCTGGCTAAGGAGCACATCAGCAAGCATGTCTTTTGCAACCTTCTCAGAAGGCGTCTTCGCATCAATTGATGCGTTTGTGCTGTCAACAAAGGCAGCCAGCACGCCCTCCTTGCCAAGCTCCTTGATCCGGTCGTAGTTCGGAGGCTTGCCAAGGGTTGGGTTGTCGTCAAGCTTGAAGTCATTTGCATACACAACCGCTCCATGAGGGGTGTGAATGACAACCATTACAGTGTGGGGGGTTGAATGTGTTATGTTCACAAGCTCAACCTGCAGGTTTTTTGATATTGAAACCTTGCCGTTCAGGTCAACTGCCCTCAGCCTGTTCTTAACCTGAATGCCGCCATCGCTGATGATGTGCTTAAGCACCTGAATCGTATAAGGCGTGCCAATCACAGGCGCATCATAATGATGAGCCAGGTAAGGTATCGCGCCAAGATGGTCAAGGTGGGCATGGCTGGGGATGATGGCCTTAACCTTGCCACGCCAGTCCTTGATAAGCCCGTCATCAGGCACTGCCCTCGCCTTAATCAGGACTTCCCGATTCAGCCTGACAACATCCTCACCCTCATCGGTTACCTTGATGTAGTTCTCAAGGTGCAGGCCCATGTCGCAGATGATAACCTCATCGTCCACCCTGACAGCGACCATATTCCTGCCGACTTCATCAAAGCCAGAAACAGTGCAAATTTCAACAGTCATTTTAACTAACAGCACTGCCACAGCAGCAACTGCTTTTAATACTTTTCCGTTAGATTTCTTCACTGGGTCCTTACCCCTGTCAGAACCTTGCGGTTCTGAGCACAAGGAACCTTATGGTTCCTTTGAACCCAACTATTATCATACCCCACAGCTTGCTGTGGTTGGGTTGTTGATTAAGTGCGGAGGACGTGATTCGAACACGTGAACCCACTAAGGGACAAGCTCCTGAAGCTTGCGCATTTGACCAGGCTTTGCTACCCCCGCGCAACCCTTTTGCGAAAAGGGTTGATCCAAAAACTAATTGTAGAGGCTTCTTAAATTTAACGTAAATTCTGCCAGTCCTTGCGAAAATATAAAAACAAAGCTGCATTAACCCCGCTGAATGGGAGAGGAAGCTGCAGAAACAAAACAAGAAGCTATAGCCGCAACAATGAAGGCAGTACGCTTTCACGAATACGGCGGCCCTGAAGTCCTTAGTTACGAGGAAGCGCCAAAGCCGGCTCTCAACATTGGCGAGGCGCTTGTAAAGGTAAAAGCAGCCTCCATAAATCACATTGACTTCTGGGTGCAAAAAGGCAGCTACTACAAGGCAGGCCTGCCGCACATCCCGGGAAGCGACGCAGCAGGAGTAGTTGAAGAGGTAAAAGACAGCGACTCCTCACTTGTTGGCAGGAAAGTCATGGTTTACCCCACCCTTGCATGCTTCCACTGCAAATACTGCATAGAGGGTAGCCACAACCTGTGCACAAGCTACCACACCCTGGGCGCACATGTGGACGGAAGCTACGCAGAATACATAGCTGTCCCTGTGAAGAACCTGCTGGGAATACCGGGCAGGCTAAAGTTTGAGGAGGCGGCAGCCCTTCCCCTGACGTTCACGACAGCCTACCACATGCTCATTGACAGGGCAAAAGCGCAGCCCGGAGAAACAGTCCTTGTGCTGGGCGCAGGAGCCGGGGTTGGAGCAGCAGCAATCCAGATAGCGTCGTTCCTCGGGGCAAAGGTAATCGCAACTTCGTCAACCGAGGAAAAGCTCAGGAAAGCGCAGCGCATCGGCGCCGAGCGGACAATAAACTACACAGAAGACAACTGGACAGATGAGGTAATGCTGGCCACAAAAAACAGGGGCGTTGACGTAGTCATTGACCCTGTAGGAGCTGAGACGTTCGCAAAAAGCATAAGGTGCCTTGCAAAGAACGGCAGGCTGGTAAGCTGCGGGGTAACGGCAGGCAGCGAAGCTACCATAAACATAAGAGAGCTTTTCATGGCGCAGCGCTCAATCCTCGGCTCAATTGGCGGTACACTAAAAGATTTCCTTGCCGTGAACAAGCTGGCTGCAGAAGGGGAGATAAAGCCAGTCATTGACTCAGTCTACCGCCTCAAAGACGCCAGAAAGGCACAGGAGCGGCTACTGTCGAGGGAAAGCTTTGGCAAAATAGTCCTTGTTCCGTAAGAAGATTAATGGGGCTGCGAGGATTTGAACCCCGATTACGGCGTTCCGAACGCCGGGTGTTAACCAAGTTGCACTACAGCCCCGTGACCCTTGGGTCAATCGAAAAACGGATATGCTGAGAATATTTAAAGGTATAGAAATTAAAGCTATTTGATTGCCATAAACCTGCTTTTGTTTGCGCCCTTTCTGCTGCCGGTTACTGACGTGGCAAAGTTGGGGTGGCAGCAACTTGCCCTATTACGGGCTTGTCGACTTTGCCTTCATAATAGTCAATCATTCTGCAGAGCGCGTCTACGCTGCGCCTGAAAATTTCAACTTTCGACAGCCCGCCTGTCTGGAAAACCAGATGATGCTCTGCTGGAGGCTCGTCATATGGAAGCCGAACGGCGTAGCTGAAATCAGGACCTGCAAGCCTGTGCAGCTGAAGCATTTCCGGCTCTACATGCGGAAGGCGTTCGATATAGTCCAAACTATGAATTCTACTATGATATGTCCAGTTTGAAACATCAGGACCAGAAAAAGTTGGCGCTTCACCTCGAAAAATCCCCCAACCGGGAATGCTGTTCGGATTTTTCGGAAAGATTTGGAAGCTAGCTTTTAAACGTACTCCTAAGTTGCGCTCATAAGTGGATAGTCGTTGTGGATTGTTATCACCCAGCCACAATCCCGCTAATGGTTTTAGTCTGTGACTGGATGTAAGAACAAAAAGGTACACCTCGGGGTTTAACGAGTCATAGGTCAAACTCGCAGTCAATCCTGCTAACCCGACAGGCGTCACAATTTTCCCTTGGAGGTTACCGGTGACTGCCAAGTCAATGCTCTTACCTCCTTCCATTTCGATAGAGTAAGAAGCTGGGCTTCAAGGTAAGGCAGTCTTCTAGTGGCTGCAGAAGGACCCCTAAGTTGCCGAACAATAGCTGATAAGTTCTTGGCACGTTCCCTAACAACCATAACAGTTTTAATTTTTTCTTAACTATTTAAAGTTTGTCGAAAGTCAGTGCAGGTTCCCAAAATCTATTTTTCCAGAAAGCAGCTGATTCAACACATTCGCCAAATCTTTCATCTTAACCCTTGCCTGCTTTGTGCTGTCCCTGTCCCTGACTGTAACGTCATGTTTAGTAAGGGAGTCAAAGTCAACTGTGATGCAGTAAGGAGTTCCTGATTCGTCCATCCTTGCATACCTCCTCCCGATGCTGCCGTTCTCGTCATAGGAGCAGCTGAACTCCTGTCTCAATTCGTCGTAGATTTTCCTCGCGGCCGCAACCAACTCCTCTTTGTTGGACAAAAGCGGGAACACGGCAGCCTTAATAGGCGAAAGCTTCGGGTTGAGGTGCAGCACTATGTTGTCCCTTTTCTTGTCATGCTCGTAAGCATCAAAAAGGAAAACGAGGAAGGTGCGGTCAACTCCCAAGCTTGGCTCTGCAACAACATGGGGAACAACTTTTGTGTTTGTTTCAGAATCAAAGTAACTCAAATCCTTCCCTGAGGCCTTGATGTGCTGCTGCAGGTCATAATCCGAGCGATTGGCTATGCCCTCAAGCTCCTTCCAGCCAAACGGAAAGTTATACTCAAGGTCCCAGGTGTCAGTAGCATAATGGCTCTTCTCTTCCTTCACGTGCTGCCTTATCCTGATGTTGCCGGCTTTTGCGCCAAGTTCAACAAACCACTGGTGCTCAAACGCAAGCCAGTAAGCATGCCAGGGAAGTATGAGCTTCTTGTCAAGCATATCCTTCACATTCATTTTTTTGTGCGGCTGCTCCTTTAGCTGCATGTCGCTTGTCAGGACATTCAACTCGTGGCTCAGGAACTCGTCAACGTAAGGGCACTGTCCTATCTTGCCGGGGTGGACGAAGTATTCTATCTCCATCTGCTCAAACTCGCGGCAGCGGAAAAGAAAATCCCTGGGCGCAATCTCATTCCTGAATGCCTTCCCAACCTGGGCAATGCCAAAAGGAAGCTTCATCCTGGCATTTTCCTGTGCAAGCTTGAAGTCAGCGAAGATGAGCTGGGCAGTCTCAGGCCTCAGGTAAGCAACCGCTTCCTTGCCCTCGCTCGGCCCGACTGCTGTCTTGAACATGAGGTTGAACGGCTGGGCAACCTTAAGAGCATCGCTGCCGCAGCGCTGGCACTTAATCTTGTGCTTCCCAATAAGCTCCTGCAGCTGCTGTGCATTCATGCCTGCTGTTGCAACATTTGCTTTTTCCTCAACGATGTGGTCTGCCCTTGCGCTGCTGCCGCATTTGCCGCACTTTGCCATAATATCCGTGAAGTTTGCAACGTGGCCTGACGCCTCCCACACCTTTGGATGAGTGATAATGCTGCCGTCAATGCCGACAACATCAGCCCTTGACCGGACATGGGATTTCCACCACTCCTGCTTGATGCTGTTCTTAAGCTCAACACCCAACGGCCCGTAATCAAAGAAGCCAGACAAGCCGCCATAGATTTCGGAATTTGGGTAAACAAAGCCCTTCCTCTTGCAGAAAGTGGCAAGCTCTTCAATCGTAATCATAGGCCTCACAGGTTCTCACTTTAGTTTTAAATGTTTTGGCATTACAGGTGCTTCAGATTAACAACGTCCTGGCATATCTGGTAGACGTTTAGCAGGTATTTCTGCTCCACAACAAACGTAACCTGGCTGTACGTTGACACAATGTCGCTGATGTTTATGCCAGCCATGCTGATGTTGCCCAGAAAGGCACTGACAAAGCCGGGCGTAACCCTAAAGTTCTGCTTCTCGTTAATCAGCGTGTCCTTCAGGGAGATAAGCGCGAGATTCTTCTGCTGCAGGAGCACAGGCCCCCTTACAAGATTGGAATTCCTCTTGTCTATAATCACGGTAACCTCGTTGTAGCCCTGGTTGATGAAAAACACGTCATCAGACTGGAACTCCTTTATGTCTGGAAGCTTTGCTGTCTTAGGCAGGCAGAAAAGCACAAGGTCAGTGCGCATGGCAATCTGCACATTTGAAAGTATGCGCTGCAGCTGCCTCGTGATTTGCGGCTTCCAAGCGCCAAAGTTCCGCTTAACTGCAATGGATACTGATTCAAGCGTTGCCTTGGGGTTCTGCTTTTGAATGTCAGGGAGTATCTCCCTTGCAAGGCTGGCTATGTTAATAAGGTCCCTTGACAGGTAGTCCAGCAGAAACACGTTAGTCTGCAAATGCCCCTTAACGAGCTGGGCAGTAGTTGCACTGTTAACCGGGTTCTTTTCCATACACAAAATCAAAAATTTGTTTATTTTTAAACATTATGTTTTTTAATTAGCTTACACACTGTAATGCCATGGGACTGGCAGGCGGCACCGGCAGCGCATACCCTGACGCCCTTAAACAGGGCCGGGTCATTACCGTAGAGCTCAATCCACCGCTTGCCTCGGACAGCGCAGAAACTGCTGACAGAAAGCTGGGCGAGCTTGAGGAGAGGTTGCAGGCGTTTGCCACAGGGCGCCGCTGGTACGCCAATCTTTCAGACGGGCACATGGGCCAGCCAGGCATGGCTGTGGCAGGCCTGCTTAACAGGATGAGCAGCCTTTCACCTGATGATAAAAGCCATGTAATCCTGAACCTGAGCTGCAACCACACCCAAGCTGAAGTTGAAGGCATTGTTGATGCTGCCCTTAGCGAGGGATACTCCCACTTCCTGCTAGTGCCAGGAGACCAGCACATGAATGCTGATGGCACACCATACAAGCGGGAAATTACCAGCACGTTAGGCCTTGCAGAGGCAGTCAGGAATACGGCAGGAGGCAGCACGCTTTACCTTGGCGCATCCTTTGACCCCCACAGGGAGCAGTTCCCAAAAACAACACTAACCAGGCTCCTCTCTGAATACGAAATCTCTTTCCTGCAAACACAGCCGGTTTCCTATGCAGAAGGGCCAAAAGTTGGGCAGGCGCAAAAAAACCTGCGCGAGCACGGCCTCGCTTCGCTGCCAGTTGCTTACGGCGTGCTCAAGGGAGATAAGGAAGGAAAGCTGCTAAACAGGCAGAGCGGAGTGAAGATAACTGTTCCTGCAGACGTTGTTGCCGCTTATGCCCAAGGCATTCCACAGCATGAGCAGGTGTCAAAATCAATGGCATGCCTGCACCTGCAGCGCGGCATCACGAACTTTGTGCTTATGAACTCAGCAGATGTTCCGGTTGCTGACAAAATAGTGCAAAACTACCGTAACCTTCTGGATTCAGCAAAGGCAGACCCTCTCACGATTGCAGTTCCAGCTTAGCCCAATTCAGAAAGCTATAAATTGCCAGTTATTCTCTGCAACTGCAATGTTGAATCAGGGGAGAAACCATCTGTCAGTGTCTGTTGAGCTTCCGTTAAGGGAGAAACAGGACATAGCTGCAGCAATAGCAGCAATCCGGCAGACTAAAACGGCAGCTTCATCCTACTGCATCCCAAATTACCATGCAGCAAAGATTAACACTATCGCAGCAGCCCGGCAGCTCTCAAAATACTCTGCAAACCTGGTTTACACGCAGGTCTGCAGGAATATCAAGACAATCGCTGCTGCGAACGAAGCAATTGCTGCAGTAGCCAGAATAAAAGGCGTGAAGACAATACTGGCAGTAACCGGTGACAAGGCATCCGGCTCTGACATCAGCATCTTTAACCTCATCTGCAGCATTGACAAAAAAAGGTTCAAAGTGGCAGCTGCCGTTGTATTCACGAGAAAGAACGAAGCTGAAAGGATTGCCAGGAAAGCAGCAGCAGGGGCAACGCTATTCTGCACGCAGCCGGTGTTCAGAAGCAACTGGAAAGAGCTGGCTACAACATTAAAGCCGCTGCTGAAAATAAAATGCGAGGTAAGGATTGGAGTCCTTATCCCCTTCTCAGCAGCCACATGCAGGGCTATCGTGAGGGAAAAGCCAGGATTAATAACCGATTCAGGATTCATTGCCCAACTGGCAGCTGCCGAGAAAAAAAGCGGCAGGGCAGCTTACGCAGCAACCGTAAGGCTGGCCAGGGAAAACCTCCAAGCATCAATGAAAACAGCAGCGGCAGTGAACAATGCAGGAAGTGAATTAAAAGTCATCGGAATCCACCTCTACGGCCTTACCAACAGGGCTTTTGGCAGTGGGAAACAAAAGCTGGCTGTTACCGCAGCCGAATTGCTGGAAAAAGTGCTAAATTAGGCAAAAAACACCCCAAAAAACATAGCTTTAAGAAAAGAGGCAGGCTACACCCCTTTAATGGAAGCACGCGGAGCTATTAAGAGGGCTGCAAAGCCGAGAAGGATACTGTACAAGGTAATAGGGACATGCAGGCTGTGCAAGATAAGGTTCGTGGTTGACAAGGAAAAAGGGCATTTTTCCGGCAACTACTGCATAACCTGCGTCAAAAAATTCAACCAAGGAGGGGATTAGAAAATGGTAGAAGGGACTGTAAAATTCTTTAACGAGGCCAAACATTTCGGCTTCATCGCGGCAGACGACGGGAGCGAGTACTTTGTCCACGCAAGCGGCATCAAGCCTGGTGTCACGATAGCGCAGGGCGACAAGGTAAAGTTTGAGGTCGTTGACGGCGACCGCGGAAAGAAAGCAGAAGGCGTTGAGAAGATATAAGCAGAAGATACCGCTACCTGGCCAGCCACTCAACCTCATCAGCGTCAAGGCCGAGCTCGGCTGCCATTTTTTCAACCTTATTCTTATCCTTTTCTTTTGAGAAAATCAGCCTCATGAACGGCAAAGTGTCGGCCAGAACTGCTGACTTTGGAGAGTGAAGCCTGCCTGCTATCTTCTCGGCAATGTCCAGCTTCCTCTGGTGCCTTGCCTTGGCAATGAAAAACTTCAAGCCCCGGTCAGGACGCTTGTAATCCGCTACTGTGTCGTACTTTTTTCCCTTCGCGATTGCAGTCCCGATGCTCATAACCTGAACAAAATAGCTGAGAAGGCGCCAGTGCTGCCTGCTCATAATCCTGCCCCGGAACACATCTGCCTTTGACAATGCTTCATACGCAGCAGCCAGCTCCTCTGGCTTTTTGTACTCAGCAGGCAGGTTCTCGTCAATCCAGGCAAAGCAGTCCTCAGGCTGCTCCTCAACCTTATCAAACGCCCCTGCAGCGATTGCAGGGTCAGTTGTCTTGAAAACCCTCACCAAAGCAGACTCCATGCCCTCAACCCTGTTCCTCTCGGAAAGCTCAGCCACCATGTCCTTTGTGAGCCTTGTTGAACCGGAACACAGCAGCTGCAAATCAACCACAGCGCCCCTCAAATCACCGGCAGACCTGTTTGCAAGAACTACCAGGGCTTCATCATCTGCTATTATCTTCTCTGCAGCAGCAATCCTGGCCAAAGCGCCCCTTACATGAGCCGCGCTCAACCCCTTAAACTCAACCATCACAGACGCCTTCCTCAAAGGAGAGAACTTCTTTTCGTAAGGGTCGTTAGCTGTCATGACAACAGGAAACGCCGACTGCTCAATTACACTCTGGGCAGCGCCCACACCGCCCCTGTCCTCCCTCCCCGCAAGACCGTCAAGCTCATCAATCAGGATAATCTTCCCGCGACTGAAAAGGCTCATCTGCCTGCTCGCATTACCGGCTACAGAATTTATCCCCTCTGCATTCCTTAAATCAGACGCGTTCGTTTCCAGAACTTCCAGATTCAGCTCTGCTGCAACAGCATAAACTGATGATGTCTTGCCGCAGCCGACAGGCCCGTAAAGCAGGGCAGCCTTCTTCTTAGATTTTCTGGCGTCAAAATCCCTCACAAACTTAACAAGCTGCTCAACTGCCTCAGACTGCCCAACCACGTCCTTCAGCGACTTTGGCTGGTACTTCCTGCTCCACGGAATAGAATCTGTGCTTATCATTTCATTCCCTGCCCTCTATATAAACAACTTTTGCCCTCAGATAAACTACCCTATCATTAGTGTTTGGTATTGAGACTGTATCAACAATGCCATGACCAGAAAGTTCATCAACAACAGATTTTACCTCCTTAATAGATGTTACCAGGATTTGGCTAATCTGTTTTTCAGAAATGGCTTCTTTTTTAAGAAGACATCGTATGACATTTGTTACTGTTTCTGCTAGGAGTAATTCATAAAGACCCCTTTTTGGTTTATAAGTGTTGAAAGTATATCTTCCTTTACTTGCGCTAAACGGAATTATGGCTAAGAAACCCTTACTATCGCTAGCCCAATATTTTCTCTCCTTGCCATAAATCTCAGCTTCGCTCCCTTTTCTTAAAACATTCATTGATAGCGAAGCTTCAAGCATGACATAATCCCTGTTAGAAATGCCAAATGCCGTAAGCTTCTTACCGGTGGCAGTCTTATCAACGTCGTTTTTATTATGTAACAAAAAGTTCAATGCGCCGACATCTAAATAGACTCCTCCTTTCTTAATAATAACTTTTCCTACAGACCCATTTATGCTATGACCTTTTTCATTAATTTTTAAACATACACTGTGTTCATTTGTTTTCCGCATAAAACCATAACAGGATACTTTTGCTTCAATCCATTCTCCAACTTTGACAGCGTAGACTCCGCCATCTGTATTAAAAGCGGATATAACCTCATAACTTTTTTGGTTCTCTATGTTAATTGGAGGGCCGTCAACCGGAATTGTTATTGTTATATCCCCTGCCGTAGGGCAGCATTCAGCACATTTATTGTAACTACGCTTATTTATATTGGTTTTGACAAAAGTTCTGAGCTCATATAACCTTTTTAAACTAATAAACATGTAAAGAGCTAAAATGGGGACCGAGCTGGAAAAAGCAACCTTCGCAGCAGGGTGCTTCTGGGGAGTAGAGGCAGAATTCCGCCAAATAAAGGGCGTTAAGTCAACTCAAGTTGGCTACTCTGGCGGGGAAATGCCCAACCCAACCTACGAGGACGTCTGCACAGACACGACAGGCCATGCAGAATCAGTAGAGATAACCTTTGACCCGAAGAAAGTTTCTTACGAAAAGCTGCTTGAAGTGTTCTGGAACAGCCACGACCCGACACAGGTAAACAAGCAGGGCCCCGATGTTGGAACCCAGTACCGCTCAGTAATTTTCTACCACGACAGAAAGCAAAAAATAGCTGCAGAAAAATCAAGACAGCAGCAGCAAAAGAAAACCAAAGGCAGAATAGCAACAGAAATCGTTGCAGCGCAGCCTTTTTACCGCGCAGAGGAATACCATCAGCAGTACCTTGAGAAGAAAGGGCTGTCAACATGCCACATCTAAAGAGGTGCCAAAAATCAAAAAAGCATGGAAGCTCATTGTAACTTTGGGAGTAAGCTACCTTGCTGCCTTTGTGGGCTCGCTATTCACAGCAGCTTCTGTGAACAGCTGGTATCCTGCACTGCAAAAGCCATGGTTTACACCGCCAGCATGGCTCTTCGGCCCCGTATGGACAGTGCTGTTCATGCTGATTGGAATTTCCGCTTACCTTGTGTGGAGGGAAGAAGGGAAAAAAGGCGTGAAAGCAGCAATGGCAGCCTTTGACGTCCAGCTTGGGCTTAACGTGATATGGTCAATGCTGTTCTTCGGACTGCGTTCACCGTTGTTTGCAATGGTAGGCATTGCAGCCCTCTGGCTTGCCATAATCGTCACAATCTTCCTGTTTTGGAGAATATCAAAAGCAGCCGCAGCCCTGCTGATACCTTACATCCTCTGGGTGAGCTTTGCAGCTGCGCTAAACTACGGAATCCTCAGGCTGAACTAACCCTTTGTATAAGTCCTAACCAAATCCTCAACTATTGCATTGTCAATTTCCCTGCCGCTTCCAACGCAGGCGCCTTCCTCCTGGGTTACCAGGGAAAATGTGTCAGCCGAGGGGTACATTATGCTGCTGTTGTCATCAGAATGAGGGTAGCCAAACGCGTGAAGCAGCTCATGCACTTCGGTTATCGCGTGACCGCACGTTCCAACATAAAAGCCCGAAGGGCCCTCGTGGTTTGTCTCAGCAAAGCCAGCAAGGCCGAACATCTCAATGTCAGCCTTTACAATCCTGCTGCCAAGCAGGGTTGTGCTTGTGACTCCCAGCTTGTGGCCGCAGATGGTCTCATACCTGATAGTGTACTCGTCAGTTATGTCTGTTGTAATCTTGTAGCAGTCCTCAATGAAACTGCAAGATATTTCAATATCCGCAGCTTCACTGGCATTTGCTTTCCTGAACGACACAACATTGCCTGTCTCGTTCATAATGTCAGCCAGAGCCCGCCTTACCCTGTTGGACTCATACCTGCCGCACTCTTGTTCATTCAATATGGAGTAAGCCAAAGGCATGTGCCCCCAGTGGGGTCTGTCAATGTAAGAGAATTCATCCTTAGCGCCTGGCTTCACAGCTTCAGCTGCAGGAGCTTCCGGCACAACTTCACTCACTAGCTCCCCGGGCTGCTGTATAAACTCTTCCTGCGGAGCCTGCTGCTGTAGCTGCTTATCTTCCAGCACAGCGCACCCAGAAGCAAAAACAACAGTTACAACAACCACAGCCAAAAGCCAGTTCATAAGCGTGACAATCCTTTTGCTGCTTAAATGGGTTTCGGCTTAGCCCTTCCTTGCGAAGAAATCATCAATCGCTTCGGCATAAAACTCAGTCGTCTTAGGCGTCATGTCCATGGGAAAGCACGCATAGTACCTGTCCCAGGCATACCGCTCATCAACAAAAACAATTACACCCCTGTCTGTCTCAGAGCGGATGCACCTGCCGGCTGACTGCAGTGCCTTCGTAAAAGCAGGAAAAACATAGCCGTAATCCCAACCCTTGCCGAACCTTGTGTCGTAATACCTGATAAGCTCCTTAGTGAACAGGTCTGGCTGGCCAAGAGGAAGCCCAACAACAATAACACCGTTAAGCAAAGTGCCCGGAAGGTCAATGCCCTCGCTGAAATTTCCCCCAATCACAGCAAGCAGGACCCCGCCAGCAACATGATTGCCCTTGAACTCCTGCAAAAGCCTCTGCTTATCCTCCTTTGACAAATCCTGGCGCTCCTTAAACACAGCCTTGCTTATTTTGCCGTGAAGCTGCTTATGCACTTCCTCCATCACAGTGTAGCTTGGGAAAAACAGGATGACATTGCCAGGAATCGCAACAGCTGCCCTGCTGCAAACATCAGCTATCCTTGAAAATTGAACTGAACTGCGCTTGCTGAACTTTGTAGTTGCCTGTGTGACCACCAGAGCAAGCCTGTTCTCCCGCGGCATCGGATTCCTGTACTCCTTAAGCA
This sequence comes from Candidatus Woesearchaeota archaeon, assembly GCA_016184345.1. Taxonomy (GTDB): domain Archaea; phylum Nanobdellota; class Nanobdellia; order Woesearchaeales; family UBA10216; genus UBA10216. The sequence continues at coordinate 166,239 of JACPCV010000006.1, read as the reverse complement.
CAGCGTCCTCACGAAAGCCAAGAATATCCCGGTACATCGCTGTTGGTGTCAATGTCCCCGACATCATGATGACAGAGTGGGCCTGCCTGACTATTTCAGAAGCCGCCAGCGAAGGGTCAAGGCACTGGTTTGAAATTGTAACAACCCTCCCTTTTTGCCCCTGTATGCTGCTGAGAATTCTGGCATAGCCTTCATCACTGCCCTGCCAGCCCTCAAGGAACTCAGCAACACTGCCAATAAAGCTCTGCTGCCCGGTTTCCCTCACAGACTCTGCAATTACAGACATCTTTTCAAGCATCGCAGCCAAACCATGGCTGGCCAAAGGCTTCAGAAGATTTTGTTGTGAAATTATTTTCTGGCCAGGCTCGCTGCCAAGTCCTTCTATACACTTCTTCAGATCAAACAGGAACCGCCTAATTTCGCTATCACCAACCTTTTCAGCCTCCTTCATTGCCCTCTCAACCACCAAAGTTGAAAGCTTGTCAGTCAGCATCTCCCTCAGCCTGTCAGGAAGGTTGTGCGCCTCATCAATAATAATTATGGAGTCCTCTAGTGCTTTTCCTGATTTTCTCATAAAACTATCACGAATCTTCCCGCTGAACATGTAGTTGTAATCAGCAATTATTAAGGAAGCATCCTTGGAAGCAGCAACAGCCGCCTCGTACGGGCAGATGCCATGGCGCCTGGCCAAGCCAACAACCTCCTCAGTATGCATCGGCTCCCCAGCTATCGTTGCAATCACAATCTTAGAATCAGGAGTCAGCACGCTGCCCTTCCTGAAGCTTGAATAAAAGCTGCAGCTGCCGCTCTCAACCAATGAGCGGCAGTAATCGTGAAACTGCCTGCTGTACAGGCCTGAAATGTCATCCCTAGCGCACATGTTCTTCTTCCCGACAATGTCAGTAACTGAAAAGCCCGCCTTGTGCTTCTCCTTAATCAGCCGGGCAGTCTCAACAGCAATAGCGTGCTGGGTATGCCTTGAAGTCAGGAAGAAAACAGTTTTCCTGCTCTTTATTGCGAACTCAAGCGCAGGAGCCAGGGCAGCAGCAGTCTTGCCCAGCCCTGTCGGGGCATGAGCAATAAGGCACTTCCCGCTGCTGACAGCTGCGTGAATGTCCCTGATTAACACATCCTGCTCGGGACGGATCTTATCGTAAGGAAAAAGGGACATGGATACTCCCAGAAAACAGGATGTTTAAAAGAGTTTGGATACAGCTCACCCCACTAAAAGCAGGACAGGCGCCTTCAGCAGCAAGAAGGAACTGATTACAGCGGTAGCCAAGGCAGAACTAACAATTGATGGCAAGACAATTACCAACCCGATGCACATATTTGACACGAAGAAAAAAGTGTGCTGGAAAGGAAAGCCCCTGGAAAGGATAACTGCCAAAACATACATCGCAATAAACAAGCCTGAAGGCTACCTGTCATCCAGGCTTACTCCGGAAGATGCACGGCTTGGAAAAAAGAGCGTCTTTGAGCTCGTAAGCAACCTTGATAGCCAAACAGAAAAGTCCCTGTTCTGCACTGGCCGGCTTGACGAGGACAGCTCAGGGCTCCTCATAATCACAAACGACGGCAAGCTCGGCTCAAGAATCACGGCACCAGGCTCAGGAATTGAGAAGACGTATGAGGCAGCACTTGCCAGGCCCATAACCGATGAAGAGTTGGACAAGCTCCGGAAAGGAGTAATGATACAGCTTGAAGAAAATGGAAAAATCACCAGCTACACAACAAGGCCGTGCACGGCAGAGATAATTCCGCCTGGCAGAAAGCATCTAAAGCTTGTTCTCACAGAAGGCAAGAAGCGCGAGGCCAGGCGGATGCTGGAAGCCCTAGGAAACAAAGTCACCCGGCTTGAAAGGACAGCCATAGGAAAGCTCACACTGCAAGAGCTAAAAATTGGAAAAGGACAATCCGCAGTTGTTTCTGACTTGGCGGAGAAGGTGGGGATTTGAAAAACGCCGCTTATACCGCAATTTCAATGCTCAGCTTGTCAAAGAGAACTTCAGGCCTGACCCTGAACCTGCCCTCATTTGATTTCGCAAGTGACACCAACCCAAGGCTCTTAAGAATCTTAAGGTCAGTGCTGACGCTCTTCAGGTCCCTGCTGACAAGCTTTGCAAGCCCGTATACAGATTCGGGAGATTTTTCCTTTATGGCTTTAAGAAGCTCTGTTCTCTTTTCTGTCAGAACCTTTCTGAGCGCTTCAAGGCTGCCAAACGACAACTCGTTCCGGTAAAGCACAGGCTCTCCTTTCTTCAAATTCTCAAAAGCTTCGCCAAACTCCTGCAAAACCTGCGCCCGGCTTTTGATTGTTACCTTTATATTACTTGCCTTCATTTTTTCACCCTTTCAACATCGCGGTTGAAGTCTTCCATAAGCTGCCAAATGTCAACGAAACAGTACTCGCTTATCATTTCTTTTACGTGCTTATGATGGTTGTTGCCTCCCTTTGAGTGGCCTTCAAAGTTGTCATAGCCGACAAGCCTTTTGCCGTTTTTAATGTAAACAAGCGAATATGAATAGCCTTCCGGGTTTTTCTCAGACACCTCTACCTTGAATATGCGAATCTGAAGGACTTCCTCCCCTTCAGCATACTTGTGGTCAATTATCTTCTCAGCCATATATGGTACACCATACCCTATATTTATAGTTTTCCATGGAAACAGCTGAATTGGCAGGCAAATTAAGCCTTGCCCCAGAAATGCCGCAAGAATTACGGCATTAGCGTTTAATTTTCGGCATTATCCGGAAACTTGCCGCTAAAACGGCAATTTTTTGAAAACTTTCCATTAAATCCGTAAATTCTCCGACGACAAACAGCCAAAAAGCTTATTAAGAACCATCACTTCAAAGATGAAATGAACAGCTATTATCTGGACACTTCGATATGGCTGGACTTGTTTGAAAACAGGAATGAACCGAATCTGCCTAAAGCGGATTATGCTGGGCTGTAAAGTAAACGGTGGGTCGCCTAAAAATTTAGGCGAACTTTCGAAGCACTGGACACTGGACAAATGGGCGGCGAGGATTTATAAGCAAATACATACTAAGCAGGCAAAATGGACACTGACAATGCAATGGTGGTATTTCAAGGCAAGAACATTCGAAGAACTTGGTTCAATGATGAATGGTGGTTTGTGGTGGAGGATATTGTAGCCGCCCTTACTGATTCTAATGACCCTAAGCAGTATATTCAAAAAGTCAAGCAAAGGGATCCAATTCTAGCTCAAGGGTGGGTACAAATTGTACATACCCTTCCAGTTGATACCGCTGGAGGAAAACAGAAAATGAACTGCATCAACACAGAAGGCGCCTTCAGGATAATTCAGTCAATACCTTCCCCAAAAGCCGAACCTTTCAAGCTTTGGCTGGCAAAAGTGGGCTACGACCGCGTTAAGGAGATAGAAAATCCTGAACTGGCACAAAAGCGAATGAAGGAGATTTACGCAGCCAAAGGCTACTCAAACGAGTGGATTGAGAAGCGAGCCAGAGGCATAGCGGTAAGGGATGAGCTTACGGATGAATGGAAGAAGCGGGGCGTTGGGGAAGATAGAGAATATGCTATTCTCACCAACGAGATAAGCAAGAAAACCTCAGAGACCACATGGATGACCTGGAGCTTATCCTGACAATGCTTGGGGAAGCAACGACCACACGGTTCACAAGGGAGCGCGATTCCAAAGAGTTTCCAACCATGAAAAAAGACGCAAAGGATGGCGGGGACATTGCCGGCTCAACACGAAAGGACATTGAGCAAAAGCTCGGGAAAAGCGTTGTCTCCAGTGGCAACTTCCTTGAAAAGCCGGAAGGGCAAAAAAGGCTCGGGCACAAAAAGAAGGGGGACTAATAAATAGCGCAGTCATCAAAGAAACGGTAAGCGTGGTTTTCGGCTCAGATGCCAAGGCAAGCTCCGGGGCGGCAGCGGAGAGGGGCGGGGTGTCCAGTGGCGCATACGCTGGCAAAAATCGTTAAAGAAGAAAAGTGGCCGAAGCAGCTACCGAAAAAGCCAATGCGGTTTGCGGGAATAGAAAAGCTTATATATAACTTAAAGTTATAGTACTCTAACTTGAGGTTATGGTAAGATGGTTGAGGTTAGTGAGAATGGTAAGAGAGCTTTGAAGGTTATCTTTACCGACTTTTTGACTAGCTACAACTCTTACAATATTAAGGAAAAGCTTGGGATTAGTGGCGTTGGCAGCCTGAAACTGTTGAGAAGCCTGAATGAGAAGAATCTTCTGGTTAGCGAGAAGATGGGCAACGCCATTTTTTACAAGCCAAACCTTGATAATGAGTATGTGCTGAAGCTTCTGGAGCTGATTTTTCTTGAACATAGCAGCTTGTCAAGCTTCGTGAAAGGCTGGATTTATGATTTGCGGTCATTCATTCCGGATACTAAGGCCATGTTTTTGTTTGGTTCAATCCTGACAAAAGAGAGGCGTGCTGGTGATGTGGACGCGTGTTTCATACTCAAGGATGCAAAGGATTATGGCAGGCTGCAAAGCGGCGTGGCTGAGATGAACCGGAAGAATCGCCTGAGAATTCACCCGTTATATCTTACTGAGGGGGAGTTTGAAAAGAAGCTAAGGGAGAAAGACAAGCCGTTAGTTGATATGGTAAGAACATGCGTTGTGGTTCATGGCCAGGAACTTTTTGTGGGGATGCTGAAGAATGTCCAAAGCAGAGCATAAGGTGCGATGGTGTTTGGACCAGGCAAAGAAGCAATTGGCATCTGGCGCAAAGCATCGCGGCTTGGTTAAAGTAAAGCCGGATGATGCTTTAGCTAAGGAATATATTGTTAAGGCGGAGCATAATCTTGAGGTTTTCCTGCTGAATAGGAAGCATGGTTTTTATGATTGGGCGATCAATATTGGCTTTTACGTGACGTACCATTGCTGCTTGGCTATTATAACTAAGTTTGGCTATGAGAGCAGGAACCAGGACTGTACGCTGGCCGCTGTTGAGAGCCTTATTGAAGAAGGCAAAATCAGCCAGCACTTCAAAAGGTATGTGGACGCCATCAGTGCTGATATGGGTGAAGATAAGGTGATTCCTATGCGTGAGAAGTACCAGTACACGCCCATCATAGAGATTGATAAGCAGAAAGTGGAGGAACTTCTTGGCATTTGCCAGGACATGATTAAAGACACCAAGGGCATTGTTCAAGGGTAAGACCGGCACAAAATGACTAAAGCTGAAGCAAGCTGAAGCTGAAAGTGAAGGTGAAACCGCAGCTTGCGAACAGGCGCCCTCACCATCCTCAAAGGCAAGCTCCATGGCGGCAGAGGAGAGGGACGGGTTGGAGGGTGTGGGAGGGGGGAGGGGTGAGTCGGCAGGTAAAGTCAACTTCTCCGTGTTTTTGTGCCGACTTTGCCCAAGCTGAGCTTGGGTTGCTTTCTCCTCTCCACGGTAACCGTAGGAGAGGAAAAGCAAGTCTGCAAGACCAAAGTCGGCTACCACAATTAACTTGACTTTGCCGAGTCGGCAGAAGATTTATAAAATCTCAATTTCTTGTGACCTAAGCATGAATTCGAAAAAATACTTAAGTGAGATGTTAAAACACGAGATTGATTTAAAATTTCAGGAAGAATTGGCTCGAATAGGCAGGGAAGTTCAAATAAGAAAGCAAGGTGAAGTGAGAAAAGCTTTGAAAAATTTTTACGGAAACGTTCGGAAAATAATAAATGAAACTGTAATGTGAAAATCCGAGTTCTTGCTGGAAACCTTTTCGTAATTTTTCCCGGCATTTCCGGAAAGATTCCGAAAACTTTATATATTAAAGCTTTTCTCTATAAGTCAACTTATAATAAATAAATAAGAGGGGGTTTGACTTATGAAACGGAAATATTACGGATTTGTGAAATTAACTAAGGTTTACAGGGGCGCCAAATCTGTGAATTTAGTTATTAGTAAAGATGAAGGCCTAAGCCTAGCTCAGTCTATCTTGAATGCGATAAGTGGCAGCCCGAGTTTTGACCTCGCTATTTATGACCACAAAAAAGGAAAGGACGGCAGAATTAGAATGACCGTAACTTCAATCAGGTAGGTGTGTTATGCCTTTGTTCGCAACAGGAGAAAATCGCGTAAAGTGTGGGAAATGTGGTTCGGAGTTTGACCTTAATAAGAACTCTGATGGTTGTCCTCTTTGCGGTTTTGGTCCAAACGGAATCAATTCACAATCAGTATCTAAAGAGCTGAACTATTTAACTATCCCTCCTCAAATTAAAGTCCCTTCCGGACAAATTGTTCTAGATGATCTGACGAGGTCTGTTGGGCTGTGGGGTATGTTTAATGATTTCTTTTCTGGAAAGGCTTTATTACGAATCTCAGCAAATCTTCTTTATACCCAAAAGGTAGAATATGTACCTCTGACTAAACTAATTGGTGAGTCAAAAAAGATCATAAAAAGATATGAATTATCCAAATTGAAAGGGTTTCCAAAGGATTTAGACGACAACTTTTCAATCAGAAGGTTAGTGACTCATTTTCTTGATGGTTTCCGTAATCTTGGGCTTTTTGAAGTTCATCTTGAAAAGGGAGCTCAAAAAAAGAACATATGGAATGAAGATTGGGATAAGATATTGGTGAGGCCAACCAGCCAAGGTTTGGAATTTGCAAGATTAAAAAATAATATTTTTGATAACCTCGACAAGAATCAAGTATTAACGCCTGAGGAAAAAATCTGGCTTTTGAATTACCTCAAAAGTATAGACAGACAGGGTTTCAAGGAATATACTCTTCTCTCTGACGTTTATTCTTTTATCAAGAAAGGCAATAATGGTAAAGATGATTTGTGGAAGTGGTTCGAGAATAATCCTAAATTTGTTGCTTATGTGAAAAAAGTAAGCTCGAAGACAAATGATCCTGTTGAATTTAAGAAACAGCTCAGCAACCTTGCAACCACATTTAGTTCCGGAAAAATCTCTCTGCTAAGGGAGCTGGGGCTAGTAAAAAACGAAAGAAATGATTATAGCATAATTGGGAGAATGTGAAAATGAACCAAAAGAATCAGATTGAAAGGGATAAGCAAATAAAGTTTCACGAGGAAGGAACTTTGGCAGCTGTTACAAGATGGTTAAATCAGCACGAAGATGGATTCCCAGAATGGATGAAAAATGTGAGAGCAGCTTATCAACAAGATAGAGCCAATGTAAAACCTGAACATAGGGTAGCGGCACTGTTATTCAAGGATAAGGAAGGTAATGCCCCAGCGAGATTAGGAATTTTGGATGTGGGTGGTGCAACCAATGAAGACGTTGAGAGATGGGGCGTATGGCAAGACCCAGATGCTTCAAGAAGAGGTTCGGACAAATTTGATGAGATAACTCAAGGAAATGGTGGGAAATCTTACATGTATAGGCTTTTCAAGGGACCTGCTTACATTTTTGGTGTAAAAGATAATAAGTTAAATTGTAAAGGATTTGTGGGCGATATAAAAACGCTTGAAAGAGGCATTCCCGGATACATACCAGATACAACAAAAGCTAAAGATTGCTTGATTAGCTCATGGGAAGATATGTTGGTTGAACAGTTAAAGGACTACGATTTTGGCTTAAGTGACTTACCTTCTGAAATAAGAAAGGCGTTAAATGATAGAAAAGCATTTACGCTTGTTCAAGGTATTGAACCACTTAATTGGGAAGAAAAACCTGACATTAATTTTTTTATAAAAAAAGTGCTCAAAAAATCACAGGCAACTTTGCCAGTTCAACAAATTAAATTCTATGCTATCCACAATGGAAAATTATTATTTGATGGAAATCCTCTTCAATTAGAGCAGATACCCCCATATCTTGGGTTTGAAGGTCCATTTGAGTATGAAATACCAGCTTCCTTAAAAAATCCTGAGAACAATAAAGGGGTCTCCACCACAAAAAACGGAAAATATAATCAAGGGAAGATAGTCCTGTTTACTTCAAAAGATAGTATGGAGTCAAATTTTGTAAGATTGAAACCCAGATGGAAGGTAACCTATAAAACGAAATTCGAAACTGTGGGGCAAAAGGATATATCAGAAGTCGCTCCGACTGTTCCAGGTTCGCATTTCATTTACGCAAGTGCTGAGCTGGATGCTCTTACGGACTTTGTAAACACTGGAAGATTAAGACCTACTGACGGTGACTTAATGATGGCTTTAGATGACTTCTTGGCTGAAAACATCAGAGCGTTGGCGCGGAAAATAAATGAAACAAGAATGATGGAACAGGATGAAAATATTCTTGATGACATTCACAAGGATAACAAGTTCCTGAACGAAATAAAAAACGAATTTATGCCTGAAGAAGGTCAAATTGATTTGTCATCGATTCTTGGAAATGAAGCTGGTGGTAAAAAGAAAAAAAAAGGGCACCAAATTGATTGGGGGAAGATTGTTGACAGAATAAATCTGTCGACTTACCAGATAAAATGTGCCACGGGTTTCAAAACAAACATCGTATCAATAGTGAAGGCGGTTGCTAAAGATTTTAATGATAAACCAGTAATAACCACCATCCATTGGAAAAGTAATGACTGTAAAATTCTGAATGTGACCCCTGAAGGTGATTTGGAAGCTTTATCAAAAGGAAAATGCACAGCATACGCATATATTGAAGGCAGTAATATAAGTAGCCCTCTTCTGGAAGTAAAAGTTGTCAACATAAAAGAAATTTATTTGATTCCAAGAATAATACAAGTTCCTTTGGGACAATCTAAACAGATAACCGCGAAAGTGATTGATTACGAGGGAATAGCATCGATTGACGTTCTTTTGAATTGGAGACATGATTCCGATAATTCCGAACTTGTAAAAATAACTCCAAAAGGGTTCATATTTGGGAATGTTATTGGCAAAACGAACATATACGCTGGAGTGGATATAAATGACGGTTTGTGGAATACAATTCCAACAGAAGTCGAAGTAATAAAAGGCGTTATTAATGAAAGTGGCGGTAGTGGGTTCCCACAGCTCCTGATGACGGGCAAAGACAAAGACCCTATTACTGGAGAAATTAGGCAAGGAAACTCTGAACAACCCGCATTATGGCAGGAAGTTATTGATGTGCAAAACAATATCTGGTGGCTTAATATGCAAAGCAAAGACGCTAATTTCGCCTATGAACTTCGAAAAATTGATTTAACTGCCTGGCGTCTCTTTCATGCAAAGTTATTTGTAGAAATGATGATTCAAGTATGGATGAGCCACGAATATATAAGGAAGGGTGATAATGAGAAACCTGAATTATGGTCATCTCACAAAGCCAATTACGAGAGGTTCTACGTAGATTTAACTTCTAAAATGTGGGATAAATTAGCACCTTGGATAAAAAGTGCAGGAGGTATGACTGAAAATGAACGATAGTCAGAATTTTACATTAAATGAAAGAGTTCTTATAGCTGCATTGTCGTTAAGTGAGGGAAGTGTAACTACGAAATTCACAGCTGAAGAAGTCATAGTCAAAGCTTGGGAAGATGATAATTCTGCATTCGGATTGAGAGGCTACGAGAGTAAATTTCCTGATTCAAATATCGTTTTTACTAAACTGGATGGTAAAGATGGTCTCGTGGCTAAAGGTTTACTTAAAAAGGTTGGCGAGAGGGCATATACAATAAGTGAAGCTGGACTTACCACCGCTCTAAGATTGAAACCACATAGTGAAGAACTACAGCTAAAAGCTACGAGAGCTCTGCAAGAAGCAATAATAAAAATCATAGACCATCCAATCTTTAAAGAATGGCTTAAGAATAAAGAAAAACCCACTCAATTTAGAGATGCGGGATGGTTTTGGAGCATAGCCGCTGGTAGCCCGCCAAAAATTGTTAATGAAAGATTAAAACATATAGAGCAAACTTTATCAGAAGCAAAAAGGTTCCTTGAAGAAAGTAATATGGAGAGAGTAATTCAACAAAGAGGGAAGATTTTGTTTGATTTAAAAGATTTGGAACTTTGCTCTGAATTTCACAATACCCTCAAGAAAAGATTCGATAAGGAGTTAAAAATTTTGTTAAGAGGTAGATGAATCAGTTTTTTCTAAAATCAAAATCCTATCTTTTTTTGTAGCATTTCCCTTTGTTTCTCCCCAGATTTTTGAAACTTTGGTGTCGTCTCTAATTGCGTCCTCAATTATGGGCTGCATTAATTTGAAACCTACAGATTTGGCGCAGTCATCCCAAATGGTTTGAGCAAGATTGAAAATTTTTTCACTTGTTCTGTCTTTTACATCACCTATAATCAGAACTGCCTTGCCGCCAGGTTTCAACACCCTTTTCATCTCTTGCAGTGATTGAACCATGAACTCCGAGTATTTCGGAATTGACTGCGAGAAAAACAAATCCTTGTCAATTTCCTTGCCTGACTTGCCAAGGAACCATAATCTAATCCAGTTGAATTGCCCATACCTTATGACCCTTGTGTAAGGTGGGGAAGTAACAATGAGGTCTACAGAGGAATTCTTTATTCTGGTTATCTTCCTTGCATCCTGACTGTAAGCTTTTCCACTGACCGAACTTTTTTGATAGCAGCGTTCCAACTTTCTTCGGAGCAATGCAAATGTGTCCCGAATAGGTCTCTGCAAATTGTGCTCGTGAATATACTTTCTGACATAATTTGGTGCCATTGAGAATGTGTTCGGCATACTGACGGATAGATAACCTTCGGAATTTCCATGCATAATGCCCAGGACCATAGCGGCAATAAATGAGTCAACATTACTTCTTCTCCAATTCAATTTGTCTTTCAGGAATGCCATCTGCGAGAGGGTAGTATCACTGAAAATCATTCTCACGTTGGGGTCTATACTGTTAAGGGAGATTAGTGATGGATTGAAATCTTTTTCCAATTGATTTATCCTCGAAAGTATACGGCCTTTCGCAGGAATATCACTCTTTGCTTTGGTCAAAAGATGTGCAAGAATATTCTTATCGTTTCCTATTCCAATCCTACTCATCAAGCAAGCTTCAAGAACAGTCGTACCCCTTCCCGAGTAGGGGTCCAAAACCACATCACCTTCATTAGAGTATTTCTGAATAAAATAATGGGGGAGTGAAGGTGGAAACATAGCCATATAGCTACAGATTGTATGTAGCTTATTATTCATGTTTTTAGGAAGCTCTTTCCATTCACAAATCTGATTAGACAACTTGACTCCTCCTCTTTTGGGTACTTTTATTATGGCTTCCGGACCGCAATTTCTCTTCGCCTTAGCTGGGCCGCATAATCCCAACCAGTGTCGCCGCCGTTATTATCTTTATCCGCTCATATTCCTTTAGGTCAAGCAGGTGCTTGTCGCCTGTGACTATGTAATCTGCTCCGCAAGCCACAGCGCATTCGAGGATCTTGTTGTCATCAGGATCGTTCTTAACCACGTCAAGCTTGGCCTTTGCTTCAACAATCTTTATGCGTTTCAAAATGAGGGAGAGGTAATCAAGGATGGTTTCCTCCTGCCCCTGCCCTGGAAAATCCCTCCTGAGAACACGGAGAAGCTCGCCCAGGATTTCAACAGAAGTAAAAGCCTTAATCTTTTGGTCAATTGCCAATTCAAAGAGCCTGTGAGGGTTCCCTTTCTGCCAGAAGATGGCGGAAACGAATATGTTCGTGTCAAAAACTACGTTAAGCGCCTTTCCTGAACTTGTGTATTCTGGCAACTACATCAGCCTCACTTTTTATCCCGGTTTTTTTCGCAAAAGCGCTGCCCCACTTTGTGAGCCTATCCAGCTCCTTTTTTGGGTCGGGAATTTCTATCTTCTTAAGCAGGACAAGCTCCCCCAGCTTACTGACTACCATCTGGCTTCCCTCGCCCAACCCAAGCTCTTTCCTGATTTCTGAAGGAATTACAACCTGGCCTTTCGTAGTCATTTTCGTCACTTCCGGCATAAAAACCACCTCGTAAGAAAGTATTACTCGCCGCTGCGACTGGGCACAGTCGTGCACACGCGACTTGTGCTTCCTACAAAATTTTCGCAAACATTCCGAAATGCCCAGTGGTTCTTCCTATTTCTGCTGTAATTCTTTCAGCGAACCCTTCCACCTCACCCACCACACGACCACAACCCACGCAACAACGTAAATGGCCACGAATTTGGCTATCTGAATGGCTTCTGGACGGGGCTGGGCGCTGTTAAGGTTCTTCCCTTGGAATCTCAAGCCTGTCAAAATCCTTATCGTAGCTAAGAATTGAGCTGCAATGGCTAATGGCTGCGCATGCGTAATGCACAGAGTCAAATATGCTTAGCCTGGACAGGCCTACCTGCTTAAGCGCCTCAAAAACAGCGTTGACGTCAACGTCAATAACCTCAATACTGGACTTAAGAAGGCCCTTAATCGCGCCCTGTGCCCTTTCCCTGCTTCCAGTTTCCTTCTCTATTACGCGAAAAGCCTCAATAAGCCCGAAGGTATCGGTAATGCCCCCTTCCTTAATGGCAGCTTGGCATTTATTGGTGTTTTCATTGCTGTAAAAGGCGTAAGCCAGCACATTAGCGTCCAAGAATTTCACGTTCAACCACTTCATCCATCTGCTTTGCAGTGAGCCTGAATTTAGGCCTAATATTGTGGGCCTCTTCAAAGAGCTTCTGTAAGTCTTCTCCAATTGGCTTTATGACTATCTTGTTCCCCTCCTTAGTAAGCTCAATTTTGCTTCCAACCTGCCAGCCAAACTCCACCCTGTACTCTGAGGGTATTGTTATCTGCTGTCCCTTGCTTATCCTTACAATCATTTCATTCTTCATTAAGCATGCCTCATTTATAAAACTTTCGGTTGTCTTTTCAGCGTCTGTTAAATATTTACCGCGAAGGGCTATTAATAAATCCTGCGCAGGCACGTGTCCAGTGTCCAGTGGAACCTATGATTTTTTCGCAAACATTCCGAAATGCCCAGTGGTTCTTCCTATTTCTGCCGTAATTCTTTCAGCGAACCTCCCCGCCCCCACAGCCACTCCTCCACCACAACCACGCAAATGCTGCAATGAATGCAATGGCATATAAAATCAGAAATTTCATTATCTGAATGGCTTCTGAATGGGTGTAGGTGGTGTAGAGGGGCATTTTGCACTAAGTTGGGTACCTAAGCAAGTATTTAAGTATTTGGGTACCCAAATACCTTTTATTGCAATATGTATGTCAGGCACGGAGTTTGCCGGTTGTTCAGGTCAGCTGCGCCTAAGTAACGCTTAGGTTCTTTTCTCCTCCCCACGCTTAAGCGTAGGGGAGGGAAAAGGAGTTGGCTGCAAGCCAACCGCAGCTGGCTCCCCAGCTAATAGAGATAAGCTCTTGGGTACCAATGCCTTTATAAACGGCGATAAGCAAAGTTAAGCCATGAAGCTGCAGAAGCAGAAAACCCACCGCGTTGAGGACAAACAGTACTTCAAGTACGTCATAGTCATCAAGGAAAACCTCATCAAGTCCCTGGGCTGGAAGGAAGGCGACAGTCTGGAAGGTAAGGAGAAGAAAGGGGAATTGCTGATTAGGAAGGCTTGATGGGTGGAATCGAAATGGGAGCTTGAGGAGATTGCGGCCCCGGCTTCCTGAATATTTTCCGGATTTCTGAGATAAACCAAGTCTAGGGTTTAAATATAAGTTCATCCCAGAAGAACCAATGGCTTATAGGATTTTGAAAACAGAGCTTTTTGACAGGAAGTTCGCAAAGCTTTCTCCCGATGTTCAAAGAGCCATTGAAAAGATAAGGGACAAGCTAAAAGAAAACCCGTTTGAGGGAAAACCCCTGCATTCGGACTTTTTCAGGGAGAAGAAATACAAAAAATATCGCATCTACTATCTGATTTACAAAGAGTGCCTTATCCTGTACCTCATAACAATAAGCGAGAAAAAAGACCAGCAAACGGCAATAAACACCGTCATGAAATTTCTGGAAATTTACAGGCAAGAAGTTGAAGAATGGGTAAAGCAAAATAAATCTAATCCCACGGCTTAAGCCTGCCTTTTTCAGGCGCTGATACTCCTTTTTTGAAACAGTTACGGTTTCCATTTTGCTATCTGCTAATGTTCACAGTATGAGTTTATAAGCTTTTTGCCAAAAATGGCTTTGCCTTAAAAGTGCTTCTTGCCCCAAAAGTCAGCCGCCTGCCCCAGAAGTCAGCTTAAAAACGGACTAATGAGGCAAAGCTGTCAAAAATTGTCCTGGGCTTTTTGAAGCTGGAAGGAAGGCGACAACCTGGAGGCTGAAGAGAAGAGCGGGAAGCTGGTTATTGGCAAGGGCTGAGGATTTCTGCTCCCCTTCCCGTTTTGGGGCCTCCGGGCTGGCGCTTGGATGGCTCAAAACAGAAAAGTATATAAACTAAAGTTTACGTATGTAAACTAAAATGGATAGATATAAACTAAAGTTTACAAAGCTCCAGCAGGCTGTGCTTAATGGGCTGTTTGCAAGGCCTGAGATGGCGTTTACAGGCAGGGCGCTGGCAAATGCTTTAAGCGTATCACCAACAGCGATAGCGAAATCGCTGAAAGGGCTTGAAAAAGAAGGCCTTGTTAAGGTTGAAAAGGACAGAGACTCAGGAAGGCTTGCCATTAAGCTGAACAGGGACAACCCCTGGGTTTTTCATCTTAAGAGGGCAGAGAACCTGAAGGCGGTGTATGAGTCAGGGCTTGCGGATTATTTGGGCGATAGCTTCCCCGGAGCAGCCATTGTGCTTTTCGGCAGCTACTCCTTCGGAGAGGACACCAGCACTTCAGACGTTGATATGGCCGTGATTGGTTCCAAGGAAAAAGCGCTGGAACTGGAAAGATTCAGCAAGCTTCTCCAAAGGGAAATAAGGCTGAATTTTTATGAAAGCCTTGCCGCCATAACCAAAAACTTAAAAGAGAGTATCATAAATGGGATAGTCCTAAAAGGGGCAATGCGGCTATGAACAGCTTGAGGCGCTTTGAGGAATTTGTCAGCGATGGAACCATCAAAAAGCAAAGAAGAGACCTTCCACGCTCTGCCTCTCTGGTTGAGGAAGCAGAAAAAAGAAAAGCTTTTCTCAAGGAAATTGCCGGCAAATTAGGGCTTTCAGATGAAATGCGAACTATTATGTTGAAGCAGCCTATGACGTGATTATGGAGCTCATCCGCGCCAAGCTGCTGCGTGACGGATTCAAGTCCGGAGGGGCATACGCGCACGAGGCAGAAGTGGCTTACTTGCGAAATATGGGATTCTAAGAGCCAGACGTGAGATTTGCCAACGATCTTCGCTATTTCCGGAATGGAATAAACTATTACGGCAAAAGATTTGACGCTGCTTACGCGAAGCAGGTTTTGCAATTTCTGGAAGCTGTTTACCTGAAACTGAAGAAACTGGCTGAAGCTCACAACAACCTTTAAAAACCAGCTTCGTTGCCTGATCGTTAATAATGACTGCAAATGACGATAAGGGCGAAAAGTCCTTCCCGCAGCCTAGCATTTCTGAAAAGAAGTGGTCCAAGGAGCTGGAAGCTGCTGTTTACGGGAAGTGGAAGAAGGACGAGCCATATAAGTTTAATGCTGCGGCTAAAGGCAAAGTTTATTCCATAGACACACCGCCTCCGTATTTGAACACGCCAATACACATTGGGCACGCCACAACTTATTCTCTCATGGACATGTTTGCCCGCTACAAAAGGATGAAGGGCTTCAACGTCCTGTTCCCCTTAGGGCTTGATAATAATGGGCTGCCGATTGAGATGGCTGCTGAGAAGAAGTTCAACATAAGATTCCACCAACTGTCAAGAGAGGAGTTCCTGCAAAAATGCAGGCAGGTGCTGGAAGAAGCCGGGACAGCGTCAGTTGACAGCTTCCTGAAGCTTGGAATAGGGTTTAACTCGTGGAAAAGAGGCACAGGAATAGGAGAGGTATACGAGACAGACAGCGAAGATTACAGGAAGCTGACGCAGGAGACGTTCATTGACTTGTGGGGCAAGGGCATGATTTACGAGGAAGAGAGGATAAACAACTACTGCCCGGGCTGCCGCACAACAATTGCAGATGCCGAAATCGACTATGCTGAAATCAACAGCAGCTGGAACGAGGTAAAGTTCAAGGTAAAGGAAACAAAAGAAGACATCATAATCGGCACAACAAGGCCTGAGCTCATTGCAAGCTGCATAGCAGTCATATTCAACCCGGAAGATGAACGGTACAAGAAGCTGGCAGGAAAGACAGCCCTGACGCCAATCTACAACAGGGAAGTAAAGATAATGGCCCACCCGCAGGCAGCCATTGACAAAGGCACCGGGCTGGTGATGATGTGCACTGCCGGTGATACAGCAGACATAAGGTTCGCAAGGGAGGTAGGGCTTGCTCCTATAATCTCAATCAGCCTTGACGGCACCATGAATGAGAATGCAGGATTCCTAAAGGGGATGAGGATTAAGGATGCAAGGGCAGCAATGACAGCAGAGCTGCAAAACAAGGGGCTGCTGGTAAAGCAAACACCAACAGTGCACCGCACCCCGGTCTGCGAAAGGTCAGGAGACCACGTTGAGTTCATACAGATGAAGGAATTCTACGTCAGGCAGATTGAATTCAAGGAAAAGATGCTCAAGATTGCTGGCGAACTCAAATTCTACGCAGAGTCAAGCAGGCAGATGCTGATAGACTGGATAAACTCTGTTTCGATTGACTGGCCAATCTCAAGAAGGAGATACTATGCGACAGAGATTCCGCTGTGGTACTGCAGGAAGTGCCGTGAAGCGGTTGTGCCCCCAAAAGGCAAATACTACCAGCCGTGGAAGGAGAAAGCCCCTGTTGAAAAGTGCGCCAAGTGCGGCAATAAGGAGTTTGAAGGGGAGACAAGGGTGCTTGACACATGGTTTGACAGCAGCAACACACCGCTTTATGTTCTGAAATACAACAGGGATGATGCTTTCTTCAGGAAAAACTTCCCGTGCACGCTGAGGCCGCAAGGAAAAGAAATCGTAAGAACATGGCTTTACTATACGCTACTGAAGGCATACCTCCTGACAGACAAGCCAGCCTTTGACGATGCATGGATTCACTACCATGTTGTCGACCTGGCTGGAAAGAAGATGAGCAAGCGCAAGGGAAATGTGATTGACCCGCACGATATTATTGAGAAATATGGTGCAGAACCATTCAGGCTTTGGACTGCAATTGAAGGCAACATCACTATCGGTGACTTGCGCTGTGCATTTGACAGGATTGACGGAGCCGGCAAAACTATAGTCAAGCTTTGGAATGCGGCAAGGTTTGTTTCCATGTTTGAAAAGCCAAAGGGCAAAGCCAAGCTTCAGCCTTTGGATGAGTGGATAAGGCACGAGGCCAACGACCTGCTGGAAGAAGCTGCCAAAGGGTATGAGCAGTATGACTTCCACAACCCTTCACAGAAGGCAAAGCATTTCCTCTGGGAGACGTTTGCATCGCACTACCTTGAGCTGGCAAAGAACAGGGCTTACAACAGCGAAGGCAAATTCCCTGAAGAAGAGCAAAACGCTGCCATTGCAACCCTGCACTACTGCATGGAAAGGCTGCTGCTGGTAATGGCACCCATAGTGCCCATGATAACCTACAAGCTGTACAACGACCTGTACGGCAAGGACGTGCACTTTGAAAAATTCCCTGCCGCAGAAGATTACAAGCTTGCAGGATTTACAGGGGCAGAGCTGGAAGCGCTGGACAGCGAAATCTGGAAGCAGAAGAAAGAAAAGCAGCTCTCGCTGAAGGCCGAGATTAAAGAGGCAGCCATTCCGGAAAAGTTCAAGCTGATAGAAAGCGATTTGAAGGCAGCGCACAACATTGCAAAGATAACTTACGGCAGCGAGCTGCAGATGGTGTTTTAGTAATACAAGTGCAGCTCGTCAGAGCGAATTACAACTTCCTTCTTTTTTTCTGATGACTTTTGTGGTTTAGGCACCTGCGGCTTCAGAAGGTTCGGGTTCATCTCCAATGCCCTCTTGAAATTAACGTTTCCGCATTTCGGACAGCGGCAGTACGCGCCCCACTTGCCTGCCATGACGTCAAGAAAGCTGCCGCATACGCAGCGAAGCCCGTCAAGCAGGAGCTTCTTATGGGCAATGCAAACAGGAACACCCTGGCTGTTCTTGGAAGTTGAAGGCTTGCCGCAGAACGGGCAGCCATCAATTCGCGACTCTCCGTAGCGCTTTCTCAGGTACATGACAGAAACCTACTTTCTTTTCTTTTCAACACCAAGGATTGTCGCAGGGCTTCCGAGAACGATAACTGACGAGCCGCTTTTAACCCTGGCTGTAAGGGGCACGTTTATGTCAAAGCCGCCCTTGCGCTTCACTCCAACAACAACAACGCCGTACTTCTGGATAATCTGGCCCTTTTGCAGGCCTGCAAGCGGGCTCTTGCCGGTAATACTGAGCTCTTTCATGAGGAGGTTTTCCGGCTGCGGCGCCTGGCTGAAAAAGCCGGAAAGCGCTTCCTCACCCTCTTCCACTGGCGGGTTGAAAAACCTGTAAACAGCCGTGATGATTATGCTGACTGAGGCAATTATCAGTGCGGTTGTGAAAAGCTTTCCTGCAGCAGTAAGGCCTTCCGGAATGCCAACAGTCGCCATCACAGAAACCGCAGACAGCAAAGCGTCAGGAAACTGCATCTTCTCTATCAAGACATAGCCAACTGTGCCTACAGCAAGCACGGCAACAAGCGCTGCAAATACTTTCTTCAAAATAACACACCCCTTTTTATCCCAAGTCGAACACAGTTCGACTGGGCCCAATCGAGATCCCTCGATTTGGGTTCCTGCCTCTGATAGCGCCATAGCAACAGGAGTTTATTAATATTTTGATGCTGCAGGCATCATTATAGTCTCTTCCACCTTACACCTTCGGGAGTGTCGTCAAGCTGGATGCCTTTTTCCCGCAGTTGCGAGCGAATTTTGTCTGCAGCAGCGAAGTTTCCCGATTTCCTCAGTTTTTCCCTTTCGTCAATCAGTTTCATCAGCCCTTCCGGCAGCTTTTCCTCTCTGGAAAAATTCATTACGCCCAGCACGCTGTCAACTTTCTCAAGGAATTTCAGGGCTTCTTCCGCTGATTTTTTGTCAATGCTGCTGTTGCCAATGTGCTGGTTGATGCTCTTGACAAGCTCAAATACAGCAGCAAGGGCTTCGCTTGTGTTAAGGTCGTCGTCCATTGCTTTTTCAAACGCAGCTTCTGCAGCAGTGATTTCTTTCCTGATTAAAACGCCACTTTTGCTGCTGCCTTTTATGTCCTGGAGCTTTCTGATAAGCTCATTAAGGCGCTCTACCGATGCCTTTGCAGCGTCAATGCCTTCAAACGTGAAGTTGAGCTGCTGGCGGTAGTGGGTTGACAGCAGTAGATAGCGCACGGCAACAGCAGGGAACCCTTTAGCCAACATGTCCCTGAGCGTGTAGAAATTGCCGAGCGACTTGCTCATTTTCTGGCCGTTGACTAGAAGCCACTCGTTATGCAACCAGTAGTTAACGAATTTCTTCCCGGTCCAGCCCTCTGACTGGGCAATCTCGTTCTGGTGGTGGGGAAATATCAGATCTATGCCGCCGCAGTGGATGTCAAACGTCTTGCCAAGGTTTTTTATGGACATGGCAGAGCATTCAATGTGCCAGCCCG
Organism: Candidatus Woesearchaeota archaeon; assembly: GCA_016184345.1. GTDB lineage: Archaea > Nanobdellota > Nanobdellia > Woesearchaeales > UBA10216 > UBA10216. The sequence continues at coordinate 146,718 of JACPCV010000006.1, read as the reverse complement.
GCCTGCCTTTCCCAACTGGCGTTTCCCAGAAAACATTGCCGTCGGCTTTATCGTAAGCCTTCCACAATGCGAAGTCCTGGATGTTGTCCTTTTCGTATTCGTCCTTCTTCACCCTTCCTGAAGCGCCGGCCCTGAGCTTGTTGAGGTCAATGTTGGCAAGCCTGCCGTAATCCCTGAACTTGCGGATGTTGTAGTAGATTGAGCCGTCCTCACCCTTGTAGGCAAGCCCTTTCTTCATCAGTGCCTGGGTTATTGCAACCATTTCCCTGATGTATTCGGTAGCTTTTGGGTAATTATCAGCAGGCAATATATTGAGGGATTTGAGGTCCTCAAAAAATGCCTTCTCATACCTTGCCGTGAACTCTTTCAGGCCGATGCCCTCCTTCTGGCTGTCCCTTATTGTCTTGTCATCAACATCAGTAATGTTCATGACGTGCTTTACCTTAAAGCTATTGTACAGAAGGTAGCGCTTCAGCAGGTCAACAAAGACATAAGCCCTGTAGTTGCCGATGTGGGGATAATTGTACGACGTAGGCCCGCAACTATAAAGCCCAACCTTTTTGCCTTTGAGGGGCTTAAAGGGTTCCTGCTTGCGGGTTAGGGTGTTGTAAAGCTCCAGCATCATCAGCTAGCGTGCAGAAACGGCTTTTAAAGGTTGCTGTCATCGCAGCCTGATGCGAGACGTTGCTGATAGCAACCAATAAAAACTGTTGACGATTACCTTTCAGCAAATGGCGGATTTTGTTTGCGTTTCCGGCTCAGATTTTCCTGGCGTTGGGTACAGGATTCAGCATTATGCAGATGACGGCAATCCTGGGGAATTTCTCCACACCAAGAAGGCTAAAGGCATTGACGGTGCAGTGTTTGCGGCCTTCATAAGCACGTCTGGCATGCCAGCAGGCCTGCCTTTAAGTTTTGAAGGGAAGGGGCTGAAGCTCATCAAAGCCGGCAAGCTCAGCCTTGCAGTTGTGCGCTCCCAGCTTGAAATATACAAGCAGCCAGCCCGTTCCGGCTCTGAGGATTCCCAAGCACTTTACCTGGGGCATTTCCTGAACGAGAGCTTGGATATTGGCATTCTTTTGCAGTACCTTGAAGCCGGTGCCCACACTTCTGTGCACAGCCATCCTGAATCTGAATCATATGTGCCTGTTTATGGCTCTGCCAGCGCTTTTTTGCTCAGGGAAGGCGCATACAGCGCTGAAAAAGCCTCAGAATCCCTGCTTGGCAGCGGCAATGGCAAAGTCAGCATGCTTTCAGTGCCAGGAAAATACCACCATCCGCTTCAGGCGCGCGAGGACTCGCTCACCCTGATAGTAGCAAATGCGAAGACAGTGAAAGACCAGGTCAATGGCACAAGGAGCAATCACAACCATGCAATGCTGTTTGCGGAGTTCTATAGGCTGTTCGTGAACCGCGCATAAGCTTTTAAATAGGAAAAGCGCATCTTTCCAATCTTATGAAAGCCACGCATCGCCTCGCTTTGGCAACAATCGCGGCAGCCATGCTTGTCCTGTTCCTTGCACAGATGGCCGGGGCTGCAGGCCTGGCAGCCTATTCTGCTGACTACAGCATCCTCAACAGCGGGGCTTCCGTAAAGGTTACAGTGACATTAGACTCAAAGGTTTCAGAATTTGAATGGAGCCTTCCTGAGGATGCGGCTGATGTTGCTGTTGAAGGCCTCAGCTTTGAGGTTGTTGATTTGAAAAGCTTCAAGAGGTTGCAGGCTGGCGGCCAGCCATTTGACACAATCGTTTTTTCATACTCAACAAGCTCTGTCCTTGAAAAAACAAGGAACAGCTTCTTCATACTTGACCTGGCAGGCATAGGCGCAGCCAGGAAGTCTGTGACCGTAAGGCTGCCTGCTGAAGCTACGCTGAAGTACAGCCTGGACTCCCCACAGGCATCGGTAATCCCAAGAGCAGGCAGCGTCAGGACAGACGGGAAAAGGATAATAATAAGCTGGAACGAAACAAGCCTGGTGAACGGGGAAGCAATCCTTGTAATTTATGAAGAAGCAGGCAAATTCAACACTGCTGTTGCGGTTGCGGCAGCAGGGATTATGCTGCTCGCAGGGGCTACCATTGCTTTTTACCGGCGGAGAAAAGCAGGGGCAGCGGCCGTCCCAGGCGTTACTGCTGAAAAAGAAAAAACAACACATTCTGACCTGACAAGAAACCTTTTCGAGGATGAGAAGAAGATTGTTGAGCTGCTTCTTACAGCCGGTGAGGAAGGCATGTGGCAGAAACAACTTGAAATAAAGAGCGGCATTTCCAAGGTAAAGCTCTCAAGGAAGCTCAGAAGCATCGAGCAAAAAGGCCTTGTTGAAAAGATACCCTACGGCAACGCCAACAAAATCAGGCTCAAGAAGGCCTGAGCAGCCAGTTTCTTCATTGTTACTTCTTGTTTCACCTTGTTTCACGAATTAACTAAATACTTGCCTTACCTACTAACCTCCATGATGAAAACTGAAAATTCAAACAGTGTTGAACTGTTTTGGGCTTCAGGGCCAGGATTGTTCCCGATTTCCCGTAATGCACTGCACATGGCAATCGGGAAGGCAGAGATGATTGCTGGCGACCAACACATATGGAGGGATGTAAAATGAAAAAGTCAATAACAATAAGCGCAGTTTTGGCGGTGCTGTCGATTTTGGTCATGCTCTTTGGAGCACAGGCAGCGCACGCAGCGGAAGGAACAGGCAATGCCGGCGCAAGCGCCAATGCAAACGCCAACGCTGAAGTTAAGTTAGGCGTAATGCCGGACTCGTTTCTATGGGGGCTGCAGACAGCCATTGATAGGATAAACCTTGCCCTGGCATTCGACCACTCTGAGAAAGCAGAGAAAGGGCTGAAGATTGCCAGAAAGAGGCTGCTGGAAGTTCAGGCAATGGCATCAGAGGACAAGCTTGAAGCAGCACAAAAAGCCCAGCGCGAGCACGACCGAATCCTGGCCAGTGTTGAGAATTCCATAAGGAAGCTCTCAAGGTCAGACTCCAGGGCAGAAGCCAACGAGGAGATAAGGCTTGAGAAAGCGCTTGAAGAGCATGAAATGGAGGTTGAGACTGTAAGGGGCAACCTTGAAGTAAGGATGAAGGTCAAGGGAGAGGTAACTGCAGAACAGCAGGCGCTCATTGACTCAATACTTGATTCGCTTCAGAACAAGACCGGAGAGGTAAAGATAAGCATAGAAAACAAGAAAGGCGAAACCAAGACCAAGATTAAATTCGAGGAAGGCAAGCTGGAGAATGAGGTAGAGCTTGAATTCAACGAGATGGAACAAGTAAATGGCCTTGTTGAGCTGAGAATGGCAAGGGCTGAGGCAAGGATTGAAGACGCAGCTGAAGATATTGCACAAGCCAAAGCCAAGCTCCAGGCAGCCAACCTGAGCGTGAACTCCACAATAGCCGTGACTGCTGCACAGCTTATTTTTGAAGCTGAAACAAGGCTGCAGAGCGCAAGGCAGGCATTTAACGAGTCCAAGTTCGGCGAGGCATTCGGCCAGGCAACCGCTGCTGAACGGCTCGCAAGGAACGCTGAAAGATTGCTTGAGCGCCAGCTGCCTGCTGCCACAGTGGGTGGCTTTGAACGGCTCAGGATAAAGGCAGAGGCGTTCAACGGCTCCTCAGAAGTCAAGGTTGAGGTGAGGTTTACATCGCTGTCAACAAACAGGTTTGCATTGCTGGACGAGCTGCTGTCAAAAGTGAAAAACTTGTCAAAGGAGCAGATCGGTCAGCTCCTCGAAATAGAGAACGAGTCAGAGCAGCTTAGGGAAAGGACGAGAACCGAAATCAAGGCAAAGGAAGGCCTTGCCCAGGTAAGGTTTGAGCACGAGTTCGCCCTGAACACCACAGACAGGCAGGCGCTTGTTGACGGAATCTTCAACAAGCTGTCCACGCTGACGAAGGCAGACCTGGAAGCAGCCCTGGCCGCAGAGATAAGGGAAAGGGAAGATGAGGACGAGAGGGAGATTGAGATTGAAGTAGAAGATGGAATGGCCAGGGTCAAGGTTGAGGTTGGCGACAGCAGGGCCAGGTTTTCCCTGCCATTCACCAATGAGTCAGCCCTTTTCAGCGAGATTGCCTCACGGACAGGCCTGCCAGTGGAAGAGGTAAAAGCCCTTGCAAGGGTGGAAGCAAAGGATGACGAAAACGAAAGGGAAGACGGAGATGACAGAAGGCGGGGCAGAGGCCGCGGCAATGGGGAAGTTGAGATTCGCGGCCGCGATTTTGAGGTTAGCGAAAACGCCAGGGGCAATGCTGATGAGGATGAGGTTCGTGGCCGGGAAGCCGAAGGTGAAATTGAGATAGAAATTGAAACTGGAGGCAATGGCCGCGAAAGGGGAAGAGGCTGAAACTGAACAAACCGGAAGAGGTGGTACGCATGGGAGACGGCGAAACAAATGACGACTTTTACGAGAGCTATGAAGAATACCTTGATGACGACCAGATAAGCCCTGAGGAAGAAGGGTTCATGAAAGGCTTCACAGCGAAAGCAGCTGAAAGTGAGCCTGAAGAAGATATTGAAGTAGAGATGGAAGACATAGACCTTGAGTTTGAATGGGACGAAGCCCCTGGGGAGGAAGGGTCAGAAGGCATGGAAGTGGTAGCCTAGCTGCCAAAAAAGCAAAAGGCTTAAATTGTAAGATGTTGTGGGAGGATTGTGTTAAAATGAGAAGTGCAATGGGTATTTTTGCTATTTTATTTCTGCTGCTGTTAATGCCGGCAGCATTGGCACATGAAGATAACGCTTCAGCAGATGATGCGGGAAACGCTGCTGCTGAAGACGCAACAGCAGGCGTAATGCCGGACTCCCCGCTTTACTTCTTAGAAACAGCCTTTTCCAGACTTAGCTTGGCCTTAACATTCGACAAGGCAGCCAAGGCCGAGAAAGGCCTTAAGATAGCGCAGGAAAGGCTTTTGGAAGTAAAGGCCATGGCCAAAGAAGGCAAGCTCAAAGAGGCGGCAAAAGCAGAGGGGGAATACGAGACAGCCTTGGTTACAGCAACAAAAGCAGCAGAGGAAATAGAAAGCGACGGAAATTCCAATGCAGCAAGGAATGCAATGGAAAAAATCTCATGGCTGCAAAACCAGACAGAAAGCCATTACATGAAAGTTACCGAGGCCAAGGATGAAATCCTGCAAAGGCAAAAAGAGAGGATGAGCCCTGAGCAGATTGCACACCTGCAGCAGGTTTTCAGCAAGATTGAAGATAAGGCCCACGAGATGGAAATAAAGCTTGATTCAAAGAAGGACAGGATTAAGATTAAGGAAAAAGCCCTCGCCAACCTCACCAGCGAGCAGGCAGATGCTTTGGAGATGGACGTAAGCGAAAAAACAGGGCTTACTAAGGGCAGGCACGAAAGGGCAGAAAAGGAGATGGAACGCGCAAAAGAAGCAATTGAGCGCGCCAAGGAACAAATACTGGAAAAAAAGGCGGAAGGGGCTGACGTTGAGGAGATAGAGAAGCTCCTTGACGAAGCAGAGAAGCGCGCCAAAAACCTCAGAACAGATGGCGATAAAAAAAACAAAAGCGCACAATACAATGCCGAGGAACTTACTAATTTGGGCAACAAAGTAAGTGAAATTGCAGAGTCGCTTGGCGACGCCAGGAAGGAAGGCAATTTCAGCGAAGCCCTTGGCAAGCTGAAGAAAACAATCAGGGAAAGAAAAGAAGAGAAACGTGAGGACCGCTCAGGAAACGATAATGAAGATGATTCTGATGAAAAGTCAGGCAGCTTAAAGGATGTGAAAGCGCCGAATACCAAGGCAATGGATGCAATAGAGCGCCAGAGGAAAAAAGCTGCTGAGGCTGCTGGACAGCAACAAGAACGGCAAGGCAATTCCGGCAAAAACGAAGGCACTATCAGGAGAGTGGCTGCAGTTGCAGAAAAGCCTGAATCAGGCAAGAGCATGCAAAAAGAACAGGAAACCAAAGACTAGGAAAGTCACGCTCAGGGCTTTGCACACACAAAGAATGCGTGGTCTTTCTGCAGCGGCGAAAGAAGCCTGTAGTCGACAACTGTGAACTTCTTTTCAAGCTCCTTCTTTGCGGCGAGGAATATCCCCTGCGGCTGCTGCAGTACATCAATGCTCCTCGCCTTCAGCGCCAGAAGGCCAAAGCCGCCAGGCTTGAGGAAAAGGCCGCAATTCCTGACAAAGATTTCAATCTGGTTCTTCTGGGCGACGTCCTGGTAAACAATGTCAACCGCTCCGGTAAGGTTGTAGTAAGCTTCAGGGTGGTTTGCATCAGCCAGGAGCGGGAGGATGTTTTTCCTTTTTTCAGAAGCAAAGACAAGATCCCTCACAACCCTCGGCGCAGGGTCAATGCAGAAAACAATGCCTCCTGATGCTATGTCTGAAACAAATGAGGGGGTGTAGCCGTGGGCAGCGCCAAGGTACAGGATTCTTGAGCTTTTGCTTATCGGCAGCTGCGGCAGGCCTTTTACAATTGCGGCTGCCAATTTGCTTCTCAATGGGCTCCAACTGCGGTATTCCTTACCCTCAATTACAAGAAGTTCTTCGTCAAAAAGCTGCACTCCCGGGCTGCTGTTTAAAGTGTACAGCTTCCTGCCTTCCTGAAAAACGCCGTTAAAAATCTGCTTCATTTCGCTGCCCCTGTTGCCCTTGCGTCCAGCTTTTTCTTCAGCTCGTCAAGCAATCTGTCACCAACGAATTTGCCATTGAAATAATCAACCCTTGCGGCAATTGAAATCTTGTCAGCAAGCAGCTTAGCAACCCTTCCCTGCTGCTGTTTAGGTGTGGCAGTTACTAACGGATGGCTGTGCAGCACGCCTGCCTTTGGGGGGCGCTGCTTCTTGTCTTTCAAATGGCGGAAAAGCTCGCGCTCAGCTCCGAGAAGCTGGATTGTTGAAGACGGAAGCATGGCAAGCCGCTGTAGAGAGCCAGCTTGAACTATAAGCTCTGCGCCTGTGGAAGCGCCGGCAACGGCAGCAATGTTCGGGCAGTGCCTTTTCATTGCACTGGCCAAGTAATCAGCCATGCCTTTCTTTTTTTCGTAAAGCTCTTTTACCACTGCCGCAAATGCCAAGATTTCATCCACGTCGCTTTTACCAAGACTTGCGCCCATGCTGTCACTCTCGTTAAGCTTGAGCTTTTTTAGAAGCTCGGCTTTGGTGCTGCCAAGAATCAGGCTTACGAATTCCTCATGGCCTGCCGTACCAACTGACACCTCAGGCAGGTAAAGCCCGTACCACTCCCTAAGGCGCTTAACAAGAAGGTTGGCTGCCTTGTTAAGCTCATCAACAGATGATGATGCCTGTATTATGAGGTTGTCATCAGACACAGAGCCTGCAACGGCTTTTTTTGTGAAGCTGATTACAATCTCCCTCAACCTGCCAATGTCCTCCTCTGCTGCAGCAGTGGCAGATGCAAGCTTTTTAACATCCTGCGAGAATGATACATCACCTTTTTTCTCTTTCCTGAAGCCGAGAATAACAACTGCTTTTCCCTCTCCAACAGCTTTTTTCACTGCGGCTGTTTCTTCAGGAAGCCACTCGCCTCTTGTGAGGGCAGCGATGGCAGCTTCCGGGCTTGCAACCTTTACTTTCTGCAGCAGCTTCAGATTTGTGTCAAAGAGGAAAACAGCGGTTGGAACAGAGTAGAGAAACACAGCTTCCTTTGGTGTTTCTAAGGGCGCTTTCGCATGCTGCACTGTACGGGAGTTTTCCATAGCCTCTTGGGCAGCGGCAAAGGTTAATAAAGATTTGCACACTCCAGCAGAATCAATGGCATCGCGCTACAACAGGCAGGAACTGCTATCCTTTATCGGGAGAAAAGGGCAGCTGAAGCTATTGAGAAGCACAACTGTTATTGTCGGGCTTGGCGCTTTGGGAACTGTTGCGTCTGAACTCCTTGCCAGGGCCGGCATTGGCAGCATAAAAATTATCGACAGGGATGTTGTTGAGCCAACAGACCTGCAGCGGCAGCTGCTTTATGATGAAAGCGATGTTGGAAAACCAAAGGCACTGGCTGCTGCTGGGAAGCTGAAAAAGATCAATTCTGGAATTCAGATAATTGCGGCTGCAAAAGATATTGACTATAAAAATATCACAGCTGCTGTCGGAAAGCTTGATGTCATTCTTGACTGCACCGACAACCTTGAAACCCGATTCATGATTAACGAGTACTGCCTCAAAAATAAGCTGGCCTGGGTGCATGCGGCAGCCATAAAGGAAACTGCGCAGATGATGGTGTTTGACTTCAGGAAAAAATCAGAGAAGCCGTGCTTTGCCTGTACATTCGGAAATTCTGCTGCCGAAGGAACCTGCGATACAGTTGGAGTACTAAGCTCGGCAACAGCCATAATAGCTGCAATGCAGGCAACAGAGGCAATTAAGCTGATGATTGGCATTGCAGCTGAAACCAGAATGCTAAGGCTGAATGTGCTGCAAAATGAGCTTGCAAAAATAGCTGTGAAGAAAAATCCCAACTGCAAAAGCTGCGGTAAAGACAGCAGCCACGATTACCTCGACGGAAAGAAAGCAAAAAGCGCTGTTGCGATGTGCGGCCGGGGAACTTACCAGATAAAGGGGGAAGCTGTCAATTTGCCTGCACTGAAATTGCAACTGCAAAAAACAGGCGAGAAAGTGGCTGATTTCGGGGAATGCGTCAGCTTCAGAAACATTACGCTTTTTAAGGATGGAAGGGCGCTTGTGAAAGCAGGCTCTGCCGGAGAGGCAAAAGCCTCTTATGCAAGGCATGTTGGCTTATGATTTTCCTGACTTTTTGCGCCTTTGCCTTTTCTTCCCGTCTTTCTCATGCTCCTTCTCAAGTGGCTTTAGTATGGAGATAATTATCCTTTCTGCCTTGCTGATGTAGTAGCGCTCGGCCGACTTTGGCTCAATTTTACGCACAACTGCAAAGAAGATAGCCGCGAAAAGGAAAAGCAGCAGGGCTGCGAAAAGCGTGTACCAGTCAATCCTCAAATTAGCGTAAATCACCGCAGCAGACAGGTAAGCAAGCAGGTTAACCCCGAGGTATGAGGATATTGTGAACGCAAAGCGCTTTGGCAGCAGATGGAAAAAGTCAAAGTAAAGTATCAGCAGGCCGCTGAAGCCAACGGCAACAGCCAGGATTGTCTTGCCTGGGTAAAGCGCGAAGACGTCTGCCATAGAATTAATGCTGGCCGAGCCGTAGAGCTGCCTCAAAAGGTCCAGTGAAACAAAAATAAGCACAAGGCTGTTCCCGACGGCAGTGTTCCAGCCAAGGCTTTCCCTCCTGTACCTGCCAAAATAAAACTCCATCGTAAAAAGCGTAACAATCAATGGCAATACTATCCAAAGCATTTCAGGGCTGCTGACAGGAGCTGCCGCAAGCTGGGCAAGCCTTTCCCACAGGGAAGGCAGGACATGCTGCAAGAAATACGGCGTGGTGATGGGGGCGTTTACAACCGCAGCGCTGCCTAAGAACAACATTTCAGCCTCTTTTACCGATGAAGATTTATGACCTTGACTCCTTAATCCTGAATTCCGATGCAGGCCTCTTCAGCTCGCGCAGCCAAAGAAGGCCAATCTTGATAAGCTCCTTGTTGAAGGCATCAGAAAGCTTGTAAGTCTTCTTGTAAAGGTCATAGTCAATCATGCCCATGCTCTTCATGGGAGTCAGGATGCGGTCGTAGAACTGGCGCTTGTTGTAGGAAAGCTTGACCTTCTTGCCCTCATAGCCCGGCTCGTCAATCTCGGTAACCATCTGGCCATCGTGAAGCTTTGTCGCGAAAAAAGACATCTCTGTCTTGTTGATTTCGCCGTTCTTGTCCTTCATGGTCTTTATCAGAACTTTAGCAACTATCTTCTGCTGGGTCGTAGCAAAGACTACCTCAAAGATATCCTCTGGCAAATGGAACTGGTCAAATAGTATTACCATAACAGCTCATCCCGCAGACTCCCCTCTGCAGTCCACCCCAACAGTGCATAGAGCCAAATACCACTATATAAAGATTACGCTTACCTATACTGCTATAGCTATTCAAGGCATTGGCCAACTCTTCTGCGGATGGAAATTATTTAATACTGGCCCAAATAAGCAGCTGGAGATGGGATTAACGTCAAAAGAGCATGAAACAATAAGGGATGAGCTCAAAGCTGCTGAAAAGCCGTTCTTCCTGTTCCACGATGACCCTGACGGGCTGACTTCCTTCCTCCTGCTGAAGCGCTTCATTGGCAGGGGCTACGGCATGATGGTCAAAGCTGAACCGAACGTCAATGACAGGTTCCTGGCCGCGGTGAAAAGCAACAAGCCTGATACAATCTTTGTCCTGGATGTTGCGCTTATGCAGCAGTCCTTCGTTGACACGGTAAAAAGCGAAACCTTCGGTGTCAAAAACGTAGTCTGGATAGACCACCACCAGCTAGTCAAGCTGTCTGGGGTAAAATACTTCAACCCAAGGCTGCGCTCGCACCTTGACAATCCTCCGGCAAGCTACCTATGTTGGAAAACAGTTGAGGAAACCAGCAGGAGCGACTTCTGGCTGGCAATGGCAGGTATAGTAAGCGACTGGCACATGCCTGAATTTGCAGGCGAATTCACAAAGGCATACCCGCAGCTGCTGCCAAAGCCCATGACAGCAGAGGAAGCGCTCTTCACAACAGACATAGGAAAGCTCGGAAGGATATTTTCATTCATGCTCAAAGGCCCGACATCAGAGGCAATGGCATGCATCCGAGCCCTTGAAAAGGTGTCTGATCCTTACGAGATACTCAACATGACAACAAGCCCCGGCAAGTTCATCTACCGCCAGTTCAAAAAGATAAATTCTGACTACGAGAAACTCCTTGCAGATGCGAAGGAAGCGGCTGAGCGCAGCAAGGACAAAAAATTCCTCATCTTCACTTACAAAGGCAAGCAGAGCTTCAGCGGGGATTTGGCCAATGAGCTTCTCTTCTTATACCCTGACAGAATCCTTGTGGTTGGCAGGGAAAGGCAGGACTACTACATGCTCAGCTTCAGGGCAAGGAACGTGCCAGTGCTGCCAGCACTCCAAAAAGCTTTAGTCGGGATTGACGGCTACGGCGGAGGGCATGAGAACGCATCAGGCGGCTCAGTCAACAAGAAAGACTTTGAAAGGTTTATTGAGAAGTTTAAGGGGGAGTTTTGAGATGGATAAAACTGAGAAAATGTTGGATTTAAAACTGAAGTTAATAGAGTTTAAATTTAGAAAAGATAACACGGTCTTGAAATTAGCCGTCTCTATACTCGCTGCCTTTGTTACTTTTGTTCTAGCAACCCCAGTATAAACAAATTCTATGGGAACTACTTTGGCAACCTTCTTAGTGGTATTGTTGGGGCCTCTTCAATTCTACCGTTTCCACTAAAGGAACTTTATTTGCTATTTTTATTATTCACACTCCCTGTTATAGCTGGAGGATCTGTATGGTTAGTGCTTAACTTGATATTAAAAACACAAGAGCAGGTTTATAATCAGAGCATAACTGAGGTAAAAAAGCCGATTGATGAATTAAATAAGTGATTTTCATTTCTTCTCAAACTTCAGCGCCAGCGAATTAATGCAGTACCACTTTCCTGTTGGCATTTGGTTTCATTGTAAGGCTAAACCGAAAAGTTTATATAATACGAATGTAATACATCATACTACATGATTGTTATCGACAGCTCATCATTAATACTGCTGGCCAAGATCGGGATTTTGGACAAGGTAATAACAAATCTTAAAGAAACGCCAACAATAAGCGAGAAGATATATGAGGAGAGCACAGCTAAAGAAGAAGCTTGGGATGCAAAACTCATTAAGCAGAGGGTTGAGAAAAAAGTCATAGCAAAAGAAAAGATAGCAGATGTCAGGCTTTGTCAAAAGATTAAGGCAGATTTCAATTTCGGCGAAGGAGAAGCCGAAGCTATAACTCTCTGCCTTGAGAAAAAGGCAAGTCTGATAACCGATGACAAGAAGGCCATCAACGCTTGTAGGATACTTGGCATAAAGTTCACCACAGCAGGAAGATTGCTCATAAGGCTTCATAGTAAAAAACTAATAATGAATGATGAAGCCAATGCGTACTTTAGCAATTTAAAGAAATTTGGCAGATACGCCAGGAATCTGATTCAAAAAATGAAGGAGGAACTGGAATATGAAAAGAATGAGTAGCGTGATGACGGTAAGACTGCCTAAGGAAGACATTAAAATAGTTGAACAACTTTCGGCTGCAATGAAAAAAGACAAATCTACAACTGTCAGGGAATTGGTCGAGCTTGGAAAAATTTATTTTGCGATTAAGCAGTATAAGGAAGGGAAAATATCCATAGGCAAAGCTGCAGAAATTGCCGGCTTAAGCATATCAGAAACTATTGACTTATTTGCGGAACTTAAGATAGAAAGCAATATAACAATGGAAGACTACCTCGAGGGCTTGAAAACAGCTGAAGAGATGCTTTAGATACTCATCTCTTCTCAAAACTGAGCGCCAGCGAGTTAATGCAGTACCTCTTCCCGCCCTTTGCCTTTGGGCCGTCATTGAAGACATGGCCGAGGTGAGAGCCGCAGCGCTTGCACATGACTTCGATGCGGTGCATGCCAAAAGAGTAGTCGTCTTTTGTTGCGATGCTGCCCTTGTTTGCTTCAAAGAACGCGGGCCAGCCGCAGCCTGAATCGTACTTTGTTTCTGAACTGAACAGGACATTGCCGCAAGCCGCACAGCGGTAACTGCCCTTGTCGAAGAACCAGTCGTACCTGCCTGTAAAAGGAAGCTCTGTTCCTCTCTCGCGCACGATGCGGTATTGCTCTGGCGTGAGTTTCTTTCGCCATTCGGATTCTGTTTTTGGAATCATTCTAAAAGAAGCTTCTGGAAGGGCTTACCTCATCAACCCACTCAAAAACATTGAAAGAACAATAAAAACGAATGATGGATAAGCTAGTCTGACGATGGCAACGGCTTTGGATTCATTAGCAACATGGGTTTTTCGCAGCAGTAAGGAGCGCCAGCCACTACGTCGGGTGGAACATCCTTAGTGATAGCCCCTCCTGAAGCTTTGGTACAAAGCACACTAGACCCGCAACCCATGTATACTTCTGCACCGCTATCAGTTTTAACCTTGCCACTTAAGGATACTCCTGTCTCCACGCCATCAAGCATAATTACGAATCTCTCAGCACACTCATACCTTCTGCCTAATTGTGCCGCGAGAGGTTCTGCATTCCTAATGACCCGATTTAGGCCGGAAGTTTTATCCAATGCATATTCTATGGGGAAACCATTTTTGCTCTGGGTTATTGTGTCTCTTACGACCTCTCCAATGTCAGCCATGCGCAGTCACTCCTGTCAATGCATTGATTGTTCTCTTTATAATCTTTTTGCAAAAACCTTGTTTCAATCCGTAAGTCACGCCTTCTGCCTCTTCTGCTGCCGGTACAATCGTTCAACGTCCTGCAGCGTGTTTATGTCGCCAATGCCTTTCTCATCGCTCCTGTTGCGGATTACCCTTGGGAAGCGCAGCGCGTATCCTGACTCGTATGTTGGGCTCTTCTGGATTTCCTCGTAGGCAACTTCAATTACGATTTTCGGTCTGACTTTAACTAGGCGGCCGGTTTCCTCAACAATAAGCGGCTTCAGCATCTCTGTCACTTCATCAAAGCTGAGACCTTCCTCCCTCTTTTCCTTCAGGCCCGTGGAAACCTTCCCGATTTCAAGCAACTTCCCGCTGTCATCCCTGCAGGCGAGGTAGTAGCTGCTCAGCCACTTTGCGCGCTTGCCTTCGCCCCACTCAGCAGCAACAACTGCAAGGTCAAGGTTTTCCATGACTTTTTTGAATTTCAGCATATAACCGACTCGGGCTCCGGGCTGGTAAGGCGCGTCAAGCGCCTTAATCATTAGGCCTTCAGTGCCGCCTGCCTTTGCTTGTTTGAAGAATTTTTCAATCTCAGCTTCATTGCCTGTTACAATAGCTTTTGAAACGACAATCTTCCGCTCAGCGCTCCTCACAATCTTCTCAATCAGCTCCCGCCTTTTCCTGAACGGCTGGCTCACCAGGTTCCTGCCTTCGTAGCACAGGATGTCAAACACGTTTACTTCAACAGGAAGCTCCTCCGCCATCTTTTCTATCTCATATTTCCTCTTTATTCTTTGGGAGATGTTCTGGAACGGGACATACTTTTGCGTCTTCGGGTCATAGCCAACTGCTTCAGCATCAAGAATGTAGTTGTCTGCCTTCACGTATTTCTTCAGGCATTCAACCACATCAGGGAACTGGCGGGTAACGTTTTCCAGCCTTCTGGTGTAAAGCCAAATTTTGTCGCCAAGGCGGTGGCACTCCAACCTGAATCCATCATACTTGTACTCGCACTGGGCAGGTTTCCCGACTGTCTCCAGTGCTTCTTCAACTGTCTCTGATTTTAATGCAAGCATGACCTTTATTGGGGTGCCAATCCTTATCTCTACAGTTTCAAGGCCCTTGACGCCTTCGGTTTTTGCTTTCCTGGCAACAACACCAAAGTCGTTCGTAAGGTCGTAGGCCTGCTGTATCCTGTCAAGAATTGTGTTGTACTCGTCCCTTGCTGCAGTGTTTTCCTCCTTCCCTTCTGCTGCTGTTCCTGCTTTCCTCGCTTCTTTTTCCAACGGCTTGTTACATTCAACGCAGGAATCAGCAGGCGGAACTGTGCTGCGGCAGCTGCCGCATTTTACGAAGACCTTCTCAACTGCTTTTGGGAAGTATGCCCAGGCAATGGCATCCCGGAGTATGCCTGCTCCTGTGCCAACCCTTAGCTGGCCAAGGATAGTCCTGGTAATGTACCTTGCCTCAGCGCCTTTTGCCGAGCTAAGGAGCTCAGCTATGAGCTGCAGCTTCCTGCCAACGCTGCCATGGCCTGTCAATTCGGTAAGCTTCCTGATGTTATCAAACACTTTCTTTACAGTCAGCTCTGTTGCAGCTAGTGTTGACTGCTTTTTTCCCTTGATTAATGATTCTGCTACTTTGCCAAGGTCACCTGTCTTTGCCCACTCTTTCTCTATCTTCTCTGTTTCTGTGCCGGAAGCAATATTAATAGCTTTCACAACTAGCTGGTTCGCCACTCCAATCTCGCGCTCATCGTAAGATGGAAAAACCCTGCCCTGAACCAGCAGTATTACCTGCTCAATATCATCAGCAGCGGTTTTTTTTAGGAATTCTGACAGGTAATAGGTCTTTTCAAGCCGCTTTGTCGTGCTGTCAAGCCTCTCGTACAGCTCAACAAGCTCGGAGTATTTCATGGTGAGAATGCTGACTGGGCGGTTTAAATAGTTTTAGCCTATTTTTCAAAGAACTTCTCAACTTTCTTAACAGAAGGCGTCGCACTTTGCTTAAGTTCATGCTCCCAAATTCGCATTACTTTCCATCCTTCTGATTTTAGCTTCTTGTTGACTATTTTAGCGCGATTTACATTTCTTTTTATCTTTGCTATCCAATAAGGCTTATTTGTTCTTGGCAATCGAAGACACTTCCTGCATCCATGCCAAAAACATCCATCAATAAAGATTGCGAGCTTCTTAGATGCCACTACGACATCTGGTTTGCCAATAAGCTTGTAATGCAATCTGTATCTTATGCCTTTAGAACGAAGTAGTTTTCTTAAAAACAATTCAGGAGCGGTATTAGCGGCTTTTATCCTAGACATGATATAACTGCGCTGTTTTTGAGTAAAAGTGTCTGTCATCTTGCCCCAAAGCACAAATTTAATAAAGGCAGTTCAATATAAATAGCTTATGAAAAAGAGCTTTACCTTTATAGACCTGTTTGCCGGCATCGGCGGGCTAAGAATTCCTTTTGAGGAGCTAGGCGGAAAGTGCGTATTATCTTCAGAAATAGATGAATACGCTCAAGACACTTACGAAGCCAACTTTGGAGAGAGACCGAAAGGGGATATCACAAGGATTCCTTCTGAAGAAATACCTGAACATAATATCCTTTTAGCGGGTTTCCCTTGCCAATCGTTTAGCATAATAGGGAAGGGGATGGGATTTGCTGATACGCGCGGAACTCTTTTTTTTGAGATAGAACGAATTTTAAGAGACAAACAACCAGACGCTTTCTTGTTAGAAAACGTAAAACGCTTAGTAAGCCATGACGATAATAAAACCTTTAAAGTTATATTGGAAAAACTCAGCGCGTTAGGATACTACACTCATTGGAAAGTGCTAAATGCGCTTGATTACGGCTTGCCGCAAAAACGAGAAAGAATAATCATTGTAGGATTTAAAGACAACTGCCCGTTCTTCTTCCCTAAACCGGTAAAAAAGAGAATTCCGCTAACAGAGCTAATTGAAGATCACTCCAAAGTTGATAAGAAATATTTTGCTTCCGCCAAAATAACTAAAAAAAGGCAGGAAAAGGTCAAAGAGGAGATTGTGCCAAAGCCAGCCATATGGCACGAAAATAAGGCAGGGGACATAGGAATACATGATTTTTCATGCGCCATTAGAGCCGGCGCTTCTTATAATTACCTTCTTGTAGATGGGATAAGACGGCCGACTCCCCGGGAGCTTCTAAGGTTACAAGGATTTCCAGAACAGTTTAAAATAGCGGTCTCTGATCAGCAGATTAGAAAACAAGCAGGCAATAGCGTTCCAGTTCCAATGATTAGAGAAATAGCTAAACAGATGATAATATCGATGAATGCGCAGCCATTGAGTGTTGGGATAATCACTGCGGAAGATCAAGCGCAAACGATATTAAACGTGATGACTTCTAATGAAAAGTAAAGAAGCGTTAGATCGGATAATAGCGATAAGCCGAGTGCACTTATACAAACCAATCCAGATAGCTGAAATTCTGTACCGCTACAGAATTAAAAGCAATTTTAATATTTCTGAGGTTGAATCTTACCGAAATGCGAGCAAACGCTGGCGCGATGAAGTGAGTAAACTTCTTGTAGGGAGAATATCTACATCTTCCCAAAAATTCCAAGATAACATATTTGACGCCAACGCTATGCCGCCGAAATTGCTCAAAGAATTAGCAGAGTTCAATAATAAAAACGGAGGCATTGTCGAAAGTTACATCTACAATAAGCTTAAAGAGAGGTTAGCGATGATTAGCGATGCATCGTTATATCTAAAGCGTTCAAGCCTTCAAACGTTTAATTTGAGGGATTTTCTTTCTTTATTCCAGAACAATCCTGGCTTAAAAAGAAGCGTTGACAAAGCTTATGAAATAACTGTTTACGCTCTGTTCAGTGCGCTTGTGAAAGAACTGAAAGTGGAGGTTACGCTAAGCATGGGAAATGTTAATAAGAGCATTTTAACAGATTTTGAAAAATTTGTTAGATTGGTAGTGGGTTTGTCGAAAGACAGGACATCGATAAAGATGCCTGCAAAACTATTCCGAGTAGGAGTCACTAATGCAGCAGATAGCGGTCTCGATATGTGGACTAACTTCGGTCCAGCCGTGCAGGTAAA
This sequence comes from Candidatus Woesearchaeota archaeon, assembly GCA_016184345.1. Classification (GTDB taxonomy): domain Archaea; phylum Nanobdellota; class Nanobdellia; order Woesearchaeales; family UBA10216; genus UBA10216. The sequence goes on along the minus strand of JACPCV010000006.1, from coordinate 129,324 downwards.
ACATGTATCTTTAAGTGAAGAGCTCGCAGAGGATGTGTCGGAAAATATTGCCGCTGATAAGATAATCTTAGTATGCCTAGATGGGGAATCCGAGTTGATAGAACGCGTTATGAGCCAACTCCCGGTAGGCGGCCGAATACAGGGAATAATCACAATTTCAGATCTAGAGTGCTGGTACAAAACTTGCTTTTCAGATAAATATAGGGCAAATCTTGGGAAGTCGCTGTTAGCGGATTTGCAAAGAGAGTTTGAATTTGAATTTCCTTCTGAAACCGAGCTAACGCCATTTATGCAGAAAAGAGGATATGCCGCGTTAAAGCTTTCTGGAGAATGGAAGCTTGATTCCAGTCAAAAAAAGATAGAGTTTGCCTGATATTTGAAAGCGTTTAAATGTTAAGCATTTATCATTGCCATCCTTTCTCTTATTATCTGTGTTGCTGCCGCACAGCCTGAAACCGCAACGTTTTTTAATCTGCTGCGGAATTAAAACGTGAAAAAGGGGCTAAAATGAGTTATTCTTTGTTTTACGACATTGGCATTGCTGTGGCAGCTGCGACCCTGCTGGCTGTTGCTTTCAACATGCTGAAGCAACCAACCATTCTGGGGTATATCGTGGCCGGGCTCCTGATAGGGCCGGTCCTTGGAATTGTCAAGGATACGGCAGCCATTGCCAACTTCTCAGAAATCGGGATTGCCCTGCTGCTGTTCATAATAGGCATAGAGCTTGACCTGAAAAGGGTGAAGCAGCTTGGGCTTTCGCCTGTTTTTGTCGGCTTCTTCCAGGTCATAGCAACAACGGTGATAAGCTACTTCCTAGCAACAGCCGTCGGCTTTTCCCCGCTCCAGGCAGTATACATCGGACTGATTGTGGCTTTCTCAAGCACAATGGTAGTGGTAAAGCTGCTCTCGGACAAGAACGAGCTGGACTCGCTCCACGGCGAGCTCGTGCTAGGCATCCTGATAGTCCAGGACCTCCTTGCAGTCTTCGCAATGGTGCTGCTGGCCACAGTAAGCAGCTTCACCCCGGCTGCACTTGCACTGGTAGTTGGAAAGGGCGCTGTGTTAATCCTTAGCGCGATAGCGGCTGCCTATGTCCTGAACAAGGTAATGAAGTATGCGGTAACCTCAAAGGAGCTGCTTTTCATATTCGCGCTTTCAGTATGCATGCTTTTCGCTGCATGGGCTGCCTTCCTGGATTATTCCCTTGCAATCGGGGCATTCATTGCAGGCATAATACTGGGCAACACGCAATACAACTATGAAGTGGCAGGAAAGGTCAAGCCGCTAAGGGACTTCTTCCTTACCTTATTCTTTGTCAGCCTTGGAATGCAGCTCACCTTCAGCAACTCCCAAGGATTACTTGTAAAAACAGCAGCCGCAGCCCTGATGGTCGTGGTGCTCAAGCCTGTAATCACATTCATAATAACCAAAGCGTTTAGGTTTGGCAACCGCACTGCAGTGCTGTCATCGCTCCAGCTGGGCCAGGTAAGTGAGTTCTCCCTCATAATAGTAGCTTCAGGGGTAGCCCTTGGCCACATAAGCAACCAGTTCTTTACCATAACAGCTCTGCTCACGATGGCAACATTCGCCCTGACAGCTTATGCCATAAAATTTGACAATGCAATATACAGCGCAATCAGCCCCTTTGTGCAGGTATTTGAAAGGCTATCCTCCAAGGAAAAGCACCTCAACAACATTGCCGAAAAGCCAAAAGGGCATATCATCGTGTTTGGCGTTTACAAAATTGGCGCCAAGGTGATAAAGCTGCTGAGGAAAAAGAAACAGAAGATAGTTGTCGTTGACTACAACCCGGAAAAGATAAGGGGGCTGATTGAAGAAGGAGTCAGCTGCGTATGCTCTGACATGGGCAACTGGGACATTGACAAAATGCTTGAGTACGGGGCTGCAAAGGCCATAATCTCAACAGTAAGGGACAAGGACAACAATCTCGCGCTCATAGGAAGGATAAGGGCATCAGGCTCGAAATCGCCAATAGTCGTGGCAGCATACTCTGAGGAAGAGGCGTCTGAACTCTACAAAAAAGGAGCCGACTATGTTGTGCTGCCTGACCAGATGGCAGGTGAATACATGATAACAAGCATAATCGGCAGGAAAAGAAGCCAGCTCAGGAAGCTTCGCAGCAGCCGCAAAGAATGAATAAATTAATAAACGCTGCCAGCCAAAAAGCGCATTTGACATGGATGTTTTTGAAGCCATAAGGAACAGGAGGAGCATAAGAAAGTACCTTGACCTGCCTGTTGAGTGGGACAAGGTGGGCAGCATCCTCGAGGCGGGAAGGCTGGCGCCTTCAGCAGGCAACCTGCAGGCATGGAAATTCGTCGTGGTCCGCGATTTGAACAAAAGGAAACAGCTTGCCGAGGCAGCAGGGCAACAGTACTGGATGGAGCAGGCGCCTGTATTCATTGTCATCGTCGGGGTTTTCAACAAGCACGAGCGTTTCTTCGGGCAGAGAGGGAAGGACCTTTACGTGATTCAGGACTGCGCCATGGCAGCAATGCAAATGATGCTTGCAGCTCATTCCTTGGGCCTTGGTACATGCTTCGTGAGCGCCCTGCAGGAAGAGAAGGTTGGCGAGATAATCCTTATGCGGGGAGGGGCAAGGCCAATGGGCATAATAACCGTAGGGTATGCTGCTGAAGCTCCCAAAATGCCGCTGAGGTACAGGCTTGAGAATTTCTCCTATCTTGAAACAGACGCAGGCCTTGCATACGTCCACGGCTATTCCCCAGGAAGGCACGCTGACTTTGACTTTGAGATGAGCAACTTCAGAGTAGCGCAAAGGGGGATAAATTACGTTAAGCAAGCCGCGCAGGACATTGACAGGCTGACCAGGGAAAAAAGAAAAGGGCTCCTGCAAAGGATGATTGAGAAGGCCAAAAAGAAAGGTGCAGAAAGCGAAGGCAAAAAAGGGTGAATTATTTTAGCTTATCCGAGTCGTTTTCTTCTGCAAAGCCCCTCTCACGGCCCCTTATGGCAAAGAAAATAATAATTATCGAGATTATTATTCCTACCATGATTATTGCCGTCCTCATTTCGGCAGGCATCAGGTCTTTTGGCTGCGGCTTTGGCTTCTTAACGATTTCCCCCTGAGTTGAATTTACCGGCAGTTCCACTGTCCTGTTGGTGTAATTTGCTTCAACTGAAGTTGTTGCAATTGTGTTGGACGCGTTGACAGAGAGGTTGAACGGCTCTGACAGCTCCTGGCCGTAAGCGGTGCTATACGTTATGGCTCCTGTGTAGCTTGGCGTGAGAGCAGTGCCGGAAAAGCTGGCATGGCCCAGGCTTCCTATCTCGACGGCAGAAAAAGCAGCCATTCCTCCTGAACTGGTTACTGTTACATTGTAGATTGAGAGATGCGCAGGGTTTACCACATCCATAGACAGCTTTCCAGCTTCGCTGTCGTACTTCGTAGCCCTAAGATAAGGCCGGGCAAGGGTTGCATTGATAAGGATATCCTTAACTAAACTTTGTTCAAGCCCGTTATAAACCCAGCTTGAGTTTGTGTTGATGACAGAAGTTCCGGCATAAGCCAGCTGAGAGCTGATGCTGATGAGTGAATCGCTGCGGAAAACCTCTGTTTTGTCGCCATACGCAACATTTGCACCGCCAGCCTGCCTCGCCAGAACTGCTTCCCTGCTCACAGAAAAAACTTTAACCTGAACTGGAACAAAGGCACTGAAAACAAACAAGCTCAGGTTTGCGCCTGGCTTCAGCAGCAGGCTGATGTTCAGCAGCTCGCCAAGAAAAAGGCTGCTGCTGATGTTCTCAACCACAGAAAAGGGCAGTGCGTTCACAGCCACTGCAGCAGTGGCTTTCGCTGTTTCAGTTTTAATCAAATCGTACGAAACAGCCGAGGCCAGGGTGTAAGTTCCAGGGCTCAGCGCGATGATTTTGTAATCGCAATGCACGGCCTCCCCTCCTTTCATGTCAGCCGCCATTGTGAGCGTGTTGTTCAATGAAAGCCCGCACGGCTGGCCCGGAAGCTCAGCGATTTTAAACTGGGCAGGAACAGCCTCGCTAAAGCGCGCAGTGCCCAGCGCAGAGCCTGCATTGGTGATATTTACATGGACAACAGTTGACTCTCCAACGTCAATCTGGGCTTTTTCCACGCTTTTGGCAACCGTAAACTCAGCCGCAACGAGGCTGACCTTTATGCTGAATTCGTATACTTCTCTGTCAGCCAGCGAGTAATTATACCACTTGAAAGCTGCCCCGCTGTAGCACGCCTGAAAAATCCTCCCGGCAGAGCACGACTTGTTCTCAACTATCAGGCTTTCACCCGGGAAATCTATGGCAACCTTGCTTAATGGAGAAACAGAAACAAGCGAAAACTGGCTGCCTGTTGTTGTGATGTACTTGTAGCCAGCAAGGACAGGGCCGTCAAATATTGTTACAGCTTCTGATGCTGCCTCGGAAACAGGCAGCGCAGCCAACAATACGGCAGCGGCAAGGAGAATTGCAATTAGCAGCCTCTTTTTGCCTTCCATGAGTCAAACCCTCTTTTTTTGGATATTTATTCTTATCTTTTGGCGCAGCAAGCTAGAAGCCCTGCTCCCGCACCCTTACAGCCAGAGTTTCTGCGTCAACAGGCTCAACCAGCTCAGCCATCGCCCTCAACCCCTGCAACAATGATGACCGGTCGCACACCTTGTTGTGAAGATAAGGCCTCAGCACCCACTTGTCCTCCTGCCCGGAAAAAGGGCTTACAAAAACAATAAGCAGGCCCTGATTTGCAGCAAGAGCATCCCACATGCTGTAAACAGCCCTTATGTTCTCGTCATTGCTTAAAGTCACTACAAGCGTGTTTCCCACTGCTGCTGAAACAAACCGGCTGCTTAAGCCCTTAAGCGATGGCTGAATAATGCAATCTGTTGACGTACCATCACTGTTGGCCACTCTAAAGCCATAATCAGTGTCTTTGACTGCAGTAATTTTCTTCACAGAAATGTCCCTGTGCTTCACATACCTTAGTGCCCACTCCTTAAGCCCCCCAAAAGCCTCACCAGATGCCATGCTGCGCAGAAAGATGGCAATCTTTTTAAACGTTTTTTATTCCTCACATCTCATGGATGGGGAATGGGAAAGCGGGCAGGCAGTAGGGCAGGTCATCTCAGGGGAGTTTGACAGGGTCATCCTCAGGCAGAAATCAGGCACGAAGCTTGAGATAGGCGAGCTCCTCGTAACGCAATTTCCTGAAGGCAAAATACTGCTGCAGCTGTTTGACCTTGCTTACGGCTCACAGCTCTCGCAGCAAAGCCTTGAGCTAATTTCGGGAGTGAAACTTGAAGGCGAGAACGACCTTGAGCTGCTTGACAAAGAGCTTAGGAGCTACACGCTCGCATCTCTGAAGCCGCTGCTGCTCATCAATGGCAGGGAGGCAAGGATATGCAAGTCTCTTCCGGCATTCTTTTCACAGGCCAGAAGGATAATGGCTGAAGACCTGTCATTCCTTTCAACGCCAGCCACGCCGCTCTCGCTTGGAATGATACGCTCAGGCTCAAACGCCATAGACTTTGACATAAGGATTGACGGCGAAAAAGCCCTGTCGCACCACATCCTGATAGCTGCACAGACAGGCAAGGGAAAGTCCAACCTGACATCCTGCATGCTGTGGGACCTCGCATCAAATGATTACGCAGGAGTGCTGGTGCTTGACCCGCACGATGAATATTACGGCAGGAACAGGGCAGGGCTGAAGGACTTTCCCGATAAAGGCAAAATTATCTATTACACACCAAACAGCCCGCCACAGGGGGCAAGGACGCTAAAAGTTAACATCAGGCACATCAGGCCTTCACACTTCACAGGGGTTGTCAACTGGTCTGACGCACAAAGGGAAGCGCTCGGCTACTACAGCAAAAAATACGGCAGCAAATGGATAGAAGAGATATTGACTGGTGAGCTCCCGCCAAACTTCCAGGAAGGCACAATCAGCGTGCTAAGGCGCAGGCTGCAGTCACTCCTTGACCTGGAAGTGAAAGACAACGAAATATACCCAAGAGGCGTGTTTGACATAGAGGCAGGCCAGTCAACAATCAGCGACGTGCTTGAACACCTTGAAAGCGGCAGGTGCGTAATCATGGACACGTCCAGCTTCTCAGGCCAGGTTGAGCTGCTCATCGGAAGCCTGTTCGCAAGCGAAGCACTCAGAAAATACCAGAACTACAAGCGCGAAGGCAAGCTTGACAGCAAGCCGGTTATATCAATTGTTGTTGAGGAAGCACCAAGGGTGCTCGGCAAGGAAGTCATTGAAAAAGGGGGAAATGTCTTCCTCAGGATAGCAAGGGAAGGCAGGAAGTTCAAGGTCGGGCTGATAGCCATAACCCAGCTGCCCTCCCTCATACCAAAGGAAATACTGGCAAACATGAACACCAAGGTAATCCTCGGCATGGAAATGGCACCAGAAAGGGCTGCACTCATTGAATCAGCTGCGCAGGACCTTGCAACAGACGACAGGAACATAGCATCGCTTGACAAGGGCGAAGCCATCATAACAAGCGCATTCACCAGGTTCGCAATCCCAATAATGATTCCACTTTTCAGCGAAGTGGCAGCTGCAGCCGCTGCAAAGAACAAGCCAGGCCATGCAAGGATAGCGTTCCCTGAGCTGAAAAGCTAGGATTTGTCTACAATTTCTTCCAATCGATATTGCGCAGCGTGCCTGATTGATGGAGTTGTAATTGACAGTATAGCCCTTTCAACATCACTTATGTCAACCCAAAGCTGCAAAGGGTTAAAATCCTTTGCTTCGCCATTTAAGGGCTGCTGCGAACCAGGGCTGCTGTACAGCACCGCTCCTTTCCTGAGGAGATAATTCCTTGTGACAGTTGGCCGCATATGAGCAAACACTACCCTGGCATCATTCAAAGAAATCCTGCCTGAACCGTTATTATCCTTGTCATGCCCGTTTGTATTGCTATAACCCACAGAAGCTGCCTCCTTTAATTTTCCTAATCTTCCACTTCCATGAATCCAACCATGAAGCCCTCTTCCCCAGCGCTTACTTCTTGCCCTAGGCAATAAGGATGTTGCTTCGTCATAAGACGAAGCATGCAAGTCGGCAGTGGCCGACTGCACAATCGGCAAAGCCGATTTGTGTCAGCTCTCCGCTGACATTGCCTCTCCGGCAACATTTTTTAGTCGTTCTCGAGCGAGACCTCAAAGGCATCGTAGAAGTCCTTGACGCCGTCCTCGTCGTACTCAAACTCCTTCAGGCCTTCCATTTTCGTCACCTCGTGCTTAACTGCAACGCAACTTGTAGTAACTTTTGGACTTATTAATAATTTTGTGGCACTTATATAAACATATGTTTACTTTTTGACAAAAAATTTATATAATAGCCAATTAAATTTGGTCAAAAGCACAATTAACTTAACCTTTGGCAAGATGGCAATCGACGAAACCGACCGCAGGCTCCTTGACGTTCTCCTCTCTGACTCACGGCTTTCGTACAGGCGGATTGCCTCAAAAATCGGGGTTTCGGTGGCCACCGTAATGAACAGGATAAAGCGGCTGGAGAAGGAGGGCATTGTAAAGGGCTACACTGCCATACTTGACTATGAAAAACTCGGCTATGACATTGATGCCATAATAAATATGAAAATATCCAAGGGGAAATTGTTTGAGGTGGAGAGCAAAATAGCCGGCAACCCCGCTGTTGCCGCGGTCTTTGACATAACAGGCGACTTTGACAGTACCATAATAGCAAAATTCAAAAATAGGAGGGCGCTTGACACCTTCCTGAAAAAAATACAGACCTACGACTTTGTGGAGTCAACCAACACCGTGCTAATACTTAACACAATAAAGAACTCGCAGATAAGGCCATGAGCTAGTCCTCAAAATCGCCCAGCTTCCTCTGCCACTTACCTTCCAGCTTCTTCCCGTAAGGAGCCCAGCTTTTCCTGAAAATGTCAGGGTATGTTTCGAAGTACTTGTCAAAGAACTCTATTGTTTTCGGGTCAGCGAGGTAGCCGCTGCCGAAGTCTTCCACGACAACTTTCTTGATTTTTTCTATCTCCTCGTCCCTGGTTACTTTCGCAAGGATAGAAGCAGCAGAGCACTCAACGTGGTTCACGTCAGCCTTGTGCTCCACAACAGCCTCAATTTTCTTGTTTTTCAGTAGCTTCATCAGGTAATTCTTATAGTTTTCAACATTGTTGCTGGGGCTGTCAATAATTACCTTCTCAGGATTGAGCGCGTTGATTATTTCTGCTGACTTGTGCGCCTCAAGCCAGTTGAGGTTCATCCCATCATCCGACTTCACAGAAGCGTCAATCTCGGCAGGGCTGATTACAACGACTTTGTAATCTTTGACAATCTTGACTATCTTGCTGAAAAGCTGCTCCCGCTGCCTTGGACTGAGCAGCTTGGAATCCTTTGCACCAATCTTTTTGAGCTCGGTCGCACCAGCCTCGTCAGTCAGCACTCCAGCCATTACCATCGGGCCTATGATGGGACCGCGACCGGCTTCGTCAATACCGCAGATTAGAACCATTTTTTGCCTTTAACTTCGTTTTATATCTTTTAATAATATGTCGCTGAACTTTAATCCGAATCCCTGTTCTAAAAATTCTAAAGTTTTGATCTGCTTATCCAGCGAAGCCTTTACGAGTTGGGTTGTGAAAAGACCCGCATTCCTTTGGAATCTTGCACGCCTTCTGTCAACTGTTTTAATCCAATCTATTTTTACTAAAAATTCTCCGTTTTCGTTTTTGCAATTTTTGAAAATCTCCTTGCTTTTAAGTTCAAAATCAGAGAGTAAACCGCCGTTAAACCTGAAGTCAAGTACGGGCACAGCTTTTTCTTTAACCCTACCTATTCCAACAAAGCCGTGCTTTTTAAGATACGCAACCACAACATCACCAATTTCCAAGGATTTGATTTGGTCGCTCCATTTTTTCCCTTGACCCGCTGAAATAAAACAATACTTTTGGCAATCTTCCCAGCAGCGTGTGCTTCCTTCCCCCACGTTGACATAATAAACTCCATTTTTATAGTCGAACAATGGAAGGGATACATGAAAGGTGTTATGCGGCCTGAATTTCTCGGCAAAATGTCCAGACGACTTGTTTGTAAGTGTGCGACCTAATTTCCAAATCAATGTTTTTTCAATTAAAAACGCATCACTTTCTGAAAGGCCTTTTGCAATTACCCTTATTATTGGATTAAGCCCCTCATTTTTTATGTCCTTTATCCTTTTTGATTTTTCTGAGTCGCCTTCATCAAATAAATGAGCTTCTTTTCTATCCCCTTTACCCTTTCCATAATAGAATTCCTCATAATTCCTTGGATCAATATAAACATACACGTAATATTCTGACTCTTCGGTCATACTTAAGTCATATTTTACCCTGTTTTTAATGTTGATGGTTTTGTGCACTTAACCCGAAAATTTTCCAGAATTCTCGTAGTTTCTCACTGGACACTGGACAAGTGCCCGGCTAAGGTATATAAATGACTTCTTATGAGGGGCTCGGAGGACCGCAGAGCTGCCAAATTATGCTTTTCCCCTGCTATGCAGGGTCGCTAATCGCTAAAAGCAATTAGGCAGCTCCGCTCAGCGTCCTCCTTTCCAAACTGCGGAAGTTTCTTTCCTAACGGAAGAAACCTCAACGCTTGATTGAGGTTTTGGAGTGTGAAGAAGATGAAAATGAGCAATTTGATACGATTTGATGAGTTTGAAGTTAAGCCTTCACATGTTGACATAAAAAAAGGCATACGATTGCCTACAGAATACTCGGACGATTTGGCGTATTTCTGTGGGATTCTTGCAGGTGATGGGCATATAGAACTTAATCTTGATAAGCAGCGGTATGGGATTCATTGTTCAGGCAACCCCCTTGATGAGAAGCCCCTTTATTTCGATGTGCTCTTACCTTTACTCAAGAAGCTATTCAACTTAGAAGTAAAGGTCAAAGACTTTCACTCAGGAACTTTCGGTTTCGAGTTTGGCTCAAAGTGGATAGCAACTTATCTGACTCAAATTCTAGGTCTGCCTTCAAATAATAAATATAACCAGCTTAAAATCCCTTTTTGGATTAAAGAAAATCAACCTTTCCTGAAGTCCTACATCCGTGGCTTGGCTGATACTGATTTTTGCCTAACATTAAAAAAGCGCTACAAATCACTGCCCTATTATCCTGTGATTACAGGCGCTTCTAAAAGTAGGGCTTATATGGAAGAAATTGCATCTGCATTGGAATTACTTGGTCTCAAAGTCTCTCGTTCCTTCGATATAGTTCAAAAGGATATCAGATTTAAAAGAGGCTTTAGTATTATTCACAGAATTCATATTTACGGTCCAACGCAATTGATTTCGTGGATGAAGATGATTGGCTTTGCCAGTCCAAAGCATCTTAATAAATTTCAGCTTTGGCAAGCTCGTAATGTAAATAGTGATAGATTAAAAGTTAAAATAGCTTTAGTGGCTGCTACAAAATTAGAAAATTGAGGCTGAAGCGAATATCGCCTCAGCCCCTAGCGGGGGCTGGATTTGAATCCGTCAGTTCTTTTGGAACTTCCAACGACCTGTGGGTTATGAGCCCACCGGGCACTCCTGGTTAGGCTTCCGGCACCGCTTCGTTGCCGAAGTCTGCCCTACCCCGCTTATGCTTTGAAGGTTTTGTCCAAACGTTTATAAAGGTTTAGGAAGCACGACTGCGCATGCCCCCGGCAGAGCTGTTCGCAATAGGAAGCGCCATTGCATTCGCGCTAACAAATGTGACAGTGAGGAACGCGCTAAGAAAGTTCAGCTCGCCTTTCACCGCATTGCTGACCGTATCTTCAGCAATGGTTGTCTTGTGGCTGGTTGTGCTGCTACAAGGCCTAGAAATTCCTTCAACAGCACCAGCATTGGCGCTCTTTGCCATTAGGGGAATACTTGACCCAGGAATCTCAGCCCTTCTCATATTCATAGCGCTGCGCAGAATCGGAGTTGCGGTAACAGTGCCAATAATAGCGGCATCCCCTTTTGTTTCAACAACGCTCTCGGTAATTTTCCTCAATGAATCGCTTACAACTGCCATAATCTCAGGCACGCTCCTGATAATAGCAGGCGTAGTGCTTCTCACTTTGAAGCAGGGCAAGGTTACCAGCAGCCTGAAATACGTGCTTATGGCTGTTGCTGGCTCAGCAGCGATAGGGGCAGCGGCTGTCGCAACCAAGCTCGCACTTAACATCTCAAACACGCCAGTAAGCGGAATGGCATCAGCCTTCACTTCAGCACTGCTCTTCCAGTTAATTGTGATTGCCTGGCTTGGCAAGTGGAAGGAAGTGCCCTTAAGCTTGAAAGCTGCAAAATGGTTTGTAATTGCAGGGATGTTTGCTGCTGCGGCCTTCACGCTGATGTTCCTCGCCATAGGGTTAGGCAAAGTGAGCGTTGTGTTTCCGTTGCTGAGCACCCAGCCGCTGTTTGCGCTAATCCTGTCATTCGTACTGCTGAGGCAGCAGGAGAGAATAACCAGAAACGTCATTCTTGGAACAGCAGCGATAGTTGCCGGGGCAGCACTTCTATCAGTTGTTTAACCAAAAACATTTAAAAGATGCCATTACTTCTTCTAAATTGACCTTTTTTGCAGCAGTCTTCGGTTTTCCGATTGACCGCTTTTCGCAAAAGGGGTCATGCCGCGGTCGCGTAACCTGGTATCGCGGTGATTCGACAAGTCCAGAAGGCTTGCGGACCGGAAGATTGCTAAGGGCATTTAGGTGTCCTTTAGATACCTACGATACCACACAAGGATTCACTGCCTGAAAGGGCTTGAGGGTTCAAACAGCCTCACTGCGTTCGGAGCATTTCAACGCAGGGGCGTTGAAAGTCCCTCCCGCGGCGTTATAATCTTTATAAATGAAAGCCGATTACCTTCTGGTATGGTCATTTACGATACCCTTGATGAGCGATTGGCAAGCATAAAGGCATTGCAGGAAGCAGTCGCAGACAATGACTTGCCATCAGGGTCTCCTGAAGAAGGGCAGGCAAAAATACTGGATAACACCGTCCTGATTGAAATACTGGACAAGGAAACCGGAACTCGCAAAAAACGAGGAACAGGCATCCGGCTCACAGATGATGGCTTTATTCTTACGGCCATGCACGTTGTTCAGGAGGAGCTCACTACATGGAGTGAAGTCACAAGCGGGCTTTTCAAAAAGGACTCTCCCATAGAAGAAATGTTGGATGCAATGCGCGGTTACGCGGCAATGTACCGCAAAGGACAACGGTATCCCCTAGACCTCAACTTCTTTATTGGTTCGCCAGAACCAAAAGTTTATTCTTTGGGTGCGCAAGATATGCAGGACTTTGTTCTGCTAAAAGCAGTAATACCGGGAAGTCATATGCCTACAGGCATCAGATTTGCGCGAACGCATAACTTAGACGAGCCTGTGGTTGCGGCGGGATATAAAGGCTTAAGCATGATTTTGCATCATGGACAAATAATCTCTCGATCTTTTACAGGAAGCCTGCGTGATGACAAAGTTATGTCTGTGCAACTCCAAGATTTTCAAATCACTGCTGAAGCTGCGCCAGGCATGAGTGGTGGACCTATAATTACGAAGCATGGTGAACTGGCCGGAATCATTTTGGGAGCCGTCCGATTACAAGGCGAATCCAATTTAGTCACTCATGGTATCAGCTCAAGGGCAATTGTTGATATGCTGCAATTTGCTGCATACCAGCTGGAGCGCGGATTTTATGAGTGGAATCCGGGTTTTGCGCCAAAGCTTTAACCGCGGCGCTTTTATTATTGGCACTCATTTACCAAGCTTCTTCTTAATCTCTTCCCTTAATTTTTTAATGTATAGAGGACTTTGAATAACTCTTATTTGTTACTTTTGTTCAAAGTCCTCTAAGACAACTTTGATATAATAATGAGGGATAATCGAAGTTGTCTATAAATTAAACTGAAGTTCCGCATCTTTCCAGTCGTCTGAATCTACTGGCGTGCCATAATAGTTAATCCCGTTCCTCTTTGTCCTCACCTTCTCAAAGAAGTCCCAGCTGAACTCCAGTTGCGGGTGTTTTTCACAAAGATATGAAAATAAGCACTGGTGGTTGTCGATTTTTGCCTTTTCAAACTGCAAGAAGGACTCTGCCAATTCGTGCAACGCGTCGTAATACAGCTTATAAACGCTATTCCACTGGCTGCTGCTCTTTTGAAGGTTTTTCCTGAGAATGTTTGCTGAATCCACGTCGGAATCTTCCACACGGCGCTTTTTTCTTTTGTGGATAGTTTTTTAAACCACAGTAGCAGTATATGCAGCATGAAAAAGGCGGTGCTGGTCCTTCTGATACTCGTTATTGCGGCCTTTGCCGGCTGCACCCAGGAAAAAAACCCCTACGAAGCCAGTAAAGCAAGCGCGCAGAATGTTGGATATGATGTTTACGACCCTGCTGTGGAAAAATTCAGGGAGTTTGAAGCTTCCGATATTCCAAGCGAAGACCTTGAAAGGGTAAGGCAAAAGATTCAGCGCCTTAAGCCTGAAACTGAAGAGCAGGATAAAGGGCAAATGATTCAGCGCCCAAGTCCTGAGGCTAAGACTCACGAGGAAGAAAAGCAATCCACTCCTGCAACTGCAGAGATAAAAAAAGGACTGCTCAGCCCCCGGGGCTGCAACGGCACTGGCTCATTCATGCTGGGCGCTTCGCCATTGGCGCTTGAGGACATAGAAAAAATACGCCCAATGGGAGGGTTGTCAAGCGTTCACATCACACCAACAGACCACCAGTACTGGGACACGCTCGGCAATAACATCGTAGATGACAAGGTAAATCTTGACCGGTTTAAAGTTCATGCACCAGGTGATGGAAACATCGTGGAAATAGGCTTTATGGACGGCGATTATCGAGTCATAATTGAGCACACATGCAACTTCTACACAATCTTCATCCACGTTGACAAACTGACCGATGAAATCATGGCAACTGCCGGACTTCAACGCAAGCCAGGCGAGCAAGTCTGGCCGCGCATTCCGGTAAAGGAAGGCCAGGTGATAGGGAGCATTGGCGTGGGAAAGCTTGACTTTTCCGTTGTTGATGAGTCTGTCACGTTGAAAGGCTTTGCCATCCCGGAGAGCTATGAAGGGGAAGTCTGGAAGATACACACCGTTGACACGTTTGATTATTATGAGGAGCCGCTAAGAAGCCAGCTTATCGCCAAAAACCTCAGGACAACAACCCCGCTTGGCGGCAAGATCGACTATGATGTAGACGGCAGGCTTGTGGGCAACTGGTTCAAGGAAGGCACAGGGAAGTATAGTGGCGGTCCCGGCGAGTACTGGAAAAATCACTTAAGCATAGTCTACGATTCGATTGACCCTTCACAGATAAGGATAGGAGTTGGAAACATTGGAGGGTGGTCTCTGGTTTACGGAGTAACAGGCAACAGCCCAGACCCGGCCAGTGTTGGAATTGAAACTGGTGTGGTAAAGTACGAGCTTGCAACATTCGAATACTACGTGAGTTCGGGAGAAAAATGGGATAAGGTAGGATTCGCAAAGGGCCTAAATGCAGAAAACACCGATGACATAAGGGGCGTGGCGCTGTTCCAGCTTCTCCCCGACGGAAAACTAAAAGCAGAATTCTTCCCTGACAAGAAAGCTGCTGAAGTTGCAGGATTCACGGCATCTGCGATGATTTATGAAAGGTGATGCGCATGGTAAAATACGTTTGCACAGGAACATGCGGCGGCTCTGTGAGCGAGGAAGAGTTTTTGGAAGGCAAGAACAAGTGCGCGACTAAGGGTTGCCCCGAATATGGGACGCAGCTTGTGAAGGAAACCTAAACAAGTTAGCGGATAAATTCATAAATGCGGAAGTCTTACTGCCGAGTTCTATGGCTGGAAGGGCTTTGACAGCGGCTGACTTAACACGTGACAACCTTGCCAAATTGAGGAATGCAAGGCAGCAGCTAAGCGGCCCATTGGAGCAGTGGAACCTAGCTGCTTTCAGGGGCATGCTAACTTATCTCATAAGGTCCTTGGATGGCATTGTTGAGATTACAAGGCAGGAGGGAAAAGCCAGCCTTGAGCAGCTCATGGAGCTTCCAATAGACAGGGAAAGGCTTGAGGCATTGCATGATATTTACCAAGTTCTCGGGCTTGCGCATGTAACAGAAGAAGACAGTATGCACATCCAGCACGCTGAGAAGTTCTACCGCAGAATGCTTGACGAGTTCAACTATGCAACAGTTGGCAATGTCATAGAGGGCCTGCGCCGAAGGGAAATACCCCCAAAAGTCGTTAGGGCAGCGTGCCTCAACGCTTACCTGCATGCCCAAGTCAGGCAAGCCATAATGGAAGGGTATGGGCTGATGCCGCTCATTCCGCCGGAGCAGCCAATGCCAAAGAGCGCGGAGAAACCTATTTAAAACCTGCCGGATTCGCTGTTTCTCATGGGGAATGTCTATCACAGGATAGGGCAGCTAACCACTGAAAAGGCCGATGCGAATTACATGGCAGCGATAGCTGTGCCTAAAGCGAAAGCCCTGGTTTTGACTGCGACTTACGGCGGTCAAGTGAGGCAGGGCTACCAAATATTAACCGACATTGGAAACTCCAAGGTTGCAGCTGCTGCTGTTATGCCTCTGCTCATTTCTAGCGTTAAAGAAGGCCTTGAATTTGAGATGATCAGCCTTGAAGATGCGGTGCGCCAAGCACGTGATGCGCGCGATTCGCTCAAGCCAGATTTCACGGAACTCATTGCTGCCGGCTCCTCACAAGCCACACGAGCGAAGCCCTTCGCTGACTATGCAGCTCAAAATGGCGCATCTCTGTATCGTATAAGCTCAAGGATCAGCCAGGAGGAAGATTTGACGAAGGCAGACATCAATGCTCTCGTTGGAGCCGTTTATGATATGCTCAGAAAAGAGAAAGGAGCCACTGCGCGTCTAAAAGAAGAAATAAGAGATTACATACGCACAAGAAAGGTGGATGAGCAAGTGCTGAAGCTCCTTTCCGAAATGATGCCGCAGTTTTCGCGGCCGCCAGAATACGACACCCTTACGGCAAGGATAGCTAGCCTGAACTCAAAAATCCAGGAAACAGCCAGCACGCTTAAAAGGCTTGAAAGCGGACAAGCCAGCAATGACGAAGCTGGTCTGGCTGCCCTTACGCATGCATTGTTTGCCATGAAGCAAGGCCAGGTTGTTCCTGAAGAAGTGGAGATAGTTGGCGTAAGAATACAAGTTGAGCAGGAAATCCAAAAAATCCTTGGGGCAAGGTACGGGTCGCATTTCCTTGCAAAAGTGGCTGAAACGCTTGCCGGTGGAAGCAACAAAAAAGCGCTTGCGCCCTACGAACTGGCAGACGCTATCAACGGTCCTGACGATGTGCAGGCGCCTTACTTGCAGCCGCAGAGATTAGCGCACATGGCGTCTGCGCTCATACGCACATTAGACACCATAGTTGTTGCCTACTTCATTTCTGACGAGCAACAGAGCTACAAAGCTGCCGATGTGCGCTCAAGCCTGCTTCTTAGCGCTCTTTTGCCGGAAAACCCGGCAATCCGGAAGCTTTACCCGCCGGAGGCAGTAGCAGTCCAAGGCCAGCCAGAATTAAGCAAGCAGATAAGCGAGCGCACAGCCGAGGCCTTCAAAACAGGGCTCATGGCAGGGCTGGCAGCAAAAAAGTTAGGGATGGACGGTATGCTCAATAAGCGAAGCTTGGATGCCCTGGTCTCGCTACTGGACAACCTAATGCCGGTTGTTCCAATGCCTATTTACGAGCTTGGAGGCATAGGAAGAATGTTGCCAGTGCTCGGTCCGCAGATTGAAAAGCTTGACGCTGAACTCAGCTCACTTCACGAACAACTTACCCAAATAGAAGAATCACTTTCAAAAGCAAGCGGCGCTATGAGTGAGCCTCAGAGAAAACAATATAAAACCGGTTTTGAAAAGTACAACCCGCTTGCCATGAAGCAGAGGAGGCTTGTAGACAGATATAATTCCATGATTACAAGAGCTGAGAAGATTCCAGAAGAACTGCAGGCACGTTTCGGCGTAGACATCGAAGCCACCGCCAGTTGGAATGACTCTATAGTGGCTGAAGCGGCAGCTGAAATAGTGAAATTATTCGGGGGAGAATTCGCCTTTGTCAAGCCGGTCATTGAAAGGCGCAAAGATTTGGAGCTGAAATTACAAGGAGCTAACGCAGAAATTGGGCAGGCAAATGACAAACAAGCAGTTACCCTATAGGTTTGTGCATAGCAACGACACAATTGGAGTACTTCCTAAAAGAAATTCAGGGCATTTCAAGGAAATCTTCGGCGAGAGGAAATTTGAAGGCGCCCTTGAAAGCATAGTAATAGAGTTCGAGCTTGGGCAGGGGCTGGCCAAGGCGAGGGACACCGCATTTGGAGAAACATCTGCGTTTGCAAATTCTGTCTGGGGCATGATAATAAGGTACAAAGCATTTGGCATTGTGAAATTTCTTTGGCTGCAAAACAAGGGATTGATAGCGCAGTATTCTGAAGTTCTGTTGCCACCTGACTTTATGCATGTGACCATGCGGCCTGAGGAGTTAGTAGAATTTGCAGTTAAGGAAGCTGAGCACTTTGCCGAGCTTTACGGCCTGCAAGTGCAGCTGATTTACCACGGTCATCCAGCGTATGCGAGAAAATACCTGTCCAAACCACAACAGCAGCCGCAGCAGAAATAAAAACTATAGGAGAGGAACTTAATTTTCGGAAATCTATTTTCCTCTCCTATATGCAACGGAGCGACTATTGTTCCGATTATTAAGTTCCGTTGCTATAATAAACTTATTTCCCAGACAAGGCTTCGCTGAGTTCCCTATGCCTCCTGTACCGCTTCGGGCTCATGCTCAACTTCTCCATCTCTTCTATGCATGGGACGCAGTAGAGGGGCGTGTCAAGATTCAGGCTGCCCAGCTCTGCCCTGCAAATCTCGCACCGGCTGAAATTTTTCTCCTGCCCGCCCTGCGCTTCCATAAAGGTCTTACCACAGTTTTTACTATAAAAAATCTTCTGCGGCTATCTGCTGAAGGCCAAAAACAGCATCACGGCAACCGCAGGATAAAATGAATTTCGCAGAAGCGCCTTTGCAGCCGCTTTTACAATCTCTCCTTTCCTTATTTTCATGCTGAAATTGCTGCTGCCTGACAATAGCCCGAAAATGAAAATCAAAGCCGCTGTGGCCAGAAAAATTGCGCTGTCCTTTGATACTGCGAAGATAACAGCGCCAAAAGCTGCGTAAACAAGTTTCAAATTATAACCGTAAACGAAAAAAAGCAGCAGCAGGACATAGACTGCGGCTTTAGCAGCTACATTGAGGCCAAAGAGATTCATCATTACCGCAGCAATAGCCAAAACAACGAGCTTCTCAAGCCAAGGCAGGTATTTTTTTGCCGTTGGCAGCTCCTCCCTCGTCATTGAAGCAAGGAAGAAGCCGGCAACCAAACCGAGGTAAGACACCATAACTGCTGCCGAGAATTGCCAGAGCTGCATTGCTACCTGAACACCTTCTTTTCAAACTCAGCTATCTTCTGGAGGCGGCGGGCATGGCGCTCCTCGCCGGTAAACGGCGTCTCAAGCCAAGCCTCCGTTATTATCCTTGCGTCCTCTAGCGAAGTCCAGTCACCGGACAAGCCAAGGACATTGGCAGCGTTATGCTCCCTTGAATGCTTCGCAGCCGTTTCATCAAGGGCAGCAACTGCCCTCACGCCCTTGACCTTGTTGGCGGCAATCATCATGCCAGCAGCCGAGCGGCACAGGAGGATTCCAAAAACAGAAGGAAATTTATCCAAACTGCTGCTGTTCTTGCCTACTGCTTCAGCCACTTTAAACGCGTAGTCTGGATAGTCGCAGCTCTCCTCGCTGTTTGTTCCGACATCTTCAACAGCATATCCGAGCTGCTGCAAGAATTGCTTTAACTCCTCTTTTAGCTTGTAGCCGCCGTGGTCGGCGCCAATGACGACTTTAGGTTTGGCGTTCATTAATTGTTACACCTCAAAAATTTATTGCGAAGACTCCCGCTATAATCATCAAAATCGCTATTCCCTTTGTTAATAAAGTTTTCCTGTCACCTGGCAGAAAGCATCCACAACCCCGAAGCCATAAGAGCAATAGCAACAGCCTTTACGCCGATGGTTCTCGGCTCTATACTTTCCTTCAGGAAAGATGGGAACCTTACGGATATCCCGGTAGTCAATGCCAGGACAAAAAAGCTGTGAAAACTTATGAAAGCGCTCACGAGCGTGACAGGCCCGGATAAAAGCGCCAGATTCCATAAAAGGTTGCCAAAAATCCCTGTCACCGAGCTTAAAGCCAAGAGAGAAAAAAAAGCTGCGCCACCATTTGAAACCGCTTTTGAAAAGCTTCCCCTGACGCCTGGCATAACGAACAGGGAAAAATGGCCTAAAGTGGCGCCGAAGGAAGTCAGGAGGAAAACTCCCCAGAAGCCATCATTATTGGAATAGGCAAATTTCAGAAGAACATCCGAGACCGCAAACAAAAAGCTTGAAAGAAGCATGAGAACCATCGCATGGCTAAGGTGAAAAGCATCCCCAATGCGCCTGGTTGACACCAAGAAGCCGCCTGCAAGAATCAGCGCAAAAGCCACGTAACCTGACCACGTAAGAACCTCACCAAGAAAAACAACTGCCAGGACAAGCGTGAATAACGGCGAGAAATGCCACAGCGGAACAACCCTAGAGGCCTCTTCGGAAGCCAAAGCCCTGAAATAAGGGATGAGAGCGAAAGTGAGAACAACTCCTGCAGAAAAAGCTGCAAATGCAACCCAGCCACTGACAGAAGGAATTCCTATAAAAGCAAGCAGCAAACCTGAAAAGACCAGGCTTGGAAAGCTGAACAGCGCAGTCAGGATAACCGGGTCCTTCAGGTGCCTTGTCATAAGACGCTTGTCAAAGATGTTACCCCACGCCCAAAGAAAAGTTCCGGCAATTGCAAAGAACACCCAAGACAAATCAGCTCATCTCCACTCAGAGTGGCCCCACTGGACAAGAAGGTCAACACCCAAACGCTGCGCTTCTATCGCAGCATCACAAGCCCCATAGCAGCTGCCAGCCCAAATCACAACCTTTGCAGAAGTGCTCTTTTCCAGCTGCTCCTGGATTTCTGCAGCGTAAGGCTTCAGGCCGTCAGGAAGCTGGATACAAACGAGCTTGGCGTTCTCTTCCTTAATCTTGGCAATGGCCTTTTCAATTTCAAGGTCGTACTGGGAGGTTTGCATGGAGAAAAAGAAAACTACGGAGGTTTAAAAAGCTGTTGCCAAAGCTGTAATGAAAACGCTTACAGCATAACCTCATCTAACTCGTGCCTGCTGAGCTTCTTCTTGTTGACGACAGCAAGGAAAGACTTCTGCCTCTCCCTTCGCTTGGCTGCCAGCTCCTCCAGCACTTCCTCATCCTCCTCCTGGCTCTCAAACTGGCCAAGGAGGTCTGTTTCCTCGTCAAAAACTGCTTTCGGCATATAATTCATACCCCCAATTTTCTGTGCGGCTGCCGGCACTGGTGTTAAACCCCTCCCGCAACCACTATTTTCACTACTCTGTGGTAGTTTAAACCCTTTAAAAAGATTGTTGTGGTGGAGAATATAGGTCAAATAAACATGCATAGAGAAAAGATAGCCTTAGCTGCAGCAGTTTGGCGCGTTTCGGTTCTTTGCAATGCAGCCCTCGTCATTGCTCCTTATTATGGTGTCGCCACTGCAACAGCTTCCGCCAAGCTGTTCGCAAGTTTTTGGCGGCAGCTTAGCACAGCACTTCTTTCCTGTTGGAACCTCGGCAGCATAATTGGCCTGCTCGGTGGCAGAATCGCACTCCTGGCTCTCATCAACTATCCTGCCGTTGCAGCTAGTGTCTGACAGCCTCCTAAAGTCAGGTCCAAACTTCTTGCCAAAAAACCCAGTCAGCAGCCCAACAAGAATCAAAAGAACAATGAGAACAATGGCCGCAATTACTATTGTGTTTAGGGACAAGCCCTGGGCTTTGGATGGCATCTTCAGCCTTTTAGGTAAATAATCCTGACTCTGGGCGCTGGCAGCATTTCTGAGTGGTCACCTTACCTTTATCATCTAAACACTTTGCCCCGCTAACTACACCAATTGGTCTTCCTGACTCGTCATTACCGCAGCTATCAGCGCACGTTCCACCAGCTGACTGGCAACTCGCAACCGTTGGAGTGAACACCTTCCCGAAGTATCCTGTGAAAATCATAACGAGCACAACGAGCACGACAAGGACGATTATGGCTATGATTACTGTGTTTAATGACATGCCCTGGGCTTTCTTGGTTGATAACATACTGTGCACACCTCTCTTGACTTTAGTCCAAAAAATAAAAAATGCATACTCCTGAGTTTCCTGCCTCCTGGGCATGCATTGTTTGCTGTCTGCTATCACTCTGCAAGCAGGTATATAAATTTTATGATGATGCGGGCTTACGCCGAACTGCCTGTTCATTGCTCCTGCGCCAGGGCGCAGCAGTAAAATTTAAATACTTCTGTATCTTTTTGTATCAAAATGTATAAAATCGTCTTGGATTCAGACGGGTTTATAAAGCTCGTAAAAGCTAAAATCCTGTTTGGGGCGCTGCGAGGCTTCAAGCTCGTAATACCACAGGAGGTCTTTGAAGAAGTCGTCACAGAAGGCAAGAAAGGCATGCACCAGGATGCGTTCACGGCAGAGAAGCTTGTCAAGGAAAACATTGTGGCCCTATACGGCAATGAGAAGCAAAAGAGCGGTACTGGCGTGGATGAGCGGCTTGGCAAGGGGGAGCTTGCGGCAAAACAGGCCTTTACAGAGCTCAGGGCGGCAGCCGTACTTAGCGATGATAAGCAGTTCATTGCTTTAATGCTGCAGGAGGGCACCCCTTTTTTGCTGCCGGCGGATTTTATTGTTTTGCTGGCGAAGTCAAAGGAGTTAAGCAAGGATGCAGCGAAGAAAATGCTTGAAAATCTTAAGCCATTCATTGATGATGGGCAATATGCAAGAGCTGGCAAAGAACTGGAGGCGTAGAAAAAGATGACAACCAAAGCTTACCCGTTAAGGATAGACGAGAACGTATTTCCCATAATAGAATTTAAGGCGAGGGAGGACTATGTAGACAAGAGCACAGCCGCCAGGCAACTCCTCTATCAGGGAGTGGAAGATTATGTCTTGAAACTTTACGGAGAGGGAAGAATATCGCTTGGAAAGGCGGCTGAGGCGCTTAATAAAAGCGTGCATGATGTCCTGATGCTTGCGCAAAAGCGCAAAGCAAAAGCGTCGCATACTGAACAGGCGTACGAAACAAGCAGAAGAACAGCTGAACGGCTGAAGAAGTGACAGCTCACCTATAGACAACTTTGATTATCTTGGTCTTCTTCGTCAAAGTCATCTATATTCTGCAGAATAATAATTCTTAAAAGGAGCAGGGGCAATTGTTACCGCATGGAAGAGAAACTGAAGGTTCTTACCTTCATCATGATTGCAATCGGGGCATTGTATGCCTTTGATGGCCTGAGCCAGGGCGCGTTCTCAGCCAACAGCGTAACAGGCCTTGTTGTTTCTGAACAGAAACTCTCGCAGCAGGATGTCAGCTGCTTTGACTCAGACAACAGGGACTACGGCGTCCAGGGCACAACTTATGCCCAGCTTTTCGCTGCCAATGGCGAGCAGCCAAAGGATGATGTATGCCAGGGAAGCACGCTCATAGAATATTACTGCGTAGGAAGCGAGCCCCAGGTTGAGTTCTACGACTGCCCAGCAGGATGCGTTGGCGGAAGATGCGCTTAAGAAAAATTACTTTCTTCCTGTTTTTCTCCTTAAATGCTCAAACAGCTCTTCGCCGCTAAGCTGTGAGTATGTCCGCTCAAGGTCATCAAAGACAGTGTGCGGGGAGCGGTGATGGGCTGGCTGCTCAGGCTGATCCTGCAGCGGGTGATGAGTGGGAGCGGCTTCTTGAGTTCTCTGTTGAAGCTGGGGAGGTGGTGTTTTCCTGCCTGGAGAGTGCCTTAATGGCGGAAGGTTGTCTTCACCTTTGCCTTTCATGTTCCTAAGGAATGAAAGAAGGGCCATGGCAGCGAACATTACCAGCGCTATTATAACGAGGAAGAATGTTGCCTTTGCGACAAAGCTGCCTCTCGGCTTTGACTTCGGATCCTTGGGGTCAGAGCCGGCCTTGACTTCCTTCCCATCGTCAGCACCGTCATTGTCAGTGTCCTTTTTCTTAGGGCTGGCGCCTGCCTTGAACTCTTCAAGGTTGCTCAGGCCATCCCCGTCAAGGTCAACAAGCGCGTCGCTGCTGTCAAGCGGGTTAAGGCCATACTTGATTTCCCACTCATCAGGCATGCCGTCATTGTCATTGTCCTTGTCGCAGGCATCCCCTGCCTTGTCCTCGTCAGTATCCTTCTGGTCCTTATTTGGAGCTTCAGGGCAGTTGTCCCGGTCATTGAGCACGCCATCAGTGTCCAGGTCGTTCTGGTTAGCGCACTTGCCAACCGGGCCGCAAATCCCCATCATGCAGTCGGAATTCTCAATGCACTTCTGGCCGAGTGAGCACTTTTTGCCTTTAACATCAACGCACAATCCCCCGCAATCAATGTCAGTCTCGCCTTCGTCAAGGCGGCTGTTTGAGCACGGCCCCTCAGCAACGCATATTCCCTCAGTGCACAATGATGTTCCGCAGTCGCTGTTCTTTTTGCAACTGCTGCCTATGTCGCATTTAGCGCTGCAGCTTCCGCCACAATCAACATCGCTCTCGTCCTGGTTCATGTAGCTGTCAGTGCAGCTGCCTGCCTTGCAAGCGCCGCTAACGCAATAAGCGCTTTTGCAGTCAGGACCGGAAGTGCAGGCTTTGCCGTTCGGGCATTTACTGCTGCAGCTCCCTCCGCAGTCAACATCGCTTTCATCACCGTCCTTCAACTTGTCGCTGCAGGCGTATGCCGTGTTAAGCAGCACGTTCACAATAACTCCGGAACTGCGCACTGTTTCTGTCCTAAGGCCTGCCCTGTTCTGCGCGTAGGCCTGCACATAGTATCGCTCGCCGTCCTTCAATTTGAGTTCCTTCGCGGTTATAATGCTGTCCTTGGCGATTGTCCAGCCCTGGACTGCCTTGCCGGTTGAGTCCTCAATTATCGTGTAGTTATAAAAGTCAATCCCGCTTTCTTTGTCCTCAGACACGAATTTTACATTCAGGCGGTCAAGGTAATAGGTGTAGCCTTCATCAACGCCGCTAAGGCCCTGTAAGTCGTTTATTGACAGGGCTGAAGGAGCGGTATCATCCACAGCAAAAGAGGTTTCACCAAGGACTTCCCTTGGGCCCTCAAACAGGCACTTGACATAATACTTGTGCTGGCGCGGCTCAAGCGTGAGAGTAGCCTGGTGGTTCACTGTAAGCAGCGAGAAATTCCCAGTGCTTTCCCTATACTCAGTGGTGTTGCCATAGCTGCAGACAGACTTCTTGTTGGTGGTAACTGATAAGTTAACTTCCTTTGAGGTTGTGGCAAAGCCGCTTGCAGGCTTTATTTCTGCGATAACAGGTGCTACGGTGGTATCAGCGTTGAATGTAATTTTGGAAACTGGTGACGCCAGCTGCGCCAGGTTGCGGCAGGTGATGTTGTATGTGTAAGATGTTTTGTCAGAAAGCCCTGTGACCTTGCTTTCGTGGTAGTTCTCGTAGTTGTCCTTGAGCTGGTCAGCGTTAGGTGCCTTGAAGAACGTGAGCATGGAGTCATATGTGGCAGAGTCCAGGCCATTATACTTGCACGTTGCGTTCTCATTGGTTTCAACAACAAGCGTTGCTTCCAGCGGGAACTCTATGACTGTTGAAGGAATGGCCACAGCGCGCGTGATAAGGGGAGGGGAAGTGTCAACCGAGAGCTCAAAATTCCCCTTCTCAGCATTTGAGCATTCCACAAAGAACTTGAACACGCCGCTGATTTGCGGATTGAAGTCCTTCAGCTTATGAGTTGCTGCGCCTGTCTCAGTGAAAGGAGACATCTCTGCAAACGGCTTCTCGAAAGGCGTGCTGTACCTGCACGTTGCGGCAGCAGAGCTGGTTACAGTAACGTTGAACATTGACTGGTTCGCAACCCCGAATTTCGGCTCAGTTATGGTAACTGTTGCCGCAGCAGCGGCAGCGAAAAACGACAGGGCCACTAAAACAAAAGCCGCAGCTAAAAACAGCCTAAGATGCCTCTTTTTCATACTGCGGCAGAAACCGCGTTTTTTAGTATATAAAACTTTGCCATCAACTTCATTAAGACTTGACAGGAGAAGCTGTCAGGTAGTAAGAAAAGCCTTCTTGCTGAATCATGGTTGCTTTCCCTTCAATAACCAAATCCATGGCGCCATGATATGCCAGATCAAACGGCCTGAAATAAGAAAGGCCTTCGCCTGGAAAGAACCTAGGCCTAAGGGAAACTTGGGTTCCGATACTTACCGGTCCAAGTTTGTCTGCAATGTCACTAACAGTTATTGCGTGCTGTTCATCTGTTGCTCCTGCGTTCGTTAAAATCTGCTTAACATTTTTCGTAAGATAACGCTTTTCTCTTGGCGAAAGGTCTTTTTCTGGCGAAGGAAGAGAGGCAATATAATCGCCGCAGTGAAATCCAAGACCACTGCCATGGTTATTCCGAATAAATTTACTTCTTTCCGCTTGCAGCCTGCTGAGGAGATTCATGATGGATGGAGAATCAACTTTCTTTTTAAATTTTTGCATGCTCCCGCCTTTGAAGATTGCCGCAGGATAGGAAGCATTTTTATATTATGCAGAAAACAAATAACTTATGAAGAGCGTTTACGTATTCGGCCCGATTACCGTACACGGCCAGGATTACCTTCCGGTTTACAAGCTCTTAATGAAGATTTGCTCCAAATTCTTCGACAGGGTCATCGGCACTTATCCAGACTTCTGGGGTTCCAAAGAAAGCCCGAAAGACTTTTATGACAGGACAATCCAAACCATCTCAAAATGCAGCCTGTTCATAGCTGAAGTTTCCAGCCCTTCACATGGCGTTGGCATGGAACTCCAGATGGGTTACGAGAACAAAATCCCTATTATCGCATTAGCCAAAGAGGGAGCTGATGTTTCAGCCATGGTCCTTGGGATTCCTAATTTGCGAAAGGTAATCCGATATGAAAATTTTGATGACCTTGCTGAGAAACTTGAGCAGGAATTAAAACGATTTTCTAAATGATTTAACCTGCAGCGACTCCCTCAGCGAATTGACGTAACTGCATGCCTTGCACAGCCCGTTGCTTGCAGGCTCGCCGCAGGTGCTGCAGTGGCTGATGCTGGCTGATGCGGCGTATCTCTTTTTCAGCTTGGGCAGCAGCCGAAGGAAGTTACTGACAATATTCTGCTTTGTCCCTGGCTGCTCCTGCTCCAAACCGTTGAGGAAGTCCCTCACAGAAGCCCTGAAAGAAACACTCGCGTGGGGGCACTCGTTGAAGCGGATGCCGAATTTCTTTAGAAAGGCGTAGGCAGCCACTTCCTTTTCATAGCAGAAATACAACGGTTTTATCCTCGGAACAAACTTTTCGTCCTCAACAACGCCTGAAATTGGGCCCAGGCGTGCAGCAAGCCCAAGATTGCCCTTGAAAAAGTTCATCATGATTGACTGGGCCTCGTCATCAAGGTTGTGGCCGGTAGCGATTTTTGTGAAGCCCCTTGCCCCGGAATTGAGAAGGTATCTTCGCAAAGTGCCGCAGATGTTGCACGGCAGGACTGTAACCTTCCTGAGCGCCTCGTGCAGCGAAAAGCCAAATGCTTTCTTGTATGATAAAACTTTTAGCGGAATATCGCTGCGGCCGCAAAAGTTGCGGAGGTCTTCCAGTGTGAGATTGCGGTAGCCAGGGATGCCCTCATCAATCGCCAGTGCTGTGACGTTGCCAAACCACTTATTCAGCAGGTAAAGGATGGCGGTAGAATCCTTTCCGCCGCTGCAGGCAACAACAATCCTGTCTTTTTTGCTGATTAATTTATATTTCTTTATTGTCGCTGCCACCCTTGACTCAAAATCTCTGATAAAGTGGCTCTTGCAAAGCGGCTGCCTAACGCTGATTACGGCTGGCTCACTGCAACGTTTTTTGATTGACCTTTCCACGTCGTCTAGGACGACGGGACCAATCGCAACAGCGATTTGGTTTCCCAAAAAGGTCATGCGGCTGCAACAGTTTACCATAGTTCAAATGCTGTTTAGGAAAAGTATAAAAACGTTCGCAACACGGCTTTGCCTATGCAACAGTTATCAGCAGCTGCCGGGAAGGGGAAAACGAGCCGCAAAATAATGGCAGGGCTGGAGATCCACGGCTACCTCAACATGGACAACAAGGTAAAGCTGTTCTGCAACTGCGCCATTGAGCCGGATGCAGAGCCAAACACCACAATCTGCCCGGTATGCACCGGCCAGCCCGGAAGCAAGCCCATGCTGCCAAACAGGGAAGCGATTGACAAAATAATTGCCATTGCTGCCATTCTTGACTGCCGCATAAATGAACGGCTCATATTCCAAAGGAAACATTACGACTGGCCGGACATGCCAACAGGCTACCAGAGAACCATGTCAGGAAGCTACTCTGTCCCTGTCGGGCAGGAAGGAAACTTTCTCGGCATAGGAATTGAGGAAGTACACCTCGAGGAAGACCCTGCAAGGTGGGACCCAGAAACTGGCAAGGTTGACTACAACAGGAGCGGCTACCCGCTTGTTGAAATTGTCACAAAGCCTGACTTTAACTCTGCAGAAGAGGTAAGGCAGTGGCTGCACCGCCTGGTTACGACACTAAGCTACATCAAGGCAGTCAACCCCGACCTGGGAATAAAGTCTGATGTAAACGTTTCAGTAGCCCCAGAGTTTGAAAGGGTTGAGATAAAAAACGTGAACTCGTTCAGGAGCATAGTAAGGGCGATAGAGTATGAGACAGCGAGGCAGCAGCGCGAGGCAAAGGAAGGCAGGAAGATTGCCATGGAGACAAGGGCATGGCGCGATTCAGAAGGAATGAGTGTATTCATGCGGCAGAAGGAAACAGCAGTTGACTACATGTTCATCCCGGACCCGGACCTGCCAGCCATAAAGGTAACCGCCGCAGAGATAAAAAAAATTGCAGAGAAGCTGCCGGAAAAGCCATCCGCCAAAATCAGGAGGTATGTAGAGAAGTGGAAGATAGACCATGTTGATGCCGAGGTGTTAAGTTCAGAAATCCTGCTGGCTGAGCTGTTTGAAAAAGTGGCTGCAGCAGTGAACCCGATACTAGCAGCAAAGTGGCTGAGGAGAGAGCTGCTGCGCGTCTTAAACTACAACAAAAAAGAGCTGGAGGAAGTAAAAATTGACGAGAAGCACATCATACAGCTGCTAAAGCTTGTTGAAAACAGGAAGATAACTGATGAAACAGCCAAGGGCATAATTGAAAAGCTGGTTGAAAAGCCCTTTGACATCGAGGAATATGTGAAGAGGAACAACCTCTTTGCGGTTGCTGAAGCCGGTGTGCTGGAAAAATACTGCGAGGAGGCCCTAGTTGAGAGTCCGGCAGCGGTTGCAGACTACAAGAGCGGCAAGGAAAAAGCGCTCAACTTCCTCGTTGGGGCTGTCATGAAGAAATCAAAGGGAAAAGCCACTCCGCAGCAAGTCACTGAGATACTTAAGCGGCTGATAAAGTGACTTGTCGTGGCAAACTTCATCTTCATCCACAGCACAGGAGGCAACCCTGACGAATGCTTCTACCCGTGGCTAAGGAAGGAGCTTGAGAAAAGAGGGCATAAGGCTTATGCACCTTTCTTCCCAACACCATTAGGGCAGACGCTTGACAATTGGCTCAGGGAATTTGAGCCGTACTGGCAATACGTCAATGAAGAATCAGTATTTGTCGGCAGGAGCATCGGCCCCGCATTTATTCTG
Organism: Candidatus Woesearchaeota archaeon; assembly: GCA_016184345.1. Taxonomy (GTDB): domain Archaea; phylum Nanobdellota; class Nanobdellia; order Woesearchaeales; family UBA10216; genus UBA10216. The sequence continues at coordinate 100,455 of JACPCV010000006.1, read as the reverse complement.
CGGCTGCTGGAAAAATCAAAGGCAAAGGTAAAAGCTGCTTTTCTTGTTGCAGGGTTCTGCTCTGACCTCGGCATCCATGAATTCAGGCCGCTGATAAAGACATTTGTTGACAAACCTTTCAAATGGAGCAGGATAAAAGCAAACTGCAAAAAGTTCCTTGTTTACAACGCTGACAATGATCTTATCGTATCAATGCAGAAAGGCGAGGAGCTGGCAAAGAACCTCGGGACAGATGCCATAATAGTGGAAAACGCGGGACACTTCCATTTCAAGAAGTTCCCCAAGATGCTCAACGACATTGAATCCGTTATAGCTAAGCCCTGATTTTCCTGAACTCGCCCTTCATATCTGAGAAGATTGCCACAAACCTTTTCGTTGCGGAAGCAAGCTCCTTCCTCCCCTTTGGCGTGATCCTGTATTTCTTTTCCTTGCTGCTGCCCTTGCTTCCGGATTTTAGCTCTTCAATCCAGCCTGACTTTCTCATCGCTTTAAGGACAGGGTAAATAGTGCCGGGGCTTGGCCTGGAGCCCTTCCTGCTTTCCAGTTCCTGCCTAAGCTCCCCGCCGGACATAGGCCTCTTGCCTATAAGCCTTAGCGCAGTGAAAGTCAGGAACCCCCTCATGTCGCAGCAGTTTCCCATGACAGCTTCTACAGCTGCCTAGTATTTAAGTTTTTATCAAAGCTGCCCAGATTTATATGTCGCACAACCGATATGTTTAAATATGGGCACAGCATTATGTATCGGACACTCGATATAAAGCGCCAATTGGCAAGGTGATAGTTATGGAAAAGCTACCCAAGGAAGTCAGTGAAAAAAGGAAGACGGAGCATGAAATCCACCCGTTGATACTTGGCAGGTGGTCGCCAAGGGCAATGGCTGGAGAGGAAATTTCAGACGAGGAGCTCATGCCCCTGTTTGAGGCAGCAAGATGGGCGCCGTCATCGTACAACAACCAGCCGTGGAGGTTTATCTACGCCAAAAGGAACAGTGCAGACTGGCAGAAATTCCTTGAGCTGATGGGAGACTTCAACAAGGGATGGGCGAAAAACGCTGCAGTGCTGGTAGTTGTTGTATCCTCAAAAGACTTTGAGCACAACGGCAAGCCATCCAGGACGCACAACTTTGACACAGGAGCAGCCTGGGAGAACCTTGCCATTGAGGGAACAAGGAGAGGGCTGGCAGTGCACGGCATGGAAGGGTTTGACTACGAAAAAGCGAGAATAGCGCTTGAAATCCCTGCGGATTATGATGTTGAGTGCATGATTGCCATTGGCAAGAAGGGCAGAAAAGAGGACCTGCCAAAGGAAATTCAGGAGATGGAAGCCCCAAGCGCCAGAAAGCCGCTGAAGGACATAATAATGGAAGGGAAGTTCAGAAAGTAATCCCTCGTGGAAAATTCAGGAAAAGCGGATAATTTTCACAAAAACAGCTTTTTTCCGAAAATTTTCCCGGCAGCAACGGATATTTTGCGAATTCTCCGCCGTATTTTCGGCTTTTCCACCGCAAAGCACTTTAAACTTCAAATGACGCTGTAGTACATGCAGCGCAACACGGCTTCATTGTCAGCGAGGAGAAAGCGCGCCTTAACTGATGCCATCACAGCTGCCAAAGGCAGCAAGAGCGAGCTTGAGCTGATAATCGGGACAGAGGCAGCAAGGAAGGAAGAGGTTGCACGGCAGCTTGAAAGGATAGGGCAGGTAAGGCATGTCTATGAGTTTGTCCCTTACCTCAGCTTAAAATGTGATGCAGACTATGCAGACATACTGCAGAAGGCGTCATCAGGCAATGTCAGCGACAGCGTGTTTGAAAAGGCATTCAGGCATATTATTCCGGCAATATCAGGGATTGATGTTTCAAACAACTTTTCCATCCCGAAGATAAAAGCCAGAAAAGCAACAGCAGCAGTGGTTATTGAAAGGCCAAGAACAAAATCCTCGCTGTGGAACCTTGAAGCAATAGGAGCGTACAAGGCGCAGCAATATGCCTCTGGCGATGGTGTTAAGGTTGCAGTCATAGACACCGGCATTGACTACAGCCACAGCCAGCTTAGAGGCAGGTTTGGCAGCGACAAGGGCTATGACTTTGTAAATAACACTGAAGAGCCGATGGACGAGAACGGCCACGGCACTCACGTCGCGGGAATAGTAGCATCTGTCGGTTACGGCGTTGCGCCAGGCTCAGGATTGTATGCCGTTAGGGTGCTGGATGAAAACGGCTCAGGAAGCGAGGCAGACGCCATAGCAGGAATAGAATGGTGCATAAAAAACAAGGTTGATGTTGCCAACATGAGCTTTGGCAGCCCTGTTGCATCGCAAGCCCTTGAAGAAGTGTGCAGCTACGCATGGCAGCAGGGAATACTCCTTGTTGCGGCTGCGGGCAACAACGGTTACGGCGCAAACTATCCCGCCGCTTTCGGGGAGTCGGTTATCGCCGTTGCTGCTGTTGACGAAGAGCTTGGGCATCCTGACTTCAGCAGCATCTACGAAACAAACGACATAGCAGCTCCCGGGGTTGGCATATTATCAACTTATTTGGACGAGCGTTATGCCACACTCACCGGAACATCAATGGCCTCGCCCCATGTTGCAGGCAGCCTTGCACTGGCACTTTCAATTTCGCATGAGGGCAGCAGTCTGGAGGATGTGATGAAGAAAGAGGCTGAAAAGCTTGGCGAAGCCGACACCTTTGGCGCAGGATTGGTGAGGGTTGACAACATAGCAAGCTACCTGTCTGAAAACAGCCATTATGCAGGCAAAAAGGCATTACTGCCGCTGCTGAAAGGATATTTGCGGCTTGAAAAAAAGGCAGACGCTGCCCTTAAAGGGTTTGCAGATGATGCTGTTGCTGAGCTGAGGAGGATGTTCTCATGAGCAATGACCTGGAAAATACTGTAAAGGACGCTTACATAGTGTATGCCGAAACCAAGGGGCTTGATGCTGCTGAGCGGCAGCAACGCTATGACAACCTTCTTCAGAAAGCGGATGAGCTGCTGCAGCAGTACGGCAGCGGGAAGTTCGGCTTCAGAAAGTTTGAGTATGTTAAGGCAATTGCTGCAGTCATAAAAGAAAAGGAAATAATTGACATGTTGGTTAAGGACGGCTATGTTGTGAAAGAGCAGGGAATCATGAGAGCGCAAGGCATTGAGCAGCCAAAACCATAAATTGAATGAGAAGAGGCATAATGAAGGTCAGGATAGACGATTTGAAAAGCACATTCGCTCTTTGCATGAGCTCAGGCAAATTCAAAGAGAAGGCAATTGACTTAGAACTAATCAAATCACTGAAAACAGTTGCTGAGAAGGGGCTGGACTTTATCAATGGCATGTCAAAAGACATCCCAAAGAACAGCACTGACTGGACTTTTGTCTTCAGGGACTACTATGAATCCTTGCGTGGGCTGATTGAAGCTTTTCTCTTGTTTGATGGAATTGAAGCAGACAGCCACCAGTGCAAGAACGCCTACATCTGCTTTAAGCATGCCGAGCTTGAGCTGAACTGGGAATTCCTCGAAACGGTAAGGCTTAAAAGAAACGCGATAAATTACCGCGGGCAGCTTTTGAAATATGATGACTGGAAACAGTTCAGGCTGAATTTTGAGCTTCATATCAATGCTCTTAAAAACGTCATAGGAGAGAAAATGAAAGAAGAAGAAAGCAGGCGCGTAAAGTGACTCTACTCCACATCATCCGGTAATGTCCTGCATTTGCCCTTTGACCAGATAGCCGTTGAGCACGTTTGTCAGCAAGCCGGTTTTTACTTCCTTAAGCTCTTTCCGGCTTTCAAACTCGTGAATCTCAATGCTTCTCTTTAACCTAGACTCATAAAGGCCTTTGTTCAGCCCCTCAGCCCTGCCGTATATGAATATGTCTATGTCTGAGCTTTTATACCAGTCTCCCCTGGCAATGCTTCCAAAAATCACCACTGTTTTTGCACTTTTTAATGAAATCAGCTGTTGCATCAACCTGCTCTTATGAAGCATTTCCAAAGCGTACAGCCGCTTCCTGGATTGGTAAACAGGATTATTGCCTCCGGCTGTTATATATGGAAACCTGCCCTGAGTTTTAACCCTTTTAAGCAATCCTTCCTTAACATATTTTTTCAGCCATTTGTTTGCCACTGCCCTAGAGACTTTAGATTCGGCCACTATCTCTCCAAAGTGCCATTCTTTCAGCGGGCTGCTCTCCAAAATGAGCTGCAGTATGCTTTCCTCCTTGCTCGGGCTAGCCATAAATGGTATAGCTGAGACATACTATTTAAAAGGTTTTTGTCAAAAAGAAGACCAGATAATTAAGGCACATCATAGCTTTATCCCAACAACCTTTGCAAAATCCTCCTTTACGCGCTTCTCAAAATCAGCCGTTGTCTCGCCCTCCTCCTTCTCCTTTGCAAGTATGTGGAGAAGCTTGTGGGCAAGGTCCTTCTCCCTGTCAACAGGGAATGCCTTTGACTGGCCGGCGTGCTCAACTATCAGCTTTTGTTCAATGTCCTCAACGCTGTGGTAGTCAACCTTAATCTCCTCAAAGTCCTTCCCAACCAGCTTGGAGGTGTTCCTGGCAACATATACTGCCCGCTTTTCATAGACTGCCTCCAAAAACTGCCTGAAGCCAATGTCACTGGTTTTCCCAGAGCGGAGCTTTCCGGCAACCCTGACAAGGACTATCGTATTGTAAAACTCCTTTTGCCCAATTGCGGCCATAAGCGCATCAGTAACTTCCTCAGGGGTTTTCTTCTCAGCATCAACATTTATCGTGTAGACGTTATGGATAATAACAGGGTGATGTGTTGCCTTTACCTTGCCATCTGACGAAGACTCAATTATGTAGAATCCGCCATTGCCAACCAGCTCAAGCTCGTCAAAATTATTCGGGAAGAGCGGGCCTGGCATCGTTATGAGGCCGTAGCCCGGGACAGACCTTTCAAACACCCTGTGTATGTGGCCGCCTGCATAATAACTGAACCCTTTCGGCAGCATTGCCAGCGGAACAGCGTCCATCTGCTCCATGCCCTTTGGCTTGAACTCCTCAAGGGCAGTGTGGAACATGAAAATCCTGAAGCCGGCTTCCTTTTCCAGGCTCTCAAGCACCAGCTGCCCGTAATAATGCTTGTCCAGCATTCCCTTCTTGCCGCCAATTCCAGTGATTTTGGCGCCCGTCTTCCTATCAGTCGTGAATTTCAGGCTGAGCTTCCCATCTTCGCCACTGCTGCCCCGCATTACATTGGTTAAAAGCCCGGCATTCTCCAAGACGTCAAGCATGGTCTTGCCTGTTGGCGAGAAATCATGGCTGCCTGGTATGATGTAAACAGGAATGTTCATGTCAGCAAGCTCCTTCAGCTTGCTGGTGACTTCCTTGAGCCGGTCTATAGACGGCAAGGATGTGTTAAAGAAGTCGCCAGAGATGAGTATGAAGTCAACAGCCTTCTCAACGCAGGCGTCAACAGCTTTCATGAATGCCCTTGTGCTTGCCTCAGCGAGCCGCTCATCAGCCCAGGAGCCGATGTGGATGTCAGCAAAGTGCGCGAACCTCATGAAGGCTGCGGGAAGCTTTCACTTTTATAACGTTTTTGCTAAGCTGCCCCACCTATAAGCCACCTTATACTCCCTATGAAAAAATCTTAACTAATTCTCGGACAATATACGGTTTCAACGGAAGAAGTTTTGGCAGCTGCCTGGATAATCCGCTGTTGCCGAGATAAAAAAGAGGTGATTTGCATGATGGAAAAGAGGGACGTAGTTTTACTGGCGCACCTGAGAAAGAACGGCAGGGCCAAGCTCAAGCACATAAGCACACAGACAGACATCCCTGTCTCAACCCTGTTTGAGCGCATCAGAAACCCCCTGGGCAGCTACATAGCAAAGTACACCTGCATCATAAACAACACCGAGATTGGCTTCAACTCAAGGGCAACCATAATCCTGAAGGTAGACAAGGAGCAGAAGCACGAGATAAGCCAGTTCCTCGAAAAGCACCAGAACGTGAACTCCCTGTACAGGATTAACAACGGCTATGACTTCCTTCTGGATGTCATATTCAGGCAAATGGGGGAAATGGAGGAGTTCATCGAGCAGCTTGAAAGGAAATTCAGGATAAAGCAAAAGGAAGTGTACTTTATCATAGACGAGGTAAAGCAGGAGAGCTTTCTTGCAGACCCCCAGACGGCATGGTTCCTGTTTGACGATTCAGCAGCCGGAAAGAGAAAGCAGGCAGCCACGGCTGACCAGCAGCAAAACCGCAAAGGTTAAATACACGTATGTTTAAACATACGTTTATGGTGACTAAAACGATAACTGTGACAAAGGACGCGTATGAGCGGCTGAAAGCCCTCAAGAGGCCAGAGGAAAGCTTCAGCGAGGAGATAAAGCGAATTACAGGAGGCAAACAGGACATCATGCGGTTTGCGGGAGCCTTAAGCTACCTCAGTGATGAGGAAACGGAAGAGATTAAGTCAGGCATCAGGCAGATGCGTGCGCGCGCGTCCAAGCAGTTCAGGGAACGTTTCAAGGAGAGGTTCAAATGAAAAATGTGTGCATGGATAGCACGCTAATCATCGATTTTCTTAGAGGAAAATCGGCAGCGATAGAGCAAATAGCAGATGTTACAAGAGAAACTTTTCCATGTACAACAAGCATAAACGTTTTCGAAGTAATGCACGGGCTCCTGAGAAGAAAGGACAATAAAGCAATGGAGGTCGCAGAGGCATTCTTCAATTCCTGTCCCGTAATAAATATGGACCCAAGGGCTGCCAAAAAGGCAGCGGCCATAGCTGCGGAGCTTGAGAACAAAGGTATGATGATAAATGTTCTTGACACGCTTATCGCAGGTGCAATGCTGACTAACGGCTGCCAGACGATCGTAACAGCTAACAAAAGCGACTTTCAGAGGATAAAAGACATAGCAATTTACTGAGTCGCATTCCCTGGTTCGCCTATCCGGATTTTACAAGAATGCCCCGTCCGGGCGCTTGTCATGCCGCACTCAGCAGTAGTCATAACAGATACATTCCTATTCCAGTATACAAAAACGTAACATTTATATATTGGTTATGCCATATTGCCTGATATTTGAAAAAAGGGGCTCCCTAAAGAGACTTCTCTCCCATACCCCCAACTCACGTTAGGGAGCCTTACTTTTTTATTAAAGGGCGAAAAATGAGGCGCAGCGATGAAGCACATTGGAACTTTACTGCTTCTTCTGCTCACAGCCGCTACAGGCGCTGCTGCATACCTGGCTAAACAGCAAAGCCTCACAGCATATTACAATGCGCTCACAAAACTTCTGGTAATCCTGCTTGTAGTTATAGCCTCAAGCATTATCACGAGGATAGGCGTGCTGCTGCTGCAGAGATATGCAAAGACAAAAGACAAAGGCGAGCTTAAGCAGATGACCTCTGTTTACAAGTATGTCGTCTTGATAATCCTTATCCTTGTTGCCATGTTACTGCTTTACGGGGTAATAGGGCCTGCCATTACCTCAATAGGGCTGCTGGCCGCCGGCCTGACCCTTGCATTGCAAAGGCCCATACTCAACATAGTAGGGTGGTTCCTGATAGTAGCCAAGAGGCCTTTCAGGATTGGCGACAGAGTAGACATAGGGAATGTCGGAGGGTATGTGCACGACATTGCGCTCATGCACACGCACATAAGCCTGATTGAAAAGGACGAGCAAACAGGGAGGATGGCGTATGTACCTAACGAGATGGTCCTGACTCATCCTATCGTTAATTATACCAAAGGCTCAGCCCTTGTATGGAACGAGCTTAAGGTAAGGGTGCCGCCCCAGGCCAACCTCAGGAAGGTTGAAAAAAAGCTCCTTGAATGCGCGGAGGAAGTGATTGGCAAAGAAATGAAGGCTGCCTCAAAGAAATGGAACGCTGAAGTAAAGCCTGAGGTGAGGGCAAGGATTGAGTACCTGGCCTCAAACGCGCCGTATGTTGAGCTTGCGCTGAGGTACCTGTGCAACGTGAAAGAGCTCCAGTCTGTCAAAAGCGAAGTCACCAAAAAAGTGCTTGCAAAATTCAGGAACGAGTGGAAGGCCTGATTAAGATGGACAAGAAGCTTGCGAGGCTGAAAGCAGACGAGGATGACTTCAAGGGATACCGCTACACAGTCATCCAGAAAAAGGCAATCAACCCGAAAGATGCAATCCCGAAAAACGTGCTTGAAGAGATAGACCGTGTATACAACCAGAAAAAGCTCAATTCCTTCTTTAAGACACCAGAGGAAATAAAACCTGCTCAGCAGTTATCACAACCGCAGCCAATGCAACTGCAAAAAGAAAAGCCTGTGCTGAACATCGCAGTAAGCCGGGCTGCCGAACCAACACTTAAGGTGCAGCCGGTTCCTCAGTCACAAACCTTGTTCATTTCAGAGCAGCTGAAGCAGCTCCAGCATAAGGAAAGCGCTGGCACCAGAAAAAGTGAAAGCCTCACAGCAGTCAAGGACCCCTACAGCCAGACAAGCATAGAGGAACTAATAGGAAAGGCAGCGACAAGGCTATCCAAGGATGTCGGCGCAGACTGCATAGTCTCAATCGAAAAAGCCGAGAAAGAGGCGCAGGACTTCAATCTCATCTACGTCAAGCTGGCAATATTCAAGAAAACAGCTAAGAACGTATACACAAAGCTCAGCTATACCACCAAGATGAGGAAGCAGATAGGAGGCTCAACGCTCCCTGTAAAGGAAATCCTCATGGAGGCTGTCAACAGGCACTTCATAAACAAGGGAGAAAGGATAGTCTGCGTGGCAGACGAAAGCATAGGAACCGGCTACAAGGGGCTTATCTTTGTGTTTGACGTTGACAAGATATTCTTCAACATGAGCATCCACAACCTCACCGAGAAAATAAGCAGCGACGTGCTCGAAGCAATCCTTAACATTGCAATGGAAATTGTAAACGAAGGCAGGGAAGGCAGGAAGATAGGAACCGCATTCATAGTCGGGGATGCGGGCGAGATGTCAAAATATGCCAGGCAGCTCATCATCAACCCCTTTGCGAATTATCCTTCAGAGATGAAGCAGATAACAGACCCGGACATGAAAGAGACCATAAAAGGGTTCTCTCAGCTGGATGGGGTGTTCTTCATAGACGAAAAAGGGACGGTGCTGTCAGCGGGCACGCACATCAACATAGACCTTTCGGACGCGAACCTGGAAGGGTTTGAGGGATTCGGGACAAGGCACAGGTATTCCGCCGCAATCACCAAGCTGACAAACTCAATAGCTGTTGTCGTCTCGGAAAGCGGCGGAACAGTCAGGGTGTTCAAGGAAGGCAGGATAGTAATGAAGCTGCCGTGACTTGGGCATTTGCTGCCAACGCTTATTTGGCACCTTCTCCTGAGCCGCTACCTTCCCCGCCTTCGGAGCCGCCGGAACCGGTATCTCCGCCGCTTCCGCCTTCCCCGCCTTGTCCTTCGTCCATTTTCATTTACATCACCTGTTTCAGTTGTTAAAATCCAATAATCTTAATCTTATAAAAATATTTGGGTTATTGAAAAGTGCCTTTTGAGAAGATATTTAAGAAACGGCTTCGTTGCAAGTTTCACCTCATTGGCATGTTGTGGGTGAAGCACGTGGAAGGCGGAGCTACTGCTTATTCAGAATAACAGTCTGTGTCGGGAAAGCCATATCTATCCCCTCTTTCTCAAAAGCGTCCTTTATTGCGAGGTTTATTTCCTGCTGGGTGTCCATGTACTTGTTGTAGTCGCCTGTCAGGACGTAGTAAACCACTTCAAAGTTGAGGCTGTACGGGCCGAACTCCTTGAAATGCACGCGGTCAACCTCGGCTCCCGCGTTCTTTGCAATTACCTTCCTTATCATATCTGGGATTTTCTCCAGCTTTTCTTTCTTCGTGCCGTAAACGACTCCTATGCTGAAGACGACCCTTCTCTTGTCCATCCTCTTGTAGTTGTTTATTCTCGCGTTTGTGATTTCCCTGTTTGGAATTACGAGCTCCTGCCCCTGCAGCGTCTTTATCCTGGTTGACTTCAGTCCGATGTGCTGGACTGTTCCCATATCTTGGCCTATGATTACGAAGTCCCCTCCCTTGAATGGCTTGTCAAAGTAGATAGATATCGTCGCAAAGATGTCGCCGAACACGCTCTGCAGCGCGAGTGCAATCGCCAAGCCGCCTATGCCAAGCCCTGCAACGAGCGATGTTATGTCAAAGCCGAAGTTTGAAAGAAGGAACAGAATCGCAAAAAGCCAGAGCGCGGCGTTGACTGCGCTTGTTATCAGGTTTACCACAGAAGCGGTTTGGGCCTCTTCCTCACCCTTTGCCCTTTTCTTTATTTCCTTCCGCGTGAAGTAGTTTATCACGCTTTGCGCTACCCTTACCGTGTAGTAAGTTACCCCAACCAGCAGAGCGTAGCCTAAAATCTTTGACACTGTCTCGTCAAGCTGCGTGAACTTCAGTGCTATGTAAACAGCCACTAGGAAGTAAAGCGGCCTGCCAATCCTGCCTACCGCATCCAGAAGCATGTCATCAAACTCAGACTTGCTTTTCTTGGCAAGATTTTTCAGCTTGCCTATGAGGAGTGTCCTGACTAACTCCATTATTACGAACGAGACAAGGAACGCCAGAAAGATGCTAAGCAGTTCACCTGCAGTGCTGCTGCCAAGCTGCCGGCTCAAAAAGCTGTCCATGCCAGACTTCAGCGAACCAAATACAATGTTCAGTGCCATAAAAGTGCCTTTTAGCAAATCATATTTATTTCTTTCGGAACGAAGGCATTCGCTTTAGCATTCGTTAAGGCACGAGCGCCAGAAGCGTGCCGGCAGCATGCGACAGGAAAAGGTAATTTACCGCAAAGTTAACTAAAATACCGATTACAGCCGTGACCTTATACAAGTTTTCACGCTGGAGAAAAAAAGTGTAGCTTTGAACAAGAAGCATTGAAAAGGTAAGCAGAACCATGCCTGTCGCTACCAGCCTCAGGAATGAGCTCAGGAGTTGGGCGGCAGCGCCAGCACTGACTGTTGCCAGCAGGAACAAAATAGTGGTGACCCCAACGTCCCTTGACAGCGTAACCGAGACAAGAGCGGTAGCAAAGCCGAAAACAGCCCCGAAAAGAGGACCAAACGCTATGCCCGCAATCACTGAGGTGGAAGTGACCAGCTCAAAACCCATTGCGCTCATATCTTCAAGCTTTCTCTTGTAATAAGTGGAAAAGACCCCTATCACGAACAGGATTGCTATCAATAGCAGCGCCCTTATAAAACCTTGAAAGATTACGACAAGCGCTAAAGCAACTACAGCGAGGAAAGCTATCTGCTTTTTTGTAAACCTTCTCGTCAAACTATTTGCGGCGTCTTTAACCCTTTTTGACAAGTGCTGTACGAGCGTGAGCATGTGTCTAGCCCAGAACCTTGACGTTTTTTATTGTTTTCCGTTTTGCTCAATCTCTGCAGTCGTCTCGGAAAGCGGCGGAACAGTCAGGGTGTTCAAGGAAGGCAGGATAGTAATGAAGCTGCCTTAATTTTGATGCTGCGAAAGCAGCAGCTGTTCCGGCTGAACAAAAAAGGGCAATAGCTCACCTTTCCCATGCACCTCTAATTTTAAAAGAATTTTATGAATGTGGCTTTCCACTGTCCTAGGACTAATTCCTAACTTATTGGCAATTGTTTTATTTCTTTGACCCTGACAGGCCATTATTGCAACTTCCCTTTCTCTTTCTGTGAGTCTCTCTAAACCAGTGAGGAGCATGGCTTCTTTCAAGAGTGGTTTGGTTTTTCTAAGGCCTGCAGCAATGTTAAAAGCAAGATAATTCGGCACCACAAACCTCTCAGGAGGCTCGCTTGAATAAAAACCGCCCCATTTCACAGCCTCTACAGCCGAAAAAAGCTGATGTGATCCACGACTTAAGTCCTGAGGCGAGTAGTCTGTAATGCCTATATATGCGTTTGCCCCGGAAGCTAAAAAAAGCCCGGCAAAATCAGCACGCCCAGAAATACCAGCCCGCTTAAGAGCCTCACTTTCCTCTTTATCAGGCTGTTCGCAGACAGCCACTATCCCCTTATGAGGAACCTCATGTTTCAGTGCTGCTATTAAGCCACTGGCTTTTTTTGCAGTATAAATTGTCGCCGTGACGCAAGCCACATCCACATTTTCGCCTCTAAACAGCCTTGTAATCTCATTTGCCCCTCTTTGAGCAGAAACCTCGCCTGCCAAGCGCAAATAGCTTGAGTACGGCGGCCTCTCGACAAATGAGCGCAGCTCTTCAGTTCCCATACCATTACCTACCAGAAGCAGAGACGTCTTTCTGTAACTTTCTTTAGCCAATGTTACCATTCCTGCTCAGCAGCCCAACCGAATCTGGAGAGTAGGTATGAAATATAAAAATATTGCTATCAACGCATATTTTTTTCTTGCTTAGAAACATGCTTCTTCAGTGACAGCAGGGTTGGCAGAATGATATCCGGCTTTTGCGGCACCAGCTTGGACTTTGAGTCAACTCCCCTGAGGTAAGCGGCAGTGATGACGCCGCACTTCCTGCCCTCTTCGATGTCGTTTGCCATGTCCCCAATGAATACAACTTCCTTAGGCTTAAGCTTGTACAGCCTCAAAAACATGGCTATGTGGTAGCGCTTGGCATGAGCATCGCCTTTCATAAAGTCCAGGTATCTGCTTATGCCATACGTTTTGGCCTCTGCCCTGAGCGCATAGCCCGGGTGGCTGCTGACTATGCCCACAATTATGCCGTGGCTTTTTAGGAACTTAAGCAATTTAACAGCATCAGGAAACAGCCGCACAGGTATCTTGCTGCGGTTCAAATAGTACTGGTACCACCTGTTAGTCTCTTTCTTGGAGGCAGTGCAGCCGAGGTCGCGGTAAAAAGGCATGTAAGGGTTTCTTACCAGGCGGCGATACTCTGCTAATGACAGAACTCGCCCTCCAAGCCTCTCAGAGGTTTTCATTGCAACGGAAAAAACCCTGGGAATGTCATCAGACAAAGTGCCGTTCCAGTCAAAAATCACTCCCTTAATCATTGGAACTGCCGCAACAGATAACTTTTTTAAACTTTTACCTTCCACAGTGCTGTTACGGGCCTGTGGTCTAGTGGTTATGACGCCACCTTCACAGGGTGGATGTCGCCAGTTCGAACAGCCTTGAAAGCGGCTTCGAAAGTCTGGCCGGGCCCATTCATGATGAACATTGAACAGTTAAAAGAGGAGCAGCTGGCAGCAGCCCGAAAGGTCGTCACGACCGATGAAGCTGGGGAGGTAAAGACGATTGGCGGTTGCGACTGCGCATACACGAACAACGCAGTGGTAGCCGCAGTTGTTGTCTGCGACGATAAGCTCAACGTGATAGAGAGAAAGACCGCTGCCGTAGAGACAGATTTTCCCTACCTTGCGGGCATGCTTTACTTCCGCGAAGGGCCTGCCATAAAAGAGGCATTCCGCAGGCTGAGGCATAAGCCCGATATCCTGCTGGTTGACGGCAACGGCGTCCTCCACCCGCTCCGATGTGGACTTGCTTCCCACCTGGGAGTTGAGCTGGACCAGGCAACTGTCGGCATTGCAAAAACAAAACTGCTCGGCGAGGAAGACGAGGCAGGGAACATAAAGGTGGGAAAGGAGATAATCGGCGCAGAGGTAAAGGCAAAGCCGCACTCAAAGCCCCTATACGTTTCAGTTGGCCACAAGGTAAGCCTGCATACAGCTGTAGATGTCGTAACAAAAACAATCCGGCAGCCGCACAAGCTGCCGGAGCCCTTGCACCTGGCGCACAGATTAGCGGACAAGGCAAGGGAGGAGATGGAGAAGGCGATGCATTAAGGCTAGCTTAACCCCTGCGGCTTGCTGGCCTATAAAGAGGGTGAGCCCTTTTCAGGAAGTTTTCTACAGCTTCAACATCACCATCAGCCACTAGCGTACCAAGAAGCTGAGTTGCCAACCTAAGCCCATTTTCAGCCTCAAGCTTTTTCCTTAATGATTCGGCTGACAAAACCCGCGGTGATGGCACGAACTTCAGGCTGTATGCTTTTCCCAGAACCTTCCTAAACACCAGTTGCGCCCTGCGGAGGTGGAACAGTGAAGTTACAATAATTAGACTCCACCAGCTGCGCGGCTCAAGGAACCTTTTCCTAGTGAAAAAAGCATTTCCAATCGTGTCCATGGCCATGTTCTCCACAAAAACGCACTTTGGGTCAATACCCCTCCTGACTGCGTACTTTTTCATAACCCCTGCCTCTTTTTTTCCAGTCACTATAACTTTCTGCGCTGCGCCATCCCGGAAGAGTTCCAGCGCCTTATCCATTCTTGACTTGGCTACTTTTGTCAGGTTGCCCTTCTGAGTAATTCCGGCACCGAGCACAATAATTGCGTCAAATTTCACCGCATTCACCTATTTTGAACCGTCCGCCGGCCGCCATCCAACTGGGTTTGAATTGTCGTGGACTTTCCCCTTGTTGTTGGAAATTCCATACACTATTAAAAAATTATTCGGTATTTTGGGAGCGTCAAGGCAGGCAGAAACCAGGCTGCAGCAGTCCCTGTAGCTCAGCCAGATCCTCTCGTAATCTCTCTCGTTCGCCTTTTGGGAGTCACTTGGATTTACGCCGCCGAACCTTATGCATATAACTTCCAGGCCTTTGGAAGCATAGTACCTGCCTAATGCTTCCATAAACACCTTACTCGCGCCGTAGGGGTTGTCAGGCACAGGAATCCTGTCAGGCGAAAGCAGTCCAGGGCCTTTCCAACCGTAAAAGTTATCCGCATGCACAGAACTGGCCATGATGACCTTTGGGACTTTTGCTTCCAAAGCTGCCCTGTATACGTTGGATGCCATTAGAATGTTGTCAGGATTAAGCCCGCCGCTGCGGAAGTTTTCAGCCTTCGCGTCCCATGCAAGGTGTATGACTGCTGAGCATCCTTTGGACACGCCCAACAGCTTCCTGTAGTCCCTTGCATCCACTTCAGGCAGGTCTATTGGAATTATTTCGTACTTGGTTAACCCTTTCCTCAGCATAGTGCCAATCGTGCCTTTTGCACCAGTAATAGCGATTCTTTTCATTGTAGCTACTCTCAACTACAGTTTTAACTTCCTGAAAAATTTCGGCAACTCCTTAAGCGGCCTCCTATTGACAACGTCCTCCGGTGAGAGCCACGCCCTTCTGGCTATCGCAACGCCCAAATCCATGAACTTCAGGCCGTCTGTGCTGTGCGAGTCTGTATCTATTACGAACTTGCAGCCAAAACTTTTGGCCTCCCTGGCATGGATGTCCTTGAGGTCGCTCCTTTCCGGGTGGGCGTTTATTTCAAGCAGAATTTTCTTTTCTGCTGCGGCTGCGAATATTTTTCTCAAATCCACTTCGTACGGCTCTCTTTTCCCGATCAATCTCCCTGTTGGGTGCCCCAATATGTCCAAGTGCCTGTTTTCCATGGCTGTCAGAATGCGCTTCGTCATCTCTTCCCTTGTGGACTTGAACCTTGAATGGACTGTGCCAACAACGATGTCCATCTTCTTCAGCAGGTCGTCAGGGAAGTCCAGCTCGCCGTTTGGCAAAATGTCAACCTCAGAGCCAGCAAATATCCTGATGTCTTTTGTTTTTGCAGCTGCGGCTTTTATCTCCTTAAGCCATTTCTCCATTGCTTCGTTTGATAAGCCGTGGGCTATCCTCTCGCCCTTGCTGTGGTCTGTGATGGCAATGTATTCGTAGCCGAGCTTTTTCGCGGCAGCAACCATGTCCTCCAGCCTGTTTGCGCCGTCGCTCTTCACGGTATGTGTATGAAAATCTCCCCTTATGCTGCCGTATTTTATCAGCATGGGCAATTTATTCTTAATTGCTGCCTCAACTTCGCCGGAATTCTCACGGATTTCAGGTTCCATGTAGCGGAGGCCGATTGCCTTGTAGACTTCTTCCTCTGTCTTGCCAGCTATTTTCTTATTGCTGCTTTTCCTGAACACGCCGTACTCGTTCAGCTTCAGCCCCTTTTTGATAGCCAGCTCACGGACGACGACGTTGTGCTCCTTGCTGCCTGTGAAATACTGCAAAGCCGCGCCAAAGCTTGCATCATCAACAACCCTGAGGTCAACCTGCAAGCCTGTCTTCAGCAAAACGCTTGACTTTGTGCTGCCCTTTGCCAAGACCCTGCTGACTTCAGGCATTGTTGTGAAGAAATCCATAATCCTCTCAGCTGCAGCTGTGCCCCTGCAACTGGCAAGTATGTCAATGTCGCCAACTGTTTCCTTTTTTCTGCACATAGAGCCGGCTATGGAAACCCTCCTAACTGCTTTTAGGCCTTTAAGACGCTGCTCAATCTCTTCTGCTACGGGAAGTGCATACCCTAACGGCGTCCTTTCCTGCCCTGCCTTGAAAACACCTATGCCTTTCAGGATGTCACCCTCAAGCTTCTCGCCAAAGCCAGGCAGCCTGCTCAGCCTGTGGCTTCGGGCAGCAGCCTCAAGCTGCGATACAGTCTTAATGCCGAGCTTGTCATGCAGGAGCTTAATCCTCTTGGGCCCAATCCCCGGCACGTTCATAAGTTCTGTAATGTGCTGCGGAAACTTCCTCTTGAGCTCGTCATAATACTCCAGCCTTCCTGTTTCAAGGAACTCTGCAATCTTCTCAGCTATTCCTTCCCCAATCCCTGGCAGCTCCATCAGCTTTTCCCTGCCGCCGCTTTTGAAAAGCTCATCAATGTCAGAAGAAAGCGTCTCCACCGACCTTGCAGCCTTCCTGTAAGCAACCGGCTTGAACGCAACATTCTGCATCTCCAGCATATCGGCAATGTCATACAGCAGCTGCGCAACTTCTGGGTTTTTCATAATGGCACATGTTGTAACAAAGGTTTTTAAACCTGTTGAAAACCCAACCAGGCTATGGTATTCAGGAGGATATTTGGGGGTAAGGCAGGCAGCAGCGCGTACGTGCTGGACACGAGCCTGTTCGTAAACCCTGACGCAAGGAAGTACTTTGGGCATACTGTGCACGACGCTGTGGTGAACTTCCTTGCGGTTGCAGCAAAAGCAAAAGGGATAAAGTTCTACATGACGCCGTCTGTAGTAAAAGAGCTGAAGTATTTTGCAGAGAAAGAGCTTCCCAGCTTCAAAAACATAATCACGATAAAGGCGCCTTCGCTGTACGAGCTGAAAATACCTGCCATAATCATGTACAAATTCATTGATGAGCTTAGGAGCAGGGTTAATGCCGGGCTCAGGGTAAGCGAGAAGTTCGTCAGGGACGAGAAGACGCCTTTAGAGGAAAAGCTCCACAAGCTCCGGGTGCAGTACAAGGAGTCATTGAGGGAAGGCATACTTGACAGCGAGGAGGATTTTGAAGTCCTCATGCTCGCCAAGGAAATGGCCGCCACCATAATGACAATGGACCAGGGCCTTGTCAAGGCGGCAGAGGAGCTCGGCGTAAAATGCGTGAGCATTGACGCTTTCTACGACCACATGAAAGAAGCATAATCATGGCTGAATACAAAAGCAATCCCATCAGAACTGAAAAAGACGCGCTGGGCAGCCTCGAAGTGCCGGCAGATGCGTGCTATGGCATATTCACCGAGCGGGCAAGGCAGAACTTCAGGATTTCAGGAATAAGGGCGGACAGGGATTTTATCAGGGCTCTTGCTTTAATAAAAAAGGCTGCAGCAGCAGCGAATGTTGAGCTTGGGCTTCTTGACAAAAAAGTTGGGGAAGCAATAATTTCTGCTGCCGCTGAAGTGGCTGATGGAAGATGGGGCAGTGAGTTTCCGCTTGACGTTTTCCAGGCAGGCGCAGGCACACCCTTTAACATGAACTGCAATGAAGTAATAGCCAATATTGCCATTGAGAAGCTCGGCGGCAAAAAAGGGGATTACAACCGTGTGCATCCGAACAACCACGTGAACATGGCGCAGTCATCCAACGATGTTATCCCGACAGCAATAAGGATTGCAGTGTTGTTCTCGCTTCAGCCGCTTATGGCAGCAATCGGAAAATTGGCTTCTGAGTTCAGGAAAAAGTCTGAGGAATACAGCGGGATTGTCAAGACAGGGCGAACCCACCTTGAGGATGCGGTCCCGGTAAGGTTTGAACAGGTTTTTAATAGCTACGCAAAAGCCCTTGACGAATGTGCAAGGAGGATAATGGTGGCTGAGGATTCGCTGCTCCAGCTTGGAATAGGGGGAACAGCCGTGGGAACAGGCATTAATACCCACCCGCAATTCAAGGAAAAGGTTGTTGCAAAACTCGGCACATACACCAACCTGAAGTTTTCTGTTGCTGCAGACTCAATCCTCACAACTTGGAGCGCCTCAGCATTTCTGGAGGCTTCAAGCACTTTGCGGTTGCTTGCCACTGAGATTATAAAAATCTCAAACGACCTGATGCTGCTAAACTCAGGGCCCAAGACAGCAATCGCGGAAGTAACACTGCCTGAGGTTGAGCCTGGCTCGTCAATAATGCCTGGAAAGGTCAACCCTTCAGTCCCTGAATGTGCAATAATGGTGTGCTATCAGGTGCTGGGGAATGACTATGCTGTTGCAGAGGCTGCAAAATCAGGCCAGATGGAGCTCAATGTCATGACACCGCTCATAGCTTTTGACTTGCTCTGGTCAGCCAGGATAATGGCAAATGCACTGAACATGCTGGATGAGCTTTGTGTGAGGGGAATCACAGTTGATGCTGAAAGGGCAAAGCAGCTGCTGGAGAAGGGACTGAGCCTTGTCACAGCCCTCAACCCCTATGTCGGGTATGAGGTTGCGGCCGAGATTGTGAAAATTGCGCTGAAGGATGATAAGCCGCTGACAGATGTGATAATTGAGAACAAAATTGTAGAGAATGCGGATCTCAGGAAAATACTCGACCCAAAGGCTATGACAGAGCCGGGGCTTGTTGACAAAGAACTGCAGCTGAAGGTGCAAAACAGCGAACCGTTCAGGCAGTTCAAGAAGCTACACCAGCTATAGGTGAGGAACTAGATTTTCGGAATGATACGTTCCTCTCCTATATGCATCGGAGCGACTATTCGTATCCGATTATCAAGCTCCGATGCTATAAAGTAACAATTTCTACAATTTCCTTTGCGGCTGCTGCGGCTTGAACTGCTGAAACCCGCTAGGATAGGCAGGATATGCCTGCTGCCGCCACTGCTGCTGTGGAGGTTGCTGTTGCCTGCCAAAAACATCCTGGCCGAAGTCGCTGCCTAGTGCAGGCTCACTAGTATTGCCAATTCCCAGCTCCTTGTCAAAGCCGGCTCCTTCCTCTTCCTCAAAGATTCTTGGGGTAGGCAGCAGCCGGTCTATGGCCTCAACGAGCACGTAAAATACAGGGAAAAAGGTGAGCATAACCAGCGCGCTCCTCAGGCTAAACTCCTCCACCCCGTAAATTACCGGGCTCAGCATGACCATGAAATAGGTGGTCTCCCTCACCCTGCCAATAACCCTGACAAGCCGGTTCGCCTTTATTCCGAGAATGATTATTGCCACACCATAGATGAGTACAGCCGCAGCAATTGCTGCCAGCGTGACGAACTTAAATCCAAATGCCAGCTCGCCGGAGGTTACGTCGCTAATGACATGCCGCGTCCAGTCAACTCCAACAAAAAGCATAGTCGCCCCGTTGGCTATAGCGTTGCCGAAGCTCGTTCCCTTCTTTTCCTGGTAAAATTCGGAGAAAAGCCAGACGCCCCATACCGGGACAATAATCCAAAGCATGTCAAGGTTCCTGAGCGGGGCAATAAAGAGCTTCAGCCAGTCAGCAAACGCACTTCCAACAACCGGCAGAATGCCTGAAAGGTCAACCATAAAGCACCGTCTTTTTTTATTTACCTGTATATAAGAGCAGTTGCGGCATATAGACAACTTTGGTATATAAGATAGATAATCGAAGTTGTCTATAAATATCTTTTCAAATCCGGCAATAAGCTGCCTGAAGACTGCAGCACGCGATTATTAAGCCTGTAAACGCCACTTCAGCCCACCATTCATAATGCTTAAATAAGAGGGATTTGACCTGCAGGATATGCGTGAATCAAAGAGCCAAGGCAAGAACCTGTTACTGCTGCAGTTATTGCTTGTTGTCATAATCGTTTCTGCCGTTCTAGTGCTTCCAGGCTCTGACATCTACTCAAACATACACTGGGGCTGGCTTTACAACCGCATGGTTGAGCAGGGCGCCCTGCTGGAAAAGGACTTCTCCATGCTTAGCGGGAACCAGCCGCTCTACGCTGTAGGAGTGCCTTCGCACTTCCTTGCCGGAATCGCGTGGTTTGCTTTTGGGAAGTTGGCCATAAAGATCCTTGAAGTTGCGCTGTTCCTGTGCATAGTCCTGGTTTCGCTAAAGACTTTCAAAAACAGGAATGCCCTTTTCTTCTGGTACGCGCTCATCTTCATAAAAATCATGCTTCCGGACTCTTACCCCTACCTATTGTCAGTCTTCCTGTTCTACCTGGGAGTTTACTTCATAAGGAAGTCAAAGAACGAGATGTTTGGTGAAATAGCGATTGCACTGGCAGGCCTGAACCACCCATACGTGGCTGTAAGCAACATGGTGACTGTTTTCTTCGGAAGGCTCCGGCTGTTTTTAACCAGCCTGGCTGTTCTTTTAGTGCAGTTCCTGCTGATAAAGTTCGTTTTCCTGTCAGGCACTGTCGATTTTGAGCTTGATAACATCCTTGACCTGGCGATACGCTCTGCCGTATTGCTGTTCCCGCTTGCGGCAGAATCTGCCCCGAAATTCCTGTCCAGGCTAATGAGCCTGAGGGCAGCTTATTACGCCACCCTGGCAGGAATACTGTTCATTTACCCTGTCTTCTTCGTTCCTTTTGAGATGGGATGGAAAGAGGGGATAAGCTGCTACTACACAAAAACATACTCAGAAATCCCGCAGCTGCCCGGCAACATCAGGATAGTTGATGACTGCAGGAGCTGGATATACGTATTCCCGCTGAAAGGGATGGTTACTTCACTCTCGCCATACTTTGAAGGCCAGTATTACCAGCACGAATGGACCGAAGAGGAATATATTTCCTATCTCCGGCAGACTAATACAACCTATGTCATATTCTGCAAGGACTGCGAAATTAAAACAAAAACGCTTCATGAAACGGGAGAGATTGAAATCCTTAAGGAAAACTTCCCTGTTCATGCCGATTTGAAGGGCTATACTGTGTTTGACGTGCGCAACTCTACTGGCTGAATATTTGCTTGCCTTCCTGACATGGCAATCTTTCTCAACTCACCAAGTATTATCCTGTAAGACCTGAAAACGCCTGTTTCAACGTACGGCAAGCTGTTTTCCCTGCAAAACCGCATTGCAAGCTCTTTGCATTTCTTGAAATTGCTGCGGGGCATTGTCGGAAAAAGGTGGTGCTCAATCTGGTAGTTAAGCCCACCGTAAACAAAGTCGACAATAATGCCGTTCCTGACGTTTCTTGTTGTAAGGACCTGTTTCTCAACGAAATTGAGCCGCTCCCCCTTTTTTATGACCCTCATGCCCTTGTGGTTAGTTGCAGAGACAGAGCCAAAGTATAAGCCTTCAAGAAGCCGCAGCAACGGAACAAAAATAAGCGCCTTCCACCACGCCATAAAGAAAAATGGCAGAACCCAGAAAATACCAAGGTGCGCAAGCAACAAGACAAGCTCAAACCACTTTCCCGCAGAGTTCTTCAGCCTTATGTTGTGGACTGCGCTCCTGACCTGAAAAACAATTGCGTACATGCTCAGTGCGGGGAAATAAAGCCAGTGCTGCCTCCTTGCAAGGAACAGGCCGATGCCTTTCTTGCTGGCCATCATGCCTTCTGACTGGACAAAAATCATGTCAGGATCCTCATCTTCGTGGTTCGGGTTTGCGTGGTGCTCATTATGCCTGGTGACCCAATAATTGTAGCCAACCCCTCCGAAAAGCTCAAAGAAAATGTGCCCGAAAAAGTTGTTCCACCTGTCGCTCTTGAATATTGCCATATGGCCCGCGTCGTGACCCAGGAAAGCGAACTGCAAAATCGCGACAGTGATGCCAACTATGAGCAGCAGCTGAATCCAAAAGTTCGAAACTGTAAGAAAAAGAAAACCAGGTACAATAACCGTTAGCAGGGAAGAGATAATCTTGAATGCGTAATAGCCATACTGCCTGTTGAGCAGGCCAGCATCAATGACCTCTTTTCTGAAATCAACGTAATTCATGCATCCCTGCTTCCGCAAAGCACGCTTATAAATTTATTTATCGGTATTTGCCTGTCTTATCCATAACATTTAAAAGAAGTCGAGAGGATTCTAAAAGTGTGATTTTTTATGTGCCTAATGCTGCCGAAAGAATAGTAAACGTTTTTAAAAAGAACGGCATAGTTATAGCAAAAAATAAGGAAGAATTATTGCTAGCTATTCAGGGATTGCAAGAAAATGAGCGACAAAGAGACCAAAAGCTGGTTCAAGAAGGAAGCCCAAAAGAATCCCGAAAAGTATTACCCTTTTGCCGTGTTAAAGGAGATGGGATTTGAGAGAAAGTGCTGCACTAATTGCAAGACTTTTTTTTGGACAGCAGTTAATTCGGAAGTTTGTGGAAATCCGGAATGCTCTGGCGGTTTCCGCTTTATAGATAAATCGCCTGCTAAAAAGAAATTAAGTTATATAGAAGTTTGGCAACAATTTGCAAATCACTTTAAGAAGTTTGGATACACACCAATAAGACGCTACCCTGTTGCGTCAAGATGGAATCCAACTAGCGACTTCGTGGCAGCCTCAATCTACGACTTCCAGCCGTATGTTGTTTCAGGCGAGGTTGAGCCGCCAGCAAACCCATTGGTCGTGCCGCAGTTCTGCCTGAGATTCAATGACATTGATAATGTTGGCATTACCGGAGCCCACTACACCGGCTTTGTGATGATAGGCCAGCACGCGTTCATGCCACCAGAAAAATGGAAGCAGGCAGACTACTTCAGGGATATTCATTCGTGGCTCAGCGACGGCCTTGGGCTGCCTAACGAGGAAATAACATACCACGAAGACGCATGGGCAGGGGGTGGGAACTTCGGGCCCTGCATGGAATACTTCAGCAGAGGCTTGGAGCTGGGAAACCAGGTATACATGATGTATGAGGTAACTCCCCAGGGAAGCAAGGAGCTAAAGCTCAAGGTCCTTGACATGGGAATGGGGCAGGAGAGAAACGCGTGGTTTACAGGGGCTGCGCCAACAAGCTATGAGACAACGTTCCCAACTGTTGTGAAGAAGCTTCAGGAAATAACAGGGGTAAAGGTTGAACCGCAGCTATTGCAAAAGTTTCTGCCTTACAGCAGCTACCTCAATGTTGATGAGGTGGAGAATATAGACAAAGCGTGGGAAAATGTGGCTGCGAAAGTTGGAGTGCCAGCAGCCGAGTTGAAAAGCAAGATATTGCCGTTGTCGGCACTATACTCTGTGGCCGAGCATTCAAGGAGCCTTCTTGTTGCGCTTAGCGATGGGGTGCTGCCAAGCAATGTCGCTGGAGGCTACAACCTGAGGGTAGTCCTCAGGAGGGCACTTTCGTTCATTGACAGCTACGGTTGGCAGGTTGAGCTTCCGGATCTATGTGAGCTGCACGCAGCATACCTGAAGCCGCAATTTCCTGAGCTCAGCGAAAATCTGAATGATGTGGCTGAAATACTGGCTGTTGAGAAATTGAAATTCGCTGAAACGAAAAAACGCAGCAGCCAGATAGTGCAGCACCTGATGGGCAGGAGTGAAGAAATCAGCCCTGAAAAGCTTGTTGAGCTGTACGACAGCAACGGAATAAGCCCTGACCTGATTAAAGAGGAAGCCAAAAAGCTTGGCAAGGCTGTTGCTGTGCCTGATAACTTCTATGCCCTGGTTGCTGGGAAGCACGAGAATGAAAAGCCCGCCACTGCAACCACAGCCACAAAAAGAGACGTGAAGCTGGATTTGTCTGATGTGCCAGCAACAAAAGTCCTGTACTACAGCGACTATACTGTTGTGGAGTTCCCAGCGGCCATACTGAAAATCATTGACGACAAATACGTTGTGCTTGATCAGACATACTTCTACCCGACATCCGGCGGGCAGGAGCATGACGTTGGAGAAATGGCGGGCTGCGCTGTTGCTGACGTGTTCAAGCAGGGCAATGTCGTAGTCCACGTTCTGGAAAGCAACAGCCGAGGCCTGAAAGCAGGCCAGAAGGTTGACTGCAAAATCAACTGGGAGAGGAGGCAGCAGCTTGCCCAACACCATACTGCAACGCACATCCTCAATGGCGTCTGCAGGAAGCTTCTCGGCAGCCATATATGGCAGGCAGGCGCAGCCAAGTTCGTTGACAAGGCAAGGCTTGACATCACGCATTACGAACAGCTTACTGAGCAGCAGCTGCGGCAAATCGAAAGCGAAGCAAACAAGATAATTGATGCTGATGTTGCAGTGCACAAGTCGTTCGTGCCAAGGACAGAAGCCGAACAAAAGTACGGTTTCTCAATATACCAGGGAGGAATCGTGCCAGGCAAGTTGCTGCGAATAGTTGATGTTGAGGGGCTTGATGTTGAGGCATGCGGAGGAACCCACCTCAACCATACAGCAGAAGTAGGCAGGATTAAGTTGCTTAGGAGCAGCAAGATACAGGATGGCATCGTAAGATTGGAATACGTTGCCGGGAAAGCTGAGTCTTCTGCAGTTGCAGCGAAAGAAAAAATTGTGGAAGAGGTTGCGAAGCTGCTGGACTGCGAGCCAAACCAGGTGCCCGGAAGGGTTGAAGAGCTGTTTGAAAAGTGGAAAGCTGCAGTCAAGAAGGGAAAGCAGGTTGATGCCAAGCTGACTTCAACGGCAGCCTACGAAGGCGATGCCCTCGCAAAGGTTGTTGAAGTGCTCAGGACGCAGCCTGAGAACGTGACGAAAACAATAATGAGATTCCTTGCCGAACTTAAGACGGCAACCAGCGGGAATATTAAGGATTAAAACACCACCCAGCTCTTCGTGTATTTGACGTGATTCTCCCACCGGTCATGTTCTCTCAGCTTATATTGGCCTTGTCCTTTTTAACAAAAACTAACCTGTGCCTTTTCAGTTTGTGTCTGTTACTTCTACGCTTAGAAAATAGTGTTTGAATGTCAAAGAGCAAGCTCCTTGAAAGCACCAATTCCAAAGTCCTGTTCCTCTCCACGTCATTAAGAAACAAGTGATAATTATCTGCATTATCAATCTTACAAAGCGAACTCATTAAGCTCATAGAATCCAAAAACAAAACATCTTGGTTCATTTCTATTCATCTCCCAACTAACTCAATTTCTCCAGCTTACTTTGTTAATAAACCAGCTTGTATTCCTCTGATGGCTTTACCACTTTAATCGTGATGTGTTCTTTTTTCCGTAACCCCGGGTGTCTATCAAAGAATGGCTTCATGGCAATTTTGAGGGACGCGACATGTTTCCTCTCCAGCCTGCCGTCTATTTCAAGCAGGAAAGGGTTGTGATCCTGAGGGAACAAGTGCCTGTCGTTTACGCTTAATGTGGCCACACCGTAATTAAAACAGGTATCGGTAAGCTTGATTTTCGCCTCGCCTTCAGAACCAGTTACCCTTTCTGCCAACTTAAATACTTTTTTCGGCTCAAATTCAACTTCATCTCCCTCTTTAAGCCCGAGATAATCCAATAACTGCTCTTGTATCCCGATAACGTATGCATCACCAACCTTTTTAATTACCGACCTTATCTTTTGAATTTTTACCACCTTTCATTAGTTTATCAATACTTAACAAAAGAAAATCTTTGAAATATATAAATCTTTTGGTTTTGGTGGATTGAAACCATTAGGTTTAAATAAATCAGAAGTAAACACGGGATTATGGCAAAACCGATAAGGGCAACACCAACACTTAAGGGAATAGAAGCGGTAAACTTCATAAAAGAAGTGATTAAAGAAGAAAAAAGGCCGTCCAAAGCAAGGATAAGCCTGATAAAAGAAGCGGCGATAACAAAATTCAATTACTGTTGAGGCGCTTTCAAGTCCAAGTACATCGGCGTGGTGCCTTTTAGCCTCTGTTTTAATATTTTGAACCCCAATCTCTTATAAAAGTGGATGGAATCCAACTCGCGCTTTTCGTTTCTCTTAGCGTCTAACGTTATAAACCGGCAGCCAGACCTTCGATCGCATATTTCATTAGCTTGCGTTATAGCGAATAAAACCATCAGTTTTCCAAGACCCCTTCTTTGAAAATTGTCGTGCGCACAGAGCCTTCCTATTTTCAAGGCAGGCAATGATTTATAATGAATATCTTTCTCCCTGAAAAACGCCTTAAGGTCGCCTTCCAGGTTAATCTTGTCGTTCAATAAAGTCACATAGCTTACCAGTTTGTTATCATAAAACCACAGAAATGTAACTGAAAGCTTTTGCCTCTGATTATTCAAAGCGTCTTCAACAAGGAAATCAACAAGCTCTTTCTCATATGACTGAAAACTGCTGAGGTCATGTTTATCCTCCAGCTTTTCAATTGTTATCTCACTTGGTTCTACCTTGCCTGTGCCACTAGCCATGTTACATATACACCTGTTCGGTATTATTAAAATCTTTTGTGAATATACTTCAGACGCATGTGTACGGCAAAGAAAAGCCAATGCCGTGCTTGTTCCAGTCGACAAAGCGAAAAGTTAATATAATTGAACCCCTCTGGCCAGGCTCAAACAGGGGGTGAATGTTCATGGCAAAAAGAAGGGCAAAAGCCAGGGCCAAAGGCAAATCTGCAAAATCAAGAAAGGCAGCGAAGAAGCCATCACGAAACCCAAGTCGAGGACGCTCGACTGGGCCCCGTCGTCGCAACGACGTGGGGGCTGTTAAACGAACTGTTTCTAGAAAGGCAAAAGCAAAGCCGAAGGCAGCCGCCAAGGCAATGAAAGGGAGAAAAACCACTAAAGCTGCAGCCAAACCTATGCCGCTTGGCTCAACACCGCTCAAGGGGCAGGCCAACATGATTGTGACGTTTGACCCAAACCACAGGGGGACAGCCGAGCTTGAGCTTCGCGAGGTACTAAGGCAGGCTGGCGAAAAGCCGCAGATTGGCCAGACCGAGGTTGAAGGCCTGTTCAAGGTGGCTGTCTCAAACGCAAGGGCAACAGCTGCAAAGATACGGAACCTTTGCCACAGCAATCCCAACCTGTTTTCAGTAACGCACCACTACACGCCAATTGACAGCTGGTGCCAGTCTGAAGTTTCAGCAATGCAGAAGCTGATAAGGTCAGCCTCAGCAGGCATCGGGCAGAATGAAAAGTGGAAGCTCGGCCTAAACAAAAGGCATTGGGACAAGCTTGAAGGAGGGCAGCTCATCATAAAGCTGACCGAGGTAGTGGACAGGAAGAACGTTGACCTCGACAACCCTGACAAGATTGTGCAGGTAGAGATAATCGGCAAGGAAGCCGGAGTAGCCCTGCTCACCCAGAAGGACGTTGTGGACATAGCAAGGGAGAAAGGGGAGTGACTCTCTCAACTCCCTTTGTTCTTTTTCTTTGAATGCTTTACTTTTTTCTTACTCTTGTGTTGGAGGCGGGGGAATCCTTGGCAGCTTCAAAGGAGGCATCTTCCTGTGCATGAAATGCATAAGCTCGACCACGATAAGTATGGCCGCCACTATTAAGACAAGCGTCCCTACTATATTTACTGAAGAACTGAGCCCTCCGATTTTTTCAGCAAGACCGCCGGCGCCCTTCCCTTCTGCCAGCGCCTGCTGCTCAGCAGCTTTCCTGGCAGCTTCCTCAGCAGCCCTTTCGGCAGCCGCTTTCTCAGTTGCTGTTTCCTCCCCTTCAGGCTCTGCCTTCTGGGCAACAGCCCCTGCCTTTTTCTCGCCCACGACTGCGAATGTGGAAAGCCCTGGAACGCTTGCTTCATAGCTAACGAAACTGCCGGACTTCCCAAGCATAGTGGTCGGATTGGAAACCCAGCTGCTGTTAACCAGTTTCTTCAGCACAACGCTTTCGGGGATAACCTGCTCCTTCCTGAAGTAGCTCTCAGGCACCCTGAACCTTATCTTAACATCGCTTATCTGCTCATTGCTGACCTTCTCCCTGTTCACTGAAAAATACTTGTAAACAGCCTCTGACGGCTTTTCTGAAGCGGGCTGTGTACCGGTTGCAAGCCTTGCTTCCTTCACAGTCAGCTTGGCATTTTCAAGGTTGACATTTGCGGTGAGGGCAACCTCATAAACTGCGATGTCAGTGAATTTTTTGAACCCGAAAGTGCCAACGCTTCCTGCAGGTATTGAACTTAACAGCACGCTTTCATCAACAAGCGCTGCCCCTCCGCCTCCCCCGCCGCCCCCGCCCCCGCCGCCACTGCTACTGCTGCTTGTGCTTTCAGGGCTGCTGCCGCTGCTGATTGAGGACACGCTGCCTGAGACGTCATCAGTCACCCTTCCAGAGCCTGTTCCGGTAACGCTAACCGTAAAGCTGCAGTCATTTGCGCCCATCTTCAGCATCCAGGAAACGCTGCTCTGGCTTCCTTCAGTGAGCGAGCCGATTGTCTTGGAGGCAGTTTCGCCTGTAGCCAGTGCGCAGTCAGACGGGTCTATGGTAACTGTTACGGACATGGCCCCGCCAATCGAGAGCTCAGCAGTTACAGTGAAGTTAGCGTTCTGGGCTGCAGAGGAAATGTTTGCAGTCACTTTTGATATCCTTATG
The DNA here is from genome assembly GCA_016184345.1 of Candidatus Woesearchaeota archaeon. Classification (GTDB taxonomy): domain Archaea; phylum Nanobdellota; class Nanobdellia; order Woesearchaeales; family UBA10216; genus UBA10216. The sequence continues at coordinate 71,892 of JACPCV010000006.1, read as the reverse complement.
TCCATGACATTGACAACAGCGTCTGCCACAAGCGTATCTGAAACTCCGTCAAGAAGCAAGTAGGAGAACTTATGGCTTCCAGGAGTGGTGGGTGTGATGTCGATAAACACAGCTGTTGTTGAGGCGCCTGTGCCTAGTGAAGTTGTAAAGCCCGAAGCATCATAAGCCTGCGTTGCCCAGGTTCCGTCAATGTAAAGCTTCACAGAGCCAAGGGATGCAGTTGAAGAGTCGGGGTTGTTGATTGTGGCTATGCATGTGAACGGCAGGCTATTTGGGACGTTAATAGTTCCTGATTCGCCATTGCACGAGAAGGCGGTTACCTGCAGGGCTGCCAAGGCTTGCGGAACCAGCAGCAGAGCTAAAACAATTGCTGCAGCTGCAGCCAAAACTTTTGATGTCAAATAGCCATGTTTCATTTTCCATTGCCTCGCTTACGATGAATTTCTCTTAAATGTCCAGTTGTATCTTGCAAAGGCGAATACTGAGCTGTCTGCTGCGTCAATGCACCTTGTGTTCCACAGGTAATCGCTTGTGCTGAGGTTCAGATAGGTCGCGGCGACAGGGGCGCTAATGCTGCCAGGGCTCAGGGAGGTATTTGTGAAGTTCGCTGCCCATGAGCCGCTGAAGTTGCCCCAGATAGTGCAGTTGACTGTCGAAACAGCGGTTGTGCTCACGTTGTACATGAAGTTGATTGTGCTGGCGTTAGCGTTTGAGTTGTTTCCAGGGCTTGTTAAGCTGACTGTTATGTTATTGGCACCCTCCACGGCTAACGTGCGGTTCAGCCCCCAGGCGTAGTTGCTGCTGTTGGTGTTCTCCTCGCACCTCGCGTTCCAGGTATAGTTGCCGTTCGCAAAGGAGTGGCTGCCGTTATGCTGCCCTGGCCCTGCCGAGGTGTTTGTGATGTTCGCCTTCCAGACACCTGTGGAGTTGCTCCACAAAGCGCAGCTCATGCCTGTCGGGCCCGAAACGTTATAGGCGAGCACAACAGGCGAGGACGTTTGCACTGAATTGTTGGCGGGGCTTGTAAGGTTGACTGCCACAGGCAGAGAAGTTACGTTGTTCACGACGTTGAACGTGAAGTTTGAAGCTGCCCAGGCAGCGTTTGAGGCATTCGTAGTCTGATAGCAGTACGTGTTCCAGACGTATGCGCCGTTATTAAATCCTGCAACATTCACGGCCGTGATATTGGTGGTGTTGGTGATGTTTGCCATAACGCCGCTTAAATTGGCTGCCCACGCGTTGCTTACGTTTATGTAAACGCTGCAGTTCGCAACAGAGTTTGAAGGGCCTGAAACGTTGTACCTGAACGTTACAGTGCTGGCGTTTGCTATTGAGGGGTTTGCAGGGCTTGTGAGGTTTACCCTTAACGGCACTGCAGTTGTTGAGCCATTGAACTTGAACGCAGTTTTGGGATTAATCCAATTCCAGTCTGCATCGTTGCACCATGCTGCTATACCATAGTCCTGGTTGGCCCAGCCTGCCGTGCTTATGTTGTAATGGTGCACAAGGCCGCCTGTATTCATCGGACCCCAAGGTGGGTAGTTAATGTTCTGGTAGTAGTAGGTGCTTCCGTTGAACCTGGTGCTGTTGCAGGACGGCTCAGTTGAGTTAGTGCCGTTACCACTTCCCCCTGCGCCTCCACAGTACCACTGTGAGAACGTGTCATAATTAAGCACTGTTAAACTGCATATCACGTTTTCGTTGCTAGTGGCGTTAAAGAGCAAAGATGTTGCGTTAATCACCTGCCCAAGCTGCGGCGAGACTATCGTGACGTTCGGGGCAGAGGTGTCTTTCACGTGCACATAGCCTGTCTTTATTACCGCATTACCGGCAGAGCCCTGTATAGTGGCCCTGATAGAGTGCTGGCCCCTCTTCCACTGGGAACTGTTTAGCAGAATCCTTATGGTGCCATTGCCTTTTATCTCATTGCCGCCAGAGCCGTTAAGCACGTTGTATGAGTAGTTGCCGTATGCCTTGCAGGATTCGTACCAGCAGCTGTCGCCGTCTTCGGACATCTCAACCGCTGTTATATTGACCTGCTGCGGCACATAGTTTGAGTTGCGCACGATAAGCCTGATTGTGATGTTCTCGCTTAAGCCGAAGTAGTACTTGTAGTTGAGACCACCATCGTCAACGTTGTTGAAGTTGCCATCGTATGCCTGCACGGCATTGAACCATGCGCTGCCGTCAGCCTGTGTCTTGCTTCCGCCTGCTGCAGGGAAGAATTCAAGATTGATGTAGTGCCATCCTGCAGGCCACCCTCCTGAAGGTGCAATCAAGGTTATGTTTTGCGTCCCGGTTACCTGGCAAGCGTTTCCGTTGGAAGCGGAAGTGCAGCTGCCTACAGCAAAGCCGTACTCGGTCTGGGTTGGCCAGGTGGACTCAAACGCCCTTGACAGGTTGGCTGTTGCGACTGCGCCTGTTGCCGACTTCGTGACTGTCACGTTCACTGTCACATTGCTTGTCTGGCTGAATGAGTACTGGTTCGGAATAGCGGCCACGGATATTGAAAAAGGCACTGCCCTGAATGATATCCATCCTGTCTGGGTGGTGTTGTCAGCATTGTCCCGCACAACAGCGGTAAGGTAGTGGTAGCCGCCGTAGCTGCCCGAGCCCCAGCTGCCTGAGTTTGGAGTGACGTTCAGGATTGTTGTGCCATTAAACGTGTCGGTGCTGTTCGGCCTGTAGTCAGTATACGTTGTCCTGCTCCTCCCAGAGCCAGACCAGACGTCCTCATAGATGCTCGTGATGGTGTAATTGCCGGAAACAACGCTGTTATTGCCCCAGTCCGGCTGCCTAGTGTCAAGGCTCACAGAAACATTGGCATCGGTGTCAACAGTATAGTTGCGCACTGACGTGTCAACCCTGAATGACCTGACGCTGAACCACAGGTAACCGGTTGCCGTGGAGTTCTCGGAATCCTGCAGGGTTATCTCGCCCCAATAATAGCCTCCAACCCAGCTGCCGGACTTGTTGACTGAAACCATGGCACTACCGTTGACCCACAACGGCGAGACGTTGAGGTCTTCAGGATACTCGAGCTTCTCTGACTCCCAGGTATCCTCCCTCCAGACACTTAACACTATGTCCTTAACAGTGGTGTTTATGTAATCGTTTGCCTTGTAGAAACTGTAAGAGGTTTTCTTGCTCTTAGTGGCTGTAACATTGAAATACCTAGGCCCGGCGCTCCTCGAAGAGTAAGTGTACACGCCGCTGGAATCTGTGGGCTGCGTGTCAACCCCGAAGGATATTATGTTAAACCAGCCGTAGCCTGTTTCAGTGCCGTTAACGTCAAGGATGACAGTATACCATCCGCCGTCCCATTTGCTTGCTGGAGTAATGTTAAGGAAGTACTTGTTGTGAGTGCCTGAGTTGCCGCTTGAATACCACGGGCTTGAAGCCGTAACGTTGACGTATGTGAAACTGTATGCCGACTTGTTAAGCTCAGACAGGGCTCCGCCCTTGTAGTACTGCAGCTTCTTGACGCCAACACTCACATTACTCCCCCCAGCGAGGTTGGTGTTGCCGCTGTCGCTCCAATCCCCGGCATTTGTTATCCTGACAAAGAGCGTCACGTTTTCCTTAGTTCCAAAGGAGTCCTTGTATTGTATGCCAGTGCCGCTGCCTGAGGTGTCAACCGGGCTTGCGTATGTTTCCCACTGCTTGATGCCCAGCCATGCCTGGCCATAGTCGATTTCACCAGATGCCGTGTTTGTGCCCTTTACCGTAACCACATAGTAGCCTGGTTCCCACCCTCCCCTCGGCAGCCTGTCAGTTGACAAGGTGAAGCTGCCCCTGCCGTTTGAGATGTTGGAGGCATTAAGCCCTGTAGTATTGTAGCCGATGTCAATTGGCGGCCAGAGCCATTCACCATCCTTGCCGTTGTACTCAACCTTCTGGATAGCTACCTCACCAGTGATGCCGCCAGTGCTGCCGTAATTGCTCCACCAGTTTGTCCCGGCCTCGTACATCTGAACGTTGAAGGTTATGTTGCTTGTCGGCTTGTTGGTCCAGGAGTTGCTGTAAGCCCAAAGGTAAAATGCCCTGGCCTCAAATACGCTTTCCGCCTTGTCAATTGTAGCGCCATCAGCACCTGTTATCTTCAGCTTCACAGAATACCTTCCACCATCCCATTTTGTTTCAGGCTTCACAGTGCAGGTGTATGTGCCTGAGTTGTCATCAGCAGAGCATGTTGAGGCAGATGTGTTCAGCGTTGCCTTTGTCCCTGTCTGGAGATTGGCAACTTCCTCAACTACTATAGTGGCGTTTGTTATCGCCTGGGTCTTTGTCGTGTCAACATAGCACGCCATTCCCATGCCGTAATACGAACTGCTGAATGTCCCATTCGACGCAGCCGCCTTTCCCACACCATTTTGCGCTTGGGTTACCTTGAGCTCAAGGTAAACCGTGTCTGTTGTCTTGTACTGCCACACATAAAAGCTGCTTGAGCTGTCAACTGAGCCGGCTGTGCTCTTCGCAGCACCGCAAACCGCATACGGGTTAATGGTAAACGTGGCGCTTGCGGCAGCCGAGCGGTTGTTGACAAAGAAGTTAATAAGGTAGTTCCCACCAGTCTTGGGAGCGTCAAGCTTCAGCCTTTGCGCTGAACCGTTCCATGCCCACTCGAGGGCAGAATTGTTAGAGCTGACATTATCCCAGAGTGCAACCTCAGTAAAGTTGAACTTTGTGCCGTTCTGGTAAATTACCGATTCCAGCAGCACGTCAGTGATGTTCACGCTGGAAGTCAGGTTCTTTGCAGACAGCGATATGTAAACTGCCTCTGATGTGCTGAAGAGCTCCTTGAGCTGGCCCTCCTGGTTGCTTGGCGTTGCCGACACTGAAGTAGTTGTGACGCTCACGAGCCTGTGCGCAGTCTGAGTTTCGCTGCTGTAGTTGAGCGAAACAGACAGCAGGTACCTTCCCGATGCAGAAGGTGCTGCAATGGTAAACTCGTAGCAGCCTGAGCTGCTGCACGAAGCATTGTATGTAGCGTTGCCTACTGCAAGGACAGCGCCTGTCTTGCTTGTGAGCGTGATGTTGAACTGGGTGCTGTTAAGCCCTGTTATTACTGTGCCATTTTCGTATTCTTTCGGGAAAATCTCAAACGAGACGTTCTTCTCGGGGAAAGTCGTGTACTCATATTCAAAGCCTGAGTTTCTGGAGCCCTTGTTTGCAGTCAGGCTCCACGACCTGACCTGGAAAGATGTTGAGGTGCTTACCCTGCTGCTCGTGCCTGTCTTGTAGACGGTCACAGAAGCGTAATAGACGCCATTTACGAAAGAATTGGTGATTGTAAAGGAAAACCTGTTAGTGTAGGAATTGTTGCTGTTCAGCGCTGTTGATGTAATGTTTGCCACGACGTTGTTGCTGGAATCTGTTACTGTGCCGTTGAAGACAAAATCACCAGTGGGATTGCTGCCGTTTGACTTTACATTGACCTCAACCGAGGCCTGCTCATTGGCCTTGAGAATCTCCTTAAAGCTCTCGCCAGTGGAGTCCCTGATGTACACGAACGCCTCAAACGGAACAACAGTGAAATAGGAAATGCTCAGGAAATTGTTCGCTTCAAGCAGGTAAGTGCCGACCGCAGACGGCACAGACACAGAGACAGTGCAGAGGCCGTCATTTGCGGTTGTGCAGAAAAACGTTGAGATTGTTGTGCGGTTCGTATACCTCATAGAGCCGTTTATGGTTATATTGGCGAGGGCAACCTTCTTGTCGCCGACTTCCCTGAGCGCCCTGAGGGTAACTAAGGCGGTCTCTCCTGAATAATACCTTGCTTCAGCAGGGCTTATGGAAATCTGGTCAACAGAATTGGCGAAAACCCTTATCACACCAGTGGATTTCCACTCGACATTGTTGGGGTCGCGGTAGGATGCGCTGATGTTATAGTAGCCGTCGCCAGCCGGAGCGGACACGATTATGCCTGAAGGGACAAGGTCGCTTCTCGACTTGAACGAGCCGTCAGCGCTTGTGTTAAGCGTGTAGTTTGACTGCAGCACAGAGCCGTTGGTGGAGGAGTTGCTTATGGAAACATTAACCGAGGCGCCGGAAACGGCAACAAAGCTGGTATCATTCGCTGACAAGTTGCTGAGAAAGACGCTGCCAGTAAGGTGAACTTCCTCATTAGGGCCGTAAAAGGACTTTTCAAGCGAAAGCTGGACCTTTGCAACATAATCCACAGCATAAGCGCCTGCTGAAAAAACAGATAGCAGCAGCAGGGAAAAAACCGCTAAGCAGACTAGTCTCCCTCTTTTACCCAAACTGCACACCTAAACACACTCTTTTTGATTCCTGCCTTATAAGCTTTTCGCAACCGCGCAGCTGGCAAAATCCCGCAGCTTCTTTTGCACGAACTCCTCCCTGAACAGTGTGCTGTGCTGCAGCCATGTGCCAAGCCTAAGCTTCAGCCGCGAGGAAGCGTACGCAACTGCATCGTTGAATGATTCAAAGCTGCGGCTGCCCTGCTGCATTGCCATTCGCATGTTCTCCCGCACATTCCAGACACCCAGCGGAATATATCCTGGGTAAGCTTCCCGGAGGATTATCACGCCAGCCTGCTTCTTCTCTTCCTTGAGCTTTTCTGCCACAGCCAGCCTTGCCGAGTAGTAGCATCCGCCAACAGGCGAGTATCCTGTCTTCCTCCCAAAGCGTTCATAATCGCCGAAAATCTCAAGCTTATCGCCCACTATGCTCGGGAAAAAGGCCTCTACCCACTCATACCTCCACATGGTTGGCATGAGAATTACGACGAACCTGTTATTCAATGTCGTTGACTCATACACCCTGAACTCGCCAATGGGCTCGTACGCCTTGATTTCCTCAAGCAAGTGGCTGGAAAGGGCGCTGTCAACAGCGGTAATGCTCCATCTTGTTGGAACCAGCTTGCGGTTCTTTTCAACGCCAAAAGCGCCTGTGCTGAACGCCTTCTGGATTGATGAGAAAAGCACACCCTTCTCATACAACCGGATGACAGCCTCCTTTGCCTTCAGGTCAGTGTCATAATGAGCCTTCTCAAGCTGAGGATTAAACTTGCTGTTCCCCAAGTTCAGTTCCTTTAATGCAGCGCTTGGACCAAAAGGCTGCACCTCCTCATGAAAAAACCTGCCTGTAGGCTTCTTCTTGAATTCAGCTTCCATCTCAAGCGGGCTTTTCGCCAATGCTATTTCCTGCAGTTTAGTCACAATTCCCCTGCTTGAGCTTGGGTCCCTTACGTTAACAGACTGTTTCCCCCTTATCAGCTGCATCCTGAAGTCAACAATGTCAGAAGCTGACTTGTTCTGTGGAAGCCACTCCTCAGGCAGGTCAAGTATGCTACTGTCACCCTGCTCAACAGTCAGCAAAGGCCCAACAGCAATCCTGGGATAGCCAAACCGCCCAATGAATACAGACGGGGGAGAAGAGCCGGACAGCTTCTCAGAATACTCCACTGCCTTGAAGCTCATCTTGGAATACAACCTGTTGAGGTAGCTGGCTTTTCCCTTATACATAGCACATCAATACTGCCATCAGCTTTCGTAGTATTAATAGTTTTGCCTGAGGGTTGTCCAGTGTCCAGTGGAATAAGATTAAGTAAAGTTTTAACTTCTGATACTGCCTGGACAGAAATTGTTAACGCTGGCTACCCAAAATGTTCCCTTACCAACCTGACCAGTTAAAGGGAAAGAAACCGTAACATCTTTTTTGCTGTAGCCACGCTTTCCAGGCATATCATCATACAAGCTTCGCGCATAACCGGATAGTCTGTTCAACGGCATTTCCCAAAACGGATTCTCTTCTCCATTCGTGAATATTTGAGCCCATTTTTCATCAGTCAAACCTACCGATGTGGTTGGTACTATAACCCCTTCGATGCCTGTTGTAGCAGATAAAACAGCTGTTTCAACCGCTTCAAGAATTTTATGAGCAAAAGCGTAATTTTTAAGAAACGGCCGTCTTATACTGGCGGGCACAGTATACTCCCCACTTTCGTTTTTCACAACATCGGGATAAAAGGTTGTGGGGAGCACTAAATCATGACGTATACCTTTCACATAATCTCTCCTAAGTAAGTCTGTTTGGAATGATGTAACCGCAACAAACGTTTTTCCCTCTACTCCAACAAGGGCAAAGCTTCCAAATCCAACGCTGTCGCCATGTTTCAGCAATCTAAGATAAGGTGCAATTTCGTTATTGCGGTCTGGCTGAAGATGAACAAGAACCACTCCAGGTGACGAATCGCTATCCTTTTCAAAGACTGTTCTTATCGATTGCTGCTTCACTAGCTCCTCATCTAGCGACACGTATTTGTCAAGATTGCCGCTAAGACGGTGGTAATCGGTTAAGGACCAGAAGCGTGATGCGTCAAGAGAACGCAATCCGGGAAGCTTATCAGCCATTTCCTTAAGTGCGAAACTAAACGCACTGTGCCTGTTCAGGTAGCGAAGTTCTGGATGGTGATTGAAGAAAGGTTCGTAGATGTTCCAATTATAATGCATAGTGGTGAATGTTTCCTCAAGTTCAGCTTCTAGTTGACTTTGAACGGTTGGCGAGTTTGCTCTCGCAAAAAACGGTTGTCCCCTAACAAATTCGTGAACCGCCTTAAAAAAATCAGGGAATAACAAACCATCACGCGCTGAAAGAGTGTCATAAAATGTCAGTTCAGACCGCACTTCAGGCTGAGTATACAAGCGCCACATGTCAAGGGGATCGCCTTTAACAAGCATTGCCGTTCCAGGATAGGCTTTTTCCAGTTCCATAACCAAGTTGCTTACCATTCTGGCAGCTGCTAATGATACTCTGTTTTTAAAACTTCCGATTTTTAGTAACTTTCAAGTGGCAAAATAAAAGTGATGTTAGCTGTTTTCAATTCGGGCAGGACAGTAAATCAACAACTTTAAAAGCTGTCTCTTCCTACAAAAATGACATAGCCCTGTTGTGTAGCGGTCAAATCCGATGCAGCTGTGTCGGAGACTAAACACACCAGCCTTTGGCACGACCTTTTTGTTCGCAGCGGCTCACAAAAAGCTCGACCAAAAAACGGCGTAACGAAAGCTGGGGACCCCGGTTCGAATCCGGGCGGGGCTATCAATACTTCCCGACAACCCTGCCGATTATCGCGCTTCTCCTGACTGGAGGCAGCTTCCTGCTGTCGCCCTTGTTGTCACCTTCAACCAGGAATTCGCCCTTTTCGGTAACTGCAGCTATTCTTTTGACGTATCCCCTGCCGTCGCTGCCGCGAAAGACAACAACATCACCACTTTTTGGCTGCGAGAATAAGTAAGCCCAGTTGAAAACAACAACCCTGTCGCTTTCATTGATGGATGGTTGCATGCTATGGCCTTTGACAATGTGAATAGAAAATGGGAAAAGGCGGGAAAAAATCATAGCAGTCGCCGCTATTGCTACTTTTTCGTCTCTGCAAAAATCCTTGCAATCTCAGCAACAGCTTCCTTAAGCTGTCTGGCAACGTTAAGGTCAACAGTGCGCTTGGCCTGCGAGCAAAGCTTGGTTGCTTTCCAAACCTTGGCGTGCAAGTCCGGGAACTTGGCGAGGTGCTCGTCCTTGAAATAGTCTGTCCACAAAATGAGGAGTTCCTGCTTGCACTTCTGAGCCCACTCCTCCTTCGTGAGGGTCATCCTGACAACAGTGTTCGTGAAGTCACGGTGCTGCTGCGGGTCAGCGCCAGGGGCCTTGAGCTCAACTATCTTCTCCACCATTTTGTTCACAGTGTCTGCAGCCATCGTCATCGTGTTAGCCTCATAAATGCCGCACGGCACGTCGCAATGGGCGTACACAAGCGTTGGCTTTGCAACAGCCTCAATCTTTTTCATGGCAGCAGCAAACAACCCAGTCAATTTTTTCATGCTCATCACCCCAATCACATAACGATTGACAGATATAAAAAACTTGCTGTCATATCAAAGCCGCTAACTTAATATAGCTGATGCCATATCGCTGAATGAATGGCGTGGAGACCAAAGTACAAGCAGATATGTGCAATCTGCAGGAAGAACCATGTGCTGATAAGCGCAAGAGGCCAGTTCCCAATCTGCACTCAATGCTCAATGAGGGAGATAAGCAAGCCGATTGAAGACGAGAAGTATAGGAAGATGTTTGACATAGACCAGAAGCTGTACGAGCAGTCGTCATTCCTGAGAAGCATTAAGTCAAACTACCTGAGGTTTGGCTCGCTGTCGGAAAAGCAGGTTGAAACGTTCAAAAGGGTTGCTGCAGAGCTTGCGAACCCTGAATTAAGCAAAAACAATGCGCCTGCAGAAGCTGTGGCTGCAGGACCTGCTGCAGCTGCCCTGCCTGCTAAAAAAGCCAAGACAAAGCTGAAAAAACCCAAAAAGTAATCACAGCCCGATAGATTTACACTTCTTAATGTAATCAACAACATCATCATCTGAGAGTTGCGGAAAATTCCTGTAAAACTCGCCAACAGCCATAAAATAATCCGGAGTGTCAAGGCAGACAAGCTCATCACACTCTGCCCTTACCATTTCGGCAGCCTGCCGCGAAGAGACAGGAACAGCCACAATAATCTTCTTTGGCTTGCCCTTCTTCACAGCCCTCACAGCTGCCAAAACAGTGTGGCCTGTAGCCATGCCGTCGTCAACAACAACAGCAATCTTGTTTTTCACATCCGGAAAATCCGCATTATACGCCAGATACCTCCTTTTGATTTCGGCTGCCAGCCGCTTAACCTCGCTGTCAATGTAGTCTTTGCCAGTGCCCTGGCTAAAAACGAAGCTGTCCTCAAGGCTCACTACGCCGCCAAAGGCAACAGCCCCAACAGCCAGCTCAGAGTTTCCAGGAAAAGGTATCTTTTTTGCAACAGCAACTCCAAGCTTAGTCCCAAGCTCCATGGAAATGGCATAGGCCACTTCCACACCTCCTCGGGGAATGCCAAGAACTAAGACGTCTTTCTTGCCTTTGTATTTTGACAGCTTCGCAGCAAGCTGCTTTCCAGATTCAATGCGGTCGTTGAACACACCATAAGTATAGTCCTGGCTGGCAAATATAAACTTAGTGCTGCTGCCTGCCTTAACTTCAACTCGGGTAGAAGCCTCAGAAAGTAATTTATATTTGGCATAACACATAAAGGGTGAGATGCTCAAGGACGAAAGCTTCAGCAAGGTAATTATTGTCGTACTGGCAATTGCGGTAGCTGTCCTGCTGCTGAAAGGGGCTGCCAATGTAACCATAAGCACTACCCCGGAACAAGATGTAATCAGCGTTTCAGCAACAGCAAACATAAATTCACCGCCTGACAAGGCAGAGCTTTATGCCAAGATAGAGACGCTTGCAGCCGATGCCCAGGCTTCGCAGCAGCAGAATTCGCGGATTTCAGATGCGGTCATCAACAAGCTCATCTCCGAAGGCGTTAACAAGAAGGATATTGAGACAAGCCAGTACTACCTTGACCAGAAGGTAAGGTACGGCAAGGAAGGCGAGCAGATAATCGAAGGGTATGTCACGATACATGTCCTCAAAATTACTACGGAAAAAACAACTGAAGTCGGAAAACTCATTGACGCAGCCATACAGGGAGGGGCAAACGGGATAAACAGCATTGTGTTCACGCTTTCTGACGAGAGGAAAGCAGAGTTGAGGAACGAGGCGATTGCAAACGCTGCAGCAGAAGCCAAAGAGAAGGCGAAGACAATAGCTGAAAGCCTGGGCGTAAAGCTTGGAAATCTGCGCACAGTCTCTGAGTCAAGCTTTGACTTCAGGCCATACTATGCGCCACTTGCGGTTGCCGAAAAAGCCACTTCAGCCCCTACACAGGTTCTGCCGCAGAATGTTGAGGTAAGTGCAACACTTGCTGTAGCGTATTCAATAGGCTAATCCTTGTTTTTGCAAGGCTCTTTTTCTGAATTCATATCCGCAACCAATTTAAACTGCACTATTGCAGTAGAAAAAAAGGGACTGAAACTTAATGTCACGCTGGCGCAAAATCCAAAAAGAGCTTATCAGTCAGGCCATACTAAAACAAAAAACAGGCTTCAATCCAGTGGCAATTCCACCTGCGACCTTCTTCACATTTTCTCTTTTCGGGCTGCCCTGGATTTTCGTGCCACTCATCATATACCTGCTGAAGTTTGAGCCATTACTGGCGCTAAGAGTTTCCTTAATTATCATTGCAAACGAGGCAATATGCGGCATAATCAAGCTGTTCTACAAAAAGGAAAGGCCTGTGCCTATGCCTGCAAAAAACCTGTTCCAAACTTACCTTGCAAGGGGATTCCCAAGCGTCCACACAGCCAGAATTGCCGTGTTTGCCATAATCATAAGCAACTTGTCAAAAAACCCTGCTGTCGCAGCTGCCGGAGCGCTTATGATAACCGCAGTTGCATCATCTAGGGTTTACCTGAAAAAGCACGACTGGGCTGATGTAGCCGGAGGGCTTTTGATTGGAGGGGCTATAGCGGCTGCGGGCATGTTTGTCAATTTCCTATGAAGTTGAGAAAAAATGGCACTTGCTGATTATCTGAAGTTCATAAGGTTCAAGTACCATGTAACCTTCCTAAGCGCAGCAGCAGGAGCGCTGCTTTTCGCAAATAGCATAAATCCAGCACTGCTGGTTAAGCTCGCGCTTTTGTACGTCTCGTTCAACGTCCTCCTGTACGGCGGGCTCTACACGATAAATGACATTGCAGATGCCAGGTCAGATGCGAGGCACCCACAAAAAAGGAAAAGGCCCCTACCTTCCGGAAATGTCAGCCTTAAATCAGCACTCCTGTTCTCAATAGCGCTCCTTGCCGCAGGGTTGGTGGGAGGAATCACTTTTTTTCACAGGAACGTTTTCTACATATTTCTTGCCATTATCGCCATAAACCTGTTCTACACGTTCATAGCGAAAAAAGTGCCTTATGCAGAACTAGTAGCCAATACGGTTACCCACCCATTGCGTTTTCTTATGGGCATCTTCCTGGTGAGAAATGAAGTTCCGTACCTTCTCATTTTAGCAATCGCCCTGCTCTTTTTCGGCCTTGCTTGCGTCCGAAGGATAGTAGAAATGGACGTGCAGGGCTGGGAAGAGAGGAAAGTGCTGAAGTCATACTCGCAGGGCAAGCTGTTTTTTCTACAAGTTATGTCCTTCCTGGCAATCATCCCGCTAGCCATAATTGACAGGTCTGCTCCAAGCTTAATCTATCCGCTCATAATTGCAGCCTATATAATTCTTGTATTCGGGATTTACCTGTCAAAAAGCATAAGAGGGCTTTTCAGGGCTGTATGGACAAGGTGAAGCAGCATTGTGCCTGCACCGGATGCCAGAAAATGCCAGAAAATTTTTAAATAGTTCCCCCGGCTTGTTTTCCATGCGAAAGAAGGCAATCGCGCAGATAGCTCTTGAAACCCTGCCCCTGCTTTTTGGCGCAGTAATCGCCTACTTCCTATGGAGCCATACTGTGCTGTTCAGCGTCATTCTTCTTGCCATGATTGGACTCCTTTTCTCCATCAAGCGCCTACACGGTGACATATTTGCATTCGGCTATGGAATGCTGATGGGATTTGTCATTGAGGTGTTTGAAACAGACATCGCCCATATTCACACGTTTGCCGCTGCAGACCTGTTCGGCATGCCATTATGGATGCCAATAATCTGGGGATACGGTTTTGTGCTGATGAAGCGCATAGGCATCATAATCTATGAGGATGCTAAACCGCATAAATGATGCCAAGCCAAGTCATAAAGAGGCATATATCTTCTCAAGCGATTTTACGCTTTTGGTTACATCGTACTCCTTGCTTTTCCTGTAACCTACATCTGCCATCTTCCTACGCATGCGCTCATTTTGAAGCAAAGCCAATATTTTTCCCGATAGGTCTTTGTAGTCCTCAGGTTTGAACAACAAGCCATTGCCTTCCACTAAATCCGCTGCCGCGCTATCCTTTGAGTCTGCTATGATGACTGGCTTGCCGCACGACATCGCTTCCAGTACAACCATACCCTCAAGTTCTGCAAGCGAAGGCAATACAAAGACATCGCACGCGTTATAAGCCATTACCAGCTCCTTATCCGGAATGTTCCCGAAAAATCTCACATGCTTTTCCAGGCCTAGCTTTTTGGAACTTCTTTTCAGTGGCTTGAGCAAATACCCGCTGCTAACTATGTCCAGCTGAACATCAGTGAGCCTTCTCAGAACATAAGGCATAGACCTTATTAATGTCTCAATGCTCTTTTCAGGGTGAAGCCTCCCTACAAACAATATCCTCTTGGCCCTTTTTGAGAGCCCGTACTTGTCAAGAAAAGCTCTTGGACTGGCTTTTTTGAATTTTGAGGTGTCAACACCATTGCTTACCACCACCGTTTTTAACCTCTGATTGTATTTTTTTAAAAGTGCTTCGCCAAATTTTGACGGGCAGATGACTATGTTGGCCTGTTTATAAAACCAGGCAAGATACTTATTCAGGATGTGGTTCAGCGTTTTGCTGTCAGAAAATCCCGGAATGCCGTAAAGCACGTTCTGGGACTGCGTATGCGAATGTGCAACGATCTTAATTCCAAGAGACTTTGCTGCCATTACAGCCATTAACGTGGCTGGAGTTGGAACCATAACATGCAACAGATGTATTTTTTCCTTTAGCAGAATGTCTTTTAGCTCGCTGACAGTCGGAAAGAAGATACGAAGGCTCTTTCCATACTTTGGCACAGCAACTGAGCGGAACCTGTAAGTTTTTACCCCATTCAGCAAGTCAACATTTTTCATCCCGGGATATCTGGCTGCTATAATTATTATCTTATGCCCCCGTTTAGATAAAAGTTCCGCAAATCGTAAAGTGCTCCTGCTGGCACCTGTCATCAAGGGCGTTACACAATCGCCCACAATTGCCACGTTCATCCCTGTGGAGGTCAAGCTGTGCTTATTTAAAACTTTTGCGACCCTTACGTCCCTTGGAATACAGTCGAGCCGGGAAAACATATATAAACTGCAGGCAAATGATTTCCTTGGTGGCAAAGCAGCTTGTGCACCGGATAAGCAGAAGAACAATCTTCCCGCTGGTCAGGAAGTTGTTCAACTTTAACATCAAAGGGCTTGAAAGGGTTCAGCCAGGCAAAACCTACATCTTTGCCGCGAACCACCAGGGTGCCCTTGACCTTCTGGCACTTTCGGCCATTATTGTCCCGCACACAAACAGGCACCTCAGCATACTCACACACCGGAACTGGTATTACCTTTTCTACCCGCTCTTCAGGCGATGGAAGGCGGTGAAGGTCAATCCTTCTAATGAGGGAGGAGGCGGGGCAATAGAAAAAGGCGCTGAATTATTGAACAAGGGCCATAATGCGCTCATATTTCCTGAAGCGTCAGAAGTCGGAGTTTTAAGAAACGAGCTGCTAAGGGCATTTACTGGCGTAATAAGGCTTGCTATCCTGTCCAAAAAGACCATAATCCCCGTAGGGATAAAAGGAAGCCACCGGGCATGGAAATTCCCCCATCCTATACTGCCACAGCTAAATAACCAGCTCTTAAAAGACCCGCTTTCCCTCTTTTATTTCAACTTCTCCCATCTCGTCCAAATAACATTTGGAGAAGAGATAAGCTTTTCACGCTACTACGCAATAGACCTCAACAAAAAAACCGAGAAAAACCGCAAGCTATTGCGAAGGCTTGTCACAGAGCTAATGGTGAAGATAGGAAAGCTTGCAGGCCAGCCTTATAAGCACGACCTTCAATACATTAAATAACCTTCAAGTTGCCCTCAGGAAGTCAAGGATGCGCCGGTTAATCTCATCAGGGTCATTGAAAACTGAGATGTGATTCGTGTTTAGAAGCTTAACCTCTGAATTTGGGAACACTTTCTGCAGCTCAAAGCTGTTGCTATAAGGGATTATTATGTCACTTTTACCGTGAAGCAGCAGCACAGGCTTCTCAACAATCCCCTTGATGGGGGATTTAAAGCATGCGGAGGCCAGGTAGGTGTACAAAAAAGTTTTGCTGCCTGAGTAAACAAGGTCGCAAAAAACACCTGCCGGGCTGATGTCATGGCGGCCCACCTGCCTCGAGTAGTCCGGATGAGCTTTTTTCCCGCTAACAGGCACCAAGGTCATCAATCTTGCAAAAAGCCAGATGACTGCCTGCTTGGCTTTGTTTCTGAACGGCGCCAAGCCGGAATTAATCAGAACAAGCCTATCAACCCTTTTTGGATACCTTGCCACAAATTCCTGCGCCACCAAACTCCCAAAGCAATGGCCGATGATTGTTGCCTTGCTTATCCCAAGCTTGTCAAGGACTGCTTTTACATCCATTGCAAAATTCCTGAACTCAAAGAACTCTTTTGTTTTGCCCTTGTCAGATTTGCCATGCCCCCGCAGGTCAATCAATACCAGCGAGAAGCCTTTTTTCAGGAAAAACCTTTCCTGATTAAAAAACGCAGCCATGCAGCCTGTGCCGCCATGAAGGAACACCAGCCAAGGGCGCTTTTTATCCAAGTACCGGTAATAAATCCCGGTACCATCCTCACTGGCAGCATAACCTTCTTTAAGCACAGCACCCGCATTAAAACACGTTTTTTTAAACTTTGCTGCTTTGGCTGCTGCCGGGCATTAACGCAACCTTTATAAGCAGCCTAAAAACTCACCTTTTTCCTGTAAAATGGCAAGGATGCACTCGAGGAAGAAGGGAAATGCAGGCTCCAAAAAGCCCATCAGGAAGACAGCGCCAACCTGGGTCAGGTACCAGGCAAAGGAGGTAGAGCTCCTTGTTGCCAAGGTAGCAAAGGAAGGGAAGACGCAGTCGCAGGTAGGCATAGTCCTCAGGGACAGCTACGGCGTTCCGGACGTGAAGAAAATTTCCGGAAAGAACGTGTCTGCAATCATGAAAGACAAGAACCTTCTCCCGCAGATTCCGGAAGACCTCATGTCACTCATCAAGAAAAGCGTCATGATAAAAAAGCACATGGAAGGGCAGAAGCACGACATGTCAGCCAAAAGGGGATTTGAGCTGACAGACTCCAAGATAAGAAGGCTCGTCAAATATTACAAAAGAGAGCACGTTCTCCAGCAGGACTGGAGCTACGACCCGGAAAAGGTCAAGCTGATAATCGGCTGATTTTCTTTTCTGACTTTAACTGCTTGATATAGGCATAAATTTAAATATTTAAACAAATTCTAGTGTTTTCACAATGGCAACATTTACTGTTTCAATACCTGAAGAGTTGAAGAAAAGAATAGAAGAACATCCTGAAGTAAACTGGGCGGAATACATCAAACAGCGGTTTGGTGCCAGAATGAGTGAATTAAGAAAGTTTGAAGAGCTGAAAAGTTCAGGGAAGGTGTAGAATGGCCTCTATTACTTTGCCCGTCTCTGACGAATTCAGGGACAAGTTAAAAAGCTTTTCATGGGTAAACTGGAGTGAAATCGCCAGAGAGGAAACCATGAAAAAATTGATATTTGAAAATTACGTCAAAACCGGAATTTTAACTGATGATGATTGGGAGTTCTGTGAAAAAATTGATTGGCACCCGGTAGATGAGCTTCCCATCAGAGACGAGTTCAAGAGGGAGCTGATGAAAAGAAGAAAGGGGCCTTTCTTGAAATTCAGGTCTGTTGATGAAATCTTTAAGCGATGAATGCCCAATCAAAAAGAGGCAAAAATGGCTTATGCTATTGAAATTCATCCAAAATGCCAGAAAGAGATAACCAGACTATCAAAGAAAAATGGCGTCCTTGAAGAAGCCTTAAAGAAAAAAATGGCTGAAATTCTGGAGAACCCGCAGCACTACAAACCATTAAAAGGCGACTTGGCTGGGGAAAGAAGAGTTCATATCATGAAAAGCTTCGTCTTGAAATTTGAAATTTCCGAGCCAACAAAAACAGTCAAGTTCCTTTCCTTTGCCCATCATGACGAGGCATACAGGAGATAATAGCGAATCTCATTAATTTACTAGCTTATATGAGATTCTCTCGGCTCAAAGCCGAGGGATGTTGCCTCTCTGGCAACATTCGCTAAATAGCAAATTGCAAATAAAATATCTGGGAATCTATGCAATTTGCTATAATTCTGTCACGCTGCCGCAATAGACAAACTTTAAAAAGCAGCAAGCCGGGAAAAAAGGCATGAATTCTGAGCCTGGCGACAAAAAAAATGAAGCTGAGCAGATTGAGCTTCTCAAGCAGATGGTGAAAGAGGCTGCCGAGGCATTCAGCAAGGTTGACAAGGCAGAGACAATACGGCTGGTATCCCATCTGGATGCTGACGGGCTCAGCTCAGCAGCAGTCATAATAAAAACGCTCATAAGGGAGAACAGGAAATACTGCCTGTCAATAGCCCCGCAATTGACTGAAGAGGTTGCAATCCAGCTGGCTGCCGAAAGCTACCAGTACTATGTGTTCACAGACCTTGGGACAGGGCAGTTTGGCCTCTTAAGAAAGCACCTTGCCGCCAACGGGAAGAAAGTGTTCATACTGGACCACCACCACATACAGGGCGAATCAGCTGCTGAAAACATGGTCCATGCAAATCCGCACCTGGCAGGAATTGAATCCTCAAGGGAAATCTCAGGAGCAGGAGTTTCATACCTGTTCTCAAAAGCACTCAGCGAGAAAAACAAGGACCTCGCCCACATCGCGCTCATAGGAGCCATCGGCGACATGCAGGAAGACAACGGCTTCAGCCTGCTTAACAAGGAGATACTTGCGGATGCGAAAGCAGCCGGAACACTGAAGGTCATTACAGGGCTCAGGCTTTTTGGAGTCCAGACAAAACCGCTGCACAAGGTGCTTGAGTACAGCAGCGAATTCCCAATACCGGGAGTGACAGGCAGCGAAAGTGCGGCAATACAGTTCATACAGCAGCTTGGGATAAACCCGAAGAGCGGAAACGGCTGGAAAAAACTGACTGACCTGGATGATGGGGAGCTCGTGAGGCTGGCAACAGGGGTTGTCCTGCAGCGAATAAACGAGAAAAGCCCAGAGTCAATAATCGGGCCGGTTTACATACTGAAGCACGAGGTTGACGGCTCGCCTTTGAGGGACGCAAGGGAGTTCGCGACGCTGCTCAACGCCTGCGGAAGGCTCGGGAAGGCATCGGTTGGAATAGGCGCATGCCTTGGTGACAGAAAATGCAAGGAAGAGGCGCTTCGCACGCTTGGCGACTACAAGCAACAGATATCCGGCTCGCTAATGTGGTATGAAAAGGCGCTAAAGAGCAACGGCACCTTAAGCAGCAGCCAGAAGAAAAGCATCATACTTGAGAATGGCATGGTCATAATCAACGCAGAAGACAATATCATGCCAACGATGATAGGAACGCTTGCGTCAATAGTGGCCAAGTCCAACGGCTTCCAGCCAGGGACTTTCGTCCTATCGCTTGCCAGAGCCCCTGACGACTTCACCAAGATAAGCCTCAGGCTTGCCGGTGAGAAGCTTGTGAAAGGCGAATTCAACCTCATGGAGCTTCTTACCACAATTGCCGCAACAGTGGGAGGGCAGGCAGGCGGCCACCACGAGGCAGCAGGAGCAATAATAAGGACTGAAAGAGAGGAAGAGTTCATAGCCGCAGCAAAACATCACTTGGCCGCAAGGAGGATTGAGGAAAAAATAACAGCCCCGGAAGCCGCAGCCGTTACACCTGTGATTACTCCCTAAACTCAGTCTCATCAATTATCCCGTCAGAGTCCAGGTCAATACCCTCAACAACCCTTGCCTTTACGCTGCGGTCGTGGACATTGCCTTTTGCAAGCTCGTCAAAGTGCCTCAGGAAAGCGATTATGGCTGCCCTGGTTCCAAAGTACCTCTTGCCGGCAACAACAAGGACGCTCTTGTCAGGGTTGAAGGGGCTTTTCGCCTTTACAATAATGCCTGATTCGTCAGTCGGGTAGGATGTTTCGGTTATTGTTGAATAAATCGCCCAGTGCTGCTTCTCATCAAACCGCACAGGCAGCTTAGGGTTAACAAGCCCGGTAACCCGGTTCACAACAGGCCCTCCAATCAGTATGAGGTTGTTGCCCTTCAGGTCTTCCTCCCTTGCGTCAGTATCAAGCTTAACGTAGAACTTCGGGACATAGTTAAGAAAAGTCCCAAGGAAAAGCGCAAGGTCCATGCCATAATAGCCGTCCTTGGACCTGGCTTTTTCAGGCCCGTGAGGGTCGGGGCTTCCAACAACAATCAGGGCATTAAGCTGGCCATCCTTCACGAACGGCTCAAGAAAATCCGAGCCTGTCTTCATATTAAAGAGCTTATGAGTCTCCTCCAAATCCTTAAAGCGGACAAAGACAGCAGGCTTCTCAAGCCCGTAGTATTTGGCTACAGCGCCCTGCCTGCCTTCCTGCTTTACCACCCTGATTATGCCCGCCTTTTCGAGGTTGCGAATGTGGTAGTAAACCTTCTGCTCATGGACCTTCAGAGCACTTGCCAGCTCAATCGGGTACATCGGCTTTTCTGAGAGAAGCTTAAGTATCTTAAAAGCCAGTTCAGAGCTGATGTTCTTTGCATCTTCCGGCTTTATCTCATGCGCAGGCAGCGAGGCAAAGCCGTCCTTGTTCCTGTCAACTAAAAACATTTTATAACACCACTAAAAAAACAATTATAGCTTATATTTAATTCTTTGCACTTCGCGCACTACGCACCGAAAACTATTTATAACGTCCAGCAAAAAAATGAGCTCATGGCGAAAGGCGTGGAGCTCTCCCTAATCCTCTTTATAGCCGTAATCGGCTTGGCTGTAGCACCGGCTGTTCTCGCTGAGTCCGGGGATGCGGCTCAAGCCCGGGAAAAGCCGCAGGCAATTGCTGCTGCAAAAGAGCGCGCTCCTGAAAAGCAGGCAGCTGCACAGGAAAAAGCGCAGGTGAAAAAAGAGAATGTCCAGACAAGGGTGCAAGACAAAATAGAAACGCTCAAGGCTGCTGTTGAAGGAAAAAAGGACAGTATGCAGGAAAAGGCGCAGGAGAGGCGTAAGAATGCCAGGGAAGCAGCGCAGGAAAAGCGCGAAGCCCTCAGGGCCAAAGTTGCAGATTCTGACCTGGGAAAGGTTGAGGCGCTGGACAGGGCGCGGCTGAAAGAGGTTGAAGGGCTAACTCCGGAAGAGGCAAAGGCGAGGCTGGCAAAGCTCAGGGTTGTCAAGGCAGACGAGAACTTCAAGATAAGGCCGATTGCAGACGCTGCAAAGGAGGCGAGGAAGAAGGCCTTTGAAAAGCTCAAAGAAGATGAGAAAACGCTCAAGGGAACGTACAAGGAGCGGCTTGACAGCCTTAAGGAAGCGAAGGAGCGGCTTAGAAGCTGCGGCAACGAAACACAATCAGATGATTGCACAAAAATTAGGACAGATGCTGTTGAAAAGGCAAAAGAAGCGGCACTGAAGGCTGTTGACAGGATAGTGACACACCTCCAGAAGCTCAAGGACAGGATCGAAGGCTCAGAAAACATGCCTGAAGAAGAGGTCGCAGAGAAGGTTGCAAGGATTGATGCACTCCTATCAGAGATTGAGGTTATAAAGCAAAAGATATCGGTCGCAACAACCAAAGAAGAGCTTAATGCCGCAGTAAAAGAGCTTAAAGATGCTGTAAAGGAGGTAAAGCGCGCAAGCGAAGCCCATTCACAGGGGCTGTTAAGGGCAGAGATAAATGGCGTAATCCACCGGAGCGAAGTGATTGAGAAGAAGCTTGACTGCGCACTAGATGGCATGGAAGACAATAGCACTGACACATCAGCTGTTGACGACAAACTGGCCGAGTTCAGCAGCAAGATTAGCGCTGCAAGGGAGAAGCTGGAACAGGCCAAAGAGCTGCTTGCAAGCGAGGATGACACAAAAATTGCGGAAGGCAAAAACCTGATTAGGGAGGCCCGTGACATGGTTCAGGAAGCCCACAGGCTGCTTGAGGAGGTAAGAAAGGACATAAGGGGGCTTGGAGGCCAGCCTTGCCATGGCGAGCAGGAGATAGCAGTTGAGCAGGAAGAGGGAAAAAATAAATGAGAAACGCATTCACAAATTCAGCAATCGCGGCAATTTTGATTTTAACAATACTCCTGGTTGCAGCATGTGCGCCAAAAACTACAGAGCAGCCCGGGCCTGGAACTCAGCCCCAGCCGCCTTCACCGGCAGTGCCAGAACAGCCTTTGCCACCAGCTGCGGCAGAAGTGCCGGAAATAGTGCAGGCAGAGCAGATTGTGCAGGAAATAGGAACCTCGGATGTTGAAGAAATAGACAAGGACATTGATACGCTTATTCTTCCTTGAAATAGAATCAAAGGATATTCCTGACATTATCAATGTGGTCTGCAACATCAGAGCCGCTCTTTGTCAGCGTCAGGAGCTTAAGCCTGCCCTGCTTCTCAAAATTAACAAGTCCTGCCTTCTGCATCTGCTGAAGTATCTTGACAACATGCGAGTAAGTGCAGTCAATGGACTTCGCCAGTGAGGAAGCGTAAACCCCCGACTTTGCGTTTTTCAGGCCAAGGAGCATCATTGCCGGCTTTTCCCTGAAAAAAACATTAAAGATTTCCTTATTCTGCATCAGCTACACCCCAAACAATCAAAAATGACCAACCAACCCTTATAATAACTCAAAACTCTATTTTGAGGCATATATTTAAATGTTTTGATTCCTGGAATTTTGGCGACGATAAGACGAAAAAATGAAACCTATTTCCACTGCCGCAAGGCATCATCCTCAACAAAATGCAGCTCGCCCGGGACAATAAGGCAGTGCGGCTGCTTCCCAAAATTGAAATTTTTCAAATCCTTGGCTGCTGCAGCTTTTATTACGAAGCCATCGCTGCCAATCCTTGCGCAACCAACGCATAGCGTTTCAGGAGTGAATGCTTTCTGCTTCTTCCTTGACTCTATCTCAAGGAGAATGCCTATCGCTTCAGGGATTGTCATGAATTTCCCCAAATCAGGCCTGATGTCAAGGAGAAGCAGCGTATGCAGGCCAAGCAGCCTGTTCTGGTTGATGATTTCGTAAGAGGTTTCAGGCCTGAAATTCTTATCCGGATACGGGACGCTGGTGGTCTTGCCGAACTTGTAAACCTGCAGGCCAGTAATGCCGACAGCTGTTATAATTGAAGCGTTGTTAATTACTTTGAACGGTATGCCCTTTTTGCGGCAGCGGAGCATAATGTCAATGTGGGTGGTTGCGCCCCAGGGGTCGCCTATTACCAACAAGGCAATGTTTTTCTTTGCCGCTGCCGCAACTATTTCATCGCTTTGCTCAACAAGTTTTCTGTCAGCGGCAATGATCTTCTTGCCATAAAACCTTTCCAAATCGGAAATGCTGCAGTTAAGAAGCGAACTGTAACTTTCCAAATAGACTGCATTACAACTGCGAATAATTTCAAGCCCCCGCACTGAAATGTCCCTTTCGTCGTTGAGGCCGATGCCGATGAGGTAGAGGGTCATTAGAGGAAGAGATTATTGAACTAATTAAAAATCTTTAGAAAAGTCAGTTCTAAAATGGAAGTTCGCCAGGGTGTTTAAGGTCCTTTGATTGCAGCGTTTGGGCTATTTCATTGCGTCCAACCGCAATGTAGCTCCCTTTTTCAGGAAAAAAGTTTTTCCCCCACTGAATAGAGGCTGGCACCCAATTTCCCTCTTTATTAAGTTCGTAGACGACTCCTGAAGCCCGAATTGATACGAGAGGCTTATTTTCACCATTTCTGGCATAAAGTTTAGTATAGTCTATAATAAATGTAGAAGGACGTTCATTTCCGCTATATTGGTTGAAAAGAAGCACAGGCTGACCTCTCTGTAACTTGCCCACCAGCGCTGCAAGTTGCTTATCCAACTTTGCTGTATCTGCTGTATCTTCAAAAGTAAGATCAATTGTCATATTTGTCATATAAACGATTAAGATTAGCTTATATTTAAATTTATCTGTTTTAACCACTTACAAGTAACTAAAATAGAAAGATTTAAATAGGGGAGAAATGATGACTGTACTGGTGGTATGGGGTGATAGCCAAAAGCATTGCAATACTGGAGTCGCTGCTGCATCCTTCAGGGCTGTTCTCTGCAAGCAGAAAGGATGTGAAGACAGGATACAACCTGTGTTGGATTCGCGATACTGTTTATGCTGCTCTTGGCTTTGAAGCTGTGAAGAATACCGCTGCCGTGAAGAAGGTGTACCACGCCCTTTTGGACCTGCTCCTGAAGCACGAGTACAAGATTGACTGGATGATAAGGCAGCCTAACCCAAAAGCAGCTTTCAGGTATATTCACGCAAGATACGACCCTATGACCATGAAAGAACTGTGGGAAGAGTGGGGCAACAAGCAAAACGATGCGATAGGTGTTATCCTGTTTAAGATTGGAGAACTGGAAAACAAGGGCGTAAAGATAATTCGCAACAGAGCTGATTTGAGGATTCTGCAAAAACTTGTAAATTACATCGAAGCAATACATTACTGGCACGATAAAGATAACGGAATGTGGGAGGGGAACGAGGAGGTTCACGCTTCGTCCATTGGCGCCTGCGTTGCAGGGTTGAAAACCATTGCAAAAATTTCAGGAATTGAAGTCTCAAAGCAGCTGATAGAAAACGGCGAAAAAGCGCTGCAGCAGCTGTTGCCAAGAGAATCCGAGTCAAAGGAAGTTGATTTGGCTTTACTGTCCCTGATTTATCCTTACGATGTTGCCACGCCGCATCAGCGCGAAATGATATTGAAAAACGTTGAGGAAAAGCTTGTCAGGAACAAAGGAGTAGTAAGGTACGTCGGCGACAAATACTACAACGAAAACGGCGCTGAAGCAGAATGGACATTCGGCTTCCCGTGGCTGGCGATAATCTACAAACAGCTCAACAACCCTGAGAAGTACGCCCACTACACCAGAAAGACGCTTGAAGTGATGAATGAGAAAGGGGAAATGCCTGAACTGTACTATGGGAAAACTGACAGGCACAATGAGAATACACCATTGGCGTGGGGGCAGGCGCTATGCATCACGGCTATGGCGGACTCGGAATGACTGGTGAACCGATGATGAACACGCTCTCGGAACAAGCGCAGGAATTATTTATCCGCATGATGCATGAGCTAACCGCAAAACTTGCAGAGCAAGGTGCAGTGCTGCCACGGACAGGCCTTGTTGTCGCTGACATTGGTGCAGGGAGCATGCCACACGCCCCAGCACTTGAACAATGGGCTTTACAATATTGCGCCAACTCACGCATATTTGCCATAGACGACATCTATACAAGAAACCCTGAAATCCAAGTACTGCAGAATTCTGCAGTCATTACACCAATTCCTGCAGTTGTTGAGGATGCAAAAGAACCCTTAACTGCTTTAGGTGTTTCAAAAGTGCACTTATTCACCATGTTTAACCCGTATACAAAAGCGCTTTTGCCGTCCGTTGCACCCTTGGAAAGACTTGCAGAGGGTGCGCCTCTTGTCGGCGCCGTCGCTACCCCAAATGACGGCTTTGGTATAAAAGCGCAACTCACCCAGAGGGGCTACCATGTGGTATTCTATAAAAGCCCGATGGGTGATTTTATGAGAAAGAATGTAGGACTGCTGCTTAATACAGGCAGCAATCTCTGGTCTCCACACGACCCTATGTTTATTGCAATGCCAATGCGGTTATAACTCCACAAGTTCAATAAACATTGCGTTGCTCCACGCCTGATTAAGGCAGCCTTCTGCTTTCTGTGACGATGCGGAGCTTAATTCGCTGCCGCAGCCGGCTGCCCCTTTCCATAAGATGTCGCTCGCGCTGGCAGCTGCGATTTTCTGAATGTAGCTTTTGAATTTTCTGCTACTGATGTTGTGCATTACAATCGCTGCCAAGTTGTTGAGCCAGAACCAGCTGTCGCCCCTGTGGTAAGATTCGTTAGTTTCGCCTGTATATTCGCTGCGGAAGTTCTGATGGCTCTTGTCTATCGTTGCAATGCCTCCCCAATCAAGCCATAGCCGCTGTATTGCATTTTCAAAGCAGACTTCCCACTCCTTTTTAGAAAGTAGCTGCGGGTAAATGTAAGCGGCGATGAAAACATTCGGTCTCACCGTGAAGTCGTTGAGCCTGTCAGCAAGAATGCTGCCATTCCAGAGGAAGCGCCGCACGTTATGCAGCAACGATTGCTCAAGCTTTTTGTAAGTTGAATCCCCTGAAATCTTGTGCATCAACCGGTACATGTTGAGCTGCATGGCCTGGATTTCAATGCAAACTCCCTTCCTGCCATTATCGTTGTAGCTCGTGTCCATCCAAGTTTCGTCCTTTTCGTTTGTGATAAAGCCGTTTTTTGAATGAAAACGCAGCAGCCCGTCAATTGACTTCTTTAATGCATGCTTTAGCTTCTTCACCTCTGCAGCTGTCAGATTTTTCTCATAATACAGCTCAGAAGCCCTTTTGAAGAGCCATCCTATGCTGTCGGCAGAATTGGCGGGGGAACCACCGTACTTCCCAGCCTCAATGTTGGGCAGCCTGCCGTCGTCAAGAACCCTGTCAAGATGTTTCAGGACGACTTTCTTCTTTTCTGCTGCAGGAAGAGCGATGCAGCTAACAAGTTCGTCCCGTGACCACTCCTGAAAGAACCACGGCAAGCCAGCGAACATCCCTTGCGAGGTTTTCAATCTGTCCAATGCAATTGCCGCAGCGTTTGCAGCCATAGCTGTTTCCTCGTTGCTGCTCTGTTTCAGCAAAGATTTGTATAACCTGTCGTAATGTGCCTTTGATTCCTTTTTGAGCCTGTCAATTGATTTGAAGACAGCGTTTGCCTCTTTCAGGGCTGCCTCTGCGGTTTCTGCTGCCGCTATTGCCAGAGTCTTTGCGGTTATCGTGGCTGCCTTGTAAACATACCTTTCGCTCGCAGAGTTCCTTTTTTTGTCCAGCCTGTAGTTGCGCTTCATCCACTCGTCATTGAGGCTGCCCATAAAGCCGTCATGCTTTACAGCAACGAAAATATCATATTCAACTCTGCCATTGCTGCTGTCTTCCCTGCTGTCTGTCTTTTTGGTGAAATGAACTACTACCGCGTTATTAGCTGCCTCAGCCACGCTGTAGTGCCTGCCCCACTGCCTGAAGTCGTTTGCCTGCATTATGTCAAAGGAAAGCTCAACTGGCAGCTCGATGCTTGACTGGTAAATAAGGCAGTTCCTTTTTTGCGGCACGAAAAATGATTCGTAAAAGCTGCCGCGGTGGAAAATTGCAGAGTAGCCTGTGTTCTCTACGGGTGAGATTTTCTCATCTGAAGCAGCATTTACGCCTTCAAGAATCTTGAAGAGCTTGTTCCCGATTTTTGCAAAGAATCCTTGGTACTTGCTGCTGTTTGAAGTGGAAAAGTGGGCAAATCCGCCAGCGCTGTTTGAAAGTATAAAGCTTGGCTCGGCTTCTGAAACTTCTTTCTCAATCGCCCTGCTGTTGAGAACGTGGACAACCTTCATGCTTCCATCACTCACTCCTCGCCGCGGTAAAACCTCGCAGCGTCTTCAGGAGTGACCGAATTGATGACTATGCCTGTGTTAAACTCAAATCCTGCCCATGTTGAAAGCCGCGGCTGGACTTCAATGTGAAAATGAAAGTCACTTGGCTCTGCAGCAGGCAGGTAGTGCAGGACAAAGTTGTAAGGCGCGTTCAACTCCCTTAATTTTGATAATACCCGCTGCAGCAGCTCAGAGATTCCCGCCAGCTCCTCGGTCGTTGCATCAGAGAGCTGCCTGAAGTGCCTCCTGGGAAAAATCCAGATTTCAAAGTTAAACCTTGAAGCGTAAGGCGTAAAAGCAACTGCATGGTTGTTCTCAAAACACCTGCGGTAGCTGTTCTTTTCTGTGTTCAAAAGGTTGCAGTAAGGGCAGAAAGGGTAATTTTTCATTACAGCAGCCTCTTCCCTCACCTGAGGAGGCAGTATGTTGATTGAAGTGACTTGCGAGTGCGAATGGGCCAGGCTTGCCCCTCCTTCAGCGCCGTGGTTCTTGAAGACAGCAACGTACTTCACAGCGTTTTTTCTGCCCAGCTCAGAAATCCTTCCAACGTACACTTTCAGCAACTGCTGCACTCCATCCGGGGAAAAATCCCAGAGCTGCATTTCGTGCTTGGGCGTTTCAACGATGATTTCATGATTGCCATAAGAAGCTGCAAAGGTGTAGAACGTGTTGTCTGTTCTTACATCCTTCTGGCCGTCCTCTTCCGCAGCAGGAAACAGGTTGGGAAACCAGCGCATTGACCAGCTCTTATCTGGGCCGTTTATCCTGCCAATCTCCTTCGGGGTGAGCTTCTCGTTGCCTTTGCAAAAAACGCAGGCGCCTGAAGACACGTCAGAGGCCTGTCTTGCAAAATCCCTTGGCCTTTTCTTGCGCGATGGCGCTAAAATCACCCAGCGGTCAAGGATGTAGTCCTTCCTTAGCTCAATCATGCCTTAATTCCTCTTTTTTGCTATCTATACTCGTCTCTTATTGTGTCAGACTTCTTAATTCTGCCTATCCTACTTAAGCAATTCGCTTATACGATTCACAAACCCCAATGCATCTTCTACCAGGCTTTTGGCTTCAACCCTGCTGAATTCGCCCTCTACAGAG
The DNA here is from genome assembly GCA_016184345.1 of Candidatus Woesearchaeota archaeon. Taxonomy (GTDB): domain Archaea; phylum Nanobdellota; class Nanobdellia; order Woesearchaeales; family UBA10216; genus UBA10216. Next base: position 43,454 of record JACPCV010000006.1, on the reverse strand, counting down.
TATTGGGCTATTTGCCTAGTTCGCTTTGCTTTATACAGCTTTTGGACATAGTCCTCTTCAAGCTTCCTGGCCTTTTCCAGAGCGGTAACGTACCTGCTTTCGAGCGAGCCTTCAAGAACGTAATAATATAACAGAGCTGTTCTGGTGGCTTCGTGGTCTTCGCTTTTAAAGCCCAAAGATGCCAATGCGCCTAGGGCGGCGTGATACATCGCATAATACGCTGAAACGATAGCCCAGTCATATGCAGCGTAAGAACTGCTTATTTTCAGAGCCTCCTTAGCTACGCTGCTTTCAGACAAGTCATAAACAACCTTGGTTGTTTCAAGATTATGCCTGGCCTTCGCCATGAAGTTTCCCACCAAACGCTTGATGCCTGAGTCCCTGCTGAACAAGCCTTTCCGCTCATACATGTCAAGCTTGTCCTTAACCATTTGTTTACTGGTCATTTTAAGCCCTCCCTCACAAGCTCCCAAAAGCGTTCAAAACCCGACAATATAATGTGGTCAGCCAACACTTCCTTCACAGCAGTAACCCCTTCGCTTCGCAGCGACTTCAAAAACATTGTTTTGTCTACAACTACAGCATTCACTTCCTTCCCATACCGAGCTTCAAGACTGTTAGCCTCAGCTGCAACCTTGCTGTCCAGCTGCATCTTAGAAGCACCAACCACGAGCAAATCAACATCACTAGTAGCAGAAGCTGAGCCTTTCGCATACGAGCCAAACAACACAATAGAGTAAACATCCTCACCCGCAACCCTATTCACGAACTCTGAAAGCAGTTCTCCAATCAGCTTGTTCTTCTTCAGAAACTCTTCTTTCCTATTGATTGCATGTATGGCCAGCAAAGCCCGTGCCTTATCATTTCTCAGATTCAAAGAGCACATCTTGGCCCTGCCCTTAACAGCAATCCCTATGATGCCTTCCTTAGTCATCTTATCAACAGCCGCGTAAACAAAGCTGTATGTGGCCTTCAGCCTCTTGGCTAGCTCCCTAATGGAGAGTTCTGCCTTCGGTTCGCAATCGTAAATCCCCACTATTTTAACAGCCAAATCCATTATCTCACCAGAGATAACATTATCTCTACAGAGATAATATAAAAATGTTTCGTTTTCTAGGGTTGCCTGTTAAGCTGCTCAGCCTTTGTCTCACTTATCTCCTTCATGCTTCTCAATCCTCCTTCGGACAAAGTTGAACGTGAAAAATCAGTTAAAATTAAAAACTGAACGTTTTAAGCTCTACCGGCATGAGTTTTCAATACAACATATTCGTAAAATGGCATATTCCGTCTTGGAGTGAGGACGGAAAGGACCCTGCCCATTTAAACTACGGTGAACTCTTACAGAAACTCATGAATTCGGGAAAGATTTCACCAATAATCATTGAATATGACGAGGATGGCTTTCTTATCCTTGCATTTAGGGAGAATGACAATGAAGCCAGATTTTTGTTCAGTCTGGCAGAATTTATTGACTTCTTAGAAAGTAAGGGTTTTGCAATAGAACTGATCTGTTTAGACGGTCTAGAAAGGATATTAAGTCGTGATTATGATGTAGATTTCTCCATTAAGAAAGAACACCTAGATTTTACCAAGAAACTTTTTAGCAAAGTAAAGTTTGTTGACAAAAAAGATGATGCGTTGATTAAAGAACTAAAACGAAAATATAACTACTCGCCAACAACCCTCCCGGCCAAACAGTCTTAGTCTTGTTCAAGACTAAAGTTCTCAACCCTACCAACCCAAAAGGCAGGGAATGCTAATTCTGCCGAGCTTTCTTCGGCACTTTTGTCGTTGACAACCCTAAAATTTTCAGTTGTACTGACATTCAGATTATCATCCTCAGAAATATTCCACAGCGGACTAACCACCACAAATCTTCTTATTTCCAATGTCTGCTCGCCGCAACCTGGTGGGCGGTCATGTACTGCCGTATCATGAACTTCCAGTCAGCCAAGCTGGAAACGTGCTTCGCCTCAATCTTGTTCTTGATGCGCTCCTCATTCGTGTAGTGAGCAAAGGTCGTAAGCACTGTTGCAAGGCTTTTTACAAAGTCATCGTCTGCGATGCCGGAGCGCTTTACTATGAACACGCCCGGGAACTTTTTCTGCGCAGAATGCGGCTCGATGTACTTGCCAAAGCCTGAAAGGTCTGTGGTCACCGAGGAAACGCCAAGAGCAGCTGCCTCAAGGGGGGTGTAGCCCCAGGGCTCGTAAAAGCTCGGGAAAACGCCGAGATGGCAGCCCTGCATGCTCTCATAATAATTCAGGTCAAGCAGGCCGTCAGCGCCTGTAAGGTAAATCGGGTAAAAAACAACCTTAACCCTGTCTTCTGCACTGTTACTCAGGCCTGCTGCCCTGCACGCGTTAAGTATGGTATCCCTGTCCTCGTCGTAAAGGTCGTGCGTGCACAGGGGAGGGCTGCCTGCCTTCCTGAACTTCAGCACCTTGCGCTTCAGCTCAAAAACTGTCTCGCTGCTGAGCAGGTCAACGTCGGTAATCTTCTTCTGGCTGATGACAGAGTTTATGAGGTGCTCCTTCACAAACTCAAGGTCGTCAATGATTGTGTCCCTGACATCCTGGAACTGGGTCCGGTTCTCAATGAGCTCGCGCTTTATGCCGCGGATGTTTGCAGGCACCCACAGGAAAGCTACTATGGTCCTCTTTGACTTCTCTGCCTTCAGCGCCTGGTTGAGCAGCCCAAGCGCCCTTATAAAGACGTCAATGCCTTTGTTGTGGAACTCATACCTCGCGGAAAGGAAGTAGTACAATGTCTCTTCCAGGTCAAACGTGTAGTAAGGAAAAAAGTAATAGGATGTGAATTCATTGACTTTCCTCTTGAGCTGCCTGTGCCTCACAGATGCCTCCTCAAAAGTCGGGAAGTGGCCCATGTTGAGGCCGTTGTGCAGGATAACCTGCGGGGCTTTTTTCAGAAAATGCTCAGCCTCTGCTGCGGTAATGTCGCTTACAGTTGAAAACACGTCAGCATTTGCAGCAGCAGCGACTTCTGTCTGGTGCTTGGTGTAAACGCCGAGCTTGTACGCTTCATGTCCAGGGTCAACTGAGCCAAAAAGGCTGTAAATGTCCATGTTTGCATTCGTTATCGTCCTGCCAAGTGTTGTCGCATGGGTTGTGAAAACCGTTGCCACATTTGCCTTCCTGCTGTGAAGGTAAAGAAGCCCTGCAGCAGCGAGCCACTCGTGAAAATGGGCAACAACCTTGCTGCTTTGCTGCATGGCTGCGAAGGCCTCAACAAGCTTTCCTGCAGCGTAAGCCCAGATGACAGGCTCGTCATAGTCAAAGTACTGGGTGTTGAGCGAGTCAATCCTGTAATTGTCCCAAAGCTCCCTCTTGATTTCGTTCTTCCTTGCTGTAAAATTTGCAAAGTCAATCAGGACAGCGTCCGGCTCGCCCTCAACAAGCCAGTTCCCGTAATGGCAGATTATGCCATCAGCCTTCAGCTTTTCAAAAACAGCGTTCAGCAAATCAGGAGGAATTTTCTCGTTGAACTCGCCGCTCACCCTGCTCGCAAAGTACGGGCCCACTGCAATGTAGCCTGAATCATATTGGCTTTTCATGGTCGCAGCTTTAGAGCTGAGCACAGTGTAAATGCCCCCAACTTTGTTGCAGACTTCCCAGGAAACCTCAAAACAGTAATCAGCAGGCTTCATGACAAATGTTCCCCTCTTTTACTACCGCTTTCCATGAAAACACTGTTAACCGGCTTGCAGGATATTTAAATGCTGTCATTCCGCTGGTGAACATACCAGCTCCATTCCGCAGTCAGGAGCCGCCAATCTCTTGCTTGTGGCTCTTGACTTTAGCCATTATCGCTGTCACTGCAACCCGAGCGGTTATAGTCAGAACCTCTTATTAAAACAAAGATTTTTATACAGGCAAAGCAATTAAGGGCGTATCAGCAAAAAGCGGGTGTAAGGGAGAATTAATTTGATGAACGGGAGTAGAAGGACGTTCAGGGAGCTGAGGCAGGCAATCCTCATAGCTCTTTTGTCCGGCCAGCAGACAACTAATGAGATTTCCATAGGCACAGGAATAAACTGGAGGACTGCAGAGACACATCTTACTTTTCTCGTAAACAAGGGCTTTGTAGCTGAGGTAGTCAAGTTAGAATACGTCAGGATTTTCAATCTAACACCAATTGGCGAGGAGCATGCGCGATTCCTTGCCCAAAAAGACGGTAACAGCTCATTGCAACAGCCACATGACCTTTTTAGAAAACCACGTCGTGCAAGCACGACGGGTCCCATCGTCCAAAGACGATGTGGAAAGGTCAATCAAAAAACTCAACTGCTGTTGCAGCTAAAGCAGAAAGAACGAGCTGAAAAAGCCCGCAAAGAATGGGTGGTGCAGCCATGAAGGTGCTCATGTTCGGCTGGGAGTTCCCGCCCATGAATACCGGAGGGCTTGGAACAGCGTGCTACGGCCTTACCAAAGGGCTGAGCCAGAACGGCATTGACATAGTGCTTGTGCTTCCGCAGGCAGCAGCCGAGGCAGACAGGCACGGGTTCCTGAAAATCAGGAGCGCCAATATTGCAAATATTAAAGTGAAGCCTGTCAAGTCGGCAATGGCTGCCTACATGAGCCCGTCGCAGTACGAGCAGCACATGCTGAAAATGAAAGGCATCAAGCCAATCTACGGCAGCAACCTTTTTGAAGAAGTGGAAAGGTTTGCGCATGAAGCAACCAGGATCGCAAGAGAAGAGCAGTTTGACATAATCCACGCCCACGACTGGATGACATACGAGGCAGGGATTGCTGCCAAAAAGGCTTCGGGAAAGCCGCTTGTGGTTCATGTACATGCTACGGAGTTTGACAGGACAGGAGGCCTTGGAGCGAACGAGCACGTCTACCACATTGAAAAGGAAGGGATGCAGCAGGCAGACGCTGTCATTGCGGTAAGCGGCTACACAAAGCAGAAGATAATTGAGCATTACGGCATACCGGAATCAAAAATAAGGGTCGTGCACAATGCCATTGACAGGGATGACATACCGAAAGTTTATGCCGAGAGAAACCCGGGACAGAAAACAGTGCTTTACCTTGGCAGGATAACGCTGCAGAAAGGCCCTGACTACTTCATTGAAGCAGCAAAGAAAGCGCTTGAGTCAGAGCCGAACATCAGGTTCATCGTTGCAGGCTCAGGCGACATGGAGCAGGCAGTAATAGAAAAGGCAGCAGGGCTCGGCATAGGGCACAATGTGCTGTTCGCAGGATACCTGAAAAACGACGACATACACAAGGCTTACAGGATGGCAGACCTCTATGTGATGCCTTCAGTATCAGAGCCGTTTGGCATAACACCGCTTGAAGCAGTCATGAACAACACCCCAGTCATCATCAGCAAGCAGTCAGGGGTAAAGGAAGTGCTAAAGCACTCGCTACAGGTTGACTTCTGGGACATTGACCAGATGGCAAACAAGATGGTTGCAGCACTCAGATACAAAGAGATGCATTCAGAGCTGCAGCGAAACAGCTATGATGAGGTAAGCAGGCTGAGCTGGAGCAGCTCAGCACAGAAATGCATTGACGTTTACAACAGCCTGCGCGGAGTTTGACTGCCGCAACAGAAAATGACTTAAACAGCATGATAACAGGAGAAAATGCAAGATGGTAGACGTGTGTTTTTACTTTCAGGTTCACCAGCCGCTGAGGCTGAGGCCGTACACTGTCTTTGACATAGGCAAGGGCAGCAGCTACTTCAACGAGCAGAAAAACAGGGAAATACTTGACAGGGTTGCCAAGAAGTGCTACCTGCCTGCAAACGCCATAATGCTGGAGCTCCTCGACAAGCATCCGGAGTTCAGGGCAAGTTACTCGCTCAGCGGCGTTGTGCTTGAGCAGCTCATGAGCCACCAGCCAAGGGCGGTTGACTCCTTCAGGGAGCTAGCAAAGACAGGAAGGGTGGAGTTCCTTGACGAGACCTACCACCACAGCCTGGCTTTCGTGTACTCAAAGCCTGAATTCATCGAGCAGGTAAAGCTGCACAACAGGCTAATCAGGAACGTGTTCGGGAAAAGCCCAAAGGTATTCAGGAACACAGAGCTAATTTACAGGAATGAGGTTGCTGCCATTGCTGAAAAAATGGGGTATGAAGGAGTGCTGGCTGAGGGGGCAGACCACGTGCTCGGCTGGAGAAGCCCAAACTTCATTTACAAGCCCAAAGGCACCAAAAAAATATCACTGCTGCTGAAAAACTACAGGCTGTCCGATGACATAGCTTTCAGGTTCAGCGAAAGGAGCTGGGCAGAATGGCCGCTAACGGCTGAAAAGTTTGCCAAGTGGGTAAGCAACGCCAACGGGAACGGCAGCGTGGTGAACCTGTTCATGGATTATGAAACATTTGGCGAGCACCAGTGGCCTGAGACAGGAATATTCAACTTCATGAAAAAGCTGCCTGAGGAAATACTTAAGCACCCTGACAATGGCTTTGTAACGCCATCAGAGGCGATACGGAAGCACAAGCAGGTTGCCGAGCTTGACGTGCCATTACTGGTCTCGTGGGCCGATGTCGAAAGGGACCTGAGCGCGTGGACAGGCAATAGCATGCAGCAGTCAGCCCTGAAGCAGGTCTATGCCATGGAGCAGGACATCAGGAATTCAGGGGATGCGCAGCTGCTTGAGGACTGGCGAAGGATGCAGGTAAGCGACCACTACTACTACATGTGCACCAAATGGTTTGCTGATGGGGACGTGCACAAGTACTTCAATCCGTACGACAGCCCATACGACGGCTTCATCGCATTCATGAACATACTAAGCGACATCAGGGAGAGGCTGAAAAAATCAGGCGAAGAGAAAGCGATGAAGGCAGCGCTGAACGCAGCAATAGGGGTAGATGCTTAAAGCGCAAATTTTAAATACGGCGGCATAATCAGGCTTATCAAAAGAGGTGAGTAAGATGGGGAAAAAAGCAAAGTCATCTTCTTCAAAGAGCAGGGGAAGCCTTGCAGGCACAACAGTTGTCCGAAAGTCGGTTTACCGCTCCCCAAATACAACTACCCTTGAGATACTTGTCAAAAAGATAGGCGAGGCTCCCCATGACAAGCGCTTCGTGCTCAAAGACGGCAGGGTGCTCAAGGACCTTGTGGAACTGTCGCATGCGCTTGACCACATGAGCGATGAAGTGTTCAACCACCATGTTAATGCATCAAAGAACGACTTCAGGAACTGGGTGAGGGACGTATTCAGCCAGAAAGAGCTTGTTGTAGAACTTGAAAAAGCAAAGACAAGGAATGATCTGCAGCTTGCAGTGCTGAAGCACATAGTCCGGGAAACGTTTTCGTAAAACTGCAACAAACATCAAAAAAAGGGGGTGATACTTTTGGCAAAACTGAAAAGCGAGGAAGCAAAGAGGATACTCTCAAACACTCCTCCTGAAAAGGCCTTCTGGGTGAACAACGGTCCTGTGCTCAAAAACGTAATTGAGCTGGCAAATGCCGCAAGAAACCTCACAGAGCAGCAATTTGCCCACCATGTGAATAAAGTGAAGAACGATTTTGCAAAGTGGGCTGCCGAGGTCATACGCGATTCCGAGCTTGCCAGAACGCTGCTCAGGATAAAATCAAAAGACGAATTGGCAGGGGCGATAACCGAAAGGCTGAAGCAGCTGCAAAAAATGCTAAAATAAAATGAATATACTTGAAAAAGCAAAGCTAGAGGACTGCTTCAGGTGCGCAGACGGCTCTGTCATAAGCAGCGTGTACGAGCTTGAGAACAAGCTGTGTGCAATAAGCAGCGAGGCATTCTACCACCATGTTAATCCTGTCAGGAACGACTTCCACAACTGGATTAAGGACGTTTTCCAAGACTACGAGCTTGCAAACGAGCTGCTTGGCGCAAGAACACCAGCCCAGGCAGCTGCAATCATAAGGAAGCACCTCAGGAAAGCGCTGCTTGCGAAGGAAGAGATTGAAAATGCGATAAAAACAGCTTTAACAGCAAAAACTAAACCCATTAAGGCTGCAGTTAAGGCCAAGCCTGCGAGAACAGCCGCAAAAAAACTGCCACTAAAACCAAAGCCAAGGCAGCCACGAACTCAAAAGCGGAAAAAAGCACGAAGAAAGTCCAAGGCTGCAGCCAGGAAAAAAACAACGGCTGGCAAAAACAGAAAGCTTAATAAAAAGCGCAGCACACGGAAATCATCAGCGCACAATCGCGCCAAAAAGAAGGTGAACAGATGGCTAAACTGGCTAAAAATAGTACCGGAACTGTAATCAGATTGTCAAAGCCGGCAAGCGCGCCAAAGGCAAGGCAGTTCCTCGCGCACTACTTTGCGCTTGAGAGGCCGCACACTGCCCATTTGCTGTTCTCAAAGGGAATAATTGACTTCCTGCTTGGATTCGTAATCGGGATTCTTGTCGGCATAATAATCGCGATAATGGCCGGGGCCTAGCTATTTCAGCAAAATAGTCATGATGCTGTGCGAGCTGCCGCAGAACAGGCGCAGTGGTATCGGGGTAGGCTAAAATTTGCTATAGGCCTCTGAATCAGTTGCAGCTGCAAAAATTGAAAGAGGAGTTCATGGTTGAGTACGTTTACAATTCAACCTCAATAGAAGGGAACACATTAAGCTTAAATGAAACCAGGCTTGTCTTGCAGGAAGGCATCACCATTGGAGGGAAAAGCCTTCGGGAGCACCTTGATGTCACTAACCAAAGTGCAGCTATTGAATACGTTGATGCCTTTGTCAAGGAAAAAAGGGAAATAAGGGAATCTGACATTTTAACGCTGCATAGAATAACCTTAAAGGGAATTTCTGATTACTGGGCTGGCCGCTATAAGACGTCGCAAAACAGGATAGTTGGGTCAAAGCACAAGACAACCCCTCCATATAAGGTAAATGGCGAGATGAGCAATCTCGTTTACAACCTCAAGGACAATCCAATAAAATTTAACCCTGTTGAGCTGGCAGCCTTCGCCCATCATGAGATTGCCAGGATTCACCCGTTTGTTGATGGCAACGGGAGAACTGCAAGACTGGTATGCAACCTCATTTTAATGAGAAATGGCTTTCCTCCCGTAATAATAAGGACAAAGGACAGGGCAAAGTACTTTGACTGCCTGGAAAAGGCGCATTTCGGTGATTTAAAGGCGTTCGCCGATTTCATCGGGCGGAGGGTTGAGGAGTCCCTTATACTGTATTTAAGCGCCTTTGCAAAGACAACAAAAAATAACGAGCTATTGCCGCTAGCTTCCCTTGCTATGGAGACCCAATACGGCCAGGAGTATCTTAGTTTGCTGTGCAGGAGAGGGCTATTGCCTGCCACGAAAATCAATAACGTCTGGCACAGTAGTAGGGAAGAGATAGAAAATTACGTGCAAATGGTGAAACATAGAAATATCGGTATCGGCAAAAAAAGCCAATAGCCGATACTTGCTGAATATGGTGGCAAACCCTCTTTTCCATAGCTACTCCAGCAAAATAGTCATGATGCTGTGCGAGCTGCCGCAATAGAAGTAGTAATTCGTGATGTTCATGGCACCGCCCAGGTACTTGCTCAGTTTCCTCAGCTGCCGCCTTGCCTTCGTGATCCTTGGAGAACACTTAACCTCATAAAGGTCAACGTCATCGCCCTTTTTAGCCAAAACGTCAACCTCTGCAAGCATGCGCTTCTTCGCCCTCACGGTTACATGCTTAGAAATTGAATCATAATTGTCCTTAATCTTGGTGCAGAGCTCCTCGACGTAGCGGTCATGCTTTGAAAGCCTGGTGCAGTTCAGGGACAAGGTCACGCCCTCTTTAACCCTCTCCTTCTTCTCTCCAAACAAAATTAATGGAATTCCAAATATTTAAAGCTATGGCATATGCTTCCCAACTGCCGCGGTTCTTTTTGGATACAATTATAAACACAGGCAGTTTTGCCTGCAGCACAAATCACGAGGTGGTAACCAATGGCAGCAACCCCGAAAGGAATATCAAAGATAAAGCTCGACATGGTCGTGGAAAGGTCTGTATATGATGAATATGTCAGGTGGTGCTCAAAGCACGGCTACTCAGCAAACGTGCTGGTTGAGAAGTTCATGAGGGAAACGGCAGCAAAGCCATGATGGAGTGTAAAACAATAGCAGGAATAAAGCTGCCTGCAATTGGAATAGGAACTTGGAACATGGGCAGGGCTAAAGGTCCTGTGGAGAGGGCAGACTACTCCAATGATGAGCAATGCATTCTGGCGATAAAAAAGGCAATAAAGCTCGGGATGTGGCACATCGACACTGCAGAGATGTACAGTTCTGGCCACACCGAGGAAATTGTTGGTGCGGCAATAAAGGATATCCCGCGCAAAAAAGTGTTTGTTACAACAAAAGTCCTGCCATTACACCTAAAACATAATGACCTTATAGCAGCTGCAGAGGAAAGCCTTAAAAGGCTGCAGCTTGAATATGTTGACCTTTACCTTATACACTGGGTTAACTTAACTTCGCAGATAAGGGAAGCCATCGCAGCAATGGACGAGCTGGTTGAAAGCGGCAGCGTTAAGCACATCGGAGTCAGCAACTTTTCAACAAAGCAACTGCAACTCGCACAGTCCTTCACAAAAAACAAAATAGTAACTAACCAGGTTGAATACAGCCTGCTTGACAGGAGCTGCGAGAAAGAACTGCTGCCATACTGCCAGGAAAATGATGTGGCACTTACAGCCTACACTCCCCTTGCAGAAGGGAAAATTCTGAAAAACAAAACCCTCGCTGCTGTTGCTGAAAAACACAGCAAAACCCCTGCCCAAGTTGCGCTGAACTGGCTCATCTCAAAAAAGAACGTAATAGCAATACCAAAGGCAGCCACAATGGAGCACGTCCGCGAGAATGCAGGAGCAGTGGGATGGAAACTGAACAGAGAAGACACGGAAATGCTTGAAAAAGAGTTCTGATATTGCCGTATATAGCCAAATTATAAATAGCCGTTTAACTATATGACATCTGTCCTGAATAAGGATAAACTGTGAGGTGATGCATAAAGTGCACACGATAGGAGAAATTCAGGACACAGGTTTGCCGACCGTGAAAATGACACCCGCCTGAAACAAAGTGGGTAACGATGCGGTGGCGGAAAGGGCAGATGCAGTCTTGCCAAGCGCAACCGATTGCAAAAAAAGCCCAGCTATTCCAAAAAAAAACGCCAACTATCAAGCCGCATTGGCCGGTTGGAAGCCTGGTTTTCTTTATTCTCAGAGATTACTCAGCCTGTAAAGAACTTCTTTCGCTGTAGGAATATTTGTGATTGGCTTTGTTGAGTTATCGGAAGCACTTATGTAAGCATCAATCGAGGGCCGTTCCCCGCCTTTTCCACTATACAACTCACGGCTGGGTTCAGCTTCCAGACCAGAACCAATCCCGGCGAAGGCAAATGCAGATTTGTAATCTCCGCCCACAAGATAATCAATCCCATTAGCTGCGGACTTCATCGCGCGGCCAATCGCTTCAGTAGCTAACCTGTAATCAGTAGGCACAGTAAAACGGCTAACGGTTGCTTAATTTAAACTTTTCCACATTATTCTGATTTTAAGAAGGCGTGTAATGCAGCTTTTTAGGGTTGATGATAGACTTTTGCCCCGTAAGTTCTGCAAAAACCGGCGGCTGAGGCTGTACTTTTATGCCCAGCTTTTGCAATTCTGTAAGCACATTATACGCAGTATTGGCACTAGGACTTGTTTTCATCATCTCCATAACACCTTCCTGACCTGTCTTTTCATATTCGCGAAACATATCACTCATGGTTTTCCATAGCTCATTTTTCATGCTGAAATAAGGTGTGCCAAACTCAAAGCCTTTACGCTGAAGCTCATCAGGGCTCAAGTTCCTGAAGTACATCTCTCCACCCCTTCTTCCTATGCCTATAGGCCTTGCTCTTATCACATCATCTTGATGTTCTTCGACTTTGTATTCGTGTTCATTCTCAAATAGCCGTGGGAACAAGCCATCTGACAGGATCTTCATAACATCATTCGGATGCCCTTCTGCATGGCTCATGAACATGTCAGCCAAATTGTCCGGTGCACTGACATATATGCCTACACTAAGATGACCTCCTATGTTATCATCCTTCTCTGCACGGGCAAGGTAGGAGATTTCAGACCAGCCAGATTTTTGAAAGCTCACTACTCCAACTCTGTAGGGGAGTCTTTCAGCCTTTTTCCCAAAGCGAAATGGGCCGGCTGCAAAACGATCTGTAATAACAGGCAGTTCTATAGTTAAAACTTTATCCTCAACACTGCCAAGAGGCACTCTTCCCAAATGTTCTTCTTCACCCCAACTCCCTGGTATATTTAAACCTTCAAATAAACGTGATAATTCTGATGGCGTCTTCAAAGTAAGATATTCCTTGTCGGATGATACATTTAGAAAAGCTACAGTTGTGTACTCCTGCGGTCCGGGAAGAATGAGTTTGCTACTTACATGGCCATAAGACTCCTGTTTAAGCTTCTCAACAAGGAACTCTATTGCTGCACTGCTGTTTTCTGCCATGTTACTTGCGTTAAAGGGCAAGCCAGTATTTAAGCTTTTCTATTTTTACTACATCTTAGTGATAACTTTATTGGTGACTTACTGGGCTGTTGTGTTGCATAATTCTTTAGCTTTGGGCTATTTAGCGCTTGGGGCGTTAAAATTATTCTATTTAAACGAACAAACGTAGATTTTGCCATACTAGTCTACTTGTATTACGTTATAGTATATATATTTAAATTGCGAAATGCTTAAATACTTTATATATCAAGGAAAAGGCTTCACTTTAGTTTTTTTGGGAAAAAATCAGAAATCGGGACTAAACTCGCTCGTCTGGACAACGGCCGGGTTTAATCGGACATTATCGGACAATTTGTTTGGACATATCGGACAGTTTGACTGGACATCGAAACTGCTCGTTCTAGCTGGAAATATACATAACTGTAGTATTTAAACATTACTGTAACACCAACTACATAACATAAAACATATGCTGCAGTAGATAAGTTCATGATTACAGTTGTGTATGAAACCCTTTTAGCAAAAGGGTTTATCAAAAAAATAAAAACAACAAAAACTGCGAAAGCGGGGTGGATTGGAATGGACTTTATCGTACAGGACGCATTGAAAAGCGCACAGGACTTAGACGTAGCACAGGCAATGGTAGGCCAAGCCAACATAAAAGTAATTGGCGCAGGTGGGGCAGGCAACAATATGGTGTCGTGGCTCTACAAAAAAGGAATAAAGGGTGCTGAGATTATAGCATGCAACACAGACAAACAGCATCTTGACTTTACTACTGCTGACAAGAAGTTCCTCATAGGAAGAGACCTGACAAGGGGACTGGGATGCGGCGGCTACCCTGAAAAAGGAGCGGAAGCAGCAAAGGAGACAATCCAGGAAATCAAGGAAGCCCTCAAAGGGGCAGACATGGTATTTGTCTGCGCAGGAATGGGAGGGGGGACAGGAACAGGCTCTGCACCTGTCGTTGCCAAAGTAGCAAAGGAGAATGATGCAATCGTCATCGGCACAGTCACAATGCCTTTCAAGATTGAACGTGCCAGGATTGACAAGGCAGAGTTCGGGCTGCAGCAGCTCAGGCAGGTTTCTGACACAGTAATCGTCATAGACAATAACAGGCTTGTCCAGATAGCAGGCAACCTGCCCATTGAACAGGCCTTTGCCGTAGCCAACGAGCTCATTGCAACAATGATCAAGGGAATAGTCGAGACAATTGCAGTGCCATCCCTGGTCAACCTCGACTTCGCAGACGTCAAGGCAATCATGAGCAACGGCGGAGTGGCCGCAATCGGCGTAGGAAGCTCTGACACCAACAACCGTGTTGAAGAAGCTGTCCAAGGAGCCCTAAGCAACCCGCTCCTTGACATAAGCTACAAGGGAGCAACAGGAGCTCTCATCCATGTAAGCGGGGGGCCTGACATGACGCTTGATGAGATAAACCGCATTGGCGAGCTCGTTACAGAAAGCCTGGATGAGGACGCAAACGTCATCTGGGGAGCAAGGGTAGCCGAGTCAATGAAGGGCAAGATAACCGTCATGACCATTATCACAGGCGTAAAGAGCCCGTGGATACTGGGAAAGGTTGACAAGCAGAGAGCTGCAGCAGTGCGCTCAGGAATGTCAGCCAGGGTTGACGACGAGCTCGGCATTGAGATAGTATAGGCCCGAGGCAGAGGACTCACATTCACCAACTTAGGTGAGCTTTCTTTGCCTTCATTTACCACCCCCAACAACCAACAATGAAGGCAAAAAAGGACAGCGTCCTCAAGCGTTATGCTTGGGGACCTTTTTCTTTTTTGGATTTTTAATGCAAGCTTGAAAGAACGTATTTGGTTTTAAGAACTGTTTTGGCTCGCCCTAATTACTGCTTTTTATTCAGAGTTACCTTATAACTCTGGGTGGACCTAAGAGGCCAGGGAGTTACATTAACAACAACAGGAACACCATTCAATGCTTTAGTTACCCTTTGGTTTAACTTCGCTAATTTAGTTTCCAATTCTTGCCTTTCGTTCTTTACTCTTGCTTGGTCTTGAGGTATACTTAAATTGTATATTTCATCAAGTCTACTTGCTAAACCACCAAATTCCTTTCCAGCGTCTCTTGCATCAGGCAGTCCAATTTTCCCCAGTTTGTTGAAGTATTCTCGGAAAAGCTGTTTAGGACCCTTATCTATACCTCCATGCTCATACAAGGAAAACGTGGATACTCCTGGATCAGAAGATTCTACATATACGACAGTAGTTACAGTCCATATTGCATGATCATCACGTAAAACGTAAACTTCTTTTATTATTCCATCCAAATCTTTAGACATAATTCAAAGTGGTCCAATCAAGTATTTAAGTTTTTCTATTTTTACTACTTTTAAGAAACAATATTGCCTACAGCAGCTATTTTCCCTTAACAGCATTTCCCACTGCCAAAATAGTAAGACTTAAATATAAGTATAACTATTTAATGGGTATGACTCTTACAGCGGTAAGTAAAATCGGGCCCAAAGGGCAGATTGTGCTCAAGAAAAAGCTTCGTGATGAGCTTGGCTTGAAGGAAGGCGGCATGGTGGAAGAACGGATTACCAATGAAGGCATACTAATAAGGCCATTTGACGCTGACAAGCTGATGAAATCATTCGACGAGCTTGCAGCCAGGGTCTCCGCTAAGTGGCCAAAGGGACTTGACTCTGTAGAAGCAGTACGCAGGGAAAGGAGATGAAAGCAGATGAATGTGTTTTTGGACACTTCCTGCCTGGTTTCCTTTTTCATACCAGACGCACATCACGAAAAGGCAAAGATAGTGAGGGACAGCATATTTCGGAGTGAAATTCGAGGGCTCGTTTCTGCGTTATCGCTGGCAGAACTTTGTGGTGTCATCAGGAGGAACAGAAGCGAAGCAGAAGCAACAGAGATCAAAAACGCCATGGAGGCCATTGCTGAAAAAGAACTACTTACTATCATTCCAATAAGTAACCTTGACGCTTCTTTGGCAAGCGACGTTGCCATTAAAACAGGGCTGAAAGGAGCCGATGCGGTCATTGTGAATGCCGCAAAACAAAATGAAACAAAGCTAGTCACCTTTGATGATGAAATCAAGAAAAAAGCGAAAGGCTACGTTGAGTTTTACGACGGATAGCTAAACCTTCTTCGTCCCAACAGCAACAATTTCCCTGAACACCTTTTCGTTGTCAATCTTCACACCCAGCCTTCTGAAGAAGTCAGAAACGTTCTCAACGTCACGCTTTAGATACTCATAGGCGTTTGGGGCATTCGTTGGAATCATCTGGGAGACGTCAATCAGCACAGGGCGCTGGTCCAGGTTAAGGAGGTTGAACTTTGACAGGTCAGAATGCACATAGCCATAATGGAAAAGCTTCTTAATCTGCCCAATTGTTTCAGCAAAGAATTCCTTTGGGTGCTTCGGAATGTCATCCTTAATCTTCTGTGCCGGCTGCTCATCGCCAACCTGAGTCATAACAAGAATGTTCTTCAGGAAGGCAAGCGGAAGAGGAGCCCTCACCCCTGCTTCCCTGCACGCCATAAGGTTGCGGTACTCCCTCTGGCACCACGCAAAAATGACCTCGCGCTGCTTCTTCTTCAGGCTGGTGTAGCGGGGGTCAGCGCCAATGTAGTCATACATCCTGTTGAAATCAGCAGTCTCAAGACGGTAAATTTTTATGACGACCCTGCCGCCATCTTTGGAAGCGGCAGTGAAAACATTGGCCTCCTTGCCAATTGACAGGGGAGAAAGCGTATCCTCAACGAAATGGTCCTTCCTGCTCAGAACGAACAGGTTGCGGATTGTGAACTGGTCAAAAACGTCATTTTCAGTCTTGAAGCGCTCGCGGAATTTCCTTGCCATTACAGAAGCAGAACATAACGCTGTTTATAGAGTTTTCGCAGCATTGAATATGTTACGCCACCGCGAAGATTTCATACCCAAGCCTTTTCGCCCAGTCTTTCTTTTGCATTGTCTGTGCTACTGAAGTTGGCGTGTAAGCTGATGCTTCATACCTTGTTTCAATCCAGTGGAGCTTTTGCTCCCAACCCTTGCCTCTTACAATCTTAGCGATGTGTGATGGTGTAAATCCTAAGGGCTTCCAAACGCTTTCATAGTCTTGGCTTACTCTCACAAATTTCTCTTTCCATTCGCTGCCGCGCGATACTTCGTAGATGTGAAAACCATTGAAGCCCATTTCAAGCAGCTGCCTGGCTAAACCAGAGTTTTTCTCAAGAAATGCCACCTTCTCATCACCACTACCAGTGATAGCTATATTAATCGTGTGATTTTCTCCGATAAGCTCTTCCAGCGTTGGCATTTTATCAGGTAAGCGTAAGTATGCCATTTATAAACCTTTCTATTATCACCACTGCTAAGTGAATATTGCACTATACAAAAGTTTATTAATGGGTGAATCACACTACCTCTTACGTCATTCAAGGGTGCATATACGGTCCTTCTGTGACAGAGCCGAGATGGCTTTGGATGATACAGGAGCCACAATATGCACTCAGCCCGGTGCAGAGTTACCCGGACAAGCTTGCCCAATGGCTGGCCAGGAATTCGGGGGTTAGTATCGGGCGACATTTTCATCATATTCATCAGGTTCATAGGAGAAAAACAAGATTAAAAGGCACCAACTGGTGGCAAGCACAAAATAATGGGGCGGCAAAAGCCGCTTTGCATTTCCATTCATCCAACAAAGTTGCAGATTGTAACTGACAAATCTGCCGGCTAACTAACCGGCTGAGTGGCCAAGGGCTATCCAGCCTGCTAACAACTCCGGCAGCGGTTATTGGCAATCTCAAGTTTGCATTGACGCTTTTTGTGGCTTGTTCTAGAGTGCCTAAACACGAGGCGATTTGAAGATGGGAAAGATAAGTCCAGTATCAGCAAAGTACATCATACACTCAACCATCCAGATAGATGGCGTTGTGGACAGGCCCGACGTGATAGGGGCGGTATTCGGCCAGACAGAAGGCCTTCTTGGCGCAGACCTTGAGCTCAGGGAACTGCAGCGCTCAGGAAGGATAGGCAGAATAGAAGTTGACACTGAAATAAGGGTGGGCAAGACCTCCGGAACCATAACAGTACCTTCCTCACTTGACAAGGCAGAGACAGCAATCATTGCAGCAGCCCTTGAAATAATCCAGAGGATAGGGCCATGCAATGCCCGGCTGAAGGTTGAGAACATAGAAGACGTAAGGATAAGCAAGCGCGGCTATGTCATTGACCGCGCAAAGGAGTTGCTCAAGACAATGGTAGACACGGTAATGCCTGACTCAGGCGAATTAGCCGAGGAGGTTTCAAAGGCAGTCAGGGTAATGGAAGCCATAGAATACGGGCCTGACAGGCTGCCAGCCGGGCCAGCAGTTGCAGAGAGCGAAGAGGTCATAGTCGTAGAGGGAAGGGCTGACGTCATGAACCTCCTCAAGCACGGCTTCAAGAACGTCATAGGAATGAACGGCACGTCAGTGCCGCCGAGCATAGCCGAGCTGAGCAAGAAGAAAGTGCTCACCGCATTTGTGGACGGCGACCGCGGGGGAGACCTGATACTAAAAGAGCTCATTGACGTCGCAGAAATAGACTATGTGACGAAAGCGCCTGACGGCAAGGAAGTTGAGGAGCTTGAGAAGAAGGAAATCCACAAGGCGCTCCGCTCAAGGGTCGTTCCTGAGCAGCTCAGGCTTGAAAAAGCTGAAAGAACCGAGAGGCAGGACAGCAGGGCTGCAGAGAGGGCCGGAAAGGAAGATGGTATACAATCTACACAGGAGCCAAGAAGGGAGTTCACCCCTGAGTTCAGGCAGGTCAGGGCGCCTTCCAGCATGCCGGCTGTCCCTAATCAGGCAGGCATGGCTAACAGGAGGCCTCCAATGATGCAAGGCAGGAGAATGCCTTCGAGGGAACAGAGGTTTGACAGGGAGAGAGAGCCCAGGTTTGAGCAGCCCGAGCAAAGGGAGCAGGGCCCCAAGCAGCTCTCGCAAAACGAGAAAAGCATATTCAGGGAGATTTCAGGCACGCTAATCGGAACAAGGGGGGCATACCTCTTTGACGAGAAGCTCAACGTGCTCGGGAAAGTGCCCCTGGCTGAGCTGCAGTCAACGCTCAGGAGCCTTACGAACGTTTACGCTATTGTCCTTGACGGCACAATAGACCGCGACCTGGTAAAGGCAGCTGAAATGGCCCAGGTAAAGTGCGTTGTGGCAATGAGCTCAACAGTCAAGCCTGAGGAAACAAGGCTTGCAATGGCAACGATAAGCGAGTTGTAAAGCCGCAAAAAGTTTATATACGCAATAACAACACCCCCTCTAAACATCTTTGGAGGGGGAGGTCTATTACTACTACTACTACTAAAGGCAGGGCAGCTGAATCAGAGTTAGCCGGCGAGTTGGCTCGGATTTTGAATGAAAACTCCAAAACAGGAGCGATATACACACCAGATTTAAGCTGGTTAAGTCCCCAACCAAGCGGCTTGGTTATCTTTACAACTCCAGAGGCGTGTGGGCTTTCTGGGAATGCTGTGGGTTCTCATAATAAAAGTTACGTGCTTGTTGTAGCGCTGCCGCCTTACACGACAGAAGCCCAGCGCTTTGAGTACCATCGCCAAGGAATGCCACTGCTATCCGAAACTCGTAGCAAATTGCACCTTTTCAAAGCTGCCGCTGCTAATTTGACGTATAGACCAGGTCAGTATCATGAAGCCATAGAAATTGGCAGCGATAATTTGGCACATGCTGCTGCGTTTTTGTCGCCTATAAGCCGTCTACTACTTCATCCTCCTTTTCTATCTTTGCGAGATGTAGCTGTTCACAATGAGTTAGAAGTGTTAGTAAGCATAGGTTCCGAAGCTGTTCAGCATTCAGCTGTTTTCCAGGTTCCCAAAGAACGTGCAGATTCAATGTTCTATGCTATGCAACGAGTTGCGCCTCGCCCTTAAGCCCTAGCTAGCCCGGCACTGCGATTATGACGACCTTTGCGTTGTCCTTGAGGCCTTGAATGTAAACTTCTGTGCCAGCCCTCTGGCGCTGGGCGGTCAGCATGTCAACAATGCCCTTCTGGGCAGCTTCAAATGAAACGCCGGCTGACTTGAAGTTGCCGCTGTTGTAAACCGCCTCAACCTCTTCTTTTTTGATAATGTAGCTTTTCCCGGCAGCCTTGTCAAGCAGCTTGTCAATGAGGATTTGCCTGCGCAGGCCTGCTTTCAGCCTCTCAACAGAGCTGTTCCTCTCGGAAAGTTGCCTTGCAAGTTCCTGTTCT
Source organism: Candidatus Woesearchaeota archaeon (assembly GCA_016184345.1). Lineage (GTDB taxonomy): Archaea > Nanobdellota > Nanobdellia > Woesearchaeales > UBA10216 > UBA10216. Next base: position 23,724 of record JACPCV010000006.1, on the reverse strand, counting down.
GTCACGTTGCTTTCAAGCAGCAACAGCTCATACGCCTGCCGCTGCTCTTCCCCAGTTGCCGTAAGGCGCTCCTTTACTGCCTGCTGGTAGAGGATTTCCCGCTCTATTACAAAAGATAATGCGTCCGCCTTTGATATGCCCTCCCCCTGCCCAGGGCTCAGCGAGGCGTATTCCTCTTCCACCTCGCCAAAATAGATGCTGACGCCGTTCACAGTGGCAGCAACATCCCCTTTTTTCCTGTCGCCTGTACCGTTGCCTGTGCAGCCAGCAACCAGGATGACAGCAATCAGGGCTGCGGCAACAACCGCAGCGGCTCTCTTCCTTGCGCCTTTTTCCATCTCCAAGCCCGAAACCCGCAACCTTTAAATAATTTCTGAATCAAAGCTCCATATTGTGAAAGCTTATCGTGAAAGCTGGTAAAAGGGGCAAAAAGGGGGGTCGGATGCTGTGGCCAAAGAAGGCCCTGGCTATTGACCTGGACTGGATAATCAGCCTTGGCATATTCCTGATTTACCTCGGCGTCTTTTTCATTGTAATAAGGCAGCTTCCCACAAACCAAAGCCCTGCAAGCGCGCTTCTTGACAACGTTCTGGACAACATAGCAGGCTCAACAAAGTGGAGCGTCCAGAAACTGCCGCTCCTTATAGCGTCAAACATTTCAGGCAACGAGCCGGTGATAGTGCGCTTTAGCCAGGACTGGAAAAATTTCTCCTTCACAGGCAACACGAGCTTTGACCATGCTGACAGCTGGCTGGTATTTTCAAGAAACCTCAGGGAGGGGAAAAACCTGCTGGAGATTGTAACATCAGGAGACAACTACACTGCCCCACTCACAAACTTTGACCTCACGGCAGGCACAGAAGGAGCTTCTGTTGACTCGCAGCGGTTTGTCTCAGGGTTCAAAACCTCAATGCTCGCGAGGGTAAACCACTTCGAAAAGGAGCGGCTCAGTGACTTCAACATGAGCATTTCAGGCGTTGCATTAATCCCGAAAGCAGCAGATGCAGAGGCAAACACAACCACCCTGTCAGCCAGGTACAAGCTCAGCTTCGCCCAGCTCAACCACACGGCATTTATTGTCGCGGGGTATTCAAGAATCCTCAACTACGTAACCACAGGCGCCGGGGAGCCCCATAACCTCAGCGTTTCGGCCACGCTAAGGAACTACACGTTCTTCCACATAAACAATGCCTTGTCCGGAACCATTAACTACACTTCCAGGCAGTGCGTAAAAAGCAGCAGCAGGTATATTGACTTCTATGACAGCACAAGCGGGGTTACATTTGTCCTGCCTGAGGGGGCAAACATGAGCTTCTGCGCCGGCTCAGACACTGTAAAGCTCAGCGCGGACTTCTCAATACTCAACGAGACCCGCTACGACATAATCTTCCACCCAGGCGACTTTAACAGCACCCTCAAGTACGTCTCCCCTTACAGGACTGCCTTTGGCATGCCTGAAAACATTACAGGAATATCACAGCAGCTGTACAGGAAGCTCAACGAGACCGACTACCTCGCGCTTAAAAGAAACTTCAGCTACCCCAGCTCCAGGGACTTCAGCTTCTTCCTTTACAACGAAAGCGGAACGCTCATCTTCAGCTACCAGCCGGAGCCTGCAGGCATAACAAATGTATTCGCGCAGGAAGCAACAGTATTCCTCCTTGACAAGTACGGGGAAAAGTCAAAGCACACGTTGAGGGTAAGGGGATGGTAAAATTGAGAAAGGCAAACAAGCAGGGGATTTTCAGGACGCTTGAAGCCCTGATTGCCATATTCATAACCTTCCTGTTCCTTATAGTTTTCGTACCAATGCAGCGTGAGAGAGCTCAGCCAACCGCTCCCCAAAACGTCCTTGCCAGCCTAAGGGACAATGACGAATTCAGGAACTGCGTGATACAGAAGAACGAGACGTGCATCAACCAGTCCATAGGCCGCAACATGGAGGACAGCTATGACTTCAAGTTCAACCTGTCAGACAAGCCGTACGCCCCTGCCCCGCCCCTGCCCCAGAAAAGGGTGTACGCGAACTCAATGTACCTGGCAGGCAACACGACAAACTCAACCACGTTCATAGTGAGGCTGTACTTTTGGACAAAAGCTTAATCGAAGAGTTCAGTAAGGCACAACCTTAAAATCATCGTCCTCACCAGTGCCCTTCTGCTGCGAGGACTCGTCAGCGTTGTCAATGAAGTCGTTGATGTCCATGCCACCATTGCCACTGCTTCCGCCATCCTTGCCAAGCTGCTGCTGCTCCGAAGTGGATGCCTGGGGGTCGCCAAACATGTCAAACAATCCTTCACCTGTAGCAGGGGGAGTCTTTTCGCCGTAGCTGCTGCTGTCCCCAACCAAAGCCAAAAGCATCCGGATAAGCTTCCTGATTTCCTCAGGAGAATCCTCTTTCGTGTCAATGCTTAACCTTTGCGGTTTTTTTGCTGCACTCCAGGGCTTTTGCAAAGATTAAAAAACACCGCTAAAGCAACAGCTGCATATGAAGAAGTACGAATACCTTCCCCACACTGCAGACGTGAGGTTCAGGGCATATGGCAAAACTCCTGAGGAGGCGTTTGCTAACGCAGCCACAGCGATGTTTAACGTGATGGTTGAAACTGAAAAGGTAAAGCCAAAAGCCATAAGGAAAATCACTGCAGAAGGAAGCGACCTTGAATCCCTGCTGCAGCAATTCCTTGAGCAGTTCATTATTTTACTGGATACTGACAACTTCTTTCTTTCAAAAATAAAGAAGATTTCAATCAGCGGCAGCAAAAAACACTACAAACTTTCTGCCGTAGCAGCCGGGGACGAGGCGAAAAACTACGAAACAATTGGGCCGCAGGTAAAGGCGTGCACATACAACAGCATGTTTGTAAAGCAGGAAGGCAGGCAGTGGGCTGTGCAGGTCGTGGTGGATATATGAGGTGCAAATAATTTTTAAACCAGTGCTGGTGCCGCAATGCAGTGGAGGTGAAAAGCAAAAGCATGGAACTCAAAAAGATTTCCGAATATGAGTGGGAAATACCAAAGCACGGCGGCATGAAGGTGCCCGCAAGAATCTTTGCATCAGAAAAGCTTGTGCAGAAGATACAACAGGACAGGACTTTGATGCAGGCAGCAAATGTTGCCCACCTGAAAGGAATCCAAAAATATGCTTATGTGATGCCTGATGCCCATGAGGGCTACGGTTTTCCAATAGGAGGGGTAGCGGCATTCGATACAGAAGAAGGCATAATCTCGCCAGGAGGCATTGGCTACGACGTAAACTGCGGAGTCCGCCTCCTGCGTACAGACTGGGCTGTTGAAGACATAAAGCCAAAGCTCAAGCAGCTCCTTGACACTCTTTTCACTGAAGTCCCTTCCGGCGTTGGAAGAGGCGGCCTGACAAGGCTGTCTGACGCTGAAATGCAGGAAATTCTCGCAAAAGGCTCCCGCTGGAGCTTGGAGCAGGGCTACGGCACAAAAGACGACCTTGCAGCAACAGAGGATTACGGCTACATGAAACAGGCAGACCCTGAATTTGTTTCGCATACGGCAATCGCAAGGGGTAAGCCGCAGCTCGGAACACTGGGAGCTGGAAACCACTTCCTCGAAATACAGGCGGTTGACAAAATTTACGATGAGAAAACAGCAGCAGCCTTCGGAATAACAGGCGTTGGCCAGGTGACTGTTATGGTGCACTGCGGCTCTCGCGGACTGGGCCACCAGGTAGCTTCAGATTACATCCGCGAAATGGAGAAGAAGTATGGCTTTGCTGACCTGCCGGACAGGGAGCTGATAAACGCGCCGTTCAATTCTGAGCTGGGGCAGAAGTACTTCAAGGCGATGTGCGCGGGCATGAACTATGCCTTCGCGAACAGGCAGATGATAGTGCACTGGATAAGGGACAGCTTCAAAAAAGTAATTGGCACAGACCACGGCATGAAGCAGATTTACGACGTCTGCCACAACATTGGCAAGATAGAAAAACACAAGGTTGACGGCGAAGTGAAGGAGCTCTGCGTGCATCGAAAAGGCGCGACAAGAAGCTTTGGCCCAGGCAGGGAAGAAGTGAATGAGATTTACCGCAATGTAGGGCAGCCTGTATTCATACCGGGAACGATGGGAACAGCAAGCTACATCCTTGTCGGCACAGACGAAGCTGAAGAGAGAAGCTGGGGCAGCACAGCGCATGGAGCAGGAAGGGAGATGTCCAGGGCAGATGCGATACGCAGATACAGGGGGGAAACAGTCGCAAAAGAGCTGGAGCAGCGCGGCATACTTGTAAAGGCAGCAAGCTGGAAAGGCATTGCAGAGGAGAACGTTCCGGCATACAAGGATGTTGACGAGGTATGCCGTGTTTCAAATGAGGCAAAGCTAGGCAAGTTCGTAGCGCGATTGGTGCCGCTGGGAGTCGTTAAGGGGTAAGCTTTTTATTTGAACGCTGGTTCGTTGTTTCTAATTCTAATGGGAGAAAGAGAATTCGACAGACTGGCTGATTTGCCGCCAGAACAAAAGCTTGAGGTATTCTATAAACAGCTCTCTCTCGAAGAGTTGGCTTTTAGAAGGAAAAATTCCGAACTGCCCAAGCAAGGTGATATTATGTTCAGCTACAAGCTGGTGCCAATACGATCTGTCCAGTTTGATGAGCATGTTCCACTTGAAATAAGAAATTTCAAAACTGCTACAAACGCAGCAACACGCTGGCACAGAGAACTTTACGAGTAGCTGCAGAATTAAACTTCAATAATCTTCCCGACCTTGCTCACGTTGACAATCCTTGTGCCGCCAATGGTCTCTTCCAGGCCAGATGCCTCGTGCACGTGGCTGCACAGAAGAAGGTCAGGCCTAAGCAGTTCAATAGCCTTTGTCACTCCGGTGCTCCCCTTAACAAAGTCTGAGAACTGCTCCATAAGAGATTCTGCAGGGTGCACATGGGTTACCATGATTCTTTTCTTCGCGTCCTTGACATACTTGTGAGACTTGTACAGGTGGTAGAAAATCTCATCCTCGGAAAGCTGGAACAGGCCGATGTTGGCACCGCCGCAGCCGAACAAGCCAACCTCTCCATGTGTAAAGCCGTAGCCGTGAAGGTTGACTGCGCTGTACTTCTTGGCAAGGAAATCAGCAGTTGCAACAGTTTCGTGGTTGCCAGGAACCAAAGCAACCTTCTTCCCCTTCTTCACAAACGGGCCTATGATGTTGTCCGTGTTCCTCTCGCCAAGGGTCAAATCACCACAGAGCACAACAAGATCAACGTTCTCCATTTCTGCCTGCTCCGCAAGGGACTCAATCAGAGTAGAGTTGCTGTGCAAGCAGCCGGCTGCCAGTATTTTCATAGGGATGATGCAAGCTGCGGTACTATATAAAGCCATCGCTGTAATGATAAAATAGCTACTTTAAAGTGATTAAAATAGAAAGATTTAAATAGTTGTGACTTGTTCAGAATAGCTATGGCATTATCAACACTCGACCAAATGCTGGGCATTCAAGCAATAAATTCAATTGAAGAGTTTAAAAGCTCCGAGGCTAGGGAATTAGCTGCCAAGTACGGCATAAGTCTTACAGCAATACCTGAACTAAGGAAGAAGCTGTATGATGTTGGAGAGAAAAACCTCGAAAGCCGTGTTGCGGCGGGTGATATCCCTGCTAGTGAGGCTGCTCAAATGCTTGCCGTACAGGCAATGTTCTTCTACGAGCAATCTGCAAGAAAAGCCGCATTTAAGCTTGTAGGCGACGGCCTAACAGGCGTAATAGCTAAAATTTATGGTGGCGTTGATAAAGTAAATCCGAACGCAGCAAAAATGAATGCCTCTTTTGGCAAGTTGTATGCTGAACAAGCTGCTAAGTACACTCAGAAGTAAAATTTACCGCTCCACAACTTGCACTTCCTCCTCAAATAGCTTGACTATTGTTGACGGCCTGCCCTGCTTCTCACCCTCATAAATGATGAAATCCACCTTCTGCCTTATGCTCTCGTCGAGGTCATCAACAGAAGTCATGTAGGGCTCGGCTGTGATGTTGGCAGAGGTGCTGACTACCGGAAAGCCGAGTTCTGCTACAGCATCTGTGAACCAGTGCTTTGGTATTCTTATCCCTAAAGTTTCCGCACCCAGATTTACCGCCGCTGCAACCGCTGACTTGTTTTTCAGCCTGAAAATGAAAGTGTAAGGCCCGGGAAGCTTTTCAAGCCATTTTTCACCATCAGCAGAGACCTCGCAGTTATCAAAAACCCATTTTTTTGAGGGTGCAATAACAGAGAACGGCATTTCAGAGCGGTGCTTCATGCTCCGGATGCGCTGCACAGCATTCTCATTGGTGGCGTCACAGCCAAGGCCGTAGATGGTATCTGTAGGGTGGATGAATACGGCACCCTTCTCAATCAGGTCTAGGAACTTCCTTTTCTCCAACAGAAACTCTTCCTTTATGATGATTTCCATAGCACGAGAAAATAGAGCGTGTTATAAAAATTTATTCTTGGCTCTTATTCTGGGGACCTGCCGAATTGCCTCTCTGGACGTTGGAAGCCCCCGACAGAGTATATTGAAAGAGCTTTTGTATATCAAGATCTCTCTCCCACACCTTATCGCTCAGAAGCCCTGTTTTAAGTGCTTCATACATATCAGCAGAAATCGCCAAAGAGCCTGTGACCTTTTCAATAAGTCCATCCCCTCTATCCTTAACGAAGGTAAAAGTGTTATCGTCTTTGGGCAAATCTAAGTAGTAATTCACGCCATCTATTGATACAGGTAGCTTTGATAGTGAATCCCTGCGCCATGTTGCGCGGTTGTGCAGAAATGCAATTCTCTCTTGGGGTAATACCCTTATAAGGGTATTGGCGTCGTGTTCTATGTCTGCCCATGAAGGAACAAGCACACGATTCTTATTTCCGCTAAGATACGCTACGTCACCGATCGTTCTACCAGTAGTCCATGTGAAAAGGTTAAGAAAATACGGGTTGAGATCATCGCATGGTAAGTGTCCAGTAATTCCGCTTAAAAAGTTGTCGCTCAACCGGTACATGCTAAAGTGAATTGCTGTTTCCCCTTCATTAAAACGAAAATCTTCAGTATCAAGAACAACAATTGTACTTATGTCGCCTGCTAATGATAAGTATTTCACTTGTAAAGGCTTACTTACTATCGCATTCCACTTATGACTGTTACTATACAATACCCTTTTACCAGCAGAAAATCTGCCATTTCTTAGGGCGACATAAGTTTCATGACGAATTTTACCAGTTCCAAGGGCTGGTTCACTTACGTTAATAATAGTAAGACCATTCACTTCTGCCTTTTCGACCTTGCCGCCCTGATTCCGCACTCCATCCAAATAGCTTTCTAGACCATAGTTTTCCAGTTTATCAGCGGGTTCATCCATGAGCGGTTCTAAGTAGTTCAAGTATATAAATCTTTCTTTTTTTGTGACTTACTAGTAGTAAAACTTGTTGTGGGGAGAATTAGCTGCCCCCAACCCACAACCAAGCTGGCTACGCCCTTACAAGTCTAGAAATGTCAGCTTAGAGCTGACATTCTTCGCCTATCCGGCGAAGAAAGTCGAGTGGTGGACTGTAACTCAGCAAAGCTCCCAAATCCCCTTACAAGCCTAAGCTCAGGCCTTTTGTTGCCCTCCCTGAGCTCCTTGAGGCTGCGGACGCTAAGCTCCTTGATATGCCTGAAAAAAAGCTCGTTGACCATACCTACGCTGAACAATGTTGGCAAACCCATTTTTATCACCTCATGACCTTTTTACTAAAAAGGTCAATCAAAAAACGAGCATTACCCCTTTAAATACCCTAGCCGGGCATCTGTCCAGTGTCCAGTGGGAAAACACCACTTTCGGGTGAAAGTGCAAATTGCATACCTTTATATACTCGAAAAGACCTCTTAAGTGCATACAGGATTTCTCACAGAAGTATAGTGGGGGCCGTGTAGAGAAGTAATAGCTATAGGAATTATAGAAATATAAGGAATATAGCAATAGTAGGTGCATAGAATATGCCAGGATTTGGACCTAGGGAAATGAACACCATCACTTGCTCTGAATGCGGAGCACAGTCTGAGGTGCCATTCAAGCCAGCCGAGGGCAGGCCTGTATATTGCAGGGACTGCTACGCAAAGCACAGAACACCAAGACGATAATAATTACTAGTTATTCGCGTCTAAAGTTCTAGATGAGTTTTCTTTTTTTGTTTTTATTCTTCTTTTTCAGCCACAACCTCCGAAGCGTTATTCCCCACTGCCTGCTGCGGGCTGACTGAAGAGGCATTGTTATTGTAACTGCCTGTTGCTGGCTCAACCTGAACAGCGGCATCTGCACGTTCTGCCTCAGAGGCATCAGAATTCAGGTTCCCGGCAAACATAAGCAAAGGCAGCCCAACTGCCACGATTATGAGGCCAGCAAGCCACTTGTTCATAAGCAAGAATTCCATAAAGCCATATTTATACTTTGCCGTTAAACTGTAGCCAGCCTTTTCTCCCTGCCGCGCAAAGCCCACACATGCCTTTCAATTTCCACGTCAGGCCTTTCAGGCACGCTGTAACGCCTCTGTACGAAAAGCTCTAGGCTAGTCTGCTGCTGCGCACTGCTATCTTTCCGGCTGGCAATGTTATCCATCAAGGCCTTTCCCCTCAAAAGCCTGTTCTCTATCTTCCTGAAAAGCTCGTCCCCCATCGGTACCACCCCCTGCAGGCTTACCTGGCATCCATAATGGCAAAAATTTCCTCCTCACTCATGGAGCGCTCACACTCCCTGCACAAGTTCATGTAGTGCGAGCTTCTTTCAATTTCCATCCCGCAGCTTACACAAGTTGCTATTTCCATTCCCCCACCCTTAGCCAACATTAACAAGCTCCTTATAGCGTTTTGACTATAAATATTTACCGAATATTCAACATCCTCGAGCCTGCTGCCAGCCACCGCAACATTTAAAACACCAAATAGGATATGCCAACAAACCAAAATGGCATCAAAAAGAATTCGTGCAATCGTGAAGGGCAAAGTCCAAGGAGTATTCTACAGGGAATTCTGCAGGAGGGAAGCTGAAGCCCTTGGGGTTTCGGGCTTTGCGCGCAACCTGAAAGACGGCAATGTCGAGATAGTTGCAGAAGGAGAGGAAAGGCAGCTGAAGGAATTTGAGCGAAAGTTCAGGAAAGGCCCTTTAATGGCGTTCATTACTGACGTTGACATGAAAGAAGAGCCGGCTACTGGCGAGTTCGACGGCTTTGACATTAGGTACTCTTAAACTTACTTTCCCTGCTGCTGATATTGCTCCTGCAGCTTTGCTTTTATTGCTGGAGAATTTTGTTGCAGCCAGCTGTCCCACTTTGCGCGCTCCAATTTTCCAGCTTTCAATACTTTTGCTTGTAAAACAGTTGATGGCTCTTTAAACTCCGTCTTGCCGTCGCTATCAACGGCTTTGTCGTTGTGGTAAGTTACTGCGCCGCTGATGCCATCTATGCTCTCAAACACTTCAACCACATCGCCATTGCCTATTTCTCCGTTGCTGTCGTTATCAGTAAGCCTGGCAACAAGACTTCCTCCGGGCTCTGTTACAGTAGTTACACCCACACCATCTTTGTCAATGAATGGAAAGTACCTCCAGAAGCCCCTCATAGGATGCCTTTCCTCATAACGGACAACTTTGCCCTCAATAGCAATTGGAGGGTTAAGCCTGACGTAATTGCTTTCAGTCACCAAAGAGCCAGCCCAGCCAAGCAAAAAGTACAGCCCTGCAGCGCCTGCCATTAAGGCAAACACTCCAGCACTGGCTTTCTCCTGCACACTCGCTTTCTTCCCGGCGGCATCCCCTTGTTGTTCCTGTGTCACCTTGTAAACCCTCCCAAATAGCATAAAAACTAAGAAAAAATCAAAGAATAAAAATTATGCCCTGGCAGCGGCACCACGAACCTGCTCATGCTCAGTGCCGTATGAACCGTTGCCTGAAACAGCATTTATGTTTCCGGCGGCCTCAAGCTTTGGTCTCACAGCAGCAACCATTGCGAGTATGCAGCTTGCCTCAACGGCAGCATTCAGAGCTGCCTCTGGGCGCACATAGTCAACAAGTCCTTCAGCGAACTGCACTGTAGTCATCGGAGCATGACCTTTGTCAGCCAACTGCAGGTTTTGCTGCCAGTATAAGGCAAGCCAAATAACGCCTAGAACTCCGTAAGCTTCTTCTCCTGGCCAAACTTCAGTAGGGTTGTGCTGCCGCCGCTGCCGCCAACTACTTTCTCTGCTGCGATAAAGCGGTCGTCCTCAAGCTTTGTTATGCGGCGCTGGAACGTCTTGTAAACCATGTTGCCCCCTGCTTCCTTATAAGCGTCATAGATTTCCCCAATCTTCTTCCCGCTGTTCTTCTTGACGATGTTCAGTATGAATCTGGTCTCGTCCTCAAGCTCGTCTGTTTTCTTGATGCTGAACTCCTCAAGCTTTTTCATCGCAACAGCAACATCTGCCGCTGTTATCCTGTTAGAATTCCTCTCCTCAGCCACATTAGCGGCCTCCTTCATCAGGTAAAGCCCGGAGCGGATGTCCTGCATTACGGAAGACTTTTGCACCACTGACTCAAACGCAGCATCCTCCCACACATCAGGAGCGAACACAAACTCCAGCCGCTGCTGCAGCACTCCCCTTGTTTCTGTCAGGTTGTACGGCCTGAACTCCAGAAGCTCTGCTGTCAGCCTCGACTTTATCCTTGTGTCAAGCTCTGCAACCCAGTCCTTGTGGTTTGTTATGAGAATAAGGGATTTGTTAAAAACCTCTTCAATTACATTGTAAAGGAAGTCAATATCACCCAGCTTGTCAACCTCGTCAAACACAAACACAGCTGCTTTCTTGTTGATATCCTTCTTTACAATGTCAAAAAGCTCATCACCCCTCTTATTCTGGGTGAACTTGTAGCCGATAACGCTACACATCTCAAGAAGAATCTTGAAAGTGGTGTCGCACTTCCAGCAGTTGATGTAAAACAGGGCAATGTCATCTGTTTCCTGCTCCAGTTCCTGCAGCAGATTTCTTACCGCAACAGTTTTTCCAACTCCTGACGGCCCAAAAATGAAGACATTCCTGCCGCTGCGCTTCTGGAAAAGCGGCCTCATCGCAGCAGCTATCTGCTTCATCTCGCCCTCCCTGTATTTCACAAGCTTCGGCTGGTAATCGTAGTCCAAGCCCATCGGGTTTCTGAAAAAGGATTCCCCACTGCCGCTGTTGCCAAAAAAGGCCATGCAATCCAGAGCGGCTGGAAGGTTTAAATAGTTTGTTGTGCACTGGCGGCACGCCTTTACAGGCTTGACGCATAGGAACGTACCCTTACTGCTGCCCTTTGAATTCAGTTAAGAAACAGCTTACTTCTTTACTATAAACTTCTTCCCAACATACGGCACCAGAACTTCAGGCACTGTTATTGTTCTGTCCTTGTTCTGGAAGTTCTCAACAATGGCTGCGAGCATCCTGCTCGTGGCTGCTGCAGTGCAGTTCAAGGTGTGGACAAATTCCTTTTCGCCGCTTTTGCTGTTATTGTAGCGGATGTTTAATGAAGCTGCCTGGTAGGAGGTGCAGTTGCTGCAGCTCACAACCTCCCGGTAAGCGTCCTGCCTAGGGAACCATGCCTCAATGTCGTACTTCTTTGCAGCCACTGTGCCGATGTCCCCTGTGCAGATGTTGACAATCCTGTAAGGAATTTTCAGCTGCTGCAGGATTTCCTCAGCATTCTTCAGGAGCTCCTCGTGCAGCTTCCAGCTATCTTCCGGTTTGCAAAAGACGAACTGCTCGACCTTGTTGAATTGATGGACTCGGAACAACCCTCGCGTGTCAACGCCGTGGCTGCCTATTTCCCTCCTGAAGCAGCTGCTGATTCCGCAAAACTTCAGCGGAAGCTGCGATTCGTCAAGGGTTTCATTCATCATCATCGCAGCAAGAGGGTGCTCGGAGGTAGCGATAAGATAGTTGCTTTCCTTCTCATTCTCGTTTGATTTCTTGTCGCCGTTGTCGCTGATTCTGTACATGACGTTCTCAAAATCAGCCAATGCAACAACGCCCTCGTACGGCTTCCGCTGCATTATCAAGGGAGGCTGGATTAAAGTGAAGCCCTTCTTTTCCATGGCTGCTGTGACAAAATTAACAAGGGCAAGCTCCAGCTTTACCAAATCGCCTTTGATGAAATAGAAGCCAGCTCCTGAGATCTTCGTTGCCCTCTCAAAGTCAGCAAGGCCAAGCCCCTCAAGGAACTCGCCGTGGCTCTTAAGCTCAAACAGCTGCTTCTTTACAGCGCCCCACTTCCTGACTTCCCTGTTTTCAGTGTCGTCCTTGCCAACAGGCACTGACTCATGAAGAACATTTGGCAATCGCTGCAGGATAAAGCTGACTCTTTCTTCAACCTTGAGAAGCTTTTCCTCTGCTGCTGCAATCTTCTGCGGAAGCTCCCTCACCTCTTTCAGCTTGGCAGAAATGTCCTTGCCCTGCTTCTTGAGCTGGTTGATTTCCTGGCTTATAGTGTTGCGGCTGTGGCGGAGCTTTTCCCATTTCTCCTTCAGGGCTTTCCACTCCTCATGCTTCTCAACCACTTCAGAAACCCAGGGAACCTTCTCCTTGTCCCTCCTTTTCTCAAGGTCTTTCTTAACAAGGGCGGGATTTGCCTTTATGAACCTGATGTCGAGCATTGCGCTTAGACTCTTGCAGCGGCAATATAAATATTTCCCTTTAAGCAGGATTAGAAACCGTAACCTTCAATCCAGAGCCTGAGCTGACAGCGTCCGTGATTACCTTGCCCAGCTTATTCTTCCTTGAAATCTTGAAAATGCCCTCCTTGCCGATGTTTGCGCTCATGACATAGTCATCATCAACGAGTATGTTGACGTTCTTGTTTGCAAAGATGCTGTCAACAGTGAATACGACGTGCTTCTTGCCAATCTGCGCGTCAAACGCAATATTGGATTCCTCGCCTTCCGCAGCAGCAGCCTTCTTCGCGCTCAGCGGCTGCACGTCTATTCCGACACCGAGCTTTTCCTCAATAGCAGCTATGTTCTTGCCCTCCTTGCCAATCAATCTGGCAATTTCCTTTTCAGGAACGTAAACAACGCACTTCCTGTCTGAAACCATCTCAACCCTTGCATTGCTTACATACTCCTTCATTTTCGCTTCCAATGCGGAGGCAGCGAACTGCTGGATCGGGCTCTTGCTCCTGGCAAGGCTGCTGACAGGAATCACCACTGTCTCCTCGCCGTAGCTGTAAAGCTCGTACTCAAGCTTCCCCGTCTCAAAATCATTGACAACAACAACAGGCCTTGCCAGGTCAGCTTCAGTCATTCCCTCAGGAACCTTTACTGTCATGTTTAAGCTGAGAACCTTACTGACAAAGCCGTTCTTGATGAAAATTACAGTGTCAATTATTTGCGGGATTACGCCAAGCTCAATCCTCCCGACAAAGCGCTGGATGGCGTCTATCGGGTTGGTTGCGTGGACTACACCCGCTAATCCAATCCCGGCGAGCCTGAGGTCTGCAAAAAGCTCAAAGTCAGCTGTGTTGCGCATCTCGTCAAAGATTGTGTAGTCCGGCCTCGACAGCAGCAGGATGTCGTGGATTTCCTGCGGGGAGCCGTGGCTGATTGCATACTGCGTTATCGTGTCAGGCAGCAGCAAATCCCTTGGCGCCTCTACTGTCTTCACAATCTTGTCCTGCAAGGCGTAATGCTCGGCAAGCGCCTGCGCGAAGGTACTTTTACCCATGCCTGGAGCGCCGGCAATGAGTATGCCCTCTGCCTGCTCCTTTATCCTGTGGGTGAGCTTGTCAGAAAGGTTGTAATCCTCAAGGGAAAGCTTCTTCACAGGCCTTACGGCAGTGATTTCCCAGCCGTCTGACAACGGAGGGCGGGTGATGACAATCCTGTAAGGGCCAAGCTGGACTATGGTTGATCCGGTTCGTTCAAGCTCAACAAAGCCATCACGCCTAACGCCAGCCTCCTCAATAATCTCGCGAGACATTTCCTTGACTTCCTCCCTTGAAAGCGGCTTGGCATCAATCTCCTTGAAAGTCCAGTTTCCCGGCATGCCCTTTTTTGCCTTTGGAGTAACATTCTCGCGCAGGTGTACGCTCATGGTTGACTCGTCAAAGTAGGACTCCATCCGGATTGAGTGCTGCATCTGCTCAATCTCAACAAAGATGGTTGGGATATTCTTAGCCTGGGCAACCTCTGCCTGCACCTTATCCGCTGTCATCAGGGTGCTGCCTGTCTCAAAGGCAAGCTGCCTGATCAAGGCGTCAATTTCCCCAAGCTTCGCTTGCCTAATCTCGGCAGCGTGCGGCCTCAGCCCTGCAAACTCCAGCGAGAAGCCGTACTCGGCTGAAAGCTCCTTCAGCCTCTTGATTTCATCAAGGCCTAGAAACCCTATTGTCTTGTTAAGGTTGGCCTGGTGCTCAAGTTCGGCAATGACCGCCTCGTGAATCAGGATTGTTCCAGGCCTTATCTCGCCTGCCTTCACCTTCCTGCTGACCATGCCTTCAATAATGACAGAAGTGTCTGGCACGAGCTTTTCTATTTCCGTTTTCTCCTTTTTTGCCATGCCGCTGCAGCAACTATGCAGCTTTATAAATATTTCTTAGAGCAGGCGTCACTCCTCAAACTCCCTCAGGAACTTAATGAGCTCCTTAGCCGAGCCGATGCCCAAGAAGTCCCTTTTCTGCAGCGAAGGCAGCTTCTTTTTATTTCTCTCCGAGTAATCAGCGCTGCCCGTGTTTTTATCAAGAATCACGAGCGCATCAGCGCCAAGCAGCTGCTGCAGCGACTCAAGGTGCGGGTTTGGCTTGCTTTTTGACACTTCAGTCAGTATAAGCTCACGCTCAAGCTTTGCCACAACATCAAATGGCGCCTTCCTTGTGTCCGCTGCACGAAACCCCAGCTCATAGTATTTCCTCGCTATGACAGAGGGCTTTACCCCAAGAGTTTCCTTAGCCACCCTGAAAATATCCACCTTGCCAAAGATTTCGCTGCCGAAAAGCCTGTTCAGCGCTATGGCGCTCCTGAGCGAGACATCAGAGCTGCTGGACTCATACTTGGCAACCATCCTCTTTGAGACGCCAACCTTCCTGGCAATTGCGCCAAGAGAGAGCCCCTTTTCCTCGCGCTGCTGCCTCAGCCTCCCTCCAATCACTGAAGCAGCGAACCCGGCTTTGGTGCTCACAATTATCGGGAAGCGGCTCTCAAGGCAGCTGCTGAACGTGCTGTAATTGAACGTGTAAACGCCAAACCTTGAGTAAACAACGCCATCTTCAAGCAGGCGGCCTGCCTTCTCAGCAACAACAACCGGTGAAGCATCAATGTAGCTGCTCAGGTTCTTCATGGATTCAGCGTACTCTTCAGTGATGCTGTTGGCGTCCTCAAGCACCTTGATCAAGAGCACCCGGCTTTCCTTCCTTGCAACCATGTCAAAGCTGCTGCCAGTCAGTGTCTTAACGGTGTAGCTGTGCCTCAAAAGCAGCACACCAATGTCGTCCATTAGGCTGTGTTTCATGAAATAGAAGT
The DNA here is from genome assembly GCA_016184345.1 of Candidatus Woesearchaeota archaeon. Lineage (GTDB taxonomy): Archaea > Nanobdellota > Nanobdellia > Woesearchaeales > UBA10216 > UBA10216. The sequence continues at coordinate 8,237 of JACPCV010000006.1, read as the reverse complement.
GGCGAAGCGGGCTATAAAAGAATTGCGGAATTCACAGCTTTCTGAGCTCGTCAACAAGCTTCAGCTTTCTCCTTTTGAATTCCGGCAGCGTGATGTTAAAATATTTGTACTCATTAAAGCCCCTCACTAATTCAAGTAGCCGTGTTATCAGCTCCGCTTTTTTGTTCTCAGTAATGACCTGTTTGTAGCGGTGAAAGTCAACTGCTGAGTTCAGCAGCAGGCTCATTATGTCCACCCTGTCTTTTTCACCCTTTTCACTGTGCCCTCTATCCATTTCAGCGCTTTGCTTCAGTACCAGCAACTCCTCCGGCCTTGCAACGTCAAAGCCCTCAATCTTAATTGACTCAATCTTCTCAAGAGGTATTGCAAGGCGTGAGTAAAAAGGCACATAAATGTCAACGTCAACCTCATCCACCTTTATCTCATACTTTCTCAAGGCATCATTTTTCCTCAGGTCATAACTGTTTTTAATGCGCTGCAACGTGCCCATATCAACTATTATGTCTATGTCCTTTGACTTCTGAGCCCTTGCCAAAAGATAAACCGCCCAGCCGCCAATCAGGGCAAATTTGAATTTCCCCTTCAGCTGCTGCAGCAGCTTCCAGCTTTTTTCTGTTACCAAATCATGCCAGTATTCCACCGAGTTTCCCCTCCAAGGCTTTCAAAAAATCCCTTGCATACCATTCCTTCAAGTTCCAAAGGTCAACAAATATGTTGGCAAGGGGCATTTTGTTATCCGCAAAGTCCTTCCTCAGCACGAAAACATTCGGATTGAGAGCATTGCCCTGCGGAAACCTTCTGGCGACTTCTCTCAGGCCATCGCTGCTGCAGTAAACATACACCTCTGAATAATCTGCTGGCGCGTCCTTGAACCTGAACTTGTAAGCTGTATAGGCGGCAAAAACCGCTTGGGGAGGCATTCGCTTCTCGATTTCCGAAATGTCCATATCCGCCCTTGTTTTGTAAATAATATCTTTCTCAAGGCTTCTGGCACTTGCCCAGTAATACAAGATTTTCCTGGCGTTTACAATCTCAAAGCTCCTCCTTTTAACCCTGACTGCCCCCATGCTCCTGAGCGGCTGCAGGGCGTTGTTGACTGTGCTCAGCGAAATGCCCAGAGCATTCGCTAGCCCAAGCTGTGTAAATACAGCTTTTTTCTCCTCAATGAAGCTGCGCAGCAGTTCCCTGTAGACTAGCTCTGACTTCTTCATATTTCGTTAATTACATTAGCTTATTTATAAATATTTCGGTTTTTATCGAAAATAATTTAAAGAAGATTTTATAAAAGAGAAAGTTTGTACGGAAGCACCAACCGAGAATTTAAATACAAAACCCCAAAACAATATGCCTATGCAACGCAGAATAGCGGTCATTGAGAAGGAGAAGTGCAACCCGCAGGGGTGCGGGGGTTATCTGTGCATCAGGGTGAGCCCGGGAAACAGGATGGGCAAGGAAGTGTTTGTTGTCGGCCCTGACGGAAAGGCGCAGGTGAATGAGGATGTATGCACAGATGCTGAGAGCATTACTGTCAAGAAGTGCCCGTTTGGCGCAATCCACATGGTCAAGCTCCCTGAAAAGCTCACCGAGAAGCCCGTGCACAGGTTCGGCGTGGATGGCTTTGAGCTGTTCAGCCTGCCAGTGCCACTGTTCGGGCAGGTCAACGGCATACTGGGCATCAACGGAATAGGAAAAAGCACTGCTGTCAAGGTAATTGCGCAGATGCTCCAGCCGAATTTCGGATTGTCTGTTGCGGGAAAAGCCGACAGCGGGAAGAATCCTGTTGACAAGCTTATCCAGATGTTCAGGGGCTCGGAAGCCCAGGTATTCTTTGAGAAAGTGCGTGACGGGAAAATAACCGTGTCAGTAAAGCCGCAGGCGGTTGATGCAATCCCGAAGACGTTCAAGGGGACAGCACAGCAGCTCCTGCACAGCGTCTGCCGCGACGACAGGAAGATAGCTGCCGTTGCAGGAGAGCTTGGAATAGGCGATGTCCTTGAAACAGACATCAGCAAAGTGTCCGGAGGGGAGCTGCAAAGGACAGCAATAGCAGCAGCTGTGCTGAAAAACGATACGAACGTTTACCTGTTTGACGAGCCAACATCCTACCTTGACATAAAACAGCGTATAGGCATCAGCAGCTTTATCAGGAAACTCGCGAAGCCTGAAACTGCCGTTGTTGCTGTTGAGCACGACCTCATAATCCTGGACTACCTCGCTGATTCAGTGCACATCATGTACGGCGAATCAGGAGCATACGGCATGGCAGCCCAGCCAAAGCCCGCAAGGGCAGCGATAAACACCTACCTTGAGGGCTACATCAGGGAGGACAACATGCGGTTCAGGCAGCACGAGATAAAGTTTGAGGCAAAGCCTCCGCAAAAGATAATCAGCAAGGAGAGCCTTGTGAAATGGGATAGCATTGGCAAAAAACTGGGAAGATTCAGTCTCACGGCTGCTGCCGGTGAGCTGCCGAAAAAGCACGTCATTGGAGTCATTGGAGAAAACGGGCTTGGCAAGACAAGCTTCGTGAAAATTCTGGCAGGGGAGATTAAGCCTGACTCCGGAAGCATACACATCGGGATGCGCCCGATGGGACATTCCGCTAATGGCGGAATTGTAAGCGCGAGCGTGAAAATATCCTACAAGCCGCAGTACATCCACGCAATTGAGAAGGCAGATGAGCAGGTTACAAACATACTGGCAAAAGCCCAGAACGATTCCCAGCTGATGGCAAGGCTGGAGCTTGAGCCCCTGCTGCTGAAAAAGGTAAGTGAGCTGTCAGGAGGGGAGCTGCAGCGCGTGATGATAGCGAAATGCCTTGCGGAAGATGCTGACTTATACCTGCTGGACGAGCCGTCAGCTTACCTTGACGTTGAGCAAAGGATAGCAGTCTCAAAGCTGCTGCGTGAGAGGATTGAGATGCACGGCAAAACAGCGCTGGTAGTTGACCACGATCTGCTTCTGATTGATTACGTTGCTGACATGATAATGGTGTTTGAGGGCCAGCCCGCTGGTGCCGGGGAAGCTCACGGGCCCTTCACGATGGAAGACGGCATGAATCACTTCCTCAAAAGCCTGAACATCACGCTGAGAAGGGACAAGGACTCCAACAGGCCAAGAATCAACTCGCCAGGCTCAAGGCTGGAAAGGGAGCAAAAGGCGGAGGGGAAATATTATTATTCGTGAAGTGGGGTGAGTGCAATTACTTTTTTGATGGTTTGGTTGCTAAAAAGAGTTCATTAATATATAAAAAATTGATGTCAAGTGCCTGCTAGAGTAATATTTTGGTGAACTATAATTAGATAGCATTGGCTGCCGGACTGTTGCAGGGTGTCCAGTGGCTTTGAAGGCAGTTTTTGAGCAGGCTGTGAGTAAAATCATGGAAGAATTGCGCGCCGCTTAGCTTGGCGCAAGAGGTTGAGATCCCGTAAACTAAAAATGTTAAGTGATATATAAACTTTTTGCCGGCGTCGCCTAGCTTGGTCATGGCGGGAGGTTGAGATCCTCTTGGCGGAAGCCTCGCGGGTTCAAAACCTTAGTGGGTGAAACTCCCGCCGCCGGCGCATTAATTTTACCGTAGCCTTACCAGCTTCAGCCCCTTAATCCTTGAAAAATCTTTCGTGTTGAGGGTGGCAAGGGCACAGTTGTTGACTATGGCTGTTGCGGCTATGAAAAGGTCAGCAGCCTCAATTGGCATTCCCTTATGCTTAAGCTCCAGTGCAATCTCACTGGCTTTCCTGGCTGATTTTTCGTCAAAGTTAAGCAGCTGGAACTCTGACGTAAGCGCTTCCACAGGTTCAAGATTGTTGCTTCGCATAAAAAGCTCAAACAGGGTTACTGTGCTTAGATAGGAGTAGGCATCCCGGCTCTTCGCGACTTCTTCTGCAACAGCCTGATTTTTTCTTAATAATTCTATACACACGGAAGTATCTAAAACGACTCTTTGTTCATTTCCCTGTCCAAACGCCTGTTCCATCTTCCCCACATATCCTTCAACCATTTAGCGGCCTCCTCATCTTCTTTATAGCCTTTTAACGCACCTGCATGTTTTAGTACATCCGCAATTGTTTTTCTCCTGTTGCCTGATTTTTCCAGCGCCTCAGCTATTACCTCGCTAAAGCTCTTGTCAGCTCCCTTAGCTTTCTTCAAATCCGCATAAACCCTGTCTGCAATCATTATCGTCCTGGCCATAGTATCGATATTCATATGTATATCTATATAAGCTTTACGCTTTGGCTGGCAGAAGCCGAACATTTTTTCTTCTCAGGGCAAGGTAAGCTGACAGCCCGGCCACTGTTATGGCTGCCGAGGTAAGTGCCCCCACAAAAAAATCAGCGGACTGCACAGCACTTTCAATGACTGTCAGGGACACTCTAACCCTCGTGCCCAGCGAGAGCCTGACCTTGCCATCAGGATTGTCGCTGCCATGAGCCAGGCTGACAAGGATTTCGCTTGCGCTTTTGCCGGGCTTTTCGCCATTAGCTGTTACTTTGATGGCAGTTGATTTACCGTTCTTTAACATTCCATTATCCGGTTCAGCACTAATTGCAGGGTTTTCACTAACGGCCGTGAACTGCGCATCAGTGCCGGTATTGTAAATTATGAGCTGCCTTGAGGCTGACGAGCCTTTTTCAATTACGAACTCAATGCTGGATGGCGAAACTCCAAAGCCTGCAGCGTTTGACAGCTGGGAATTAACAGCTGTTACTGAGGCAGCGAAAGCCAAAAGGCAAAAACAATAAATAAGCTGGCTGACACTCATCAGGAATTCACCGCGACCAGCGATATTATTCCAGTATAGTTGCCTGGGGATGTTGCAACAGGCACATTCAGGCGCAGGCCAAGCCCTGTTTTGGAATCAGGGGCAAGGTTCACGTCCTTTCTTGCCTTGCTGTTAGTGAGATTTCCTGCCCTTGCCGCGTCTGAATAGTTGCCGCCAAACGCGTACTGCAGCCTTGGCGCCTCTATCAGCGCACTGCCTGACGTGAAATTTGTAGCTGAAACGTCAAAGTCAAGCACGACGTTGCCTGCATTTCCTATCGTGACATTGGTCACGGTTGCGTTTTGGCTGCCTGACGCTGCTGCAGACTCGTAAACCGAGCCAGGCGAGGCGAAGAACACCAGTGAAGTGATGTCAACATTGACAGAAACCAGCGTCATGTACTCAAAGCTTGCCGCCATGGCTGAAGAGAGCTGTGAATTGTCAATGGCAGCCACGCTAACAGTGTAGTTTCCTGCAGGGAAGCTGCTTGACAGGTTGAAAGAAGCTGAATAAACCGCTGCTGTTGAGTTCATATCTGCTTTCTTGGACATCGTGAAATTCAATGCATTAAAAGTTGCTATGACTGAGGCAATGTCAGCAACGCCGTTGGCGTCAGAAACAACCGCTTCAACCGTGACAGCCTTGCTGCCTCCGGGAACAGGGCTTACCTGGCTGCCGGACAGGAAGCTGTCATCATCAGTAATGCTTACGGATTCAACAGCAGAGGCCGAGCCGGAAACCACAATGGTGACTCTGACTTCAGCGCCTCCGGTTGCTGCATTTGAAGGTGTTGAATTGCTGCTGTGGAACTGCGGCGTTGCGCCGTAAAAGTCGTTTGAGTTGTTGTCTGTGTCAAGGTAGCTGCTGCCTGATGTTTTTCTCACAAGAGCTTTTCCGTTGCCGCTACCGCCGTGTGGAGCGCCCTCAAACAGGCCGGTTCCTATGCTTACAGGGTTGCCCCAGCCGACAGCATCAATCATTGTGCTGTTTGAGTCTTTTAGCGCAACACCTGCGTCAGTGTTTGCCAGAGTTATTGCTTCCTCGTGGTCGGCGTTTGGCCAAGAGGCGTTATCCTTTGCATTTGACCAGTTCACATCTGCAACCAAGTAATAGCAGCCGCTGCAAATCACCGCACTTAGCGGAAGGGTGGCGTCTGTTGGGGAGGTTTCCGTGGCCAGAACCCAGCCACTAATGTTTATAGAAGAAGCTGCCGGGTTGTAGAGCTCAACGGCCTCCCCACCGGACTCTGTGCCTGCAGGATCGTAAAGGACCTGTGAGATTATTACGCTGCTGCCATCGGTTGCAGCTGCGGCCACTGCCGCGTTCACTCCAAGTACAACAGCGAGTAAAGCCGCAGCCGTAATGAACTTAAAGTAATCTTTTATCATTATCATCACCGCTGCAAGCTGCAGCCTTCAGGATTAAAATGCCTTTCGGCTGATTTGTCGTCGGAATTCTGCTACTTACGGAAGAGCTTCGGCAGCTGCCGCAAATTTAACGGAAAAACGCGATTTTTTTGAAAGAAAAACGGAGAAGGCGGAAATTTTTGACGCTTTGCTTTCTTTGCGATACTTTTATAAATTTCACCCAGGCCAGTCAAGGAATGCTGGCTCAGCCAGGGCTTCGGCGCAAGGTTGAATCTTACATCTCCAATTTGGCACTGATTTGGCTTGCCATTGCATTTTACCGCACCAACAGCTACTATGCCGGCTTCCTCAGGCCTGAAACGCAGCAAGTGCTGCTGTGGATGGCGCTGGCATACACGGTGCTTGGCGTTTTATTCCATGTCCTCCTCCCTCTCAGGCATGTTAATGAGTCGAAAGGGTCCACGCTCCTCAGGATGCTTTGGCGGCTTTCCCGGGAAACAAAGGCTTACATTGCAAACTTCACCCTTAATCCAAGCCACCCCCTGCCCAAGATTGACCAGCATGAAAAAACCATCCTCCTTTTTGTGCTTGTAAAGGTATTTTTCCTGCCACTCATGCTCAACTTCCTTTTTAACAGCCTTAACGATTTCCAGAACAGCTTTTGGGCGTGGCGTGCGCAGGAATTTGCCATCAGCATGCAGTCATTCAACTTAGCCATGTATCCTTTGCTCATAGCCCTGATATTCATCATAGATACGGCATTCTTTTCATTCGGCTACGCGATAGAATCATCCTGGCTCCGTAACACCGTGCGCTCGGTGGAGCCCACCTTTTTCGGTTGGATTGTCACGTTGGTGTGCTACCCTCCATTCAACACGTTCCTTGGCAACTACGTTGGCTGGTATGCCAATGACTATGTGCAGCTATCCACAGGAGGCCTGACGTTCACCCTGCGGATTGCTGTGCTCGCGCTATTCCTGATATACGTATGGGCTACAATCGCCTTGGGCGCAAAATGCTCCAATCTCACAAACAGGGGAATTGTTTCACGAGGGCCGTATGCATTCGTGAGGCACCCGGCGTATGTGGCTAAAAATCTAGCCTGGGCCATTACCGTGCTGCCCCTTATTACGTCAGCAAACCTTGTCTACAGCGCAGCGATAGTTGCCACTACCGGCGCCTGGGCGCTAGTCTACTTCCTCAGGGCAATCACTGAAGAGCGCCATCTTCTTGCTGACAATGAATACAGGGAATACTGCAAGAAAGTCCGGTACCGGTTTATCCCTGGCGTTTTCTAGCTTCACGCCTTCCCCTTGCTTTCCCCAAGCTTGATGCCTGCAGCTATGAGGTGCGCAACCCTCACCGGCTCAGGAATATTGGAGCGGGTACAGGATATCTTAAGAAGCTCCCTTGCTCTTTCTAGGCTGCAGCCGCTCAACTGCACATGGACATTATCAACCTTGTAAATCCTGCCTGCCTTTTCTATCAGCTTCACCTTTGCTTCCATCCCTAAACTTGCCAGAGTGCCCTTAATTTTGCCAACTTCGGGGAAATCGCGCATCACAACAACGACTGGAATTTTTGTTGCAGAGCGCAGTTTTTGTATGTCTATCACGTTGAAGCCGCCAACAGCTATGCCGTTGAGCATTATTGCCTGCAATTGGGGGAAGAACTTGCTTTTCTTGACCATCCTGATTATTTTTGCAGTTGCATCGCTGCCGTCAACAGCTGCGGTTGTTGTCATCACGCCGTCAAGCGAGCTGCCACCGCGAAAAAAAGTTCCAATAATGAGGACTTCCCTGTCCCTGAACTTGTCAAAGGGACTGTCGTCAATGCCCAGGATTCTAGCTTCCTTCTTTATCATGGCAGCAGAAGCGGCACTGAAGTTTAAATAGTTTTGTCGCTATAGTAAATTCATTTAATATTGGAACTTCTAATAATGAATTTACTATAACTTCATGAGAACTGAGCGGCTTTTACGTGCTTATCGCATCGTTTATGGTCTTTCTGTAGTGCTTTTGCTGTTTGGCTCGCTTTTTTTCTTGTCCAATAGCGCAGGCGCTGCTGCTAAGTTGTGTGTTTTGAATGATGACTGCGCTTATACTCAG
>JACPCV010000003.1 GCA_016184345.1 Candidatus Woesearchaeota archaeon | reverse complement strand
GAAATCTGAAAAGGGCTATTGCCCGCGACCGCTTGAGGTGGCTTCGGATTTCCTCAGCAAGAAATGGACGATGTCAATCATAATCACAATAGGCAACTTCGATAATTTAAGGTTCAATGGCCTTCGGGAAAAACTTGAACGCGTAACCGCCAAAACCCTAGCAGATCGTTTAAAGGAACTAGAGAAAGAAGGCATTGTTAACCGGCAGTCATATAACGAAATACCTCCGAAGGTGGAGTATTCATTGACAAAAACAGGGAAGCAGTTGATGCACGCCCTTCACCCAATAATCCACTGGGCAGAAAAGAAAAGAAGCTAGGTGTTTTTCCCTTTAATAGTAACATACCAAGGCAGGTTTTGCGAGTTTTCACAAATCTTTAAATAAGCGCCCAAAACCCAACGGCGAATGATACTTTACCTTCTGCCAATACTTGACATCATTACGGCAATAGTCCTGATGCTGCACGTCAAGTTTGGCGCCTTTTCATTCCCTGTAGTGCTGGTACATGGCATCTACCTAAGCTTTAAGGGGGCTCTTTTCGCCAAAAGCGACTTTGCCAGCAAGATAGACATGCTGTGCGGCATTTACATAATCCTAGTTGCGTTCGGGCTGTTTGCAAATGCCACTATTGCGCTAATAATTGTAATATGGCTTATGCAGAAAGCGGTACTGGCGCTGATACCAATAAGATAGATTACAGGAACAAAATGCCTTTCAGTTTTAACTCTCTGAAATCCGGGTCGCCTGTAACAAAAGTTGCCCCAAATGATTTTGCTGTCTGAAAGTGTATAGCATCAGCCAAACTCACATTTTTCGATAAGTTGCGAAGCTCTTTCTTAAGTTTCCCTGAATTAAGCGCTATTTCCTGTGTCAATGGCAGAACGGCTGATTTCGCCTGTATAAAGCTAGCAAAAGGCTCCAATTCGCGAGTTTCCTTTGCGCACTTATCAGAGAGCTCAGCCAACGCGATTATAGAAGTTGCAACATCGCCATTATCGATAAGCTCCTTAACACGCTTGCCCTTCTCTGTTCCGTCAAAGAGCTCCGCCCAGGCGTATGTGTCAAGAACGTACCTATAGTTCATTGAAATCCATCTCGTCTTTCCTGCTGAACTTTAGCGGCTTTTGCCTTGTAAAACCAAACATGTCTCTTACTTTGACCCTGCTTTCAACAAGGCGGCGTATGAGTTCGTCGAATGATTCCGCCTTCTCCTTTGCCTTAAGCTTGTCCAAAAGCTGTTTGGTTGTTTCGTTAAGCTGAATCGTTGTTACCATAGCCATAGCTATAGCAAATAAGCTTATAAATCTTTTCATCCCAAGCGCCGATTTGAGCAACATTGTGGTTTTCTTAAAAACGTCAGCCTTGATAAGTTTTGCGCCCCATTTTCCGAAAATTTTACGAAAAGATCGTATTTAATTTGCTGGTGTATGGAAAAAAGTTGCTAAATGGGCATTTTTATGAAAATTTTCCGAGAATTCCGGAATAAAAAATAGAAAAGATTGAATACAACATAAACAATTAAATCGCTAACGAGGGGGTCAACCTTAGGCAGTTAACCAATCCTGCCTTTTCTCTTTTTTCAAACAACAAACTTTATAAACGCAGTGCGGCTCCGACATTTTTTTAATGACCGGGAATAATGGGGCGGCATTAAAAGCAAAGCTTGTTCTTCAAGACGGCACAATTTTTAACGGTTTTTCGTTTGGGGCAGGGAAAAGCGTTCCTGGCGAGGTTGTGTTCAACACCGGGATGGTCGGCTATCCCGAATCGCTTACTGACCCGAGCTACAAGGGACAGATACTTGTCCTGACTTACCCTCTGATTGGCAACTACGGAGTCCCTGGCGGCAGCCGGGATGAACACGGACTGCCTCTGAATTTTGAATCAGAGAAAATACAGGCAGAAGGGCTGGTTGTGGCGGAGTACTCAGTTGACTACAGCCATTATACAGCTGCAAAAAGCCTGTCACAGTGGCTAAAAGAAGAAGGAAAACCTGCTATCTTTGGCATAGACACAAGGCAGCTTACAAAAAAGCTGCGGGAAAAGGGAGTTATGCTTGGAAAAATCGTTATTGGTGAAAAGAATGTAGAAATTGAAGATCCAAATCTCAGAAATCTGGCTGCGGAGGTCTGCACTGACGAAAAAAAGGTTTACAACAGCGGTGGGAAAAGGAAAATAGTGCTGATTGACTGCGGAGTGAAGCTCAACATCATAAGAAGCCTCATAAGCCGGGGATGTTGCGTGACGAGAGTGCCCTGGAATTATGACTTTCTTGCTGACAAGGAGCTTGACTTTGACGGGATAGTGATAAGTAACGGCCCTGGAGACCCGAAGATGTGCACTGCAACTATCAGGAACGTTGCGGCTGCGATGAAGGAAGAACGCCCGATTTTTGGCATATGCTTAGGAAACCAGATACTCGCATTGGCTGCGGGAGGGGACACATACAAGCTGAAATACGGGCATCGCAGCCAGAACCAGCCGTGCATAGACACACAGACGAAACGCTGCTACATTACAACTCAGAATCACGGCTACGCTGTAAATATGAAAACAATGCCTGCAGGATGGGAAGAGCTGTTCGTCAATGCAAACGACGGCACGAATGAAGGGCTGAGACACAAAACAAAGCCATTTATGAGTTGCCAGGCGCATCCTGAGGCAACACCAGGCCCAGTAGATACTGCACACCTGTTTGACGATTTTTTGGGGATGATGAAATGATACAAACAATAGGGCACCGCGGAGCAGCTTTCCTTGAGCCTGAAAACACGCTCAGGGGCTTCAGGAAAGCCATAGAGCTTGGCGTTGACTACGTTGAGTTTGACATACACCGCTGCAAAAGCGGCGAACTTGTTGTTATTCATGACGAAACAGTTGACAGGACAACGAATGGCAAAGGGTATGTTGCCGAATTGACTTTGCAGCAGCTGAAAAGGCTGGACGCTGGCAAAGGCGAGCAGATACCGACGCTGCAGGAGGCAATTGACTGCTGCAGGGGAAAGGTAAAGATGCAGATTGAGATTAAAGCTGCGGGGATTGAAGAGGATTTAGTTGCTGCAAGCAATGGGAACAGCATTGCAGAAGAGGCTATTGTAATATCATTCTACCACGATTTCATTAAAAAAGTCAAGGAAATTGCAGCCGCGGGAAAAATTGGGATAAGGACAGGCGCGCTCATTGTCGGGAACCCGGTCAATGCAGCTGAGGTTGTCAAAGCTGCAAAGGCTGACTTCCTATCGGCGAACCAGAGCTTCACAGACGAAAGGATGGTTAATGATCTCAGGAAGGCAGGGCTTGGAATTACTGTCTGGAACTGCGACACTGAACGAGACATTAAGAGGCTGGCTGCGCTTGAAGTTGACATGATAGGGAGCAACAGGCCGGACTTGCTGGTGAAGATGCTGGGGAGAAAATGAACAAGCCAAATAAAGTAATGGTGCTGGGCTCAGGCGCAATAACCATAGGCCAGGCCGGGGAATTTGATTTTTCTGGGTCACAGGCCCTCAAAAGTTTGAGGGAGGAGGGAATTAAAACCGTATTAGTTAATCCAAACATAGCAACAATCCAATCTGACCAAAAAATGGCCGACAAAATTTACTTTGTACCTGTCACACCTTATTTCGTGGAAAAAGTCATAGCCAAAGAAAGGCCTGATGGAATCCTTTTGGGATTTGGCGGGCAGACAGCGCTCAACTGCGGGGTTGCATTGCACGACAGCGGCGTACTTGCTAAATATAATGTTAAAGTTCTTGGAACGCCCATTGAAGCGATAAAGGCAACTGAAGACAGGGAGCTTTTTGTGAAAGCGGTTGAGGCAGCAAGCCTGAAGACACCGAAGAGCTTCGCTGCCAATAACGTAAACGATGCGCTGATAGCTGCTGAGAAGATAAAATATCCTGTGATGATAAGGTCTGCCTATGCCCTTGGCGGCCTCGGAAGCGGAGTATGCAGAAGCAACGGAGAGCTTTCTGAAATGGCAAGGCAGGCATTCGCCAATACACCCCAAATTCTCGTTGAGGAGTACCTTGAGCACTGGAAGGAAATAGAATATGAAGTTGTGCGAGATGCTTTCGACAACTGCATCACTGTCTGCAACATGGAGAACTTTGACCCCATGGGAATACACACTGGAGAAAGCATTGTTGTTGCACCATCACAAACGCTCACAAACCACGAATACCACAACCTGAGGGAGATAGCGATAAAGCTGATACGGCATCTTGGCATAGTCGGCGAGTGCAACATACAATACGCGCTTGACCCTGATTCTAACGAGTACAGGATAATAGAGGTGAATGCAAGGCTGTCAAGGAGCTCGGCACTGGCCTCAAAGGCAACAGGCTACCCACTGGCTTTTGTAGCAGCCAAACTTGCGCTCGGCTACTCACTGACTGAGATAAAAAATTCCATAACACAAACCACCATTGCGTGCTTTGAGCCTGCACTTGACTACCTTGTTGTCAAAATACCCAGATGGGACCTGAAAAAGTTCAGGAATGTAAGCAGAAGAATCGGGAGCTCAATGAAGTCAGTCGGGGAGGTAATGGCAATAGGCAGGACATTTGAAGAGGCAATGCAGAAAGCTGTAAGGATGCTTGACATTGGCGCGCACGGGCTTGTTGGCAACGGCTTCAGCTATGATTTTGAGGAAGAGCTTACCAACCCAACTGATGAGAGGCTGTTTGCTGTTGTCGCAGCGATGAAAAACGGATATACTGTTGAGGAAATCCACAAAAGGACAGGCATTGACGAATGGTTCCTTTACAAGATTAGGAATATTCTGGAAGTGGAAGGGGAATTAATCGCTGCCGCCAAAAAAGAACTGCCGCTGCAGTTGCTAAAAAAAGCGAAACAGAACGGCTTCAGCGACAAGCAGATAGCAATAATAACGAAAAAAACAGCGAATGAAATAAGGCAGCTGCGAAAGAAAAACACGATAATGCCTGTAGTCAAGCAGATAGACACGCTGGCTGCGGAATACCCTGCCAAAACGAACTACTTGTATCTGACTTATAATGGCGACGAGGACGACGTTTCTTTTGGCAATAGCAGCAAGAAGAGAATAATTGTGCTGGGAAGCGGAGTGTACCGCATTGGAAGCTCTGTGGAGTTTGACTGGTGCTGCGTTAATGCTGTGTTCACCCTGAGGCAGCTGGGGTACGAAGCAGTAATGGTGAATTACAACCCTGAAACGGTAAGCACTGACTACGATGTGTGCGACAAGCTGTACTTTGACGAGATAAGCTCAGAGACGGTTGCTGACATTTATGAGAAAGAGAAGCCGGAAGGAGTAATAATCTCAATGGGAGGGCAGATACCAAACAACATAGCGGTGAAGCTCGCTGAACTTGGGGTAAACATACTGGGAACAACGCCTGAAAGCATAGACAAGGCAGAAGACAGGCAAAAGTTCTCACAGCTTCTTGACAAGCTCGGGATAGACCAGCCGCAGTGGGAAGAGCTGACTAGCATTTATGAGGCAAAGAGATTCGCGGCAAATGTTGGATTCCCTGTGTTGGTAAGGCCGTCTTATGTGCTGAGCGGCGCGGCAATGAGCATTGCCTTCAATAATGAAGACCTTGAGCAGTACCTTGAAAAAGCGTCAAAGGTGAGCGAGGAATACCCTGTTGTAATAAGCAAGTTTATAATGAACTCCAAGGAAGTTGAGATTGATGCTGTTGCCGCAGGCGGGAAGGTTACGCTTGAAGCGATAACCGAGCACGTTGAAAACGCCGGGGTCCACTCAGGGGATGCCACGATGGTGTTCCCTCCCAAAAAGCTTTATGTTGAAACAACAAGAAGAATATCGGACATTGCTGCAAAAATCGCAGGGGCTCTGAACATAACCGGGCCGTTCAATATGCAGTTTCTTGCAAAGGAAAACGAAGTCAAAGTGATAGAGTGCAATTTAAGAGCATCCAGAAGCTTCCCGTTCGTCTCAAAAGTGTCAAAAAAGAACTTTGCAGAGGCAGCGACAAAGGCAATACTTGGGCTGGAAGATGGCGGAAAGGGCAAAACAGACGCTGCAGACGGAATAAGCTGTGTCGGGGTTAAATCACCGCAGTTCTCATTCACCAGGCTTAAAGGCGCGGACCCGCTCACAACAGTAGAGATGGCGTCAACTGGTGAGGTAGCGTGCCTTGGAGCGACAACCTACGACGCGTTCCTTAAGGCCATAATGGCTGCAGGGTTCAAGCTCCCTGAAAAGAACATACTGCTAAGCATTGGAGGAGATGAGGCAAAGGCAAAGTTCCTGCCGTACGCCAAAAAGCTGAGTGATTTGGGGTTCAAACTGTTCGCAACCGAGCACACAGAGCTGTTCCTTGAGAAAAACAAAATACCGGCTACGATGCTCCACAAGGTAAGCGAAGAGAAAAGCCCAAACATTCTGGAGTATCTCAGCGGAAGCAATGGGAAGAAACTGCACCTAGTAATCAACATACCAACATCGTTCACAAAGAAGGAGCTTGATGACGAATACGTTATAAGGAGAAAGGCGGCAGACTATGGAATACCGCTCATAACGAACCTGCAGCTGGCAAGGCTGCTTGCCGAAGCGCTTGCGGCAGTGAAGCCGGAAGAGCTAGAGGTAAAGGCGTGGGATGAATACAACTGAAAAGAATTATAAAAAGCAAAAGGCAGCGGCTGGGGAAGATAAAATGGCAAAAGCTGATGTGAGTACAAAGATACTGAACGTGAAGCTGGCCAATCCGACAATTCTTGCTTCGGGAATAGTAGGCATTTCAGGAGCGGCATGCTGCTACGCTGCAAAGAACGGCGCAGGGGCAGTAATACCCAAATCAATAGGGCCAAGAGAAAGGGAAGGCCACAACAATCCAATCCTTGTTGAGTTCAAAGGCGGATTTCTTAACGCTGTAGGGCTGCCAAACGCAGGAATTGACAACAGCCTTGGAGAGATAGAGTTTGCCATGAAAAACGCCGGAGTGCCTGTGATTCCGAGCATATTCGGCGGCACAAAAGAGGAGTTTGGCATGGTGGCTGAGAAGATGGCAACGCTGAAGCCGCAGCTGATTGAAGTCAACTTGTCATGCCCAAACACGGCAAGCGACTTGGGAGAGGCTTTTGCTCTCAACGCCGATACTGCGGCAGAAGTGATAAGGATAGTCAAAAGCGAAATAAAAATTCCAGTAATAGCCAAGCTGGCCCCAAATGTCCCGAGCATCAAAAGAATAGCGAAGGCAGTTGAGGAGGCAGGGGCAGATGCAATCTCTGCTATTAACACGATGCCGGGAATGGTTATTGATGTTAAAACTGCAAAGCCGGTGCTGCACAACAAGCAGGGAGGAGTGAGCGGGCATGCAATAAAGCCAATAGCTGTAAACTGCGTGTACGACATTTACGAGGCAGTCAAGATACCGATAATAGGGATAGGCGGGGTAACAACAGGCGAGGACGCTGTTGAGATGATAATGGCAGGGGCAGTGGCTGTTGAGATAGGCACAGCCATTTACTACAGGGGCATTGATGTTTTCAGGAAAGTCACAGCAGAAGTCAAGCAGTTCATGGAAGAAAACGGATACAATAAAATCAGCGACATGACAGGAATCGCACACGAGTGATGCTCATGGAACGACCGCTTGAAAGGCCTGAAATTGTGGAAATAACCAAGTCAGTGGATGAAGCTGAGGGAATAAAGACAATATTCCTAAAGTCTGACATAAAGGCAAAGCCAGGGCAGTTCGTAATGGTGTGGATTCCAAGGCTGGACGAGAAGCCGTTTGCGATAAGCTACAGCAATAAGGGCACTTCTGGCGCCCTTATCAACCCTACTGGTGAGATAGGAATAACAGTTGCCGCTGTCGGGCCTTTTTCCAACAAGCTGTATGCGATGAATCCCGGAGAGAAGGTTGGCGTAAGAGGGCCTTACGGGACAACTTACCGCCTTGAAGGCAAAAAAATCGTGATGGTGGGAGGCGGCTACGGCTCTGCCTCGCTCACCATGCTTGCAGAAGAGGCACTGCAGCAGGGAATAAAGGTAAAGTTCATACTTGGTGCAAGAACGAAAAGCAGGCTGGTTTATGCCGAACAAATAAAGAAGCTAATCGGCACCGAGAACCTCATAATAACAACTGATGACGGCAGCGCTGGAATGAAAGGGCTCGTAACAGACGCGCTCAAGCAGTTGCTCCATAAAGAGAAGATTGACAAAATCTTCGCATGCGGGCCTGACAAGATGCTCAAAGCTGTTGCTGACATAGGCAGTGCTGCACACGTCAAAGGCGAGGTAAGCATGGAGCGCTGGTTCAAGTGCGGAGGCATGGGGATATGCGGGCACTGCTGTGTGGACCCAATAGGGATAAGGCTGTGCGTGGAAGGGCCTGTAATTGACTTTGAGACAGCTGCGAAGATAACAGAGCTTGGAGAGTACCACAGGCTGAAGTCAAGCAGGAAGGAGAAGATTTAGGGGCGCACTAACTTACCACCAGGCTAAAGGATGTGAGGAATATATTGAAACTAGGAAAACATGCGTTCTTTGCTTTTCTAATAGGGCTGTTAGTGCTATTGCCTTACATCACATTGATTAACACAGATTTGCATGAAAAAGCCCATCTGAAGTTTTATCAAAAACATAATATTTGCGGCACATACAGTGCTAACTACTTAACAGCAATTCCGGATTTTTATGTTAAAGCATTTAAAGGTCCGACTGCCTTAGGCACAGCAACTTTTTGCAACAATATTTCAAAGGAGAACTATTTATCATTGGATAGTTCTGCCAAAAAAGAAATTAATTTGGCAGGCATTAATTCTGACATCATTTTCAGTCGGTATTTAATCATGACAGCGATATTTTTTGCCTCTGTGTCGATAGCAGTCATTATTGGAATTAAAGAAAGTTATCAAAAACAGACCGCCCTGATTTATCTCAGTTTTATAATTCTTTGGTTGCTTGTTGTGGTTTTTAGTACAGAAGTAAACATTTCGTTCAATTTAAATATTCAAGGAGGAGATTTACAACTGTTGATTTATTTGCTAGAATGCGGGAAGAACTGTACAGGAATGTAAGGTAAACTATGTCGAAATGTTACCGATAAAGAACTGCAAAGTTCTGGTAAGCGATAAATTCACGCAAACGCCGGGATCCTAATCGGACCTGCGAGGTGAGGATATCTCTTCCTGCCAACTGACTTCACCTTGATGAAACCGAAACTTTCTAAATATGAAATATCCCTGTGAACGGCTTCATAAGGCCTTCTGAGTTTCTTAGCAAGCCGGTATATGTTGCCGTTCCAGTCCTTCAAAGCAAAGATAAGCCTTACCCGCTCGGGGCTGAAGGTACTGGCAAAAGTTTCAGGTGTGAAAACAATTGTATGGACTGCGCGCTTTGGCTTTATCTTACCCGAAATTACTGCCTCAAGGTATTTATTTTCCTCTTCCGTTTTTTTCTTCATATCAGACACAATTTCAATTTTTACCATCGTAATCACCAAGCAAAATCTTTTGTTTTATCTTCTCACCAACAGCAAGTATTAATTGTTCAGCCTCTGTAAAATTCATTTCCTTAAATTCGACAAAAGGCGTGCCAAACTTGTGGATGTGCACTCCTGCTCTTCCTTTTTCGTGTTCATAGTTATCAATCCTTACTAACTCAAGCCATTTGTCTTCGTGAAACCAAAGATATTGCAAGGCAAAAACGAAGTTTCCAGTCGTATAGTCGCTTGACTCTGCCCGGTAAAGTCGCTTTATCAGGCGAGTATCCTCCGACAATCGCTTGTCGCTTACAAAAACAAGTTTCATTCAAATGACCTGCCATGACATATATGATTTATTAAGTCATATATAAGCTTTTCTGTTCTGTGGCAGCACTTTATTGAGAAGTTGCTTATATACCCTAGCCGGGCAGATGTCCAGTGTCCAGTGAAACCTTCTTTGGCAAGCAAAGAAGCTTTACCAAGAAATCCACTTTCGTGCAAAAAAGATGAAAAGCTTCCAGAGCATTTGTATGAATTGCCAGCAATGGACAGAAAACTTTCGGAATTTTGCTTATGGGCAACAAAAACACTTATAAATACGCCAGAAGCTAGTGTCTGTTTTGATGCTCCTCATCAAAAACTGCAAAGTTTTAGTTGGTAATGACTTTCTTGAGAGGAATATTTTTGTTGGGGATGACGGCAAGGTACAAAGGATAGCGGTTGCTGCTGAGCTGAAAACTGCGGACGAGGTGGTTAATGCTGCCGGGAAGTATGCACTGCCTGGAGCAATTGATGTGCATGTGCACTGCCGCGAGCCGGGAATGACGCAGAAAGAGGACTTCCTTACTGCGAGCAGGACGGCGGCTGCCGGAGGGGTAACAACAATCATTGACATGCCAAACACGAAGCCGGCAACGACAACTGTAGCGCTGCTTGAGGAGAAAAGGAAGCTGGCAGCTGCGAAGTGCATTGTGAATTACGGATTTCACTTCGGGGCGACTGCCGGGAATATTGAGGAAATAAAGAAGGCAAAAAACATTGCAGCCGTGAAGGTTTACATGGGCTCGTCAACAGGGGATTTGCTTATTACTGATGAGCAAGCGCTTAACACTGTTTTCAGCAGCGGCAAGAGGATAGCTGTCCACGCGGAAAGCGAGGAGCTGATAAGGGCGAACACAGAGATTTTCAGGAACGTGGAAATAAAGGACGCTGCCGAGTCCCACCTGATGATGAGGGGCACCGACGCTGCCAAGAGGGAAGTTGCAAGGGCAATAGAGCTTGCGAAGAGAAACAAGGCACGGCTGCACCTCTGCCACATGAGCACAAAAGAAGAGGCTGAAATCATGGCTTCTGCAAAGGGGGCAGTTACATGTGAAATAACACCCCATCACCTGTTCCTTACTGCCGAATCCGCAGGGGAACTGGGGAACTACGCAAAAGTAAACCCGCCACTGCGAACCAAAGAGGATGTTGCTGCGCTGTGGAACGCTATCACTGATGGAGTGGTTGACATGGTTGCAACAGACCACGCACCACACACAAGGGAAGAGAAGGAAAAAGATTACTGGGAAGCACCTTCAGGGATGCCTGGGCTGCAGACAATGATGCCGCTAATGCTGGATGCAGTCAATAAAAACAGGCTATCACTGCAGCAGCTGATAAAACTGACTTCGGGAAGCCCTGCTGTGGTGTTCGGGATTAAAAACAATGGGAAAATCGCTGTTGGAATGGATGCCAACATAACACTTGTTGACATGAAAGAAGAGAAAACAATAAAAAACGAGGACATGCTGACAAAGTGCGGGTGGACGCCCTTTAACGGCTGGAAGGTTAAGGGGGCAGTTGCCGCTACGATAGTCAACGGGAAAATCATTTACAGCAGCGGCCAGATTACGGACGAAAAAACGAAAGGAAAAGAGGCTGTTTTCAATGGGAACTGAATCAAAGGTTGCTGAATTGCTGCTGAAGGCGGGAGCGGTCATACTGAGGCCGCAAAAGCCGTTCAGGTTCGCATCCGGGATTTTCAGCCCGATATACTGCGACAACAGGCTGCTGCTGTCTAAGCCAAGCGAGAGGAAGCTGCTGAGGGACTTCTATGTCAGGAAAATCAAAAGGGAAGCTGTTGAAGCAGACGTCATTGCAGGCATAGCAACCGCAAGCATACCCTGGGCAGCCCTTGTTGCTGAAAAGCTGAAGAAGCCGATGATTTACATCAGGAAAGAGGCAAAAGACCACGGAAGGGAGAACCTGATTGAAGGCGGGCTTGAGCCCGGGCAGAAAGTGCTGGTAATAGAAGACCTGGTCAGCACAGGAGGAACATCACTTTCATCAGTAACGGCCGCAAGGAAGGAAGGGGCGGTTGTTGAAAAGTGCCTCGCGATATTCACGTACGAGATGGAGATAGCAAGGAAGGGGTTTGAAGAGGCAAAATGCGCGCTGCTGACACTGAGCAACTTCAGCACACTCGTGAAAGTGGCTGCAAAGAAGGGCTATATCCAGAAAGAAGAGATAAGCATGCTAAAGGAATGGAGCAGAAACCCTGCCGAGTGGGGCAGGAAGATGGGATTTGAGCAGTAGCTGACAGCAAAGTATTTATTGGAGGCTGCCGCTATAGCTTAAGAAAAAGGTGTGAAGATGAAGCTGAAAATAGGCGTGATGGGCTCAGGGCTTGAAAAGGGGGAGCAGAACCTTTCCAAAAAAGCGCTTTCGCTTGCTTACGCCATTGGAAGGGAGATAGCCCGGCACAACTGCATACTGGTAAACGGGGCATGCAGGGGCATACCATACGAGGCAAGCAAGGGAGCAAAGGACGCTGACGGCTTTGTGATGGGAGTGTCCCCGGCTGAAAACCTGCATGAGCACGTGCACAAGTACAAGTTCCCGACAGACACCTACGACATAATAATCTATACCGGCTTCGGCTTCAAGGGAAGGAACGTAGTGAATGTTACCAACTGCGACGCCGTCATAATTGTCGGAGGGCACGTGGGGACACTTAACGAGTTCACAATCGCGTATGACGAAGGCATGGTCGTTGGCATAATGCAGGGCTCAGGCGGGATAGCTGACTTTGTGGATGACATAATCAAGATTGCCAGCAAGAAAACAGGGGCTAAGCTCATCTACGACAAAGACCCCCACGACCTGATAAGAAAGGCAATAATTGAAGTAATGAAGCGCGAAAAGGAAAACGAGAAGATGGTACAGATAACACGAGACCACCACAAATGCAAGCTCTGCTGAAGGCTGGAGAATGAATTTTCCTGAACTGCTTGAAAAGGCTGCCGAGAGGAACGGCAGCATAGCCTGCCTTGGGATGGACCCTATAGTTGAGAGGATTCCACTGCAGCAAAAAGACACAGGGAAAAAAATAGTGAAGTTTTACTCTGAAATACTGGCTGCTGTCGCAGACAAAATTTCGGCCGTGAAGCCAAACTACGCATTCTTCGCGCAATACGGCTTCCCTGGGCTGAAGGCAATGGAGGAAGTGATTGCTGTTGCGAAAAAAAAGAAGCTTCCGGTAATCCTTGATGCGAAACGGGGGGATATTGGGAAAAGCAGCGAGGCATACTCAAAAGAGGTGTTTGAGGCATGGGAGGCAGATGCTGTCACGGTAAGCCCCTACATGGGCTCGGACAGCGTCGCGCCTTTCACAAGATGGTGCGGCAAGGGCAAAGGTGTTTATGTGCTGGTAAGGACTTCCAATCCGGGAGCTGCTGACTTACAGCAGCTGCAGCTGAAAAGCGGCAAAGAGGTTTTCATGGAAACTGCAGCCAAAGTAGCTGAATGGCATAAGCCAGGGGTTGGGGCGGTTGTCGGCGCAACCAACATCTACGAGCTAAGGAAAATACTGGAACTGTTCGCCAGCACAGGCAAAAAGATACCGTTGCTCATACCCGGGGTTGGCGCTCAGGGAGGGAATGCTGCAGACGTTGCTGCCCTGCTCAGGAGAACAACAGGAAACCTCAAGCTCCACAGGATAAACAGCAGCTCAGGAATAAGCTACGCTTACGAGGACTTTGGCGGGGATTATGTCAAAGCTGCTGCGAAAGCGGTAAAGGAGCTTAACGGCGAGATAGGCTCCCTAGCCTGACAGCCGGGCATTCTGAAAACAAAAAACTTATAAATAGCCAAAAATAACCTTTTTATAGGTTAAAATAACCTAAATTATGAATAAAATTAAGCAAGGTTGGGAAGATGCTGAAGGAGCTTTTAACGAAGGACAGAAATGCCCGAAGGGTGTTTGGAAGAAGAGAGATAGAGATAATAATAAAACAGCTTGAAGGCAGGACCCTGACACAGTCGGAAAGAAACAGGCTGAGCAGGGACATAAAGCCAAAGCTTGAATTCATCACGAATGCAAGCAGGTTTGAAGGGGAGTTTAAGCTCAGGAAGAACCAGGAAAATGAGGAAATAATTAAAAAAGCGGCAGAGGCGGTTTTGCAGGACGAACTGGGCAGCGAAGCCAGGGCAATACTGCTGTTCGGCTCGTTTGCAGACGGCACATTCACTCCGAGGTCTGACATTGACATCTGCGTTGTTTTAAGGAGAGACATCTCGCTGAAGGAAGCAACACAGTTCAGGATAAGGGTTTCAGGGCAGCTGCCTGAAAAAGCGGATATCCAGGTTTTCAACACGCTGCCCGAGAAGGTAAAGCGGGAGATTGCAAAGAACCACAAAATCGTTTACAAGGCAGCTGATTACGATAATATAAACTTCACGGCAACACACCTGAAAGACCAGGGCTACTTCATAAGGCTAAGGGAAATATTCGGCGCCAAGGCGTGATGGAAATGACAAGGACGGCAGAGAAGATAAAAGACCTAAACAGGTTCCTTGAGGAGCTGGGAAGAATAGTTCCCAAAAGTGCTGGAGAATACAGGTCAAACATAGAGAAAAAAGCCGCATGCGAAAGGTACGCTGAAAAAATTATTGAAGCCCTAACTGACCTGGCTTTCCTTAAAATAAAAGACACAAGGCTCAGAATGCCTGAAAGCGACACCGATGCCTTCGATATACTTTCTGAGAACAAAATAATTACAGATGAGCTGTGCGCAAAGCTAAAGAAGGCAAAAGGGATGATGAACATAATCGCGCACGAATACGGCAGCATCGATGATGAGATAGTGCTGAAGGCGATCACAAAAGGACTGCCAAAGGACGCAAGGGAATTCATCAGGGCTATTAAAAAATGAAAATCGGCGTAATATCAGACACCCACGACCAGCGGCTGCGGATTCTTCAAGCCATAGATATTTTCAACAAAGAAAAAGCCGGGCTGGTTATTCACTGCGGCGACTGGGTTTCGCCATTCTCGGCAGCAAGGTTCTCAGCTCTGAACTGCCCAATAAAGGGCGTTTTTGGCAACAATGACGGCGACAGGGATTTGCATAGGCAAAGGAACGGCGAGTTTATTGAGTACCATGATGAGAAAATGGAAATTGCCATTGAGGGAAGAATGATATTTGTAACGCACGGCCACTTGCAGCCGCTGCTGGAAGCTGCCTTGAAGTTAGGGAAATATGATGCTGTCTTCTCAGGGCATACTCACATTGCACATGCAAAGATGGAGGGGAAAACGCTGTGGCTCAATCCCGGAACGCTGGTTGACGAGACAAGCGACAAGATAAAGGGGATGAGCGTAGCGGTATACGACACGGCAACAAATACGGCAGAAATAATCAGGCTGCACTAGCCCTCCAATAGAACAAGGTAATGCACGTCATGCTTCTTCCTGAGGTCATTGTAAGCTGAAGAGGTTATGAAAAGGGCGAATATGCCAATAACGTTTGCCTTGGCCTGGCTGCAGATGCTCATCAGGGCATCAAAAGTAGTGCCTGCCCTTATTACGTCATCAACAATCAGCACATTACTGTTGCGGCACGCCGTCAACAGCAGCCGTTAATACGGCGCTTATCCTGCTATTTGCTACAACGCTGGCAAAGGCTTTTCTCACGTTGAAAGCTATGACATTCAAAAGGAACGGCTGCGAAAGGATGTCGGCAGTGACTATAAACTTTGAGCTCCTGCTCTTTGCCGCTTCAAGCAGCTTGGCCATGTAGCTCTTTGTGAAATATGACACAATCCTTTCAGCCCTGTCTGATTTTGGCAGGACATAGCCGTGAATGTAGCGGTTAAGAACGCCTGCCGGAAGCGAAAGCTCCCTTGAAAGAACACGAAAGGTCTTCTGCTCCTTCATTGCCTTAAGGCAGTCAATTGCAAGAATCTTCAGCTTGGTTTCTTCGAGGGCAGACAGCCCTGAATGTTTGGCTTTGGCCATGTTGCATAAGCATGTCCAAAACCTATTTAAACGTTTGCCTGTTTGCACATTCACGTTGCGGGTGAGGTTTTTATGAGCGTTAACATAGAAGTGCTGATAGAGATAAAGGCAACTAGGACTTTGGCAGATGAAGTTGCGAAAAGGGTGAAGGAAGAGTTTGGACTTGAGGCTCGCGTTGGAAATGGCGCTGCCAAAAGTCACTCACCACCTAACGGCAAAGTGAACGACAGGAGAAACCGCCATTATGATGTAGCTAATGTGGCGCAACGAACGATAGTGGCAACAGGCACATCAGCTGACTACGGCAAGGCTGAAAGGAGAATAAATCAGCTTAGAGGCATGTTGAAGCCGTACACAGGCGCGGTTCTGGCAGCTTCTTGCATATACGAAGGAGACAAAAAGCAGCCTGCGCAAGGTGAGACCTGATGAACAGCATAGTAATCGGCGCATACTGGGGGGATGAGGGCAAGGGAAAGATAGTTGACCTGCTGGCTGCTGATTCTGACTGGGTTGTGAGGTTCAACGGCGGGGATAACGCAGGGCACACGATAGTTGCGAATGGCACGCAGGTAATACTGCACATACTGCCTGCCGGAGTAATCCAGAGCAAGAACGTTGCGATAGGCCCTGATGTTTTCTTCAACCCAAAAACGTTTTTTGCCGATTATGACGCAGTTGTCAAGGCTGGCTTCAGGATAAGCGGTAAGATACTGCTTGATGAGAGGGCACACCTAATAATGCCATACCATGTTGCGCTTGACGCAGGAGGGGCGGCAAGCGGGAAGCTCGGCACGACAAAAAGAGGCATAGGACCTGCAGCCAAAGACAAGGCATCAAGGACAGAGGACATAACCATTTATGACTTAATAAGCGGCAATTTTAAAGACAAAGTAAAAGCGGTAGTTGCTGCGAAGGCATTTGAGCTTGAAAAGTGCGGGGTCATCAAAGGCGGCAGCGAAAAAGAGATAAGCGCTTATGCGGCAGGGATTCACGCTGAGTGCTCAAAATACGCCGAGAAGATAATGCCCTATGTTGGGAGTTGCGCCTATGTGCTGAACGAGGCTCTTGCCATGGGAGAGACTATGCTTCTTGAAGGCGCGCAGGGCTCATTGCTTGACATAGTGCACGGCACAAGACCTTATGTAACGAGTTCGAACTGCACCGCAGGGGGTGCAGCTGCAAACCTTGGCGTTGACTTGAGAAAATTCAAAGTCGTTGCTATTGCGAAAGCATACCCGACGAGGGTTGGCGAGGGCGAGTTTCCGACAGAGCTTGGCAGCTATGAGGATGCGAAGAAGGAGAAAAAGGGCGAAAGGCTGACAGCAGCAGAGAAGAAAAAGGCTGTTGACGGTGATTTGCAGCTGCTTGGAAAGTGGATAAGGCAGGACGGAAGCGAGTTTGGGGCAACTAACGGTGTTGACGAATGGGTAATAACCAAGATTGATGTTTTATCGGGAAAGCCCTTCAAAGCTGCTGTTGCCTACGAGAAAGACGGCAGGAAAACCACGAGGTTTCCGTTCCAGCTTAAAGGGTGGAAGCCGGTTTACGGCAAGAAGGAATACTTCTGGCAGCAAATGACAGAGAAAGAAAAAAGTGCTGCTGTTGAAAATGGCTACGATGCCCTGCCACAGGGAATGAAGGACTATATAAGGGACATGGTAGCTGCCACACAGATCCCTGTATCCATTGTTTCAATAGGGCCTGAGAGGGGAATGACTATAATTAAAGACGTGCTCAAGAGGACGAAGGCTTACCTCCAATGACAACTGCAAAGGATAAAGCAAGGATAAACAACGCGCTTATCAGCTGCCACGACAAGACAGGCCTGAAGTATTTTGCTTCTGAACTTGTGAATCTCAACCCTAACGTGAGAATTTACTGCAGCAGCGGGACTTTCAAAGAGCTTGAAAAGGCCGTTCCGGCTGCAAACCTGACTGAGATTTCGGAATACACCGGAATTAAGGAGATGCCTTCCGGACTTGTAAAAACGCTCCATCCGAAAATACATTCAGGCATACTTGCTGATGTTAATGACGGGCAGCAGCGAAAATACCTGGAAGAGAATAACGCTGTCGCCTTTGACCTTGTCGTGGTAAACCTTTACCCCTTTGCGGATGCGGCAGATGCAGGAAGCATAGAAAAAGCAAGAACTAACATGGACATAGGCGGGGTAAGCCTCATAGAATCTGCTGCCAAGAACTTTTTAAGAGTCGTGATTGTTGTGAGCCCTGTTGACTACGAAAGGCTGCTTGAGGAACTTAGAAGAAATGGCGGATACAGCAGCATTGAAACACGGATACAGCTTGCAAAAACAGCCATGGACTACTTAAGCGCTTACATCACCAACATCAGCAATTACTATGACAGGCTGAAAACAGATGCGGTAAAAAAAGAATACAAGGTTGAATGAACATGGCTGAGAAAAAGAAGCTGGGCGCAATGTACAAGGAAACCCTCACCGACAGCTTCCCTGAAGACATGACGATAACCATTGGCGACAAAAAGCTGCGGTACAGGAAGAGGCAGTGGGCTGTTGAGGGCAAGAAGGCAGGGCTAAGGTACGGCGACAACCCGGGCCAGGAGGCAGCGCTTTACGAGCTGGCAGAAGGCAGCCTAGAGATTGCAGGCTGCAGGTATGCAAGACCCGAAGACAGCATAATCAGCAACCTGACAGAAAAAGACATAGTTGAAACAGGCAAGAGCATAGGCAAGAGCAACCTGACAGACGTAGATGCGGCAATAAACATCCTGAAATACTTTGACGAGCCAACTGCCGTCATAATGAAGCACAACAACCCAAGCGGGGTTGCAAGCAGAAGCAGCATAAAAGAGGCATATGCCACAGCAAACATCACGGACAGGATAGCGGCTTTTGGAGGGGTAGTTGTAGTGAACAGGACGCTGGATAAGGCAACAGCAGAAGAGATAAGCAAAAATTATGTTGAGGTTGTTGCTGCGCCAGAGTTTGAAAGGGAAGCAACTGAAATTCTGACCCAAAAGAAAAACATGAGGCTGCTAACCATACCAAAGCTTGCGGGCATGAAGGATTACAGGAAAAAAAGATACCTCGAATTCAAGTCCCTGCTGGACGGCGGGATCATAATACAGCAGTCAGCAGACAATGAACTAACTGCGGAAGATTTGATGGCTGCTGAAGCAGATTACAAGGACAGACATTACATGATAAAAAGAAAACCAACTGCCGAGGAAACAGATGACATGCTGTTCGCATGGAAGGTAGTGCAGGGCGTCATCTCAAACTCAATGGTGTTCGTGAAAGACAAGGCCACTGTTGCCATAGGCACAGGCGAGCAGGACAGGGTCGGGGCAACTGAACTGGCGATAGTCAAGGCGTACAAGAAAGCAGCAGACAGGGTATGCTTTGAGAGACACGGCATCCCGCTCTGGGAACTAAAGGACAGCGAGAAGCAAAAAACCATAGAGAAAGATGTTGCTGACAAAAAAGCAGGACTCAAGGGCTCTGTCTTGGCTTCAGACGGATTCCTGCCGTTCAGGGACACGATAGACGTTGCGGCAAAGCAGGGCATAACAGCAGTAATACAGCCAGGAGGCAGCACAAGGGACTACCAAAGCATAGAAGCCTGCAATGAGCACGGCATGGCAATGGTTTTCACAGGGAAAAGGGTATTCCGGCACTAAAGCTTTCTAATCTCATCCAGAATCGCAGCGTAAAATTCGGTAGAGCACCGCCAGCCAAGCTCAACCATCCTATCAACGTAAAATTTAATATCGCTTTTCTGAATAAGCTTTTTTCTGAAAAGAAGAAACAGCAGGAAAACAGAGCCGTGAAACTTTATGCTGTGCAACTCAGCCACTGCCCTTGAAGCTGCCTCATCAACAACTGCAACAGCGCTTAATTCCTTGGCGATAGCCAGCGTCTCGGAATCAGCATAGCTAAGGGCAGGAATCTTCAGCAAAGAGCCAAAAAAGCCTTCATCACTAGCACGAGCCATCTTGAATAAGCCATCAGCCACCAGCTTTTCAACGAATAATGCGTCTTCCTTCCCTCTTTTTTTTCCTTCTGACACAACTTCCTCATATACATAGGCAGGAATAATCAGTTCTTCCGCACTGGCAAGCTTTTCAAGAATCTTAAGTTTTGCAAAATATATCAACACAGTAGAATCAAGGATAAACTTCACAGCTGTTTCAACTCTTTTGCTAACTCTTCAGGCTTTGCCTTCACCCACACAAGCTGGGACTCCTTAACCTTTTCAGCGAAATCCCACACGCCCATTCCTGCTATTTTTGCAGCTTTGGAAAAGGTAACCTTACCCTCGCCAAGCATGCGCAAGGCAGTTTCCTCCTTCCACTTTTTCAAGCCCGAAGAAAGGAGCTTCCTTACGGCTATGGAGCGATCTACCTCCTCGCTCTCCACAAACTTCCTAAGCTCGGTCTCCAAGTCTTCAGGAATCCTTGCTGATATCGTTACCTCAACCATTTGCACCACTTCTGCATACAAAAGTGATAAATGTATGCATATTTAAATGTTATGCTTTTGTGGCGCCGAAGAAACGCTTAAAACCTGAAGAAGGCGTTCGTCAAAGCCAAATACGCAAACTTGAAAGAGACGTCACAAGGGTTATTGACGGCAACATGAACAGGGGCAAGGTTTACATCCCGAAACAGCCGGAAATCTTCTGAAATTCTTGAAATTATGCAGGGACTACGAGTTAAACCGCCTTTCAAGCTCTTCAAAAGCCTGTTGCATGAACGTGTGCAAAACGTATATAAACAACTGCAGATTTGCACTTTCTTCAGGGAAGGCTTATTGCGTGTTTTGGCAACGACAACAATTATAAATGGCTGGCCCTGCCGCTTGAACGAGGTCAAACTAAAATGTGCGGCATGACCTTTTAACAAAAGGTCAATCAAAAAAGCCGCACCTAAGAGGAAACTAAAATGTGCGGCATATTCGCTGTCATTGGCGCAGAAAATGCTGCAGCAGAGCTCTATGTCGGCCTGGTTCACCTGCAGCACAGGGGACAGGACGCTGCAGGGATGATAACGTTTGATTTCAAAGACCCTGACAACGGCATAAAAATAAGCAAGGACATAGGCCTAGTTTCTACTGTTTTCAACGACGCAAAGCTCCTGACAGTCAATGGCCAGATGGGCATCGGCCACACAAGGTACCCAACAGTGGGTGTAGGGGATGCCAAGGAAGTCCAGCCATTCTTCAACCGCTACCCTGACGGCATAGGGCTTGCATTTAACGGCAACATCGTAAATTACCCTGTCCTGAAAGAGAAGCTAAAGCAGAGAAGGGTCTACCTGAGCTCAAGCTCTGACGCAGAAGTCCTGCTTGAGATTTTTGGCTACAGCTACGGCAAGGAAGAAAAGGACGGCGCGGAAGCAGTTTACAGCGCAGTCAGGAAAGTGCACGAAGAAGCCATAGGCGGATACTCCGTTGCCTTAATTATAGCAAACAAGGGCATTGTCGCATTCAGGGACCCAAACGGCATAAGGCCGCTGGTCATGGGCGAGAAAAAAGTCAACGGCAAGAAGAGCTACGCCTTTGCCTCTGAAAGCATTGCGCTAAGCATACAGGGCTACGAAAGCATAAGAGACCTGAAGCCGGGAGAAACGGTATTTGTTGACAAGGACCTGAAAGTGCACTCAAAAGTAATAGAAGCGGGAAAGCCGGCACCATGCGTTTTTGAATACGTTTACTTCTCAACAGTTGAATCAGTGTATGAGGGAATGCCCATCTATGAAGTGAGGAAAAAACTGGGCGAGGAGCTGGCAGCGAAAGTCAGGAAGCACTGGCCCGACATGCAGATTGACGTTGTCATACCAGTGCCGGACACGAGCAGGACAGCAGCCAACTCTCTGGCAAAGGCGCTCGGAGTGCCCTACGAGGAGGGTCTCATCAAGAACAGGTACATCGGGAGGACATTCATAATGCCTGTGCAGAAAATCAGGGAGAATGCAATGAAGCTCAAGCTCAAGCCGATTGAATCAGTGATAAAGGGCAAGAACATCATGGTGGTTGACGACAGCATCGTAAGGGGAACAACCTCAAGGAGGATTGTAGAGCTGCTAAGGGAGTCAGGAGCCAAGAAAGTATATTTCCTGTCAACGTTCCCGCCAATAAGAAACCCGTGCTACTACGGCATAGACTTCCAGAGGAAGGAAGAGCTCATTGCAAACGGAAAGACAATTGACGAGATTGAAAAGGAAATAGGAGCTGACAAGCTGATTTACATGGACGTTGAAGGGCTTCACAAGGCAGTTGGCACGGACAAGCTGTGCACAGCCTGCGTAACAGGAAGCTATCCGACAACAACAGAGCACACCAAGGAACTCACCAAACTCAGGGAAAAACACCTGGCACAGATATCATCAAAGTGCTGATTCAACGATTATCTATTTAGCGGGGGCTAAGTCATGAAAACAAGAATCCTACTCGTAGGAAGCGGCGCATGACCCCTTTTGCGAAAAGCGGTCAATCGGAAAAACGACAATGGAAAACACCAAGATATTACTCGTAGGAAGCGGCGCAAGGGAGCACGCGCTGGCTGACGCACTGATAGCAGGAGGGGCTGAGCTTTACGCTTACATGCAGCTGCTAAATCCGGGCATTAAAAAAATAGCGAAAAAGTTCGCTGTTGGAAAGGCAGATGACACAGTTGCTGCTGTTAAGTTTGCAAAGGATAATTCTGTTGAAATAGCAATGATAGGGCCTGAAGCGCCGCTGGCAGCCGGAATGGCGGATGAGCTTGAAAAAGCAGGGATAAAATGCGTTGGCCCGGCAAAAAAGCTGGCACAGCTGGAAACAAGCAAGGGCTTCACAAGGCAGCTTACGAAAAAATACGGAATAGAAGGATGCCCTGACTTTAGGGTTTTCAACAGCAGCAATAAGGGCAGCTCTACGCCGCAATTCGGCGAAAGGCCGAATGCGCAATCGGGTACATCCCGATTTGCGCCCTTATCAACCCTCGGCGAAATTGAGGCATACCTGAAGAAGCTTGGTGAATACGTTGTAAAGCCAGACGGGCTGACTGGGGGGAAGGGAGTAAAGGTTTATGGCGAACACATCCACAGCGTTGCCGAGGCACTTGATTACTGCAACGAAATACTGCAATCGCATTCTGCTGCTGTTGTTGAGGAAAAGCTTGAGGGAGAAGAATTCAGCCTTCAGACTTTAACTGACGGCAACGGAGGATTCCTGCATTTCCCAGTAGTACAGGACCATAAGAGAGCGTTTTATGGTGATGTTGGCAGCAATACAGGAGGAATGGGCTCGTATTCTGATTCGAACTTCCTGCTACCGTTTTTGACTAGTGAAGATGTTGACGCTGCAAAGAAAATAACCGAGAAGGTTGCGGCTGCAATAAAAAAAGAGCTTGGCACTGCCTACAGGGGAGTGATGTATGGCGGCTTTATGAAGACAGCTTCAGGGATAAAGCTGCTGGAGTATAATGCCAGGTTTGGAGACCCGGAGGCCATGAACGTGCTGCCGCTTCTGAAGACAAGCTTCGTTGACGTCTGCAAGGCAACAGCAGAGGGAAAACTGTCCGGGCTGAAAGTGGAATTTGAAAACAAGGCGACGGTATGCAAATATGTAGTGCCTGAAGGCTACCCTGACAACCCCAAGACAGGAAAAATAATCGTGCCGAGCGTTGAGAAGGACTGCATAAAGGCGCTGACATACTATGCGGCAGTGGAAGAGAAAGAAGGTGGCATTTACACCACAAAATCGAGGGCTGTTGCATTTGTCGGCGTGGCTGATACGATACAGAAAGCAGAGGCGATAGCAGAAGAGGCAGCGGCAAAAGTACAGGGCCAAGTCTTCCACAGGAAGGACATAGGGACACACCAACTTGTGCAGAAAAGAGTGGAACACGTGAAACAGCTTGGTAAGCTAAAACCTCTCTACTCACCAAGGAACGAGCCGATGAGAATAGCAGCGTTCATGTCCGGGACCGGGAGCATTGTGAGGAAGATACTGGAGTTTCAAAAGAGGCAGCCATCGCTGTTCAAAGTTGAAATGATTTTCACTGACACGGCTGACGAGAACGTATGCAATGCCAGGAAGATTGCAGAGGAGCACAAGGTTGCATATTACCGCAGTGACATAAAAGAGTATTACAAAAAGCGAGGCTGCAGCGACAGGAAAGACATGAAAATAAGGCAGGAGTATGATGCAGAAACAGCAAAGCTCCTGAAGATGCACAAGGTTGACGCTGTCGCGCTGTGCGGCTACATGAGTATTGTAACAAGCCCAGTGATTGGGAACTGGCTTACAGTAAACGTGCACCCTGCAGATTTACGGACAAAAGACAGCAGAGGCCAAAGGCTGTATGCGGGCTGCATGGGCCCTGAATGCGTCAAAAAGGCAATAACGAACGGCGATAAGGAAATTAGGGCAACAACGCACATAGTCAATGAGAAAGTTGATGCCGGGAAGCTGCTGCTTGTTTCAAAGGCGGTGAAATTAGACATCGGCAGAAGCTACAGTGGTGAAGAACTCGAAAAGATTGCCCACGAATACCAGCAAAAGCTGAAGGAAGAGGGCGACTGGAAAGTCTACCCTGAAACGATAAGGATGCTGGCTGAGGGAAGGTTTGCGGCTGACGGAAAGGGAACGGTTTACCTTGACGGGAAAAAGATACCTGAGGGGCAGGAAACCACATGATTGCACTGGCGCATGAGAAGAACGAAAAAAGCAAGATAAGGGACGAGATGAGCAGGAAAAGGAGTGCCCTGACACTGGAGGAGGCGGCAAGCAAAAGCGCGGCAATAGCCGCGAACCTTATGAAGATGGCGGAGTACAGGGATGCCAGGGCTGTAATGCTTTACGCTGCGAAAGGAAATGAAGTGCGAACAAGAGAAATGATAGAAGCAGCCCTTAAGGAAGGAAAGACAGTGCTGCTGCCGATAACGAACACAGCGAGAAATGAAATAGAGGCAGGGGAAATAAAAAGCCTTAATGAACTGAAAGAAGGGGCTTTCGGAATAATGGAGCCGAAGCAGAAAAAACCTTTTGACGACGTCAAGATAGACCTTGTCCTTGTGCCAGGAATTGCATTTGACCAGCAAGGGCACAGGCTCGGGTACGGCCACGGGTTTTACGACAAGCTGCTGAGGAGGCTTACAAAAGCTGCCAGAATAGGGCTTGCGTATGACTTCCAAGTTGTGGAAAAGCTGCCAAGGGAAAGCCACGACGAGAGGATGGGCCTCGTAATCACCGAAAGCAGCGTGATAAGGTGCAATTATGGCTGAAAGCGAAAGCGTAGGGAAAGGTGAAGGTTTTGCGCTAAGCCTTGAACTGGGCGATTTGGCAAAGTACGGCACGATAGCGGTTGGAAGCTTTGTCATCACCGCACTGCTCGGAATACTGGCCAGGAACCTGCTCAAAAGCAACATCGTGCTTACATTAATGCTGGCTTTTGTTGTTTTTACGTCAGCTTTCTTCGCAATGCACTTTGCAAAAACACACGTACGCAAATACGCCAAGAAGTACGGCTGGCTTGTAATACCCTCTGCCCTGGCCGCGATATTTGCGATATCCTCTGTAAAGCCGCTAGTGTTCGTGGTGCTGTTCATAATACATGCACTTGCCTGCTTCTTCCTGAGGACACTGAAGAACACAGCAAGGCTCGGGATAGAACTGATAATGCTCATAACTGTGCTCGGAAGCTTTGTGTACGGCGCAAAAGCCGGGGCACTGCTTGGGGCAACGGCAATGCTCATGGACTACGCATTGTCAGCGAGGTTCAGCTATTTTGTCCCGGTAACAACCGCAGCTTATGTGCTGATAGGGCTTTTTGCCGGGGCTTTCTCCTCTTTTGGGATAACAGCGGTCGGGATATCAGCAGCGATAATTTACAATCTGGCAACGTCTTTCATAATAGTTGGAGCTTGAAAGGCAGGAAGACGGGCTTGAAATGATACCATCAGAGAACTTTGTCAGCAAGGCAGTGCTTGAAGCAATGGGCTCTGTCTTCACGAACAAGTATTCCGAGGGTTACCCAGGGAAAAGGTATTACGGCGGCAACGAGTTTGTCGATAAAGCAGAGAACCTGGCGATTGAAAGGGCAAAAAAAGCGTTCGGAGTGCCAAGAGCCAATGTCCAGCCTTACTCAGGAACGCCTGCCAATTTTGCCGTTTACCTGGCAACATGCCAGCCCGGCGATACCATAATGGGACAGGCACTGCCAGACGGAGGCCATTTGACCCATGGCTGGAAAACAAGCTTCTCAGGCATATTCTACAAACCGGTCCAGTACCATGTCAAGGCTGACGGCTACATTGACTTCGAAGAAGCAAGAAGGCTTGCGAGGGAGAACAAGCCCAGGCTCATATGGGTTGGCGCATCGGCTTACGTGCGGCAATTCCCTTTCAAGGAGATGGCAGAGATTGCTGATGAGGTTGGGGCTTATTTGGCTGCTGATGTTGCGCATATTTCGGGCTTAATAATCGGGGGAGCCCATCCAAGTCCAGCTCCATATGTGCACATTATAACAACAACCACGCACAAAACCCTGAGAGGCCCAAGAGGCGCGATGGTAATGGTAACCGAAAAAGGGCTGCAGAAAGACCCTGAGCTGGCTGACAAGATAGACAAGGCAGTCTTCCCCGGGCTTCAGGGCGGTCCTCATGACCAAACTACAACCGCAATAGCGGTTGCGCTTGGAGAGGCGCTTAAGCCGGAGTTCAGGGACTACGCGCACCAGATAGTCAGGAACGCAAAAGCGCTTGCTGATGCGCTGATGAAAAATGGGCTAAAGCTCGTATCAAACGGCACAGAGAACCACCTTATGCTGGTGGACCTGACACCGATCGCAAAGGGGCACGGCGTGTTTGCGCAGGAAGCCCTTGAAGCAGCCGGAATAACGGTAAACAAGAATACAATCCCGCTGGACCCAAGCTCGCCGTTCTACCCAAGCGGCATAAGGCTAGGGACGCCAGCAATAACAACGAGGGGCATGAAAGAACCCGAGATGGAAAAGATAGCAAAATGGATTGCGGAAGCGGTTAATGAAACAAAGAATTACAAGCTTCCTGCCGAGAAAGCCGAGATTGGCGAATACGTAAAGAAATTCAAGGAAGAAATAAAGGGAAATGCTGCTGTAAAGAATGTAAGGGAAAATGTAAGGGAGCTGTGCGGCAGGTTCCCGCTCTACAAGGGAATGTGAATGGAACAGGCAAACTCGCTCCCAAAGGAAGTCTGGCTTGCAGTCATAGGGCTGTTGGCGCTGTTTGTGCTGAAGAGGCTGGGAATAGCCTAGGTTGAAAGGTGAAGAATGGCAGCCGTAATAATTGACGGGAAAACTGTTGCAGAGAAAATCCGGGCAAGAATAAAGGCAGAAGTGGCTAAATTGAAAAGCAAGCCCGGCCTCGCAGCTATACTTGTTGGGGAAAATCCGGCATCAAAGGTTTACGTTGACATAAAGAGAAAGACGTGCGACGAGGTGGGCATCTACTCCGAGCTCTACAAGCTGCCAGACTCAACCACTGAGAAGGAATTGCTGCAGCTGATTGGGAAATTAAACGAGAATAAAAAGATACACGCGATACTTGTGCAAATGCCACTGCCCAAGCACATCAGCGAGGAAAAAATACTGGCTGCGATTGCCCTTGAGAAGGACGTTGACGGGTTCAGCCCTGAAAACATAGGGAAGCTTGTTTCCGGAAAGGAAGCATCAGTGCCGTGCACGCCAAAAGGCGTTATAAGGCTGCTTGAGGAGTATAAAATAGAAATCCTGGGGAAAAACGCTGTTGTAATAGGGAGGAGCAACATTGTAGGGAAGCCGGTTGCGCTCATGCTGCTTAACCGCGATGCTACCGTAACAGTCTGCCACAGCAAAACAACAGACCTGGCAAAGCAC
The DNA here is from genome assembly GCA_016184345.1 of Candidatus Woesearchaeota archaeon. Taxonomy (GTDB): domain Archaea; phylum Nanobdellota; class Nanobdellia; order Woesearchaeales; family UBA10216; genus UBA10216. The sequence goes on along the minus strand of JACPCV010000003.1, from coordinate 215,570 downwards.
ACAAGGAACGCTGACATCCTTGTCGTTGCAGCAGGAAAGCCAAAGCTTGTCACAGCAGACATGGTGAAAGAGGGAGCAGTTGTGATTGACGTTGGCATAAACAGGGTTGATGGAAAGCTGGTTGGCGACGTTGACTTTGAGACAGTCAGCAGGAAAGCAGGCTACATCACCCCTGTGCCAAAAGGAGTGGGGCCTATGACGGTTGCGATGCTGATAGAGAATACGCTTGACCTTTTTAGGAAAAACCCAAGTCGACAGCTGTCGACTGGGCCCAGTCGCAACAGCGACTTGGGGGTCAATCAAAAAACTGAGAACTAACAAAATGACAACCTACAAGGAAGCAGGCGTGGACATTGAAAAGAAGAATGTGCTGCTGAAAAAGATAAAGGAACACATCAAAGGAACGCATGACACCCGTGTAATCAGCAGCGAAACCCTGTTCAAGGGGCTGGTCGTAAGCGCGGCAGAGCTGAAAAAGTATGAGGAGCCCGTCCTCGCTTTTAACACGGATGGCGTGGGAACGAAAACCCTCCTGGCAGCCGAGCTTGACAGGTGGGAAGGCGTAGGCGAGGACATAGTCAACCACTGCATCAACGACATACTCACTATGGGTGCAAAGCCCATTTGCTTCTCGGATTACATCGCGAGCAGCAAGCTCAACGATGCAGTAATTGAGCGCATCGTGAAAAGCGCCAGCAACTGCTGCAGGGAGAACGGCATAATTTTCGTTGGAGGAGAGACTGCGGAAATGCCTGACGTTTACCACGACAGGGCAGTTGATGTCGTAGGATTCATACTCGGAGCTGCGGAAAAGAAAGAAATGATTGATGGCCGCAGAATAAAAGAAGGGGATGCACTCATAGGCATCGCATCAACAGGCCTGCACTCAAACGGGTACAGCCTTGTAAGGAAGCTGATTAAGGATGGAAAGCTCAGCTTAACTGCCGAGGCTGCGGAAATGCTGATGAAGCCGCACAGGAACTACCTCAAAACAACAACAGCTGTAATGGAGAAGCACAGGATAAAGGGAATAGCCCACATAACAGGAGGCAGCTTCCGCAAGAACCTTCCAAGGATACTGCCAAAAGGGCTTGGGGCAGAGCTAGACAGGAAAAGCTGGAAGCCGCTGCCAATCTTTGAAATAATCAGGAAAAAAGGGGACATTGCAACTGATGAAATGCACAACACATTCAACATGGGAATCGGATATGTGTACGCTGTTGGCAAAGATGATGCAGCCGGAGCATTGCAGCAGCTGCGGCAACTGGGAGAGAAGGCTTATGTTATCGGAAAGGTAATTCGTGGAAGCGGTGTGAATTATGTGGATTGAAATCAAAACAAAGGACACTGCAAGGGACGTCAGGAAGGAAGCCCTGCAGCAGGCTGCAAGGGAAGAGCTAGGGCTAAAGGCCGAAATTCCTGAAACCAGCGACATTTACATCATCGACGGCAGCTACACCACAAAAGAGGCAGAGCTCATAGGCAGGGCAATGGCTGACACCATAGTGCAGGACTTCAGCATAAACAGCAGGCTATACTCAAAAGGGGCGTGGATAGTAATAGTAAGGTACAAGCCGCAGATAACCGACCCTGCGGAACAGAGCGTGCTGAAGCTGGTTGAAGACCTCGGCCTGGCAGCAAATTCGGCAGTGATAATGCAAAAGTATGAGGTAAAAGGCGCGAAAGAAGAGGAAATAAAGGCAATATGCGAGCAGCTGCTCTCAAACGAGAACACGCAGCAGTACGGCTACGGGTTTGAGCACGTCAACGTCAACGCCTTCCTTAAGACAATACCACAATTCAGCAGCGAGCTGAATGTGCTATCGACCTCGGGTCGATACGCAACAGCAGAAGAAAACAGCGAGCCAGTTGCAACGGTAAAAATAAGGAAAGCCGAAGACAGGGAGCTCAGGAAAATAAGCCAGGACAACACGCTCTCGCTGTCGCTCGGGGAAATGAAAGCCATACAGGCATACTTCAGGAAGCTGCGAAGGGACCCAACAGACATAGAACTGGAAACGATAGCGCAGACGTGGAGCGAGCACTGCAAGCACAAAACATTCAACAGCGAGGTAGAATTTGACGTTTATGACGGCAAAGGCAAAAAAATCAGGACTGAAAACATCGGCAACCTGTTCAAGGAAACCATTGTTGCCGCAACAAACGAAATCGCGAAAAGAAAAGAGTGGAAAGACAACCTGATTTCAGTGTTCAAGGACAATGCAGGAATAATAAAGCTTGATAACGAGAACTGCATCGCATTCAAGGTGGAAACGCACAACCACCCATCAGCACTAGACCCTTACGGAGGAGCCGGGACAGGCATAGGAGGGGTAATAAGGGACGTCCTCGGCGCAGGCATGGGCGCAAAGCCAATATTCAACACAGACGTTTTCTGCTTCGGAATGCCAGGCTACAGCGAGAAGCTGCCAAAAAACGTATTGCACCCCAAACGAACATTCAAGGGAGTGGTAGCTGGCGTAAGGGACTACGGCAACAGGATGGGAATACCAACAATAAACGGCTCAATAACATTCCACAACAGCTACCTCGCACCGCTCGTCTACTGCGGAACAGCAGGGATAATGCCGCCCTGGGCAGTGCAAAAAAAGCCCTCAGCAGGAGACCTGATAGTTGTAATTGGGGGAAAAACAGGCAAGGACGGCCTGCACGGAGCAACGTTCTCTTCAACAGAACTTAAGGAAGGAACAAGCACCACAGTAGTACAGATTGGCAACGCGATAGAAGAGAAAAAGATGATGGATGCAATACTTGAAGCCAGGGACAAGCGGCTTTACTCGGCAATCACAGACTGTGGAGCTGGCGGGTTCAGCTCTGCAGTCGGAGAGATGGGAAAGGACCTGGGGGCAGAGGTTGAACTTACTAACGCGAAGCTAAAGCATAGGGGCATGAAGCCGTGGGAAATCTGGCTTTCAGAATCGCAGGAAAGGATGGTGCTGGCTGTGCCTGAGAAAAAGCTGCAGCAGGTAAGGGAGATATGCGAAAAGGAAGGGGCAGGAATATCTGTTATTGGAAAATTCACCGCAACAAGAAAGCTCGTGGTAAAACACAAAGGGAAGGCAGTTGCAGAGCTGGGAATGGACTTTTTGCACAACGGCCTGCCAAAAATGAAAAGAAAGGCCGTATACCGTGAAAAAAAGCCATGGCAGCCACAGCAAAAAAAATCAGGCAGCCGCAACTACAACGAAATCCTGAGAAAACTCCTGGCAATGCCTACAATCGCAAGCAAGGAATGGGCCATAAGGCAGTACGACCACGAAGTGCAGGCAAACACGATAGTAAAGCCACTCACCGGCGCTGAAAACGACGGGCCAAGCGACGCAGCTGTGGTCAGGCCTGTTTTCGGGAGCAGGAAGGCCGTTGCTGTTTCCAATGGGATAAACCCAAGATACGGCGCAATAAGCCCGTATAATATGGCGGCAGCAGCAATAGATGAAGCATTGCGGAACATTGTTGCAACAGGAGGAAGCCTGGGCAGGACAGCCATACTTGACAACTTCTGCTGGGCAAACACTGACGAGGAAGAGCGGCTGGGAAGCCTTGTAATGGCAGCAAAGGCCTGCAAGGACATTGCTGTTGCCTACGGCACGCCGTTCATATCAGGAAAGGACAGCCTGCACAATGAGGTTGTAAGCAATGGAAAGAAAATACCCATACTGGATACGCTGCTAATTTCAGCAGTTGCCATCATTGACGACATTGAAAACATAGTCACAATTGACATCAAAAAGGAAGGCAGCAGCATCTACATTGTTGGCGAGACAAAGGATGAGATGGGCGGCAGCCACTACAATGAGCTGATTGGCAGCAGCTTGGAAGAGGGAAATGCCCCTGCTGTTGAGGCAGAAAAAAGCAAAAGGGTGTTTGAAGCTGTTGAGGAGACCATAAGGGGAAGGGCTGTGCTTGCCTGCCACGACATAAGCGAAGGAGGCCTTGCCGTAGCCCTGGCTGAAATGTGCTTTGCAGGAGGGATTGGGGCAGAAGCTGAACTTAGAAGCATACCCCACACCAGCAGCATAACCGACGAGATTGCACTGTTCTCAGAATCACAGACAAGGTTCATCGCAGAAGTTGAAAAAGGGAAAGAGGCTGCATTTGAGGCTGCAATGAAAAAAAACGGAAGCAGCTACGGGCTGGTTGGAAAGACGAAAGGAAAGCGGCTTGTAATCAGAGGCAGCAGGGGAAAAATAATAGATGCTGGCCTGGCTGAACTAAAAGAGGCATGGCAGGAAACACTGAAATGGTAAAAACACCGAAAGCGCTCGTGCTAAGGGCAGCAGGCACAAACTGCAACAACGAAACAGCACTCGCCTTTGAACTGGCAGGGGCAGCAGCAGAGCAGGTGCACATCAACGAGCTCATAACTGGTAAAAAGAGGCTTGAAGATTACCACATCCTCGCAATACCCGGCGGGTTCAGCTACGGAGACGACCTTGGAAGCGGGAAGGTGCTTGCAAACCAGCTTGCGATAAAGCTCAGGCAGCCGCTGCAGGAATTCATTGACTCAGGAAAGCTGGTGATAGGAATATGCAACGGCTTCCAGGTAATCATAAAAATGGGGCTGCTCCCGGCACTAAGCTGGCTGTACGCCCAGGAAGCCACGCTCACAAACAACGATTCAGGAAAGTTTGAAGACCACTGGATTTACCTGAAGGCAGAAAACGACTCAATATTCACGAGAGGAATAAGGCAGATTTACCTGCCAATCAACCACGGCGAGGGAAAGTTCGTGGCAAATGCAGAAGTAATGCAGCACCTGCAGAAGGAAAAGCTTGTAAAGCTGAAATACTGCGACGAGAAAGGCAATGAAACTGCAGAATACCCAAAAAACCCCAATGGCTCACTATACAGCATAGCTGCGATAACAAACAAGCAGGGAAATGTTTTCGGCATGATGCCCCACCCCGAGAAGTTCGTGACAAGATACACACACCCAAGATGGACACGGGAGAACCTGCCTGAGGAAGGAGACGGGCTGAGGATTTTCAGGAACATGGCAGAACACGCCAAAAAGGAGCTGGTGTAGGATGACAGTGCTCATAATTGCTGCAAGCAAGTCAGACGTTGACGTCATGAAGAAAGCTGCGGCAGTGCTGGAAAAAAACAAAGTTAAATGCGAGATGAGGGTGTGCTCAGCCCACCGCACACCAGAACTGCTTGACAAAATACTTGGCGAGAAGGAGTACAGCGTAATAATAGCTGCTGCCGGTCTTGCTGCCGCGCTGCCTGGCGTTGTGGCTGCAAAAACAACCACGCCAGTAATTGGCGTGCCGCTTAAAGGAGCTTTTGAAGGGCTGGATGCGCTTTTGTCCATCATCCAAATGCCCCCAGGAATACCTGTGCTTACAACAGGAGTCAATAATCCAGAAGAAGCGGCAGCTTTCGCGATGAAAATCGCAAGCAACAAAGCAACGAAAGCCAACATAGCTGCTGCAGGGAACAAAAGCCAGAAAGCCGTTGATAAGGCTGTTGAAATCCTCAAGCAGTTCGGAATTCCCTACGGCTGCAGCGACAAAATAGAAAAAGACGCCATGAACATCTGCTTTGTTGACATAAATGAGGGAAAAATCCCTGCTGCAGACACTTTGACAATTTACTGCCCGACAACTGAAAAGGAAACAGCTGCTGATGCTGTAAAGCTGCTGCAGCTAACGAAAAAAGGCGTGTGGGTCGGGCTCAACAGGGGCGAGAATGCTGCAGTTGCAGCTGCAGAGATAGTGGGGCTTAATGACAAGCTGAAAGAATACCGGTGGGATATGAGAAGGAAAGTTGAGGACGCTGACAGGGAGGCAAGCGCGAGATGATAAACAACATGGTTAATGAGATAATACTGAAGCAGCAGCTCATGAATACTCTGGAGAAGACGAACTTTGACTTCGGCAGGGCCAAAAAGTACTTTGGAAAGGTCAGGGACAACTACATCCTTGATGACAAGAGGATAATGATAACCACAGACAGGATATCTGCCTTTGATGTTGTGCTCACAACGCTGCCTTTCAAAGGGCAGGTGCTTAACCAGATGAGCCAGTTCTGGTTTGAAAAGACAAAGCAAATAGTTCAGAACGCGGCCATTGACTTCCCTGACCCGAACGTCACAGTCGCCAGGAACTGCAAGCCCATAATGGTTGAGTTTGTCGTAAGGGGGCATATTACTGGCGTGACAACAACCTCAATGTGGTACAACTACGAACGCGGGGCAAGAGAATTTTGCGGCCACAAGCTGCCTGACGGATTGAAGAAGGACCAGAAACTGCCAAAGCCTCTGGTGACGCCTTCAACAAAGGCAGAGAAGGGCCAGCACGACGAGTCCGTGTCAAGAGAGGACGTAATCCACCGCGGCCTTTTAACTGCGGCAGAGTTTGACAAAATTGCCGAGATAAGCACGAAGCTGTTTGACTTCGGGCAGAAAACAGCCGCAAAGAACGGCATAATACTTGCTGACACAAAATACGAGTTCGGCTACGATGAGAACTGGAAAATAACTCTAATTGACGAGATTCACACCCCGGACAGCAGCCGCTTTTGGTTTATGGACACTTACGAGGAGCTATTCAAAGCAGGAAAAGAACAAAGAAAAATTGACAAGGAATACGTAAGAAAGTGGCTGGCAGACAATGGCTTTCTCGGCAAAGGGGCTGTCCCGAAAATACCAGACGAGATAAGGGTGGAGGCGGCCAGGAGATACATTGAAGCTTACGAGCTCGTAACCGGGCAACAACTCAAGGTGCAACCTGGAAACCCGCTGGACAGGATAAGGAAAAACCTGATAAACAAGGGATACCTGAGGGAATGAAAATGGACACGTTTGACTCAATAAGCCCGCTTGACTACCGCTACTACGGCAACGACAAGGAAGTGTTTGAAAAGCTGCAGCCATACCTGCCAGAAACGGCAGCAATAAAATACCAGCTCATGGTTGAGGCTGCACTGGTAAAAACGCTTGCGGAGAAGAAAATCTGCAGCAGGAAAGTGGCTGACGAAGTCGAGAAGGCTGCGAAAACAGTAACAGCCGCCGAGGTTTATGAGGAAGAAAAGAGGATAAAGCACAACATCCGCGCACTGGTAAACTGCATACGCAACAAGGTCAGCAACGAAGCAAAGCCGTACGTGCACTTTACAGCAACATCCAACGACATAATCTCAACCGCTGAATCGCTGCGGCTTAAAGATGCGGCAATAAATGCGCTGCTGCCACAACTGCTGCAATTGGAGAAAACACTCATTAAAATTGCCAGAAGGGAGAAGAACACGCTCCAGATTGGAAGGACACATGGACAACACGCAGAGCCCATCACTTTCGGGTTCACAATTGCTTCTTATGTTTCAAGGCTGGGAGGGAGAATAGCTGCAGCTGCGGCTGCCGCAAATAACATGCGGGGGAAGTTCGCAGGAGCTGTGGGAGCATACAACGCCTCATCCCTGCTGGTGAAGGATGCAGAGGAGTTTGAGGCTTCTGTGCTGAAAAAGCTCGGGCTGAAGCCGGCAACGCACTCAACGCAGATAGTTGAGCCGGAGTTTGCAGCTGACCTTATGCACGCCGTTGTTTCAGCATTCGGGGTAATGGCAAATGTCGCTGATGACATGAGGCACCTTCAAAGGACGGAAGTAGGAGAAGTTGCCGAGCAGTTCGGGGCAGAGCAGGTCGGAAGCAGCACAATGCCGCACAAGCGGAACCCGATAAACTTTGAGAACGTAAAATCGCTATGGAAGGAGTTCATGCCAAGGATGATGACTGTCTATGCTGACCAGGTATCAGAGCACCAAAGAGATTTGACAAATTCTGCATCATCACGATTTTTGCCTGAGATCATTGCTGCAACATTTATTGCAGCAAAAAGGCTGAACTCTGCAATGGAAAAGCTGATAGTGGTGAAAGAGAACATCAGGAAAAACTTTGAAATGGGAAAAGGAATCATAGCAGCAGAACCGGCATACATCCTCCTGGCTGCTGCCGGGCACCCTGACTCGCACGAATACGTCAGGAAACTAACGCTTTTATCGCAGCAGCTGCAAAAAACATTCCAAGAAGTCCTTTTTAACGATGCGGTTGCGCAGCCGTACCTGAAAAAGCTGACGAAGGAACAGCTGAAGCTGCTCCAGAGCCCTGAAAAATACACCGGAATAGCAGCAGAGAAAACCGAGAAAGTGTGCAGACACTGGGAGAAGGTACTCAAGTTATGACGGATGTAACTTCCTTTATTGGCAAAAAAATTGAAGAGCTGGAAAAAGAATCTAGCTTTACTCATTACATTGAGCTTAAAGACGGGCTTCTATTAAAACGCGAACAAGAGCACTCTAAAGTTGTTGACGCGCTATTGAATTTTATCAACAATAAGAACCTCAAAATAGTAAAAACCGACGATGGCACTATTGTTGATATCTCTGATATTGAATACTCCAAGATTGAAGAGAATTTGAAATTACTTGAAAACAAGAAAGGTATTTTTTGGGATGAAGAAACAGATATGTGTTTTGCCCTTCTGGGGGAAAATTTCTTTTCCTACATTTTCCCAAACAGCATCATGTTTTCTGCAAATGAGGAAAATGCTGCCAAAATGGCAAGCCTATTGGATGCACGTAAACTTGAATACTTTGGCCCTGAAAGGATTTCTAGGTTCAAAGGAGAGAACTTAAAGAGAAAGCTTGGCAGAAACGACCCATGCCACTGCGGCTCAGGAACAAAATACAAGAAATGCTGCTTAGACAATGACTTAAAAGAAACAGGCAGCCCTAGAAAGGTTGCCACTTACTATTAGTTTCTTACTTTCCTTTCTTATTGAGGAAAGAGCGTCCGCTTTCTGAGATTTTCACCTTAAAGGAAGGCCTGCCATTGGCGGGGTCACGTTCCACCCTTTCAACAGTAATATAGCCATAGTCTGAAAGTTCCTCTGAATTGTTCTTAATAGACCTAAACCCCGTATTGACTTTTCTTTCCAGCTCTGCGTAGCTTGCTGGCTTCTCCCGAACAGCCATCAGAATGCTCTTCTTAATCTCATACGATCCCCGTTTGCCCATACTGCCTTATTGCAGTAAGCTTTAAAAAGAAGCTAACTCATCATATTGCAGTAAGGGGATGGGGTTGGCTTTATGGATTCTGAAGGAAACTACGAAACGCCTCAAGAGGAAGCACTAACAGTGCAGGAACAAAGGACGAAGTATGGCGAAGAAAAGCCGAAAGCGAAAGACACTGCTCGGCTGATTTGGGCTTCAAAGCCAAAAAAAGAGCCAAACGCCAAGGAATTGGACTTCCAGACAGCCGAAATAGTTTATCCCAACGCCGCGGATGCCCAAAACAAGAAACTCTCAAGCTTTACCTCAAACACCAAAGACGTCTCGCAGCAACCAAACAGGCTCATCTGGGGGGATAATCTTCTAGTGATGCAAGCGCTGCTAGCGCAGGGGTATGAAGGGCAGATTGACCTCATTTACATTGATCCGCCGTTTAATACTGGGGAGAATTTCAATTTTTCAAATGAAGTAAAGATTGGGTTCTCCAGCTTCGAAAAGGAGCTCCCAATAAGCGAACGTTTGGCGTATACTGATACGTGGAAACGTGGAATTGATTCTTTTTTGGACATGTTGTATCCTCGACTGCAATTAATTTACAAACTGCTTTCAAATGATGGAACTTTGTGGATACATCTCGATGAACATACAGGTCACTATGTTAGGGTTTTACTTGACGAGATATTTGGATATGAGCACTTTTTGAATGAAATAATATGGCACTATCCGGATAATTTTCAGGGAAATGTCAACCGATATGCCAATAATCACAACGTCATATTTGTTTATAAAAAAAGTGAGGGAATAATTAAAAGAGTGGAAATTCCTTTAGATAAGCCAGTAATGAGAGATTTAAGAGTTTGGGATAAAAATCTCGGCAAGATAGTGGCAAAAAGAGATGAAAAAGACCAGATAATATATAAGGAATACACCACAAAATTTGCTGATGATGTTTGGCAAATCGGTCAAAGTTCTGTTTCCAAGGTCAAAAGCAAGGAGCACCTAGGATATCCTACTCAAAAACCTGAAGAAATATTAAGACGAGTTATAGAATCTTCCTCAAAAGAAGGGAATATTATTGCCGACTTCTTCTGTGGTTCTGGCACTACAGCGGCCGTTGCTGAAAAACTTGGTAGACGTTGGATAAGTGCAGACTTGTCGAAGACTGCTATTCAGGTAACCAGAAGCAGGTTGGTTAAGCAGGGAGCGAAACCATTCATCATTGAAAATCTTGGCAACTATCAACGCCAATTAATTTACGCAAAAGAAGTCAATCTTAAGCAAATGTATGATATCGTTTTAAAGCTTTATGGGGCTGCTCCACTTGAGGAGTGGAAGGGCTTTGGGATTTCAAAGGATGAGGGGAGGGTTTTGGTGTTTGTCTGTGAGCCAGACAGGCCTATGACCGCCAGGAAGGCCGTGGAGCTTGCCAGAGCCGCAAGAACAATGGATGGGAAGGGCTACAGGCATTTGGTTATTCTCGCATGGGACTACGAATTGGATTTCGATGACACGTTTAACCGAATTTCAAAAACATCAAGAATTGACATGGCAGAGGTTGAATTTAAAGTAATTCCTTCTGATGTTTATAGATACTTAAGAAGTACAAAAGTTGGGGATACGGAGCTTGCCAACAAGATTGAATTTTACCAAAAGCCATACCTGAGATTAAGCGAACCACAAATCGTCACTAGAACTGGAGATGATGTTCGCGTAAAAATCAAAATTGAGCAGTATGTTGTCAAGGATATCCCGCTTAAAGACGAAAGCAAGCGCCCTGAAATTGAGAAACTAATGAGTAAGAATTTCGCCTACCTGATAGATTATTGGACTATTGACTGGGAGTATGATGGGGAGACATTCAGGAGCAGGTGGCAGGCAATACGAGACAGAAAAAGCGGAGAGCCAGTTCCAGTGTCGGCAGACGCAACACTCAGGAAAGGACAAAAATACACAATTGCGATAAGGGCAGTTGATGTTTTTGGGAATGATGCTTCTATGACAAAGGAAATCGACCTGAGATAAGATGACAAAGAAAACAAAGACAGAGTTATTTGGAAAACATCCATTAGCAAAGGCAATTGAGTCAACCGTCCAGCAATGGGCAGAGAATAATTACCCTTCAGTTAATGGAAAGGAAATCAATCCAGTCACTAGAGATTTGTTTAAATGGTGGTTTTCAGATGAGGCGCATGAGAGCGAGAAATTCCACATTTGCCAGCGGAGGGCTTTGGAAACAATAGTTTACTGCTACGAAATACTTGGCATTCCTTCAGTAGCCGGACTTTTTGAGATTTTTTCTTCCAAATTGCTTGAAAAAGAAAGCTTCAAAACAGGAATTGATAAGATACTTCATCCAAAATTTGGCGTGAAAATGGCCACAGGAACTGGGAAAACATGGGTAATTACAGCACTCATTATCTGGCAGTACTGGAATAGAATAAAACATGCTGATAAAAGGTTTTCCTCACACTTTATGCTGTGTGCCCCAGGAAACATAGTATATGAACGCTTGCTTGACTCCTTTCTTGGCAAAAAGAGCGTAGATGGAAAGCGACAGCCAATGACGGCGGATATAAGGAAAAATATCTTCATGCCGGAAGATTGGAGGGCAGAATTTAACTTTAAAGTATTTACAAAAGAGGATTTACAAGAAAATGCGCCAGTCACGGAAAGCCCGTTTGTACTTATTACTAATTGGCACCAATTAATGGATACGACAAAGGAAAGGGAAGAAACTATTTCCGAGAATATAGGAATAGATGTGAAAGCCGATACTATATCACTGCGTGTTGAAAGATTCGTGAACTTTCTGACATATAATGGCGACTTGATTGTCATAAATGATGAGGCACACCATGCGCACAATGCAAGCGATTCTGAGATTAAACGGTGGCAGGAAGCAATAGAAGTTCTGCGAGAAGAAATCCAAAAGTCGGATGACTCCGTTTTTGCCCAGTTTGACTTTACAGCAACCCCTTTTACCATTAATGGCAAGAAAAAAGAGTTTTTACCTCATGTTATCTACGACTATGGGCTTGTTGAAGCCATGAGAGCAATGCTCGTTAAACAAATTTTCATTGAAAAAAGCAACATGCTATCAGGGAAAATAGAAACTCTACCGGCTGATGAAATTGAGGTTACAGGCCATAGGGACGAAGCAGGGAAGTCCATAGCACTATCTAAAACCCAAGAGCATATGATTGAAGTAGGACTGGCAAAACTTGAAAAGCTACAAGAGGAATTTGAAAAACTAAAAATAAACAAAAAGCCAGTAATGTTCGTTGTGGCCGACAGAAATGAAGAAGCTGATTTAATTGCCAAGTACATAAAACAAAAAAAGGGCAGAAATGGCCTCGTATATGAAGATAAGCAGGTAGTAACGATTCATGAAGACAGAAAAAACAAGCTTTCTGATGACGATTATGAGATGCTAAAGAATAGCGTATTTGCCAGCGACGACATTGCCAATCCTGTAAAAGTCATTGTTTCTGTACTGATGCTGCGGGAGGGCTTTGATGTAAGAAATGTGTGCGTACTGGTTGTTTTAAGGCGATCTGACTCTGACTTATTGACAGAGCAAATAATTGGGAGAGGCATTCGGCTTATGTTTCCAGAGCCAGAGTATTGGCAGGATAAATATGAGAACTATCAATGCCTTGAAAAGCGACAGAAACTAATAAATTCTTATGATTTGCTATTCATAGTAGAACACCCAAAATACAACGAAATTTACACTCAATTGACGGATGCAGGTGCAATAATTGCAAGCGGCAGTTCAATAGAGCTTAGTCTTGATTCCAAAAGTGTTCTGGTTTCTATTGATGAACAGCGAATAGCCAAGCTGGATTTAGCATGGCCAACTGCTTTTTATTACAAGACAAGGGAAGATATCAATTTCAACTATTTTGCCGTGTCACAACTTACTCCTTACCCTTTGCCTTTAGAAAAAATTGAGCCGACAACAATAATTATTACAGATTATCATCCGGATACAAAATTTAAGCAGAATTGGGAACTGAAAGAAGCCAATTTTTCCTATGGAGAATTTCTGAGGAATGTTGCGAATAGTGTCATCGGCACAGGCAAAAGGGAAGCGTGGCTAACGAGATATTTTGTGGAATTGACTGGAATTATTGACAGCTATGTGTCTGAACACCTCTTTGGTCACCAAATTGACTTTAATGACGCTTCAAACGCTGCGCGTTTAAGAAACCAAGAACTATTTGACTTTGCAACAGTGAAAGTAAGAACAAAGCTTATGGACTTTATCCAAAATGTAGAAGCAAATGAGACAGTTGAGGCGCAATGGATTAGATTGTCAAATTTCAGAGATATAAAAGTGAGAATTGAGCATGCCCTCAAAACCAAAAGATGCATCTATCCATTCATTGATTTTGCATTCAAAGGCGGATTTGAACGCAAGTTTACTGAAGAATATCTTGAAAGTGATGCAATGGTTGAAGCTTATGTGAAACTGAGCCAGTACCCACATAATTTTTCAATACCTTACCGCAATAGCAGAGGATTTCGTGTACCCTATTTCCCTGATTTTCTTGTTAAAACGAGTGAATTCATGCTTATTGTTGAGACAAAATCTGAAAAGGATGCGAGAAATGATAAGGATGTCAAAAGCAAAGCCATCGCCGCTGAACAGAAATGCAGAGAAATGTCTAAACTGAATACTGTCCCACCAATAGTGCAACCAAAACAGTGGAAATATATTCTTTTACCTGAAGATATTTATAAGGAAATGGAAGGACAAAGCCTAAAGGCACTTATTGGAAGGTGCGAAAGCAACCTAGCTATGCTTAAGATGTCACGGGAAGAGTGACAAAATGTTAGAGTTATTTTTTACCCACCCGCTTTCTCTTTTGCTTTTCCGGCTCTGCGAGGCAATTTCAACTGTACGATTTTATCGTACGGTTCAAATCCTTCTGCTGCAAGTGATTTCAGTTGTCGACAAAATGTCGGTAACTTGATTCTGCTATGAACGCCATTCAGTGTTTGCATCACAGCAGCCTTCTCACTTCTTTCTCAAGGTCTTCTTTGCTCGGAAGGTAAAGCTTGTATTTTGAGACAAACAGCTTGTTTGAAATGCCAGCTGTGGCGAATTGGACCTGTATAGAGTCTCTTTCTGTGCAGAGAATTATGCCAACAGGCTCGTTGTCTTTTTTCCCGTTCAACTCGTTCTTAACATAGTTAAGGTAGAAGTTCATCTGGCCTGCATCCTCATGCCTGAATTTCGCTGTTTTGAGTTCAATCACAACATAGCATTTGAGATGAATGTTGTAGAGCAGCAAATCAATATAAAAATGGTCGTTATCAATTGAAAAGCGCTTTTGCCTGGCCACAAAGCTAAAGCCTTGTCCTAACTCAAGGAGAAATCTTTGTAAACAGTCCAATACTTTTGTTTCGAGTTCCTTTTCAGTATAAACTGCTTCCTCGCTGAGACCGAGAAACTCGAGGACATACGGATCTTTAATGAGTTCCTCAGACTTGCCGGGCACATTCCCTCTTCTCTCATAAGCAACCAGAGCTTTCTCATCATGGCTCATAAGCAGGCGCTCGTAATGAAGCGAGCGGATTTGTCGCTTTAAGTCCCTGACACTGAGGCTCTCATTTAAAGCGTAATTTTCAAAGTATGCCCGTTTACGTCTATCTTCTATCTTCAGCATCTCACAATAGTGTGACCAGCCCAATTTGGGAGACACTGTCTCCCATTTCTGATACACAAGGTAAAACCGCCGCATCCTTCTCAGATTGCTAGCGTCAAATCCCTTGCCAAACTCTTTGATAAGTTCGTAGGAAATCGTTTCGAGAAGTTTCTCCCCGTAACCTGCTCGTGATTCCCCTTTTTGCTCTTCTTCAACAATCTTCTTTCCAATCTCAAAATATGCTTTAAGTAGCTCTACGTTTATTGCGACGTAAGAGCTATACCGTGCTTTTCTAACTATTTCTTTCAAATCAGCCAAGAGTGCTGAATAGTTGTAAAGATTACTAGCCTTGGTCATAGTTCCCCCTCCTTTGCAAAGCTGTAATGCGAGTTACGACCAACAATAACGTGGTCCAGCACCTGAATATTCAACAACCTTCCGGCTTCCTTGAAGACGCTGGTGATTACCTTATCCTCTTCAGAGGGCGTTGGGTCTCCTGAAGGGTGATTGTGGACTATGATTATGGCGTTGGCGCTCTCTTTAATGGCTGACTTGAAGACTTCCCTAGGGTGGATAAGGGAAGCGTTTAGGATGCCAACAGAAACGATTTCGTCCTTTATGATCCGATTCTTTGAATTCAAAAGGAGAACCATGAATTGCTCCTTATCAGTGCCTCCGAGCTTTGCCGAGGCGTAATTATATACGTCTTTGGCGCCCTTTATGGCAAAAGAATTGTGGATGCCAGATGAGGCACGCTTACTAATCTCAAAGGCCGCCTTCAATTGCGTTGCCTTAACCTCGCCTATTCCCTTGATTTTTCTAAACTCACTGACAGAGAGGGCAGGCAATTTACTAAGGCTGAATTTTGAAAGAAAACGGTTGGCAACCTCAATTGCATTCTCGCCGTTAGTTCCGTTGCCGAGCATTATTGCAAGGAGCTCGGCATCGCTAAGAGCGGAGGGACCAAGCTTCTGGAGGCGTTCTCTGGGCCTGTTCTCTTCTGGAATCTCAAGGAGCCTCA
Source organism: Candidatus Woesearchaeota archaeon (assembly GCA_016184345.1). Lineage (GTDB taxonomy): Archaea > Nanobdellota > Nanobdellia > Woesearchaeales > UBA10216 > UBA10216. The sequence goes on along the minus strand of JACPCV010000003.1, from coordinate 199,865 downwards.
TTTTTGGTCTCTTTAAAATGCGCCGGGAACGGGACTTTCACCCGCATCGACAAGCTTTGAACCCGCGTGACAACGTGGGTGTTGTCAACTGGATCCTGAGTCCAGCGCCATAAGCCAGACTCGGCCACCCCGGCATAAAAAGGTTTAAATATTGACCCCACTCACTTTGCTCTGTGGGTGTTGTCAACTGGAGGCCGCTCCAGTTTATTCTAGTTTGATAAAGAACCGCTTATAAACCCTAGCCGGGTACCTGTCCAGTGTCCAGTGAAAACGCCGTACCGAAAAACGCACAAAATCGTATACTATTTTGAAGAGTTTCCGGTTTAGAACGAGGAACCACTGGACATTCCGGAAGGTTTTCGACACAGTTAAGCTTAAATATTAGCTGCGACAATCTGCTTATATGGGGGCTCAAAAAAGCAAACCGGGCAGGGCTGCCAAGGCAGCCGGTGCCACTGTTGCTAATTCTTACAGCAGGTACAAGATTGCCACTCTTGGGAGCCATTCGGCACTGCAGATTCTCCACGGCGCAAAGCAGGAAGGCTTTTCCACCATAGCAATATGCGAGAGGGGCAGGGAGAGGCCTTACCAAAGCTACAAAGTGGCTGATGAGATAATACTCGTTGACAAGTTCAGGGATACTGTAAAATTACAGCAGCGGCTGCTGAAAGAAAACGCCGTACTGATACCGCACGGCACGTTCTTTGAAGCGTTTGACCTGGAAGAGTTTGAGAAGCTCAAGGTGCCATACTTCGGCAACAAGGGCATCCTGAAGTGGGAAGCGGACAGGATGCTGCAAAGGGAGTGGCTGAAACGAGCTGGCCTGATACTGCCGAAAATCTACGAAAAGCCAGAAGCCATAGACGGGCAGGTCATAGTCAAGTTTTACGGCGCAAGGGGAGGGAAAGGGTTCTTCCTGGCAAGAAGCGCCGGGGAATTTTACAGGAAGATAAAAGACAGGAGAACAAAGGAAGATGTAAGGGCGTACATCATACAGGAGTACATAATAGGAGCGCCAATCTACATCCACTACTTTTATTCACCGCTTACAAACGAGCTTGAAGTGATGAGCTTTGACAAGAGGTACGAAAGCAACGTTGACAGCATAGGCAGGATAGCTGCAAAAGACCAGCTTGACCTTGGGCTGGAGACAAGCTACAACATAACAGGAAACGTGCCATTGGTCGTGAGGGAGTCACTGCTGCCTGAGATTTTCAGGATGGGCGAGGCAGTCGTCAAGGCCTCAAAAACCCTTGACGGCGATGGCAAGGGCATTCACGGCCCGTTCAGCCTGGAAACAGTTATAACGCCTGACCTGAAGTTCTTTGTCTTTGAGATATCAGCAAGGATAGTTGCAGGCACAAACCTCTACGTTGAAGGCTCACCATACACAGAATTAAGGTACGGCGAGCCAATGAGCACAGGCAGGAGAATAGCAAGGGAAATCAAGGACGCAATAAGGCAGAATAAACTCAGCAAAATACTCGACTGAAAATGATAACGCAAAAACAGCTGCTGCAAGTGATTTCAGGGTATGACAAGAACAAGCTGACAATCGGAACACTTGGAGGGCACTCTGCACTCGACGCCTGCAGGGGAGCCAAAGATGAGGGGCTCAAGACTGTAGTGGTGTGCCAGAAAGGCAGGGAAAAGACGTACGAGAAATACTACAAAAGCAGGGAAGGAAAAGGAATTGTTGACGAGGTAATAATTGTTGAGAAGTTCAGCGACATCGTAAAGCCGGAAATCCAGCAGCGGCTCAGGGAGCTGAACACGATATTTGTGCAAAGCAGATACTTCTGGGTTTATTGCAACTACAGGGAGATTGAAAACAAGCTTCTTTTGCCGTTGATTGGCAGCAGGAGCATGCTAAAGGCAGAAGAGAGAACAGGGAAAGACAACCAGTACAGGCTCCTTGAGAAAGCAGGGATAAAGACGCCAAAAAGGTTCGCTGACCCAAGACGAATTGACAGGCTCGTGCTGGTGAAGGCAACGGAAGCAGCCCGGGGATATGAAAGGGCATTCTTCCTTGCAAACAGCTACAATGATTACAAGGAAAAGATAAAAGAAATGATTGAGAAAAAGATAATCACATCTGCCTCTGCCAAAAAAGCAGTCATTGAGGAATTCATCGTAGGAGCACAGGTAAACTTCAACTACTTCTACTCGCCACTGACACAGGAGCTGGAGCTGCTAGGGACTGACACAAGAAGGCAGACGAACATAGACGGCATTCTCAGATTAACAGCAGCAGAGCAGGCTGAAGTCATGAAGTACGTAAAGCCGCAGTACGTTGAAACAGGGCATGTTGCCGTGACTGTGAAGGAATCGCTGCTGGAAAAAGCTTTCACGCTGGGCGAACAGTTCGTTGCTGCAGCAAAAAAACTTTACCCGCCAGGCATAATCGGGCCATTTGCACTGCAGGCAGCAATAAAGCCCGGCCCCCCGGAAGAGGAGATAACTGTCTTTGACATTTCAGCAAGGATTCCAGGCAGCCCGGGCATAGCAGCAACGCCGTACAGCAACTACCTTTACGGAAGGGCTGTAACTGCAGGCAGAAGGATTGCCATGGAAGCCAGGCAGGCGATAAGGCAAAACCGGCTTATTGAGATAGTGACGTAAAATGATAGCAGTCCTTGACTACGGTTCACAGTTCGCGCATTTAATTGCCCGTAGAATTCGCTCACTTGGCGTCTACGCCGAGATATTCCCAAACACTACACCATCTTCTGTGCTGAAAAACAAGAAGGTTGAAGGAATAATCCTGTCCGGAGGGCCAAGAAGCGTCTACGAAAACAACGCGCCGACAATTGACAAGCGCATATTCACGCTTGGAGTCCCTGTCCTCGGCTTGTGCTACGGGCACCAGCTCCTCGCCCATACGCTCGGAGGCAAGGTCGTGCCGAGCAGCAAGGAGTACGGCAAGGAAACCCTGACAGTGGCTGGAAAATCAAGGCTGCTTCAAGGATTGGGCAAGAAAGAGCAGGTGTGGATGAGCCATGGAGACTCTGTTGTTGCACTTCCACAAGGGTTTTCTGTCTCAGGAAGCACACAGGAATGCAAAATAGCTGCCTTCGCTGACGAGAAAAGAAGAACCTATGGCCTCCAGTTCCACCCGGAAGTCCAGCACACGCTGCATGGAATGAAGATACTGGAGAATTTCATCAAAATCTGCGGCTGCAAAAGGAATTACACGATAAAGGGGCTTGACAGGAAGCTCGTTGCCGAGATAAAGGCAAAGGTTGGCAACGGCGCAGTCATAATGGGAGTAAGCGGGGGAGTGGACAGCCTGGTTGCCTCTGCACTGATAAAGACGGCAACGCCCAACATATACTGCGCCTTCGTTGACCACGGCATCATCAGGAAAGGCGAAGCAGCATACGTCAAGGAGCTGTACGAAAAACTAGGCTTCAGGCACTACTACTACGCAGATGCCTCGCAGATATTCTACACAAGGCTCAAAGGAATAACAGACCCGGAGGAGAAAAGAAGGGTTATAGGAAAGACGTTCATTGAAGTGTTCGAGGCAAAGGTAAAAGAGCTCAAGGCAAAGCACGGAGAGATAAGATTCCTGGGCCAGGGAACAATCTACCCTGACCGGATTGAGTCAGCCAAGGCATCAAAAGCAGCTGACGTGATAAAGACACACCACAACGTAGGAGGGCTGCCTGCGAAGATGAGGCTGAAGCTTGTTGAGCCGCTCAAGGACCTATACAAGGACGAAGTGCGGGAGCTTGGCAAGATGATAGGGCTGCCGCTGGATGCCTTAATGAGGCACCCGTTCCCAGGGCCTGGGCTGGCAGTGAGGATAGTAGGCGAAATTACAGCTGAAAGAATCGGAATAGTGCAGGAAGCAGACTTCATATTCACTGACGAACTCAAGAAGACAGGCCAGTACGACAAAATATGGCAGGCATTTGCAGCCCTGCTGCCAGTGAAAGCTGTGGGGGTAATGGGGGACTCAAGAAGCTACGGCTACATAATATCACTCAGGGCAGTAACCTCAGTTGACGGCATGACAGCAGACTGGGCAAAAATACCAAACGACGTCCTTGAAAGGGCCGCCAGCAGGATAGTCAAGAACGTGAGAGGAGTAACCAGGGTGGTTTACGATATTACGCAGAAGCCGCCGGCAACGATAGAATACGAGTAAATTTATTCTTTTGCTGGTTCCAGTCTTCGCAGCAACGGCACCACGTACGTCCGAACGTAAGCATCAAGGGTGTGTCTAAGCTTGCCAGAAGCATCGCTGCCTTCCTGACTTCCAGCAAGAATTTTTTCGCTTACAATTGACATTTCGCCTGCTAAAACACCGGGAGGAATAGCCACTTCTGTACTCGTTTTTTCGCTATCACGCGACTGATTGATAAAGACTGACTTTGGCGGTGTTACAGAAACAATCACGTGTGCATCTTTAAAAAGTGAAACATTTGCAAGTCGTGCGGGGCTTGGAAAAACATAGCTTATATTTACAAAAGGCAAAGTGGCGTATTCAACTACCACTGACCTCTGCCCAAGCCCATATCGCCTTGCAGTAAGGTATGGTTTAACAAAATCGTCAATTGACGCAGCCTCAACTTTGCTTGCTTTGATTATACTTTTGCGGATAGGCCACGGAACTTGAAGTGAAAGAATATCGTCATCAGCCCAAGGATGGAAGCGAGCAGGCTTTCTCACCACCGGCTCATAAACCAGTAAGCCCCTGACTAGAAAAGATTCGTACTCCAACCGAATGATGCCTCCAACGTTATCAATGAGTTCAATTACTTCAGAAAAGAGCTTTTGAGCTTCGTCTGGCATTTTACCAAGAGCATGACCCGATTTCTTTAAAAACTTTGTTGTCACTATTTCTAGATACTCAAAAAAGCTTTAATAGGGGGCATGTTCATTACGAGTGGGAAGTAGCTATAAGAGCAATATTCGTAAGGGGGTAGTGAAGGTTGGGCTTTTTGGATTTTCTGAAGGCAAAAAAGGGGCAGAAAAAAGAGGAATTTGAATCGCAGGCAAACTTCGAGCAGCTTCCTCCGCTTCCAACAGAGAACGAGCTTTATTCTGAACTTCCTAATCTTCCAGAAGCGCCTGAAACTTCAGGATTCCCAGAAATAGAGCTTCCCCCTCCGCTGAAAGGGCTGGGGGGCTTTGATTTTCTTCCTGAAGGAACTGGCACGAAACCTCCACATGAATCTTCTGAAATCCAACCTGCAATCAAGCACGACCAGTACATACCTAACGTAGAGCCGCTAATACCGGCGTGGCCAAAAGCCGAAGAGCCAAAGCTGCCGGACCTTCCGGCAATGCCTGAATCTCCTGAAGGAAAATCCTGGGAAAATGTTCCTGCAGAGGTTCCTGAGCTGCAAATGCAAATCGGCAGCAGCCGATTGCACATTCCGCATAGCGGAATTGCGCCAGAGGCCGAGCCCAAACCTGGTTTGGGGGGCAGCCTCATAAGCCACAAAAACAGCTTTTTTTTAAAATCAGACGACTTCAGGACAGTCAAAAACGACATTGAGGACATTATAAGAATCCAGAAAAAGCACCACAAGCTTACCGACATCAAAAAAGAGGAGAACGCGCAGTTTGAGCACATGAGCATAATAATTGAAGACGCGCAGCGAAAGCTGATGCACTTAGACAGGACGTTATTTGAGTAAACAAAAACCGGAAGGTGAAACTGTAATGAAATCATCAGTCTTTGTCAGGATAGACAGATATCGCGAACTTTACGATGTCATAAGGCAGATAAGGGCAAAGCTTGACGACGCAAAACAGGTCCTCAGCAGGATAAAAGACCTCAAAAGCCAGGAAGACAGCGAGCTGGAAAGCTGGGAAAAAGAGCTTGCAACAGTTGAGCAGAAGCTATCAGAAGTAAGCGGGGCGATGACTGAGCGATGAAGGCTTCCAAAAAAGAGGAAGACATCGTATACGTGGGAATAGACGACCCTGTCAGCCTGAGAAGGGACGTTCTTGAAGCCTCAAAATCACTAGTGAGGGTTCTGAAAGGCCAGCACAGCCTAAGCGAGGCAAGGGCAACAAAGCACAAGCTGATTGAAGAACTCCGAAATAGGGTAACAGAAATCGGGCAGCTGGTGGCTGAGGCAAGGCAGCTGCTGCCGCAGACCGGAACCAGCCTGCCGGAAGAGAAAAAAGAGAGCGCCGTGAAAGCCAAAAAACCAGCAGCACCCAAAACGAAAGTTCAGGCGCTGCCAAAGCCCAGGGCAGAAGCCCACATGGACAAGTTCGAGAGGGAACTCCAGGACATAGAAGACAAGCTAAAGTCACTTTAATCATTTACTTCTTGAGGTTAAATTTAAATAAGCTGCATTAGTGCTGTGCCATTAACGCGGGGATGCCGCAGTGGCCAACCGGGGCAGACTCAAAGCAACAGTAAGAAATCTGCTGGCTTAGTGCCTTCGGGGGTTCAAATCCCTCTCCCCGCATTCTGTTTTTTCTATTGCAAAAGATTTAAATATCAGAGGTTATATACGTTTATATAACATGGTGCAAACGCTCAAAAAACAAATTTTGCATTACCCGCAGCTAGACACAGTCCTGATGGTAGAGGAGTTCATAAGGGAAAATAGCGGCGAATACAAAAAAAGAAGCCTGTGGGAGCACCTTCCAAAAAAAATGATGTACCAGACCTTCTGCGTCGTGTTTGATTATCTGCGCGACTCTGGAAAGATCGCGGTTGATAAAGAGAGCAGAATAGGGTGGATTTGGAACCCAGAATTAGTTAGAAAATACCTTTCAAATCCTAAACTTAAAGCTTAATACCTGAATCTTCGTTCATACTCTTTATGGTTGAACCATTCGAGAATAATGGACAAAATCACGATTTCTTCTCTAGCGATACTATAAAGAAGCCTCCAGCCGTTTGGGAGGTCGTATTTCCATAGGTTATCGACCTTATACTTATCAACGTAAATTTTCGGGATTAGCCTCTTTGGAACTTGTGTTCCACAGAAAGCATTTTGCTCTAGATCACCTATTGCTTTTGAGATCCATCTAAACAGTGCTTTTTCTTCAGTCTTTGAATTCTGAAGCTTAAGATAAGTTTCCTTGAGATGTTCATCCCCGAAGTAAACTTCAGACTTCATATAGTATGCAGCTTGCCTAGTGCCTATTTAAACCCTGCCCGGGCATCTGTCCAGTGCATACTAGGCTGTTTTCCGGAAGATTTTTCAAAAATCAGGTAAAAACGACGGTAGCTTTAAATAAAATAAGCCAATTCTAGCATAATTATGAACATAAAAGAACTCACACCAAGGATGGGCAATGTTGAGCTCGTTGCAGAGATAGCTGACATTGGAGAGGTCAGGGAGTTCAATAAGTTCGGCAAAAGCGGCAGGGTTGCAACAGCAAGACTGAAGGACGACACAGGAGAGATAGAGCTTTCGCTGTGGAACGAGCAGATAGACCAGTTCGGCAAAGGAGACACAATAAAGGTTGCCAACGGCTATGTCAAGGAGTACCAGGGCGAGATGCAGCTCACGACAGGCATGAGGGGAAGCATAGAGCTGGTAAAAAAGGGTGAGAAACAGGAAAAACCTGCAGCCGCCGAGAATTCAGAGCAGACCGAAGTCCAGAAAGCAGCCCAAAAGCTCGCCCTTGAAGAAGAGCGGATAGACGAAGACTGATTCTTAGCCCAATAAAGTTTATAAATAATCCAAGTTGCCGAGAAGCTATACCGGGAACGTAGCTCAGCCTGAGGACAAGCCAAAAGCTTATCCGGCTGTGGAGAGCACACCGCTGAAGCCGGTGGAGTCGCCGGTTCAAATCCGGCCGTTCCCACTTAAGTTATTTTTAGTTAATATACAAACAAAATAACTGCCAATTACGCTGACAACTATCTCGCCCAAAAGACTTTTTGGGAGTTGCATTCCATCAAGTATGTTGGTGTTTCCGCCCAAGCTCTTGAACAAGAGAACGCCAAGTGTTGCTATGACGAGAAACATTGCCAAACCGCTGGCGGTGGCCGCTCCTTTCTTTCTTATCTTTCTGAGTTTCATACCTTCCCACCTTCATCGTTTTAAATTAAGTTGTCGTCCCGCTTTTGCGAAAAACAACCTTCTCAGAAGCCTTTTACAGAAAACTTCGGTATGGTGGGGTTGCGGCGGGCGGTATGTTAGAAAAGTATGGTATGAAATTTTGCCCTTATGTGGTGTTTTCCACGACGGAAAACATTGGTTTGAAGTTTTTGCTTTCAGCTTCAAAGTTGCCCTTCACGAGGCGACTTTTGAGATAGTAGGAAGGCGAACTATATAAACATTCCCATATTAGATTTTTGTTGTTCAAACCTTCAAGCTAACCACATTGCTCATGCCATTCTCGTCCATGCTTACGCCGTAGAGGGTCTCGCCTTCTGCCATGAGGGCGTCGTTGTGCGAGATTATTATGTACTGGGCTTTCTCGCTGTATTTCTTTACGAGCTTGGCAAGCTTCTCGCTGTTGCGCTTGTCCAAAGCTGCATCCACCTCATCAAAGACGTAGAAGGAAGCAGGCTCGTAGTCCTGGATTGCAAAGATAAGCGCAAGGGCTGTGAGGGTTTTCTCCCCACCGGAAAGGCCGCGGATGTCAAGGAACTTGTCGCCTGCCAAGCGAACACGTATACGAACGCCTGCTTCAAAGGGGTTCTCCTCATTTTCAATGAGAAGGTGGGCCTCGCCCTTGGTGGACAGCTGCGAGAATATACCTGCAAAATTCCTGTTCAGGACAGTGAACGTGTTCATGAAAAGGTCCTTCTTCTTGCCTTCAATCTCAGCCATCATCTTCAGCACGTCATCCTTTTCCCTGCCAAGCTTGTCCTTCTTGTCAAGAAGCTCATTGTACTGCTTCTCAACATCATCGTAAATCTCAAGCGCCTTCAGGTTAACATTGCCCATTTCTGTAACAAGGCGCTCAAACCTGGAAATCTCGCTCTTGATCTGGTCCTCGGAAACACCCTCAAGAAGCTTGACATCAGAATATTGTGAGAATTCCTCGTTCAGGCCTGCAAGCTCGGCAGCAACCTCTGCCTTCTTGATTGAAATGTTATTAATCTTTATTTCAGTTGTGTTTATCTGCTCCTCCTTCCTGATTATCTTCTCATCATCAGCCTGGACTTCCTCCATGAGCTTTGTGCGGTTGGCAAACAGCTCCTTGTGCCTTGCCTGGAACTTTGCAGACTTTGCCTCACTCTCCGTAAGGTCTTTCCTGAGCTTCTCTGTCTCCTTAATCAGGCGCTCCTTTTCTGCAGTAAAATGCTCCTCATCCTTGTCAAGCTGCTTCAGGATTTGCAGAAGCTTGGACTTTTCCTGGCTGAAAACCTCATTTATCTGGACATCTGTTGTCTTTGACTCATTCTCACACTTCTGAATCTGTTCGGAAAGCTCCTGCTTCTTCTTATCCAGGGCATTAAGCTCAGCAAGGAAAGCGGGGTTCCGCAGGCTGGTGATTTGCTCGCGAACCTGCATCCTCCTTGACTTAAGCTCAGCCACGAGCCTTGTCTGAGCAAGAAGCTTCTCATCAGCCTCCTTTAGATTGGCAGTAACTGACTTCAGCCCTTCCTGAAGCTCCTGCTTCTGCTTCTTTGAGACGTCCATGTCAGATGACTCAAGGTGCAGGCTGCGCTCCATCTTTATTATGTCCCCCTCAATGGCGGCTTTAGACTCCCTTAGCTTTGTGATTGCGGCTTCTATGTCCTCTTTTTCCTTTTCCAGCTCAGAGGTTTCGGCTGCAAGCGCGTTAAGCTTGTGCTCAAGCTGGCCTGCAATCTGGGTTTCCTCCTCGTCAACAAAGCCCATCGCTTCCTTACGGCTCTCGCGGAAGCCGCCGTGCATGGCTCCTGAAAGCTCGGCAAGGTCGCCATCAAGGGTTACCATCCTTGCCTTGCCAATGCCGATTTTCCTTGCCACTTCAATTGAATCAACCACGACAGTATTGCCAAAAACGTAGGAGAATGCGGGCTTGAACTTCTCATCAAAGCTGATAAGGCTGATTGCAAGGCCCTGGACGCCAGGCAGCTTCAGCAGTGCTGCAACATCGCTGCGCTCCTCTGCCTGCCTTATCTTATTCAGCGGCAGGAACGAGGCTGTGCCAATCCTTTTTGACTTCAGGAAGTTAATGCACTCGGCTGCAACAGCATCGCTTTCAACTATTATGCTGTTGATTCTCGGGCCGGCAGCAACCTCAAGCGCCAAGGCATATTTTGTCTTGACCTTGCCGAGCTGGGAAACTGTGCCGTGAACGCCCCTGACTGACTTCTGGGAGAGGATGGATTTGACTGCGAGATTGCCCAGGACGCGCTCCTGGATTGCTGCCTCCTTTGCGCGGGCCTTCGCAACCTCCTCGTTCAATACGAAAATGCGCTTCCTGTTTTCGCCAATCCTTGCAGAAGTGGTTGAGTCTTTCGTAAGAAGCTGGTTGAGCTCAAGGACGATTTTCTTGAAGCCCGTCCGCTTCTGCTGCAGCTCGTCAACCTCTTTCCTGCTCTCTTTCTCAACCTCCTTAATCTTATCTATGGAATAATCAATTGTGTTGATACGGAACTCTAGCTTGTCTTTCTCGCGCAGCAGGTTCTGCTTCTGCTCAACCAGGGACTGCATGAGCTGCTGCTTCTCATCTGTCTCCTTGTCTATCGCGCCGAGCTCTGCCTCAATGCGCACGAGGTCTGCAGAATCAACCGAGCCGCGAAGCTTCTGGATGTTTGCCTCAAGCTTTGCCCTGTCAGAAGAAAGCTTTTTGACCTGCTCTGCAAGGGACTGCTTTGAGGACTCAAGCTGTGAGATTTTTGACTCAGTATCAGAAAGGTCTGACTTGAGCTGCTCCCGCCTCTCCCTGACCTTGGCAATCTCGCCCTCGTCAAGGGAAATCCTGCTCGTGTTTGTGCCTATGCCAACCCTTATCTGCTCAATGTTCCTGTGAATGGTAACCTGCTCCTGCTCGGCCCTGTGCTCAAGCTCCTCGTTAAGCTGCGAGATTTCCTCCTTCTTTTTTGCAACAGCAAGGCGCAGCTTCTCAATGTCAGCCTTAATGCCTGAGATTTCCTTTTCATTGGCAGCTATGGCCTTCTCTGTCTCGGATTTCTTTGACTCGCGCTGCCTGATCTGGAGATTGAGGAATGTTGCCCTGTTTGACCTGATTTTGTCATTCAGGTCTCGGTACCTGAGAGCCTGGTCGCGGTCGTGCTTCAGCTCCTTAAGGTGGGTCTTCCTCTCGCTAAGGAGAATCTCAGCTTCCTTAAGGCGCTCGTCAACCTTTTCAAGCTCGGAAAGCGCCTTGTGCTTCTTTTCCTCATAAACAGAAATCCCTGCAATCTCCTCAATCACCTGCCTCCTCTCTTCAGCAGACATCTCAACAAAGCGCACTATGTCGCCCTGAAGAACGATGTTGTGGCCGTCAGGGTCAATCCTGGCAAGGGCAAGAAGGTCAAGGATTTCCTGCCTAGTAGATGCTTTGTCGTTGATGCGGTAAACACTCTGGCCTGAAGGCTTTATGATTCTGCTGACCTTGACAAGCGCTTCAGGGTAGGGAAAGGTCTTTTGGGAGTTGTCAAAGAAGATGCTGACCTCAGCCTTGGCAGCGGGCTGCTTTGTCTTGCCGCCGTTATAGATGAGATGGGAAAGCTTCTCTGTCCTCAATTCCTTGCTGCTTATCCTGCCGAGCACAAAGCAAAGGCTATCGATAACATTACTTTTCCCGCTGCCGTTTGGGCCCAGGACGACTGAGAATTTGCTGTCAAAAACAAGCTCAGTCCTCTTGGCAAAGGACTTAAAACCGTGCATAACAAGCCTGGCAATCCTAGTCATAACAAAGGAAACCCTGTAAAGGGCTATTTAAATTGTTTTTCGTGCTTTTATACAGTTTCGGCAAACCTTACATTCTCAGCGTTGAGGTTGAAATAGCCGCAGCTGCACTCAACGACAATGTTCCTACCGGTTTCCTTGCGGCGCCTTGGAAAAAGCACTGAACCACAGTCAGGGCAAAACACCCAAATCAATCCCCCTCATTTTAGCCTCAAAACCCTCCCACCGCTTATGAACAGTGCCCTGTGGCTGCGAAGTCCTGCCCGCCTGAAACGCCATACCGCCGCTCCGATAAGTGCTGCGGCAACTGATGCTGCGATGATAACAGCGCCAACTCCCGGGTTGGGCTGCCCTGTGCCTGTGGTAACTGCTTGTCCGGTGATTGCAGCCATGCTTGCCTGAGGCTGGACTTTACTCTCGGCCTGTGGCACAGCCTTTGGCGCAGGCGCTTCAGGATTTTGTGCTGCAAGGGCTGCTGTTACAGCAGGCTGCTTGGGCTCTCCGCTAATCGCGAATATTGAGAAGCCGGGAGTTACAGCATCGTACCTGTAAAACTGGCCGTCGCTTCCTATCATTTTTGTAGGAAGCGTGTTCCATTGGCCTGCAACAAGCCGGCTGAGCTTTACCGTTGCAGGGTCTATGTTGTTCTCGCTGAGCCATGCTGCGCTTACAGTGAATGACACTGTTGCTTCGGAAACATCTCCAATGCCTGACTTTACTATGGACAGGTACTTGTATACCTTGCCTTTGCCTGTTGCAGCAGTTGAAGGCTGCGGCACATTGCTTGCCAGCTGCGCCTCGCTAACTGTGATGGCCGGATTTGATGCTGCTCCAGCCAACTTTGCCTCTATCTGATAGACTGCTATGGTGCTGAACTTCTGGAAGCTGAACTTTCCTTCACCGCCAGGGAGCACTGACTGCAGCGGGCTGCTTTCCGAGTTTGCAGAGCTGCCACCACCTTGTCCAGTCACACCGCTGCCAGTGCCGCCTCCACCTCCTGAGCTTCCGCCCCCACCGCCTGCTGATGACGCAGGCGCGGGTGGCGCGTTGACTGTTATTGCTGAGGTTCCAAGTACAATTATGTTGCCGCTTGCAGCACTGGCAGTTATGGTTGCAGTGCCTGCACCTGCTGCTGTAACAAGCCCTGTAGCGTTGTCTACTGCTGCAATGGCAGAATTGCTGCTAGACCAATTCACTGTTGCACCCGCAAAAGCTGCGCCATTCTGGTCCAATGGCGGAGCGTTCAACTGCATGGTCTGCCCGGTTGTAAGCGTAGCAGCTACAGGCGTGACACCAACTACTGTCAGGACAGGAACAGGCATTACTGTTATTGTAGAGGTGTTTGCTGCGGTTGTTGTGCCTTTTGTTGCTGAAGCGGTAATTGCTGCTATTCCTGGGGCCAGTGCCGTTACTACGCCTTCTGCGCTGACTGCTGCAACTGAAACATTGCTTGACTGCCAGAGCATTGCCGGCTGCAGCGCAATGGCTGTTCCTCTTTCGTCAAAGGCCAGCGCTGTCAGTTCCTGCGTGCTTCCAACCATTACGGTTGCTGCTGCAGGTGTTATGCTTACTGTGCTTAAGCGTGGCGAAACAATTACTGTTCTTGATGCTGTTGCGGTGTTGCCAGCAGCATCTGTTGCCGTGTAAGTGATTGTGTATGTCCCAATGGTTGCTGTATCAACAGCGCCGCTTGTTGTTACAGGCACAGGGCCATCAACATCATCAAGCGCGGTAGCGCCAGCATCGGTGTAAACCGAATCGCGTGCGACGTCTGCAGGGTTTTCTCCAGTTACGGTTATGACGGGAGCAGCAGTATCGGCTGGCGTGACATCCATTCTGCCCTGGCCTGCTATTTGGTGCATTACCAAGTCGTTGAAGCCATACTCTCCTGAGAATTGGAAAGGCCCTGAGGCAGAGCACGGCACCGCGACCGAATACTGGTGCGTGGTGCTGATGGCTCCGCTTATTACCGCCCACTTGATGTGACCTGCCTGCTGCGTGTTTCCTGTCCCTGGGTTTACGACCGCCCAGCCATCAGGGAGCTGCTCGTCTATCACGTAGAATGAATCAGCTCCTGTGACGCTAACCGTCAATGTAACAGTAAGGTCTGAGCAGGCATCTGGCGTTGGTGTGGAGAAGCTCCTCGTTACTGTTGATGCGGAGGATAGCGCTATAACGTTAACAGCTCTTTCTGCTGTTGCGGTGTTGCCAGCAGCATCAGTTGCCGTGTATGTGATTGTATAAGCGCCTACAGCTGCAGTATTGACCGCTCCTGCGGCTGTTACAGCAACAGCTCCATCAACGGCGTCAGTGGCAGTAGCGCCAGCATCGGTGTAGGTTAAGCTGTGCGGGATGGTTACAGGATTTTCTCCAAGAATTGTTATCACAGGAGGAGTAGTATCGGGAGCAATTACGTTCACAGTCCGTGAAGCAGTTGCTGTGTTGCCTGACGAGTCAGTTGCAGTGTACATAACTGTGAAAGTTCCTGCAGCTTCTGTACTTATCGGAAGGCCATCTGCCACAACAGCAATTGTTCCGTCCACATTATCAGAAGCAGTAGCACCGGCATCCGCGTATGCCTCGCCCACATTCACACTAACAGGATTCACACCAAGAACTGTTAACACTGGCCTGGTTGTGTCAACAACATTCACTATCCTCGCTGCTGAAGCAGTATTGCCTGAAGAGTCTGTAACAGTGTAGTTAACGCTGTAAGCTCCAAGCGCTGAGGTGTTTACTGTGCCTGTCACCACAATGGAAGCTGTCAGGTCGCCATCGACATTGTCAGAAGCGGTTGCACCTGCATCAGAATAGGCTGTGCCAAACTCTACCGTGGCAGGGCTGCTCCCCAGAATAGTTATGACAGGCTTGACAGTGTCTGGGACAACTTCCACAGTTCTTTGTGCAGATGCGTTGTTTCCTGACAGGTCTGAAACGTTATAGGTGACAATTTTTGTGCCAATGGTTGCTGTGTCAAGCGGAAGCCCGGTAACAACTATTCTGCTTGTAACATCGCCATCAACGCCATCAAGCGCGGTAGCGCCGGCATCAGCGTAAGCAGTGTTCTGCACAACACTGGCAGGATTCAATCCGAGAACAGCAATAACAGGAGGAACAGTGTCTGGCGGCTCTGCTTGAGTAAATAGCGTAGCTTCTACGCGCGTTTGGGTTGCCGCTGTAAGGCCGTCCTCAAGCACTGTCAGTGTTTTTCCGCCGTTGCAGTCGGCTATGCAGTGGTCAAACAGCTGAACTACAAGGTATTCGCCGTTGAATGTGAAGCTGCCAAGCTGTGGCGTGGCAAAGCTAACCTGCTCGTCCTGGTTGTTCCACCAGTCAGGGCCTTCGACATCAAAAAGGAAGACGGCATTGGCGAGGGAGGTGTTGCTGGGGCTTGAGTAGACATTGAAATGCGGCTTTGAGAACTCACCTCCTATGTTGTCAATTTTATGCACCACAAACCTCCAGCTTCCTGCCTGGAAAGTGCCGTTTAGTGGTGTGTCTGTAATCCATGAGGATGAATCAACAGGGAGGGCGTGGGCTGGCTCCTGGGCAAAGGTTTCCTGAACATTGGCTGTGCCGGGATGGAAGTGCCTGAAGCTTGGCGAACTGATGCTGGTTATTGAAGTTACTTGCAAATTTGCAATGGTTGGGGCTGTGGTGCTGAGGATGTGGCTGCCCGCAAGCTGGGCGGGCTGACTGTGGAAGTAGAATGTTTTGCTCTCTGTAACAGCTGCGGCTGTATGAATATTCAGGCTATTCAGGCCAAGCATAAGGACGAGAATGCCAATTAGGATTAGCCCTGAATTCAATTTCCCTCTTTCCTGCTTATGTTTTTTCGTTTTCATGTTAACACCCAACCCCTGAGTTCCAAAGGTCTATCGCGCTCTGCACATCTGCGTTTGTCACAAGACCCTGGTTCCAGCTGCTTACATACGCGAGAATCTCCTGAGTGCTTATTGCACCATCCCCTGTTGTGTCAGCGCCTGTCCTGCAGATGGCAGGGGCTGCATCAACTACAATAGTTACCGAAACAGCTGCCGATGTGTTGCTGGCTTTGAAGCCGTTATATGCGCGCAGGAAAACCTGGTTGGATGGGTGCGAGGCGTATGTCTGGCTCTGATCGACAAAGGGCGATATCTGGTTGACATGCTCATGAACATCATCTGCAGTTCCCAATATGCCATCGCTGCCTGGCTGGTTGGTAGCTCTGGTCAAAACCATGAAGTTGGTTTGAGGACTGGCCGGGTTGAAAAGCGGGTCATCAGGCTGCAAAGGCATGAATACTGTGCCGCTGCCTCCCTTGTTGACCAAGTCAAGGCCGTGGTCAAAGAACTGGCCGAAAAAGATAAACCACCCATTGAACGGCGCGGACAACCCCGCATCCGGAGCAATGTTCGGGATAAACAGTGTATTGGTGCCTGTATTCGGGTCTGGCGCTGCGCCTGGGCCGGCAGCAGCCACTGCCGCAGGGTTGTTAAAGGTCTGGTCAACGATAAGGTTGCTTATGATGCGCGGCCTGGAGTCAAAAACGAAGCCTCTGGTTTGCGCGTAGGATGTTGGGTCGCCCACTGCAAGCGGCCCGGGCCCGTCCAGGTCGAATGCCACGTTCTCTGCCTGGCTGAATTCTGGCTTGGTGAGGCGTGGGAAAGTCCTGTCCGCTGTGCCGTAGCTGTACTGACTGTCTACAAGGTTGTTGAAAGAGCCGTCTACTGTACGAAGCCCCCAAGGCAGGAGATTTTTTGGGATAAGGCTTGAAAGCGGCGTTCCTGCTGAGTGCGCTTCTGCTATCTTAATCTGGTCCAGGATGAACTGCAGGTCTGACTTGATGATGTCAAAACCCCTGCCGTCAGGCAGGCTATCCGGTTCCGGAGCCGGCACGTTACCAGTGAGGGATGGAGCTGATACAGCATTGGAGCCTGGCGCCAGAATAACAACTTGATCAGAAAACTGCAGCCGCTCGATGTTGCGAAGCGTGTCTATGCCGTCGGTTGCGCCGCGGTTGCCGCCGCTGTTGTCGTTGATTATCCTGTTGTCAGCTACTGTTATTCTTCCAAAGGCGTCAGGGGGACTGATGGTGTAGAAAGCGCGTAAGCCCGAGAACACAGCCGTATCATTGTCGCTTGTGCCAGGAGCTGCCACCAGTATCTCGCGGACAATCCTGATCTGGCCTGGATTTATAGAACCGGAAAGCATGGCTGCCTGCAGCTTGGTCATGCTGTCTGCGCTCATAACCTCGATATCTGGATTGGCTGGGTCGCGCACGCTTAGCCGCACGTTAAGCCAAGCATCACCATCTATCAGGTCGTCGCCACCCCTCCCTTCAATCGTGTCGTTGCCCGCACCGCCCAAAAGGATGTTGCCGCCTGAGAATGATGTTATTCCATCTCCAAGCAGGCCCTGCAGGCCGTCAATCAGCGCAATCTGCTGGGCGCTGTTGAGCGCATTGTTCAGGCCGGTAGCGGGGTCTATGGCTGTGAGCTCGGCAGTGCCGCTGTTGTCGCCCCGCAGGATGTCGTTGAATTTCCCTCCTGACAAACCTTCTACCATCTGGAACCTGTCGCGGAGTGCATTTACTGCAGGAGGCATCAGGTCAACGAAAAACATGTCAGCATCAGCCGGCTGGGGGTCGTTTTTGTAGATGACCCAGTCAAAGCCAAGCATGCCCTCGCTGCGCTCAATTCCCGGATCGGCGAGCATTATGTCATCTCCTGACTCGCCGTGGTAGTCGTCGTCACCGCCACCGCCAATAAGGACGTCGTTGCCTAGTATGGCGCTGTCCTCGAACGGGTTATCATTGTCGCCCATGAGCGCATCGGCCTGGGCTCCGCCCTCAATCCAGTCATCACCCTCGTTGCCAAACACTACGTCTGAGGAGTCCCCGCCCATTATGAAGTCGTTTCCCGTGCCGCCAAAGATTTCTTTAGGGTCCCTGCCTCCAATTATGAAGTCGTTGCCAGAGCCGCCAAGGATGAGATCTATGCCTGAGCCGCCATTGATGACGTCGTTGCCCTCATCTCCCTTGATATTGTCGTCTCCGAATATGTCAGTGAGAATGTCGTCGCCAGCACCTCCTCCAATGAAATCGTTGCCAGAACCTCCCTCCAACCGGTCGTTGCCCTCATCTCCCCAGAGCGTGTCATCGCCCTCGCTGGACCGCATCCTGTCATTGTTTGGCGTGCCGCCCATGACGATGTGCTCAATGCCTATGTAGCGTATGGTGCCGTCAGGCATGATGACTGTGTCAGGAGGCATTGCTGCAGGATTTATTGTGCCGGCTTCGATTGTAAATGCGGGATGGGAGAAAATATCATGAGGCGGGTGCCTCAGGTCTGTGTTGCGCATCGCCAGCTCTGCAAACGAGTTCTGCTCAAGCTGGGTAAGGAAGTTAAGCCCTGCGGTGCGGGACAGGTAGTACAGGCGGTCGCCGTCCTGGAGTTTTTCCATCTGCATCTCAAACACGAAGTTGAATGTCGGGCCGAGAAAGCCGCCGAACGGCATCTGCTTTTCAGCAAGGCCGCCTATCCAGAAGTCAACGTCATCAACGCCGGTTGTCGGCAGGCCGCCGTTAGTGCTGCTCCAGCTTCCGGTGCTGTCAAGAAAGTCAATTCTGTCGGCAGGCGCGCCTGCACCGCCAAGGACGAGCAGGGCTGCTGCTGCGCGCTTGTCTGCCAATGTAGCAGCTAAGGCTATGCTTGGGTGAGTGCCATAAGCAGCTATAAAGTTAATGAGCGATTCAGGATGCTTGATAGCAAGCCCGAATTCAGTCCAGCTTTCATAGGGCTTTAAGGCAGCATCGCCAGTAGCGTCATAGAACTGCCTGCGCGCTGCGTTGAGCGATGGAATGCCTGTGTCGCGGCCTCGCGCCAGGTTAATCGCTGCGAGGTCAAGCGGAAGGCCCAGCAGGTTGTTACGCAGCGCTTCTGTGACAAACTCGTCAATCTCATTGCCGACCTGGCTTGTAGTGCCGCGCGCAATAGCGCCTGCTGCCTGTTCAGGCGTAACTCCGCTGGCTGCGAACTCGAGCGGGTTCAGAAAAGCGCTTATCAGGTCAATGTTGTTTTGCGTGCCGTTGGCGCTTATGCGGCTAATCTCGTCAAGCAGCATGGTGTGGCCGAACCTGTAGACTGTATGGGCAAACTCTGCAACAATTGCAGGGTCAATTTCAGTATGGTAACCGGAGAAAGCGTTGACCTGCGGCTGGATTTTGCGCGCAAACTCCTCAAATACAAGGTGCTGATATTGCATCTCTGTGGCAAACCTGGCTGCCTGAAACAGCCGTTCGCCGTTCCACGAGAGTGTATCTATCTCTGCTTGCGTTGCCGGGAACTCTGCAGGCGCAGTGCCTGGCATCAGCCACTGGCTTAGGAATGCCGGGTCGCCGGCTTCGATTATGACCTTCTTGATGTACTCAGCAAGGCGGTTGTGCTCTGAATGGAACATGTGGTGTACTGAAATCAGGCCGATGTTCTCATTAACCCTTGGGTCGCCTGCAATGTAGTGCACATCGAGCAGTTCGTTGTCATAGGTGCCTGGCTCGGACAGGCCTATCGCGTTGTCTGAGTCGGCTGCCAGAGGTGCTCCCCTGCTGCTAAGCGGGTTGGCGGTGTGCGCTATGTCAACCAGGGCAGGGTGGCCTGTGCGGATTGCTCCAGAAGCGTCAATCGGTGCCAAAGGGTTGCCTTCAACGAGGACAGAAGGGTCGGATGCTGCCGCGCCGGGCATCACAAGCTGGGGGAAGCCGCTTGACCCGGGGATGAAGTTCCCGTATTGGTCAGCAGCCACCATGGGCAGGTCAAGAGCATCAAAATCGTCAAGCGCAATGCCCAGAATGTCGCGCACCTGCGCCTTCACTGCTGCCCACGTCGCCATGCCGCCTGTTATGCTGTCATCTGCACTGCCGAATCTGCCATCAGAGCCGAGATTGCGGTTCTCAATCAAACGGCCTGTTGAAGCTGGGGCGTTTGTGCCGTCAGCTGCCACGATATCAAACATGTACGTTCCGGGAGCCGCAGGTGTCCAGGAAAAAGCTCCGGTTAACGGGTCAATTACAGCATCAGGAGGTGCGTTGGCTCCGAGAGAAAATGACAAAGCATCCCCGTCAGCATCGGTTGCTGAGACAGTGAAGGCAAACCCTGTGCCTAGAACTCCTGTCTGGTTGCTGATTGGCGTGATAACAGGCAGGGCAGCACTAACCGGCTGCGCAAAGGCGAACAAGCTCAAAACCATCAAGAAAGATTCAATTACCGCAAAAGTAATCTTTCTTATTTCAGGTTTAGTTTTATTTTTCATGCTGCCCCCGCTGCTTAAAACTGCTTTTGAGCTGGTGGTCTGGTGAGGCCTTCGGCACTGCACCAGTTTCCTTGTCAGCTATGCACATATCCTAATCTCTTGGGCTGCGAAGGCCTTACCGTTAAACCCCTCTTCAAATAACGCAAAGTTTTTCTTTGACTGCCAATTCTTTGGCGGCCAGCCAACCTTATGCTGGCTACAGCGATTACAACCGCAAGTGCTGCCACGAGCAAAAGTGCAGCAGGGCTGAGGTGCGACTCGCCAGCGCTGTTGGTTGCCACTGCCTGGCCGGTGATTGCTCCCAGGTTTGCCTGGGGCTGGGCAGTGCTTTCGGCCTGCTGTGCTGTTGGCTCCGGTGCTTGCGCTTCAGGAGCTTTTACAGGCGCTGGCACTGCTGCTGCTTTCTTGGCCTCGCCTGCTATTGCGAATATTGAGAAGCCGGGCGTGGTTGCTTCGTACATTGTAAACTGGCTGTCGCTGCCGACCTTTACTGTCGGAAGCTGATTCCAGTTGTTTCCTTCCAGCCTGTTGAGCTTTACCGTTGCAGGGTCTATGTTGCCGCTGGCCATCCAGGAGTTGCTGACTGCAAACGAGACTCTTGTGTCTGCGATGTCAGTAAGCCCTGACTTTATTATGGACAGGTACTTGTAGACCGAGCCTTTTCCGGATTCAACCGGGGGTGGTGTGCCGACAAGCCTTGCCTCGCTCACTGTGATTGCAGGGTTTGAAGCTGAGGACATTGCCCTTGTGCTTATCTTCTGCACTGCCAGCTCGGCATACTTCTTGAAGGTGAATGATGCAAAGTCGCCTGTGACTAGCTGAGGCACTCCAAGTGAGGAGCGCTCTGATGACGCTGAAGAGCCCCCTCCTCCACCACCGCCTCCACCGCCACCACTGCTACTTCCACCACTACCCCCGCCACCGCCACCACTTGCTGCTGGCGCAGGCGCTGGAGCTGCAGAGGTTGTAAAGTTAAACTGTGAAGACTGATTGCAGTTGCCAATCTGGTCGCAGCTGCTCACGCTGAAAAAGTACAGCGCGGAAGCTGAAAGGCCTGTCAGGCCAACAGAGTGTGATGTTTCAAACGCAAGCGAAGACTTGTTTAGCGTTGTTAAGGCGGTTGTGCCGTAAAAGACTGCGCTGTTCGCAACCTCGCTGGTTGTCCATGTTATTGTTGCAGAGTCGTGAGCCACCCCAGAAACGCTTATCAGTGAAAGCACAGGAGGGCTGTCCTCGGTTATTTCCTGGACGGCAACTTTCGGGCCTTCGTTGCCGGCAGCGTCAGTGGCGCTGACGTTAAACCTGTTGACAGAGTTCTGGGCAAGCAGGACATCAATGCTGAAAGCCGTGGCGTTACCGGAAAGCTGCTGCGAGCCGACAGCCACAGCACCACCATAAACCCTGACAAGCGAGCCAGCCTCAGCACTGCCTGACACTGTGAATGTGTCTGCGTCCACAACAGAAGCTGCAGCAGGAGAAGCAACCACTGGTAAGGCAGGCGCTGTGTTGTCAATAGTGTAGCTTGTTTTGCCGGTTGGCGCTGCTGCCTGGTTACCTGAAGTGTCCTGAGCTGTGATGCTTACAGCAACACTGGAATCAATAACAGCAGGAACGTCCCACACGAAAGTCCAGACCTTGTTGCTGGCCTTAACCATTTGAGAGGTTATGACTGTTGGAGCCGCAATTACAATTTCACTGCCTACAGGCTGGACTGTTAGTACGATACTCGGGGCGTTTATGCCTTCAGCGATAGCGACAGCCTCTGTAAACGTAGCTGTTATTGTTACAGTATCAGCCCCCCTCACAATGCTGTCAGGGTGGTCATCTGATAAGATAACAGATGGCGGTGTAGTGTCCTGCACAGTAAGCGAAACGCTTGAGGAAGCTGAATTGCCAGAGTTGTCAGTAACTGTTATTGGAATGACAAAACTCCCCACAGCCGAAGCGCCAGAAACGTCCAAACTCCATACGCCGTTAAGAGAGGTGCCGCTGGCTAAGGCCATTTCAGCAACTGCAAGGCCGAGCGAGGTAAGGTTAGCCTTTACTTTTCCAACACCGCTAAGGTCGTCAGTGAGATTGGCTGTGATTGTTGCAGTTCCAGAACCTGCCTCCACTGAAGCAGGGGCAACGCTTGGCAGTTCGGCAAAAACAGGAAGAAGCGTATCTGCAATCCTGCCTGAAACACCGAACAGGTTTGTTTCTATGGTATCAACGCCAGGCCCGCCAAGATTTGAGCCGGCTGGCCCCTCAACGCGAAAAAAGTTATTGCCAGTCGGGCTGCCTGTGATTGTGTGGTCTACGGCTGGATTGCCAAGGTAGTTCCTGCCATCAGCCCCAACGACTGGAAAATCAGTATCCCACCTGAGGAACGGCCCTATGCCGCTTAACATTGCCAATGAAAAGTCGCAGGTTATGCCAGCGGCAGCCACAGGAAAACAGCCTACATCATCAGTCGTTTTTATGGCCCTCGGACCTGGAGTGGCAACATCAAACTCAAGAACCCCATAAGGGTATGTTACTCTGTATGTGCCTGCAACCGGCGCATCTATGAAGAACCTTACCCTGCCAAAAGTCATCTGGTCACCCTGAGCAGGGTCCTCGTTAGCGTAAGCCGCTTCCATGGCCAGCACCATAAGTGCATTGCCAGTTGCACCCCCACCTGGAATAGGAGCATTGATATCCATCAAAGCTTCAGTAGTCCACCAGAACGCCTCGCCTCCAAAACCTGTTTCCTCAGAAAAAGCATTGGCGGCTATTACAGGGTCGGCAAGGCACATCGGATTGGCAGGGTCAAAGCACTGCTCAAGAGCCATGCCAGAGCTGTCCTGGTACCATATAGGATAGCCGTTACCAGGATGCACAGGGCTGACGGCAGAAAGCGCAGCACTGGCTGGCCAAGCTGCCAAAAGCAGCAAAGACAGTAGCAAAGCAACGAAAACAAACGATTTTCTGTTTCTCCTCAAGAGATTCTTCACCATTCTCCATCACCCCTGCTTATAGCATATCATCGTGCTGTTCTGAAGTATGACTATGCAGCAAAAGGAACATATATATCTTGGCATGATATTATGCATACCATTAAACACATATGCTTTTTTAGAAAGACATGTATATTAGCAATGCAACAGCGTGGCGGCAGCTAGCCAGCCAAGCAGTCAAAACATTTAAAACGGCTGCGACCAAAAGCGGTTTTAATGGCACAATACAGGCAAAAGGTGATGAGGGAACTCTTGGATGATGTGAAAGCCAAGTGGAGGCCGACTGACAGGGAAGCTGCTGAAATTGAAAAAGCGGCTGCCTCATTTGTGAAGAAGCTTGGCACAGCGCTCAAGAGGGCAAAAATAAAGGCAAAGCCTGTTGTCGGAGGCTCAGGAGCCAAGGGAACATGGCTCAGGGGCATGCATGACATTGATGTCTTCGTGTGCTTTGACTACGCCAAGTACAAGGGCAGGAGCGGAGAGCTCAGCGAATTCCTGGCTGCAGCGATGAAAAAGGCATTTCCGAAGCACGAAAGGCTTCACGGCAGCAGGGACTACTTCAGGATTCCAAGCCAGGGCTGCAACTTTGAGATTGTGCCGATACTAAAGATAAGGAAAGCAAGCCAGGCGCTGAACATTACTGACGTATCACTGCTGCATTCTGAATGGGTCAGGGGAAAAATAAGGAAAAACAAGGCGCTTGCAGATGAAATAAGGCTGGCAAAGGCGTTCTGCAAGGCACAAAGGGTGTACGGGGCAGAAAGCTATGTACGGGGCTTTTCAGGATATGCCTGTGAAGTATTGACTGCTCACTGCGGAAGCTTCCTGAAATTAATAACTGCAGCAACAAAGTGGAAAAAACAAATTTCAGCTGGCAGGAAAATAATCATTGACGCTGAAAATCACTACAGGAAAAGGGACCCGCTGAGGGAGCTCAACCAGGCAAAGGTGCAGAGCGAGCTCATAGTGATAGACCCTGTGCAGCCGGACAGGAACGCAACAGCAGCATTAAGCAACGAGACCCTGGGAAAATTCATCGCTGCTGCCGAGGCCTTTACCAGAAAGCCTGCAAAAATCTTCCTTGAAAAGCAGGAGATAACAATTGACAAGCTGAGGCAGGAAGCAAAAGGAAAACAGCTCGTGATAGTTGAAGCAGAGCCTGTGAGAGGAAAGGAAGACGTAGTGGGGGCAAAGCTGGTAAAGGCATACGAACACATGCTGCTGCAGCTAAAGGAAAAAGGATTCGCGGTTGAAGAGTCAGGCTGGGAGTGGGAGAAAAACAAGAAGGGCCCTGCACTGTTCTGGCATGTAATGCGGAAGGGAGAACCCGGACCCGAGTTAAGGTACGGCCCTCCCCTGAGCAACAAGCTGCACGCCGAAAAGTTCAGGGAAGAGCACACCGGGAAAAAAGGCAGGCGGCTGTTTGAAAAAAACGGAAGGCTTTACGCTGAGATAGAGCGGGAATACAAGCAGCCACAGAAACTGGTAAGCCACCTTACATCTGAGGACGCTTACCTGAAAGACAAGGCAAAGCGCTACGTCGTTAAAAGCTTTGAATAAGCAAAATGGTGAAAAATAACAACACTGCTGCAATAGCTGTTGTTGCCGCTGTGGTTGCACTTGGCGCAAGCTTCCTGCTTGACAAGCCGGCAGCAATCCTAATCCAGGCAATAAAAACACCGCTTCTTAACTCAGTTGTCTCTGCTTTTGACAAGCTGTACTGGTGGGTTTACTTCGCTTTTCTGGCTTTAACGATTGCCGCAGCTGTTGCGAAAGGGTCAAAAGAGAAGAAAACAAGAAATGTTTTGCTGCTGCTTTCAACAGTTTTGACAGCAGTCACAATAACCAGGCTGCTGAAATTCATCATACAACGCCAAAGGCCTGACGGGACGGCATTCACTCTTCCGTTCTTTGGCGTGCAGGACTACTCATTCCCGAGCGGGCATGCAACAGCAACTGCTGCAGCGGCATTTGCCTCACCGGCGTTCCTCAAAGTGCCCTGGCTCATATTCACGGCAGCGACCATGTTCGACAGGGTGTACCTTAACGTGCACTTCCTCAGCGACACTGTAGCAGGAATTCTCGTGGCAATGCTTGTGACCAGCCTGTTGCGAAGGCTTAAGGCAAAAATAGTGAGTGAAGACTGGATGGAGGCAAGGAGGCAGGCACTCCACGCCATCATTGGGCTGGCGATAGCCGCTTTCATCTGGAAATATCCCCAGCTTTGGTACGTTATACTTGTTATAGCTGCTGCGGGAATGGCGCTTTCTTACGCAATAAAATCAGCAGCAGCAAAACCTTTTTCAGAAAAAGGTTTATCAAAAAATGCTGTAGTTAAGAAATTTGGAAAACTGGCAGTTGCCGCACTGAAGCTGGTTGAAAGAAAGGAAGAGCTGCAAAGCTTTCCCGGAAAAGGCGCCATAATGCTGTTCCTTGGCGCAGGAATCACAGTTGCAATTTTCAGGGAACAAGCGGTGGCTGCCATAGCGATACTCGCTGTCGGAGATTCCATAAGCCCGCTGGCAGGGAAATTTCTTGGCAAAACAGGCCACAAGGGGATTTTTGCCAGCAACAAAACCGTGGAGGGGACAGTTGCAGGATTCATATTCGCGGCAGCCGCAGCAGCATTCCTTGTCCCGGTCTGGACTGCCATCATAGCGGCGGCAGCAGGGATGGCAGTTGAAGCTGTAAATGTGAGAATCCTAAAAAGAAAGATTGACGATAACCTGACAGTGCCTGTGGTGGCAGCTGCGGTGATGTGGGGGTTGAAGGTGGTTTTGCGTAGCTGAAAAATCAGGGCTGGGAATTTTTGAGAGATGGCAAAAATTTGGGAAAAAGCGGGAATTTTCTTGGAAAATTAGCGTAAGCGACCGATTTTTTCGTTTAACCCTCGTTAGTTTCTCCATCAGTCACGAAGTTCTGATGGATTTCGTCCGAAAAGTTGAATTTTGGCGCCCTTTTCAAAATAATTATTAAGGTTATTTTTAGTATATGAGAACTAATGCAATTTTGATATTTTAGATTCAATAAATTGCACCATATTAGTTGTGATTTTAATCATTGCATCAGCATCTTGTTTAAGTTGAAAGTGATCTGATTTCTTAGAGGGATGTGCATAAATATTTCTATCCCATTTTATTGATAACATTTTTGTATATTGACTATGTGAAATTAATTTTTCCTTCTTTAGAATGTTAATTTTGTTATCAAAATCCCAAGAATCAATTTCTTTTAATTTGAATTTAACTTTTTTATATTTTTTAAAGAATTTTAAGTAATCAGTTACTACTTCTTCAAGTGTTCTGGCGCATAAGAATGTTGCTGCTTCAAGAAAACCAAAACTATATATGTGCATTATATCTCTAAAGTAGACATAAACCTTATTTCTCAATCTCCATTTTCTTTTGCTCCCTCCAAACGGAATAAACATACTATCAAAACTATGGAAAAAATTACTTATAGATGTAATTAATGGTTGCTCAGCATTGTGTATTTTTAATAATGTATGTTCTCTACCAATTTTAGAATCATCTTTATGTTGGTCTATAATATTTTCAATATCCTCAAAATTTACATATTCTAAGTCACGGCTATTCAAAAATGTAAAAAGTTTATTTTTAATTTTATTAAAATGTGTAATTTTTAAGTTTAATTCCTTTATCTTTGGCTTAATTTTATTTATGAGTTCAGTCTTTTCCTTTTTCTCTTCTTTTTTATTTTTATATGAAAGCGTACCAATCAAGATTGCATTACAT
This sequence comes from Candidatus Woesearchaeota archaeon, assembly GCA_016184345.1. Taxonomy (GTDB): domain Archaea; phylum Nanobdellota; class Nanobdellia; order Woesearchaeales; family UBA10216; genus UBA10216. The sequence continues at coordinate 173,060 of JACPCV010000003.1, read as the reverse complement.
TGAACATTTAAATCAAGAAGACTGTATTCTATACTATTTAATCTACGAGCTAATCCAAAAACAGTATCAAAAGCAACCATTTACAACAACCATAATTAATTGTCTATTTTAAACTTTTTATTTTCTAGGCGCCCAAAATTCAATTGAACTTAACTATAATTATGTAGCATTGCGGCTGGAAAAGTTGTGGATGTGTCCAGTGGCTTCTTCAGGCGTTTTTGAGGGCTTCTGTGAGTGAAATTCCGTAAGATTTCTGGCAACTACCGCAAGATTTTCGGTTTTTTACGTCCACTGGACACAATTCCGCTATGCGGAATGTGCAATCGGCGTAACCAATTTGCACTGGACAAGTGCGCGTGAGGTATTTAAGCAGGAACAGCATTTGACCGCGTATGAAGGAACAAAAACATTTAAATACTAAAACGTATTTTTTCGTATCTATGGGTACGCAAATAAGCCTGAAGCTGTCAGACAAAATGTTGGCTACTGCAAAGAAGTATGCAAAAAGTCTCGGATATGATAACTTGCAGGACTTTATCAGGGAAATGCTGAGGGAGAAACTGTTTGAGCGGGAAGGCATCAGCGGTCTATACACATACAAGGCAAGCGAGGCATCACTCGCCAAAAACTGGATGAGAAAAGAAGAGGATGAGGCATGGCAACACTTGCAAGGGGAGACATAGTACTGTTTCCTTTTCCTTACACTGACTTGAGCGACAGAAAGCTCCGCCCCTGTCTGGTGCTTTCAGAGGAGATGGGAGAGGATATTATGCTGTGCCAGATTACTTCGCAGCGGCTGCGCAAAGATGAATATTCTGTTGAGTTAAAGCCGGCAGATACGACAGATGGAACTATAATGATTGACAGCTACATCAGAGCGAACATGATATTTACCGCATCCAAAGCGCAAATACGCAGGAAGCTGTGCAAAGCCAAAGATGAGAAATACAGGCAGGTGACGAATGCCATTGCAAAAATCATTGTAAAATAGCTACGAATTCTAAGCGGCCAGCCACACCTTCCCTTCTGAAATGAGAATCCTGACTTTTTCCCCAGGAACAAGCTTTGAGTTTTTTACAAGAGGGAGGACAGGAACACTCTGGAACGTTTCGGGATGGATGACCTCAAGGTGGGGCTGAGTTTTTGACACGATTGCCCTGACGGGCTTGAGCACCTCAAAGCTCCTGAGAATGTCCTTGTAATGCAGCTCCACAAGCTTGCCTTTCTCAATGTTTTCCGCAACAACTTTCTTGGATATCTCAATCATCTTCAGCGGCTTGCCATCAAAAAGGACAACATCACCAACCCTGAACGGCGCCATGCGGAAAAGAACGGTAACACGGTAGAGAATCCTGCTCGTCATCTTGTGCTGCGAAAAGAGCTTCTTGCTTATCTTGAGCTCCCCGCCAAATGCGCGGTAAAGCTCCCTGCCAATCTCAACGGCAAAGCTGTTTGAGCTGAGGTAAAGGTCAAAGCCGTTCGTCACTTTCTTCTTCTTGGAGATGAAAATGCCATCCTGCGCCTTCCCATTTGTGCGCTGCACAACATAGTGCATCATGTCCTCAACATCGCCGTAAGGGTTTCTCAGCTGGAGGATTGACTCAAAGTATTTGGCGTGCTTGGTTGTCCTTTGTCCCATAGCAAGCTGGAAAAGCGATACCTTTTTATTAGTTATGCAAGGAGCAACAGATTGACAATGGCGACCGGGGGAACGCTGAAAAGGGCTGCAAGGAGATTTTGGAATTTTGTCTGGAATGACAACAGCATATGGAGCTGGATTTTCAATGCTGCATTGGCATTCATAATAATCAAGTTTCTCGTTTACCCCGGGCTGGGGCTTGTCCTCCACACACAGAGCCCGGTGGTGGCTGTGATAAGCGACAGCATGCGCCACAATGATGAGTTTGACAAGTGGTGGGAAAGCATGGAAAAAACTTACACCAGCTTCAACATCTCAAAAGACGAGTTCAAGAGCTTCACGATGAGCAACGGCTTCAAAAGGGGCGATTTGATACTGCTGAAGGGGAAGAAGCCAGATGACATACAGGTTGGCGATGTGCTCGTCTTCAAAGGAACAACACCAGAGCCGGTCATACACCGGGTGGTCAAAAAATGGAATGATGGAGGCAAATACTATCTCTCAACAAAAGGGGATGCGAACGCCGGCCAGAGGGACGAGGAAAGGGAGATAAGCGAAAACAGGATAGTCGGGACAGGATGGGTGAAAGTGCCTTATCTTGGCTATGTGAAGATAATATTCACAGACATGATTAACACAATCAGAGGTTGAAAATGTTCTGCCCAGAGTGCGGCTCAATCCTGGTGCCGAAAAAAGAAGGCGAGAAAACCGTAATCAGGTGCAGCTGCGGCTACACAAATACAAATGCAGAGGCTGCAAGGATAACAGAGAAGAGAACAGAAAAAGAGGAAGAGAGGCTGTTTGAAGCGGCAGCAGAAGACAAGATACACGCCCCAATAACAGAGGCAGAATGCCCCAAGTGCCGCAATGACAAGGCGTACTACTGGACAAGGCAGACGAGAGCCGGGGATGAGGGCGAGACAAAGTTCCACCAGTGCACCAAATGCAAGCACAAGTGGAGAGAATATGGGTGAAAGCAACAGCGATTTCGCGGCAGCGATAAAGAGTTCTGCAACAATAGCTGTTGCAGTAAAGCCGGGCGGCAGCAAGAACGAGATTACAGGCTACAGCAGCGGGAAAAAAGCATGGATAATCAAGGTAAAGGCTCCTGCAGATAAAGACAAGGCAAACAAGGAACTTCTCAGATTTTTAAGAAAAGAAACAGGGAAAGCGTGGATGATAAAAAGCGGAGCCAGAAGCAAGGAAAAAGTCCTGACTGCTATCTCTTCTTAGTCTCCTTCTTCTCAAAGAACTCCTCAAGGTCAATAACGTCATCAACTTCGCCCTCATCGGGCTTTTCAGGCTCCTTCTCTTCCTTAATCTTCGGCTCCCAAGTCGCCTTTCGGCGACTGGGCCCAGTCGAGTTTCGCTCGACTTGGGTTTCTCTGGACTTCTCTGCCTTCACAGCTTTCTCGCCTTTCTCCTCCCCATCCTCCTTCACAAACAAAGTCCGGTAAGCAAAGAAGGCAACAACAAGCACGATAAAGGCCACGATGCCGTAATACCTTAAGCCAGGAGCCTTTCCTTCCTTCCCGCCTTCCACGGCAGACTCATTTACTCTAGCAGTCTCATTCTCAACCAGCAGCTTCGGGCATTTTTCAATCCCGCCAACAAAGCAGCGGCACTGGCCGGTGGCATTGTCAAAGTAGCAGTCAAACCCGAACTGGCCGTCCGGGCGCTGCTGGCACTCTAGCAACTTCCTGCATTCCTCGTTTTTATCACGGGGTAACTCACTTACAATGGGCGAAACGTTGGCAGACGGCTCTTCAGCAGACAAGTTGGATGATATGTTTGATGGAATCGTTGCGTTTGCTGTCGGAGTTGGGGCTTCAGAGGCAGGCTGCTGCGGCAGTTCTTCAGGCAGCGACGGCTGCTGGACAACCGGCTCAGGCTCAGCTGTTATGGGCGGGATAATAGGCTGAGTAACATTCTCCAAGGGCTGCTCGGGGGTTTCACCGCCTTTCAGCAGGACATAAGAGACAGAGCCGATTAAAAGCAGGGCAACAATTATTACTGAAACTGCGAGAGGCGACAGACCCTTGCCGCGCCTGCTCTCCTTACTACTGCCCTTGGCATCCTCCTCTGCCTCCTCAATAAGGTCAGCAGCTGTCTTGGCAGCTACCTTGGCAGCAGAAGTGCTTATCTTCGCCATCTCAACCTTTGCCTGCTCGCCGGCCTTTGAAAGGGCCTTTATGCTGCTGCGAAGCTGCTCAACCTCTGCCTTCAGGGTGTCGTTGGAAGAGCGGTAGTATGACTCAAGGGACTTAAGATGCTCCTCAAAAAGCTCCCTCTGGCGCTTAACCTCCTTCCTGAACTCATCATGAGCCTTGGATGAGGCATTTTCCAGCCTGTCAAACTTTGAATACAGCTCATCAGGGGGAACAATGCCGGATGAAATTTTCTCAAATTCTTCGCGCACCCTGTCAAGGTCTTTCGCGGCTGCAAACCTGTCACTTTCCCTCTTTAGTTGCTTCTCAACGTTTTTCTGCACAGAGTCAAGCTGCGATTTCAGTGACTGCAGATGCCCCTCAACAGCAGCGGAAACAGATGAGCTGAGCGAGTCGGAGAGGGAAGCAAGCTGCTGCTTCACCGAGCGCTTCGTGGCATAATCATCAATGTTCACCTCGTTCATTGAGGACTCGAGAAGCTTCTGGGCATCGCTAAGCTTTGAGCGCAACTCGCCTATGCTTTTCTCAAATGCTGATTTGTCAACGAGCTTCTTTGAAACAGTATCGTGCACGGCTGCAAGCGCACTCTCAAAGCCAGACAGCTTTTTGCTAAGTGTATTATCAAACTCTGACAACTTTTCGCCAAATGCTGCCTCAAACCCGGACTGCTTTTCGCTGAATGATGACAGCTCCTCCTCAACGGTTCTGGCGAAAGCTGTTTTCCTATCAACATCGCGCTTCAGAGCAGAAAAGCCGCGCAAGGCCTCCTGGTGCGAGGACTCAATCCTATCTGTGAAAGATGAGATGTCTTCCTTGACAACTGCCTTTGCCGTGAGCGAGTTGAACTTCGCACTCAGGTCTGCAAGATTAGTGCTGAGCTTTGACAAAGATGAGAATAATGAATCTGAAAGCGAATCAAGCTCTTTGGCGGATGATGAAGAAGATGCCTTAACAGACGCAAGGTCAGCCTTGAGCTTTGTAGCCTCTTTTGAGAATTCCGCCCTTGAAACAGAGCTGCCTTCAAGCTCAAGCACCTTGCCCTTGAGGGAGCGAACCTCGCGAACCTCTTCGAGAAGGCCATCACGCTGCTGCAAGAGCTTCCTCAGGGCTGCAATCTCCTCGCGCAGCCCGGAAACCATCTCATCAACGTCTTCCTTGTCAGACTTTTCCGGGAAGCTGTTTTCCAGCTCTTCAATCTTTGAGCCAAGGCGCTTGATAAACGCATAGAACTCTTCCTTGCCAAGGGCATTGCCAATTGCCTTGTTTATTTCCTCAACAGAGAAGGCCTGCTTGTTGAGCGAGCGCTTTATCTGGAGAATATTTTCCTTAACCCGGGTAAACGACTTTCTTACCTCTTCCTCGGAAAGCACCAAACTCACTACCCCCAATTATCTATTTTCCAGTGATACGTTTATATATAAACTTTTTGGTAACAACTAATTAGATTTAGCCAGCAAAGCAGCCACTCCAGGAAGTGTTTTGCCCTCAAGAAGCTCAAGCATTGCACCCCCGCCTGTTGAAGTGTGGGAGAATTTCCCTTTCAGGCCGGCTTTCTCAACAGCGGACAGCGTGTCACCACCCCCGATTATTGTGGTTATCCTGCCTGTCATTTCCGATATTGCTTTCGCGACTGCTGTTGTCCCTTCTGCAAAGTTCGGGAACTCAAAGACACCCAGCGGGCCGTTCCAGATTATCGTTCCGGCTCCTGAAAGCTCCTTTGCGAATCGGCTGACTGACTCCGGGCCGATGTCAAGCCCCATCCAGCCGGCAGGGATTTCGCCAGCTGCCACAACCTGAGTCCTGGCATCATTAGCAAACTTATCAGCAGCAATAACATCAACAGGCAGCACAATCTTGCGGTCAAACTCGTTAAGCAGGTCATCGGCAACTGAAACCTTGTCAGCCTCAAACCTGCTTGTACCAACGTCAAAGCCCTTTGAGCGGTAAAAAGTGAACATCATCGCACCGCCAATGAGGATTTTGTCAGCGATTGCGCCGAGATTCCTGATGACGCCAATCTTGTCAGAAACCTTCGCCCCACCCAAAACAACAACAAGGGGCTTCTTCGGCTTTTCAATGGCAGCATTCAGCGCCTTAATCTCCTTCTCAAGAAGCAAACCGGCGTACGAAGGCAGGTATTTTGGAATACCAACTATTGAAGCGTGGCTGCGGTGGGAATTTGAAAACGCGTCATTCACATAAATGCTGCCCAGGCTGGCAAGCTGCTGCGCAAAAACAACGTCGTTGGCTTCCTCTCCAGGATGGAAGCGGAGATTTTCAAGGAAAACGATTTCGCAATTTTTCATTGATTTAATCGCATTTTCAACTTCTGCACCAATGCAGTCCTTCAGGCTTTTCACGTCCTGCTTCAGGATTATGGAAAGCTTTACCGCAACAGCCTCAACTCGCTGGCTCTCAATAATCTTTCCGCCTGGCCTGTTTATGTGGGTGAGAAGAATAACCTTGGCACCTTTTTCAACGAGGAATTTGATTGTTGGCACTGCCTCCTGAATCCTGCTGTCATCAGTAACAAGCCCGGACTCGTCCATGGGAACGTCCATGCCTGTCCGGACAAGAACAACCGTTCCAGCGAGCTCAAGATTCCTGTCCTTGATTGAGGGGAGCTTTACCATGGGCGGTGCAAGAAGAGGAACGTATAAATAATTTTTGTGCTACAGCATCTTCACAACGTCAACCAGACGCTTGGTGAAGCCCCACTCGTTGTCGTACCAGGCGCAGACCTTGACAAGCACACCATCAACAACTTTTGTCAAGGCTGCGTCAAAAATGGAAGAATGCGGATTGCCGATTATGTCTGTTGAGACAATTGGGTCCTCGGTGTACTGGATGACGCCCCTCATGTAGCCAGCTGCGGCTTCCTTAAACGCCTTGTTTATTTCCTCAGCTGTAGTTGGCCTGCTGACAACGCAGACAAAATCAGTTATTGAGCCGTCAGGGACAGGCACTCTTAAAGCCATGCCGTCAAGCTTGCCCTGCAGCTCGGGCATGACCTCACCCACGCTTTTCGCTGCGCCGGTAGTTGTCGGGATTATTGACAATGCCGCTGCCCTTGCCCTCCTGGGGTCCTTGTGCGGCAAATCAAGTATGCGCTGGTCATTTGTGTAAGCGTGGACAGTAGTCATAAGGCCGTGCTTTATTCCGAAGTTATCCTGAAGAACCTTGACAACAGGGACAAGCGAGTTTGTCGTGCATGAGGCGTTTGAGCAAACGTTGTGCTTTTTTGCGTCATAAGACTTGTCATTCACGCCCTTAACGATTGTAATGTCAGGGCCTTTAGCAGGGGCTGTGACAAGCACTTTCTTGGCGCCTGCTGTTATGTGCTTTGAGGCAGAGTCCTTGTCTGTGAAAAGGCCTGTGCTTTCAATGACGACATCAACCTTGAGGTCCTTCCACGGAAGCTGCTCCGGGTCCTTTACCGAGAGAACTTTTATTTTCTTGCCATTGACAATCAATGAGTCTGCTGCCGCTTCAACCGTGCCGGAAAACTGCCTGTGGACAGAGTCATACTTCAGAAGGTAGGCGAGTGTTTTTGAATCTGTAACGTCGTTAACGGCAACGACCTCAATATCTTTTTCATCAGCAGCAGCCCTCAGGAACATCCTGCCAATCCTGCCAAAGCCGTTAATGCCAACGCGGATTTTAGACATCGTATTGCAATTGCTGGGAAAGGCGTTTAAATAGTTTTTGATGCTGGATTGATTGGCATTTTTACAGAGAAGGCCGTGCCAAACCTTTAAATACAAGTTCACAATAGTGAATACTTAGTAAACAGGGGGCGAGGGACAATGAAACTGCAGATCATACAGCCGCAGGAGGTTGAGGTGTTTTACATACTGCCAACCATACGCAGCAGGATGGCCTCTGCATTGAAAGGGCAGGGCATGAAGCAGAAAGACATTGCAGGGCTGCTGTGCGTGCAGGAATCAACCGTAAGCCAGTACCTGAATTCCAAAAGGGCGGTGGGAGTAAAATTCAACAGCACAATTGACAGGGAAGTGTCTGCTGCTGCCAGGAAAATAAAGACGAAAGGAGACCTGATAAGGGAAACCCAGCGCATCATAGAACTAGTGAGGAAGGATAGAACACTCTTTTGCGGGCTGCACAAGGCAGTAGCAGACATGCCGCAAGGGTGCGATGTTTGTTTTAAAGGCTAACAGTGAAAATGGACAACCAAAAGCTAGTGTTGCAGATTGAGAAAGCGGCTGGGAAGATACACTCCATAAGCCAGAAAGAGAAATTTGCAGCCAGCACGGGAAAAGGGCTCAGCGAGGATGCCATAAGGCGGATTTCTGCAGACAAGCACGAGCCAGAATGGATGCTCAGGAAAAGGCTTGAGGCTTACGAATGGTTCAAGAAGACTCCAGTGCCAACATGGGGGCTTGACCTGAGCGGGATTGATTTTGACGAGATTGTTTACTACGCAAGGCCTGACGCAGCACAGGCACACAAGTGGGAAGAAGTGCCTGATGAAATAAGAAAGACTTTTGACTTGCTTGGCATACCAGAAACTGAAAGGAAGGCGCTGGCAGGGGCCGGAGCCCAGTATGACAGCTCAGTAGTTTACCACAACCTCAAGAAAGAGTGGGAAGAGAAAGGCGTCATCTTTGAAGACATGGACGTTGCAGTCCAGAAATATCCCGAGCTTGTAAAGGAGTATTTCATGACAAACTGCATACCCATAAACGACCACAAGCTGATAATGCTGCATGCCGCAGTGTGGTCAGGAGGGACGTTCATCTACGTGCCAAAAGGCGTGAAAGTGGGAATGCCGCTGCAGGCATACTTCAGGATGAACGCGAGAAAGGGCGGGCAGTTCGAGCACACGCTAATTATCGCAGAGCCAGGCAGCGAGGTGAGCTACATTGAGGGGTGCTCAGCACCGCAGTACAGCTCCAACTCGCTCCACGCAGGAGGGGTTGAGATTTACGTCAAGGAAGGGGCAAGGGTCAGGTACAGCAGCGTTGAAAACTGGAGCAAGAGCACTTACAATTTGAACACGAAGAGGGCAGTTGTTGAAAGAAACGGCGTGATTGAATGGATTGGAGGGAATGCCGGCTCAAAGGGAACGATGCTCTACCCAAGCAGCATGCTCAAGGGAGAAGGGGCAAGGGCTGACCACCTGGGAATAGCTTACGCCGGAAAGGGGCAGAACCAGGATACCGGGGCAAAGGTCTATCACCTTGCCAAGAACACTTCTTCAACGATAAAGATGAAAAGCATCAGCAGCCACGGAGGCATAACAACCTACAGGGGGCTTGTGAAGATTGCCAAAGGGGCGACTAACTCCAGGGTGAGCGCGGTATGCGATGCGCTGATAATGGATGAGGAATCAAAATCAAACACGGTGCCTGTGATGGACGTCAACGAAGAAAAGGTTGAGATGTCACACGAGGCAACAGTCGGGAAACTCAGCACAGAAAAGATATTCTACCTCATGAGCCGCGGACTGAAGGAGGAAGAAGCCGTGAGGCTGATAGTGTCCGGCTTCATAGAGCCCATAATGAAGGAGCTGCCAATGGAATACGCTGTTGAGCTCAACAGGCTGATACAGCTGGATATGACCGGCGCAATTGGGTAAGCCTGGGTTTATTTTTGGAGAGTGCAAATTACCATGACATTGCAATCAACAAAAACAGAAATTTTTGAAGATGGAGCATTGAGCGAGGCTGCAGTACGGAAGATTTCAGCTGCCAAGAAAGAGCCTGCCTGGCTGCTGCAGCAGAGGCTTGCAGCATTCGAGGCGTTTGAAGAGCTGCCAATGCCGCAACTGAGCTACGGCCTGCACGTCAACTCACCGGTAAACATAGCACTTAACGAGTTACGTCCGGTGGAGAACATCATCAACCACAAGAGCTGCAGCGAAGGCAACGCAATAGTTGAAGACCTTTCGGTTGCCGCCATAAAATATGAGGACGTACTCAGGCCCCTCATAACAAGCAACGACTTCCGTAACAAGCTGGAAGCGCTCCACTCGGCTTTCTGGAACAGCGGCATCTTCGTGTACGCTCCAAAAATGAAAAGCAGGGGAACGGCTGAGCACGTAAACCTGCATCTGCAGCAGCGGCAAACGGAAATTGTTGCCATAGTTGTAGTTGCTGAACAGAATGCAAATATTGTTGTCACAGAATCACTCACCACCACAGCAGCTGTTGAAGGCAATGCTTACCGGATTGAATGCATTAACGTTAAAGCAGCTGCAAATGCGACGGTAAAGTTCGCGACGCTGCAGAAGCTCGGCAGCAACGCAAACAGCACAATTCTACGGAAGGCACTGGCAGAAAAAGACGCAGCTATTGACTGGGTTGACATAAGCACAGGAGAGGGAAGCATGAAGCAGGAGACAATCACTGCACTAAACGGCGAAGGAGCAAACTCAACCATCACAGGCGCGTTCTTTGGGGAGGGAAGCCAGCAGCTTGACATCCTGGCAAAAGAGGTGCACAACGCCAGAAATACAAAAAGCAACATCAGAATCAAGGGGGCATTGCAGGGAAAAGCCAAGGCGATTGTGCAAAGCTTCACTAAGATAATGAAAACAGCGGCAAACTCAGAAGGCCGCCAGAAGGCAAACGTGCTGCTGCTCAGTGATACTGCAAGGGCATCGCCAATACCAAAGCTGGAAATTGACAACTACGACGTCAAGGCATCGCATGAGGCGGCAGTGGGGCAGCTTGATGCTGAAAAGCTATTTTACCTGATGAGCAGGGGGCTTACCAGCAGGGAAGCAGCCACTCTTGCAGTGGAAGGGTTCTTCGAGCCGCTGCTGAGGGAACTGCCGGTTGCCGAGCTTGCAGATGAAATGAGGGAAACAGTCCACAACAAGCTAAAAGCCGATGAAGAGGGGCTGGCACGATGAGGCTCAACACAAAGAAAATACGAGAGGATTTCCCGATACTAAAAAAGAAGGTCTACGGGAAACCGCTTGTTTACCTTGACAACGCTGCAACAACGCAAAAGCCAAGGCAGGTAATACAGGCAATGGACAGCTACTACGAAAGCTACAACTCAAACGTGCACAGGGCAGTCCACAAGCTCAGCCAGGAAGCCACACAGGCTTACGATGACGCGCACGAAAAAGTTGCAGAGTTCATCAATGCAGAAGGAATTGAAGAGATAGTGTTCACCAAAAACACAACAGAGTCAATCAACATAGCTGCAAATTCTCTGGCAAGGCATCTGAAGAAAGGAGATGAGATAGTGCTGACACAGATGGAGCACCACAGCAACATAGTTCCGTGGCAGCAGGCAGCAAAAAAGGCAGGGGCAAAGCTGAGGTATGCTGAGATTAACAACAACGGAGAATTAGACATGCAGCAACTGCATTCCATCATAAGCAAGAACACAAAGGTTGTTGCGTTCACGCACGTTTCAAACGTTCTTGGGACAATAAACCAGGCAAAGGAAATCGTTGCCGCAGCGAAAGAAGCGGGCGCGATAAGTGTATTGGACGCTGCGCAGTCAGTACCGCACATGCCGGTAAACGTGAAAGAGCTCGGCTGCGACTTCATGGCCTTCTCAGGGCATAAGATGCTGGGCCCGACAGGAACAGGAGTGCTTTACGGAAGGAAGGAAATGCTTGAAAAGACAGAGCCGATGCTTTATGGCGGGGACATGATAAGCGAAGTGAGCTTTGAGGATGCCAAATGGAACGAGCTGCCCTGGAAGCTTGAAGCAGGAACCCCAAACGTGGCAGGAGCAGTAGGGCTGGCTGCAGCTGTTGATTATTTGCAGAAGATTGGAATGGAAAACATCCACGGGCACGAGAGAATGCTTACAAGAATTGCGCTGAAAAGGCTGCAGGGAATAAAAGATGTTGCGGTATACGGGCCAAAGGATGCTGCGAAGAGGGGCGGCCTGGTTGCGTTCAACCTTAACGGAGCACACCCGCATGATGTTTCGGCATTCCTTGATGCTGCAGGGATAGCTGTTCGCGGAGGGCACCACTGCGCCATGCCGCTGGCAAGGCTTCTGGGCATAGCAGGCTCAACAAGGGCAAGCTTCTACCTGTACAACACAGCAGAAGAGGCAGAGAAATTCACAGAGACGCTGGAAGAGATAGCCGCAAAGCTAAAAAAGCCTACACCAATTCCCGAATCACGAAAATGAACAAGGAAACGGCTGCAGACGCAATTGAGGAGCTATACCGGGAAGAGATAATGGACCACTACCAAAACCCAAGGAATTTTGGAGAGATGGCAAACGCGGATGCCAGCTACCACGATTACAACCCTGTATGCGGAGATGAAATAACAATGCAGCTCAAGATTGAAAACGGAACTGTAACAGAGGCCATGTTCACAGGCAAAGGGTGTGCCATAAGCCAGGCAGCCGCCTCAATGCTAACCGAAGAAGTGAAGGGAAAAACGATAAAGGGCGCTGTTGCAATGACAAAAGACGATATGCTTAAAATAATAAGGATAAACCCGGGCCCTGTAAGGGTAAAATGTGCATTGCTCGCATTGAGGGCGATGCAAAAAGGAATAGTGCAATATGAAGCTGGAAAAGCAAAATGAGCGACCTCGAAATAAAAAATTTGCATGTGGAAATTGAAGGCAAGGAAATACTCAAAGGAGTGAACCTTGAAGCCAGCAAGGGAGAAGTTGCGGCGCTCATGGGGCCAAACGGGGCAGGCAAAAGCTCGCTGGGCTATGCGCTGATGGGGCACCCAAACTACAAAGTAACAGCCGGGAAGATAACCTTCAAGGGCGAGGATATAACAAAGCTGCCGCCAAACGAACGAGCTAAAAAAGGGCTGTTCCTCTCATTCCAGTACCCAAGCGAAGTTCCAGGGGTAAGCATGGCAAACTTCCTCAGGACAGCGATAAACTCAAGAAGGGACAAGAAACCCACGTCGACAGGAGTCGACGGGGCCCAGTCGCAGCAGCGCAATTCCGCGAACGGCGGAATGCGCAATCGGGCGCAACCCGATTTGCGACTTGGGAATCCCATGCCTGTGGGCGAGTTCATCAAACAGCTCAGGGAAAAAATGAAAATGCTTAAAATTGACGAGTCATTCATGCACCGCTACCTCAACGAAGGGTTCTCAGGAGGGGAAAAAAAGCGGGCCGAAATACTCCAGATGGCAATGCTCAAACCGGAAATGGCTGTTTTGGATGAGACAGACTCCGGGCTCGACGTTGACTCGCTGAAGGTCGTTGCAGAAGGAATCAACAGGCTGCTAAACCCTGAAACCGGAGTCCTCCTGATAACGCATTACCAAAGAATACTTGATTATGTAAAGCCCAACAGGGTATATATAATGATGGCTGGGAAGATTGCCAAAAGCGGCGGGGCAGAACTGGTGCAGCAGATAGAAAACAAGGGCTACGAATCAATAAAGGTGAAGGCGCAATGACAGAATTCATCCTTGAGCACGACAGGCCAAACTGCATTGGCTGTGCGGCGTGCGCGGCAGTCAACCCGAAGCACTGGGAAATGAACGAAGACGGCAGGTCAGACATAAAAGGCGGCAAGCAAAGGGAGGACGGCTGGCAGGAGCTTGAAATAAGCGAGGAAAACCTTAAAATGAACAAGGAAGCTGCAGAAGCCTGCCCGGTAAACGTCATACACCTGAAGAAGAAAGAGAACGGGGAAAAGCTGATATAAGTTCTAATGACAAAACTCCTCTTCGGCACAGCGGGCATCCCGATAGCAGCCAAGGGAACTGACACTGCTTCAGGAATAAAGGCAGTTAAAGAGCTGGGCTTGGACGCAATGGAGCTTGAATTCGTTCAGTCAGTGAATATAAGCAGGGAGAATGCACCGAAAATAAAAGCAGTTGCTGGGGAAGAAAACGTTGTGCTGACGTGCCATGCGCCTTATTACATCAATTTGAATGCAGTTGAGGATGCGAAGCTGGAGGCGAGCAAAAAAAGACTGGTGAAGGCTGCACAAGTTGCTGAAATGTGCGGAGGGGTGAGCGTAGCGTTCCACCCAGGATACTATCTTGGCAAAAGCAAGGAAAAAGCTTACGAAACAGTGAAAAAGGAACTAAAGGCTGTTGTTGCCAAGCTAAAAAACAGCGGCTGCAAGATAACTGTAAGGCCTGAAACGACAGGCAAGAGAAGCCAGTTTGGCGATTTGCATGAGATACTGCGGCTGTGCCAGGAAATCGAGCAGGTAATGCCGTGCATTGACTACGCACACATGCACGCACGGGAAAGCAACAACAACAGCCATGGCGAATTCTGTGATATACTGGCTGCTGTTGAGAAAGCGCTCGGGAAAGAAGCGCTGAAAGAAATGCACATACAGATTGCCGGAGTTAATTACAGCGACAAGGGAGAGCTGAACCACCTTACACTGAAAGATTCTGACTTGCAATATAAAGAAATGGTTGCAAGCTGGAAGGAATTCAATATAGCAGGGATTGTTATCTCTGAGAGCCCGAACATTGAGGGCGATGCGCTGATGCTGAAGGGGATTTATGAGGGCTAACTTATTTTAATCCCGTTTGGGTTAATTCCCCGTCCCTCTGGGGCGTTGTGATTCTTTGGTTCTTTTGTCTGTTTCTGATACCCCGCAGCTCTGCTGCGGTTGGGTAATTCATTAATATTTTGAGCTCGTATGGAAAATTTCAAAAAAATAATCAGAGTTCAGAACCACGGCCCTTTCTCAATGATCAATGCGTCCATGATTAAGTGGGTAATGATTCCCAGCAGCAGGAAGATGTAAAGCTCCTCATACTCCCACAACTTCTTTTTCTTGATGACGTGGTAATGGTAAAAGAAAGTTATTAGTAACAGGAGGAAGAAGCCAAGGGTGAACCAGTTTGCAGGGCTGTTGGTAGTTGCTGAGAGAAAGTTGAACAGCCTGTCCTGCTTAACGTGCAAAACGTCCAGTGTGCCCTGGGTTATTGCGGAGATGCCCTGCCTTATCGCATCAGGAAGAAGGTTGCCAAGGAACACGGCAATGCTGAACTCAAGCCGCATGTGCTTCCGGTGGACAAGGGCAGCTGATAGAAGGCCAACTGCGATGTGGGGGATTGCGCCAGGCATAATTACAGTAAATGCAGCTGAATGTTTTTAAAGTTTTAGCCCGCCCTTTCAGGATACTGCCGCATGATGTTCACAAGGTTATCGAAGCCCCCTATAGGCGCAGCGGGGTCATTGCCTGAAGTGGCATGATAAAACCCTTTAACTGCTTCAGCAGGAAGGGAAAGGCGTGATATAATGCCTGCCAATGGCGGGGTGTTCGTAACCTGGCTGTGAACCGCGGTCATCCAAACACAGACATCAGCGTATGTCCTGAACATTGTAGTGACAGAAGAAGGAGTTAGGTGCCTTTCAAGAATTTCCTCAAGAGGCACAGGCCCTACCTCAATATGGTGTGAATGGTTAACCCACTTGTCAAACTTATGATTATGCTCTTCCGGGTCAGCCCAAAAAATATAATACGCCTCTGTTTGCTGAGGCAACTTGTCCTTTAAAGCAGCATAGAGACCTTTAACAGACGCTACCCTTTGTTCGGGAGTAACAAGAGGGTCTGGCGTCCAATATGCTGAAAAAAAGCGACCATCGGCAGTGGAATATTCCTCAGTTACAATTTGCCCATGTTGGGGCATCTGAGAACTCCATTCAATGCGAATATCCATTTGCCAGGGAAAATGAACGTGTTTATATAAACTTTATAGCAAGTTCAATTTATATCAACCGCAGCTAGAAATTCTATTATGAGTTATGGCTAATATAGTTTTTGGCACAAAAACCTTTATATACCTGTGAATCCAGAAACCACAACATATTGGGGTTCTAGACGGGAGAGAAACACAACAGGTTGTATTTATTGCGAGGTAATGAAACATGGTGCCGAAAGCTGCGGATTCTTCAAAGAGTGTAACGGTGGCAAAGATGGGCAAGATTGTGAAGAGGGACGGCAGGGTTGTTGACTTTGACCCTGAAAAGATAACCTCTGCAATCATGAAGGCAGCAAGGGCAGTTGGAGGAAGCGACAGGAAAGAGGCAGAAAGGCTGACAGCGCTGGTTGTCAAATACGCAGCTAAAAGCGACAACGTGCCCACAGTTGAGGAGGTCCAGGATGCTGTTGAGAAGGTACTGATTGAAGAAGGCCATGCAAGAACAGCCAAGGCCTACATACTCTACAGGGCAAAGAGGGCTGAGCTCAGGCAGGCAGCGGCAGAGGCAGCAAAGGGCACAGATGGCGAAAAGACAGCGCTGCTTGACATGTTCGCACACAAGAGCAAGCTTGCATCCATCATCGGCTATGACAGGCTTGAGGCATACAAAAACCTGCTGTTCTTCCTAAAGGAAAAGCAAAAGAGCGGAGAATTGCCGGTCCACCCTGGAGACTACCTCAATGGGAATGAGCTGGCTACGAACATCTTCCAGAAAAAGTACTACCTGAAAGACCTAGACAATAAGCTCATTGAGAAAAGGCCGGAGGATGCCTACGCGAGGCTGGCGTCCTTCATGGCGGCAGTTGAATCAACTCCTGAAAAGCAGCGCGAGTGGGCAGCAAGGTTCTATAGGGCGCTTTACGAAGGCCAGTTTGTGCCTGGAGGAAGAGTGATAGCAGGAGGAGGAGACCTGTACAGGCTGAAAACACTGTCAAACTGCTTCGTATCAGTGATATCAGAAGATAACATAGAATCAATCTACCAGTCAGCATACGAATGTGCAAGGACCTACTCTTATGGAGGGGGAATAGGCGTTGACATTTCAGTGCTAAGGCCTCGCGGCTCGGTAGTCCACAACGCCGCAGACACCTCAACAGGAAGCGTCTCATTCATGGAGCTGTTTTCCCTCACAACAGGCCTCATCGGGCAGTCAGGCAGGAGGGGAGCCCTCATGCTCACGATTGACATAAAGCACCCGGACAGCCCATACTTCATAAACGTGAAGAAAATCCCGAGCTGGGTTACAAACCAGATAGTTGAGCAGTGCAAATGGTCAGGCAAGTTTGATGAGAAGCAGCTAAGGGAAATCGAGAGGCAGGTAAGGGAAAACACCCAAATCAGGTTTGCAAACATCAGCCTGAAAGTCAGCGATGAGTTCATGCAGGCGGTTGAGGAACAAAACAAGTACGGCACTGAGAAAATCCTAGTTTACCTGAAAGACAAGGGAGTGTCAGGGCTGGGCATCATGCAGGGAGGGGCGGTGCACTACTCCTACGGCATACCATCAAAGCCCATAGAAAAGTACACGCTGCTTAAATCTTTTGACGGCATTAACGAGCTGAACAAATTCCTAGCAGGGCACGGCACGCAGCCCCTAAGCGAGAGCGGCCTTGCAGAGGCAGCAAAAAGGGACATGTTTGGCGACTATGTTGTGCCGGACAGGAACTCAGAGTTTGACCTTGCAATAAAGTATGCAGGCGACTTCATGCTCTACTACAACGCAAGGGAAACCGGGGAAATAAAGAGAGTAGTCAAGGCGAGAACAATCTGGAATGCCTTCATTGAGGGAAACTACAGGACAGCAGAGCCAGGCCTCATATTCTGGTCAACCATGACAAAGTACTCACCGTCCAACTACGCTGGCAGGCCAATAGCGAGCACGAACCCGTGCGGAGAAGTCCCGCTTGAAGACGGAGGTGCGTGCAACCTCGCGTCCATAAACCTGTCAAGATTCGTCAAAGACGGATACACAGACAATGCAGAGGCTGACTGGGAAGGCATAAGAGAGGCAACAGCCCTGACGATAAGGTTCCTTGACAATGTTGTAACGTGGAACGAGCTTCTCAACCCGATGGAAAAGCAGCGAAAGGCAGCTTACGAAACAAGAAGGCTTGGGCTTGGCGTCATGGGCATTGCAGACATGCTAAACCAGCTCGCAGTCGGCTACGACAGCGAGGAAGGGGTAAAGATACTTGAGGAAACTGCAAAGCTGTTTGCAAACACAGCATACCAGGCATCAGCAAACCTTGCCGAGGAAAAATCCCCATCGCCAATATTCGAGTACGAAGCCTACACGAAAGGAAGGTTCTTCCAGGAGATGCTCACAGGCGAAACAAAAGAGCTCATAAGGAAGAAAGGGCTCAGGAACATCGCCATACTTTCAATAGCGCCAACAGGCACCATATCAAACATAGTGCTCGGCTACAAGCTCGGCGACAGGAACTTCATAGGCGTAAGCGGAGGAATAGAGCCAGTGTTCGCGCTCTACTACACCAGAAGGTCTGAAGGCCTGACCTCAGGAGGAACGAACATGTTCTTCAAGATATTCCACTCAACTGTTGACGCCTACATCCAGCAGCACAACCTGGCTGAAGAAGCCCAGAAATGCAAGGATGCTGAAGAGCTGAAGCGCATACTGCCTGAGCACTTCTTCAGGACAGCCCACTTCATAGACCCAAGCAGGAGAGTGGTCGTCCAAGGGCTCTGGCAGAAGTACATTGACCACAGCATCTCATCAACAGTGAACCTGCCGGAAGACATAGACCCGGAAACAATATCCAACATCTACCTAGATGCGTGGAAGCACGGCCTAAAGGGCATCACCGTTTACAGGGAAGGCTCACGCTACCCCATCCTAAGCACGGATGCAAAAAAAACAGAGTGGCAGAAGGTAAAGGAAGAAACTTATGATGTAGAGATTGACGGCGAGCAAAAGCTGATGAGAGGGGAGGACGTCATAGCCCTGCCAAATGGACGGCTGACTACAGTTTACAGCGCTGTGAGGAACGGTCAGCTTGGAAAAAGCGGAGGGAGGTATGTGTTCTCAAAAACAACAGAGGCTGTTGAAATGGCTACTCCAGCAGGCCCAGCTGCTTCAGCTGTTGAGACAGGAAAGCACGATGAAATAACCGCCTCTGACATGAAGTTGAGCCTGTGCCCCTCCTGCAAGAAGAAGACGCTAAAAATAGAAAACGGCTGCCACGCCTGCCTCAACACTGATTGTGGCTTTAGTAAATGCGAGATTTAAAATGAAAGAATTCACAAAGTGCCCAAGCTGCGGCGGGCCTGTTGAAAAAGAAACCAAAACAGAAGGAACCTGCTACACCTGCAAGGATGAAGAATGCGGGTGGGGAATCTGTTTGTAACCGTTTCAAAATGGCGCACTACACAGGCATAGGGGACAGCGGGACAACATCAATCATCGGAAGGTGCGGCATAAACAAGGACGACGCAAGAATAGAGGCGCTTGGAAGCCTTGATGAACTAAACGCAACAGTAGGGGTTGTTATAGCATTCTCTGATTCTGCTGAAGTGATAAAAGCACTGAAGTCAGTTCAGGATGACCTGCACACTGCCTGCGCAGAGCTCGCGGCAGCAGCCCAGAACATGCCGCACATAACAGAACGGCATGTAAAGCGAGTTGAAAGCATTATAGCAGAAGCCGAGAAATACATTGAGCCGCAAAAGTCATTCGTGCTCCCAGGAGGCAGCAAGGAAGCTGCGCTGATGCATTTGGCAAGGACTGTCACAAGAAGGGCAGAGAGGCAGCTTGTGAAACTGGCAAACGCTTCAAACGTTAATCCGCTGCTGCTGAAATACGCAAATCGGCTGTCATCCCTGTTCCACATCATGGCAAGGTTGGAGAACAAGCTCAACGATGTTGCTGAGGAAAACCCGAAGTATGAGTTCTGGAACAAAAGTAAAGCTGATTTGGTTAGCAATTCCAGCTGCTGCCAGGAACCCCTGAAAAAATGAACTGCCCCATAACCTTTTTAAGAAAAAGGTCAATCAAAAAACGAACATGAACTGCCCCTACTGCGACAATGAAGACCATAAGGTGGTTGACAAGCGTGAGGCAAATGAAGCAACCAGAAGGAGGAGGGAGTGCCTGCGCTGCGGCAAAAGGTTCACGACTTATGAAAGGATAGAGCCGTTTGACCTCGTTGTTGTAAAGAAAGATGGAAGGAGGGAGCCGTTCAACCGCGAGAAGCTCAGAAGCGGAATGACAAAGGCCTGCGAAAAAAGGCCAATACCGCAGGAAAAGATAGACGGTGCTGTTGACGAGATAGAGGCTGAGCTTCGCAATGAAGAGAAAAAAGAAGTCAGCAGCAGCCACATTGGAGAGCTTGTAATGCGGAAGCTCAAGAAGCTGGACAAGGTCGCCTACATACGGTTTGCCTCGGTCTACCGGGAGTTCGCAGACCTCGCAAGCTTTGAAAAGGAGCTGAAGAAGCTCATTAAGAAGTAAATTTTTAAAGAATAAGTTTTTCTTTTTAGTGATGAACCTCGAGAAAAAACTAGGCGAAATTGCCTGGAATGCTTTACTGCTGCCTGACCGGACAGTTAAAACAGCTGTTGATGGGTTGGCTTCGCTAATAAGTAAGACTGGTGTTGACAGGTATCAGGTAGCACAGGCAGTTATAATTGGCGGGGGCATTATGGCAGGCTTCAGTATGGCTGGTTATTGGTTAAGCGAGCCGCGAAACGTTAGAATGGCATCATTCGAAGCAGTGAATGCTGCTTTTGACTTGGTTGTGTATCCTTTCCTTCTAACCCCCAGGATAAAGATGTTTTCAACAGGATTTGACAATGTGAAAAATTTTTACGAAACGTACTTTTTCGCATTCACCAGACCTATTCGATTTCCATTTTTGGCAATAGGTGTTTCCAGCTTATTTGGATTTTACGAAGGGTTAGACAATATAGGTATTCCGGGGGCGGCAGGGGACTGGGGAAAGGTTATGTTTGCTGCATTCTCATATTTCATTGATGGGAAAACAAATAGGTGGGATAATGCTAAAGAACTGTATAGAAAAGTAGAAGGGATATTTTCAATAAAAGGAACACAGACAGAAAAAGGGTAAACATTTAAAAATACAACAGCGGCTTTTTCTGCCATGAAAGTCAAAATCAAAAGGATAGACAAGTCACTGCCGCTGCCTGTTTACCAAACAGCAGGCTCTGTGGGGTTTGACATCTACTCAAGGGAGGACATGGAGATACAGCCAAGAGAGATAGCGCTGATTCCAGGCAACATCATAGTTGAAACGCCGCAAGGCTACATGCTTCTGGTGGCGCTGCGAAGCTCTACGCCGAGAAAGAAAGGCCTGATTAAGCCCCATGGCATAGGCGTCATAGACAACGACTACTGCGGCGAGGGCGATGAGGTAAAGGTACAGGTTTACAACAACACGGACCATGTTGTTAAGGTGGAGAAGGGCGAAAGGGTAGCGCAGGGCATATTCGTGAAAGTTGACAGGTTTGAGTGGGCCGAAACTGACCAGATGGGAAAGGCAAGGGGCGGCTTTGGCTCTACAGGGTAAAAAATGTCAAAGGTTGCGATTGTAGGCGCGGGGTATGTTGGGGCAACAGCAGCCTATGCGCTGATGATTGAAGGCATTGCAAGCGAAATAGCCCTGATAGACGTGAACAGGCAAAAAGCCGAGGGAGAGGCCCTTGACCTCAAGCATGGGCTGCAGTTCGTAAGCACGTCAAAAATTACCTTTGGAAACGACTACAAACTGTGCAAAGGGGCAGATGTGGTGGTGGTATGCGCAGGAGCCCACCAGCAGAAAGGGGAAACAAGGCTTGACCTCATTGGCAAGAATGCAGCAATATTCAGGCAGATAATCCCAAAGATAGCAAAGAACAACCCTGACTGCATACTGCTCATAGTGGCAAACCCTGTTGATGCCCTTACTTACCTTGCATTAAAATACTCGCACTTTCCGAAGGAAAGGGTCATCGGCTCAGGCACGCTTCTTGACACGGCGCGGCTAAGGTACTGGCTCAGCCAGCATTTCAAAGTCAGCCCAGCACACATACACGCATTCATACTTGGCGAGCATGGAGATACAGAATTCCCTGTCTGGAGCGCGGCAAACATCTCTGGCAAGCCGCTAAGGGAATTCCCAGAATACAATGCAAAGCTGCTGCAGGAAGTCTTCAAAAAAACAAAAGAGTCTGCTTATGAGGTAATATCAAAGAAAGGGGCAACCTACTACGCAATAGGCCTCGCGATATGCCAGATAGTAAGGGCAATACTGTCAGACAGGAACGATGTTTTCCCGGTGTCAACACTGGTGAAAAGGTACTACGGCGTCAATAACACCTGCCTGAGCATACCCTGCGTGATAAACAGTAAGGGAGCGGCAAGGCAAATCAAACTTACGCTAAATAGGCAGGAGCAGGCATTGCTGCGAAAATCTGCAAAGGTGCTGAAAGATTCTATCAGAAAAGCAAAGAAATGAGTGGTCAGAACCTTTTTTCTTTAATGCCAAACAGAAGAAGCGTTGAAATAAGGATAATGGCTGCAGTCACGTAAAAAATTGTTTTATAACCTGACTGCCCCACAATATAGCCGCCGCCCATCATAGCCAGTGCTGCCATAATCCCCACAATAGCGTGGTATTTGCCGATGTCAGCACCCCTAGATACTTTTTTTGTGATATCGCCCAAAAAAGTTGTTTCCATGGTGGTTTGCATGGCAACTGTAATCCCATTCACAATCTGCAAGAAGTATAACTGTGCTATTGACGTAATCAGCGTATAAGCAAGTGTTACTGCCGCCAGCATTAATCCCCCAATTATCAAAAACAGCTTTCTCCCCAGCTTGTCAGAATATTTTCCTGCAAAATAGGATGTGACTGACTGCGCAAGAACCATAAGCCCTATGGAAAACCCGAACTGCTGGATAGAGCCCCCAAAATCCTGAAGGAATATTATCCAGAATGGCACGAACAAGCCAAGTGCAAAAGATAGGGCTGAATTTGAAAGCAGAAATACCTTGTAGTTACCTGATTTTTCAAACGCCATGGGAAGAGCTTTCCCTGTCGCTGCTATATAAAATTTGTTACAGGCTTAAAGGGTCGTCCTGCACATAATTCAGCCGCTTCTTCATGGCAATTTCGGCTTTTTGCAGTTCGCTGCCGAGGTAAGCTGCGTGCGAAAGAATTGAGATAAGCCCCTCGCGGCAGATTGTAACGTAGATTTCCTCAGCGTTTTTGCCCTCAATCAGGGCGGTAAGCTGGTGCTTCGCGTTGTAATGGCGGACTCTAATGACGCCCTCATCTGGAAATGGCTTTATTGTAAAGAAGCCAAGAGGGTCCATAGACCATTCATTCATGCTGTCGTAATGGGCTTTTATGTTCCGGACTTCAATGTGCTTTTCAGGCTCAATGTCAAGAACATTCTTTCCTGTTGCCCTGTTGGTAACTGCGATGGCATAGGTGGGGCATACCTTGGCTGCCATGACGCTGTCTTTTAAGCCCCCCTCGCCAACCGAAAGAGAAACAGTATTGCCGTTGACAGCAACGACGCCCTTAAGCGTGGCTTTGCCTGCCTCGTCTACCTTGAACAGCTGGGGCATGAGCTTCTCGCAAAAGCCAGCGCCAATGCACTTCTTCCTGTCAACCCTGACTTCGTAATGTTCTTCTGCCACGGCAATAGCAAATGGCTGCGGTTTCTTAAATCTTTGCCACAAGATTAATAAGGGCAAAAAAGTGCATCCTGACGCATGGTTGCTGCTGCCAAAGCTAAACAAGTGATAGAGCTTCTGAGAAAAGAATACCCGAAAGCCAGAATATCACTGAACTTCTCCAATCCTGTGCAGCTTCTCGTTGCCGTAATCCTTTCAGCCCAGTGCACTGACAAAAGGGTCAACATTGTGACTGCCGAACTATTCAGGAAGTACAAAACAGCCGCGGATTTCGCAAGAGCCGACCTGAAAACGTTTGAGCAGGAGATAAGGCCAACAGGATTTTACAGGAACAAGGCAAAGAACATAATTGGTTCGGCCAGGATTATTGCCAAGGAATTCAACAGAAAAGTCCCGGACACCATGGAAAATCTCCTTAAGCTGCCTGGAGTTGCAAGGAAAACAGCAAACATAGTGCTAAGCAACGCATACGGGAAAGTTGAAGGCATAGCAGTTGACACCCACATGAGAAGAGTCAATTACAGGCTTGGGCTTACCAAAAACACAGACCCAAACAAGATAGAGCAAGACCTTATGAAGATAATCCCAAGAAAGTTCTGGAATACTTACACATACAAGGTAATTGAACACGGAAGGGCTGTTTGCAGGGCACCTGTTCCATTTTGCAGCAAGTGCGTCCTGAACAAGATTTGCCCGAAGAACGGCGTTACGAAGCGGCTTTAATTACCATTGCTCCTTGTGAATGTTTTCCTTTTTGAAGCCGAGCTGCTCAAGCACCTTGATTATGTCAGTTACCATTTCGGGAGGGCCGCAGAGGTAGAACTGCACTTCCCTGCTGATTTCTGAAGCGAATTTGGGAAGCGTGCTGGTAACCCTGCCCTTCTCAAAACTCCAGCTGCTGTCGGGGTTGCTTGTTGAAACAACCAGCTTCAGGCCTTTGTTTTTGCTATATCTGAGGAGCTCTTCCCTGAACATGAACAGCTTTGGCTCGCTAACGCTGTAAAAAAGCCACAACTTTTCCTTGTAGCCTTCGGCATAAAGCGATCTAAGCATGCCAATAAGAGGAGCGAGACCCGTGCCTCCTGCAATAAAAACAGTGCCATTCCCTACCGGCTTCTTGAGCTGGAACATGCCGTAAGGGCCAGTGATTATCACCTCATCGCCAACATTAAGCTTGAATAGGGGTGTGGACAAAACGCCATTCGGGTAGTTCACAATACAGAGATCAATAACATCCTGCTCGCTTGGGGAGGAAGCTATTGAGTAAGCCTTCGCTATCTTCCTACCGTTGCTGTCAACAAGGCCAGGCAGGGAAAGCATGACAAACTGGCCCGGCACGAACGAAAAGCCATCATTCCGGGACAGCCGCAAGCGGAATACCCTGAGTTTGTCCGAATATGCTTTTATGCTTTCAATTTTTGCAGGCAACTGCTTTACATTCAACATAGGAAGATGGGAAAAACAGGCGGTTAAAAATGTTACTGGGGAAGCCGCTTCCTGACCTCTTCAAGGAACTGTTTTCCGGTGGTGTCGCGAAGGGCATAATGGGGAATTGTAACATCTGCCAGTTCAGCATATCTGGCTGCGCGGTATTGCAGCAGTTGCGGGTAACACCTTTTCAAAGCGTCCATGTTCGCCTCGTTTTTATTGCAGCTGAAGCTGCCGCCCCAGACAACCGGCTTTGGATTAGACATATAGCGCTCAAACAGCAGCTTTTTGATATCCTCTGTAGCTTCCAGATAGATTACAAGCGTTTTTTCCTTCAACAGCTGCAATGCAGAAGCAGAAAGGTAAATCACGCTGCCAGTGGTGTCAATGAGCAGGTTTTTAGGGGCGCAATAATCTATCCCTGCCATTGCCTCCTCCTCAAACTTCAGGAAAAGCCGCTGCGTTTCAGAGTACCTTTCTTCATAGGGCTGCCCCATCCAGGCAGCAACGCCATTAACGCTCTTAAAGCCCTTGCCTTCAAGGAACGGCTTAAGCTTTGCCTCAACAAGGTCGTCACAGCAGACCCATGAGAAGTTGAGTGACTTGTCGGCAATGAGGCTCTTTGCCCTCCTTGTTTTGCCGACGTTGGACATGCCAACAACGGCTATCCGCAGCTTGCCAGAGCTGAAACATTTGTCAAAATCTTCCTTCGTGAGTTTCATTTTAGTTTTTTGAATACGGCAGGCGGGAATTGAACCCGCATCACAACCTTGGGAAGGTCGGATCATGCCGTTAGACCACTGCCGTTTAAAGAAGAGGTTTGCACTGCTGGTTTAAAATTGTTGCTGCCACTAGATGCCGAGCGCAACCCTTGCCTCGTCAGACATCCTTTCCGGAGTCCAGAGAGGCTCCCAGACTATGTTGATGGTGACGCCTGTAACGCCCTTAAGCTTTTTCACGACATTCTCAGCCTCAGAAACAATCCAGGGACCTACAGGGCATGAGGGCGAGGTAAGCGTCATGTCAACAACAACCATGCCCCTGTCTATCCTGACACCGTAAACAAGCCCAAGGTCAACTATGTTATAGCGGATTTCGGGGTCTTCAACCTGCTTTAGCTGCCCTAAAACAGCGTCTTTTGTGAGTTCAGCTGCGGCTGCCATAATGCCGGTAAAGCTCTGGAGTTTTAAAAAGGTTTATATGAGAAAAAGCATTACCATGAGCTATGGATGTTTCATTGCTTATTGAAGGGGGGACTCAGTGGAAGGAGAGGTTAGAGGACGCACTGAGGCGGGCGGATGTAACTGCAGGAACTTATAACCGTGACAAACCTGGAATAACCAGGGCGCTTATACAAAAGAGAATCCTTCTGCCGCTGCACGTTGATTTTACCCAGACATATGGCCAGAGGTGGCTTGGCTTATTCACCTTCCTTGAGTCAACAGAAGAGCATCAAACAGTAATGATAGTCAGGAACCAATTCTTCCCGCCAATGGATGACCTCAGCTTACCCAAGAGGTGGTACCTTTTGCCTGCCAGGCGGTGGCACCCTGAAAAAGGAAAGGATAATTTAAGTGTCAGGGAGGCGCTGGAAGCCAAGCTTAGAGGGTTCACCCTGGAACAAGTAATAGGAATTGACGATGTGCCAGTAGGGCTGGACTTCGCAGGCGTGAGCGCGAACACGCATTACAAGGTAACCAACCCGTACAACTGGCTAAGAGGAAGGAAGATGCTGGCCGCCTTTGAGGAACAGCTTACGATACGTTACGAACCTTTTGGCAAAAACATGACCATACGGCTTCAGTTTGGAAGGGAAGACCTATCACAGGCATTGGAGGGTGGAATAAGAATTGTTGCGGAAAACGTGCCGTCATTCTCTGGCGAACAAGCCCCGCACAAGATAACCATCACGGGTGCCCCAGTTTACTATGTTGAGACAGATGTTGATGAAAAGGCAAAAAGAAGGGGCTACGACATATTCACGTCAGACGACTGCATGCGCAACGTATTCTCTGATGACAAATTCAGCCGCAAAATAAAGAGCGTGTTTGGAAAGCAAGACAGGGTAGGAAGCGAGAACGAATTCGACCACCATTCGGTTTTAGTTCTTGATGCTGCCGCAAAGCTTGTAAGCCAACAATACCCGTTTATAGCGCTAGACGACCCGATACCTGCTGTTCCGGAAGGAGTGGAAGAACTGGTTGAAGTTGCATTCAGAAGAATAAGAGTGACAGGCCCCGGGGTTGCAGACGAAGGAATAATGCTGTGGCAATCAAAAGCGCTAATGCAGATTTATACAATTATGGCAACCGCATATATGAACGGCAAACGCTTACAGGAACAGGGACAAATCAGAATTTCTGGAAAAAGGCAGCTTAACACTAAACGCTAGCCGCTTCTTCGCCGGTGTAAGTGGGCATTGCCGCCTTGGAGATTATCATAACATCACCAACAGACTTGACCAGCTGGTGAGGCACGACAACTCCCTTCGCGTTGCCAAGAAGCTTGCTCAGGACAGAATTCCTTGATGCCTTCACCCTCCAGCCGATAATCTTGGTCTGGGTGAGGATAACTTCCTCAATATCACCAAAGTAATCACCGGTGTCGGTAAAAACCCTCATGTCATAAGATTCCGTAATCCTTTTTGTCCTCAGCATGCCATTTCACCTTCCAAATGACCTTTTAAGAAAAGGTCAATCAAAAACGATAAACACTTTAAACTAAAACCTAATCATTCATTCCCGCGGCGATATATAAATTTTTTGGAATAGGCATTTTTGATATTCGTCACTGCATCAAACAAAAATGAGATACGGCAATTTAACAGTAATAGGGACATCGCACATTGCTGAAGACAGCATAAGCAGGGTAAGGGAGGCAATACTTTCCGAAAAGCCGGAAGTAGTGGCTGTGGAGCTTGACCACGCACGGCTTCACGCGCTCCTTTCAGAGGAAAAGCCGAGGTTCAGTCCTGCAATGATAAAGGTCATGGGCCTTACCGGGTTTGTCTTCTTTGCAATAGCCAGCTTCCTGCAACGAAGGCTTGGGAAGCTTATAGGGGCTGTGCCAGGGCAGGAGATGAAAACAGCAGTGCAGATTGCACAGGAGAACAAGATAAGGATTGCACTCATAGACCAGCCGCTCAGCATAACAATGAGCAACCTGTCAAGGATAAGCATCCGGGAAAAGCTAAAGCTTGTGAGGGACTTGATTTTAGGCTTTACCGGCATTGAAACCGAGAAAATACAATTTGACCTGACGAAAACACCAAGCAGCAGATTTGTTGAAATGGCAATGAAAAAGCTCAAGGAAAGATACCCTGGGCTCTACAAGGCGCTGGTGTCAGACAGGAACGAGCACATGGCAAAAATGCTGGCAAGGATTATGAAGCTGGAGCCGGAAAGCAGGATAGTTGCAGTTGTCGGGGCGGGGCACGAGGGAGAGATTGTGAGGCTTGCCAAGGCTTACTTATAGTGGCCGTTGCCTGCGGCTACAGTCTCCAACCAAGCTGCGTGAGCATTTTGCTCTTCCACCTCTTTAAGGCATAGAACTGCAGAAACCAATTCAGCAACAGGAAGCCCAAACAACTTTGAGGCCTTATCAATACTACCACTCACATACCTGACAGATGGGCTTTGCCTTGCGTTTTTGCCTGGGTGGTAGCCGCCGAAATGGTGGTCAGCCGGCTTGAGATATCTGGTATGAAACTCACCGCGAACGACTTTGTCAACAGAGTCCGGCTCTGGAAGGTAGCTATTGTAGCTATCTGAGAAATTCCAATCCTCAGGGTCAATGACGTCAGAAGCCGAGGGGCGGATTTCGTATATTATTTTGTATATTTCTGGATAGTCGTCTTTAGTGTTAAAAGGGACCCTTACCCCCTCGGCAGATATAAAGGTAATATTCGGCTGTGGCACTTGTGGCGCAGACTTGATTTCAGATCCAGAAATACCATAATCCGATGACCTGTGGCTGAGGTTGGCCAGAGGACTTGAACCCCACAATCTTGGAGGACAGCTCTCATAATGACGGGGCATGCGCGACATGTTAAAAAAAGTAGGAATTGGAAGTTATTTAAATATTTTGCCATAATATTCAACGCAGGTGAGCAAGCGAAGCATTTAAAAACATGGCAACGCAGGAGGGGTGATTAAAAAGAGGGTTTACTGAGGGAAAATGCCGTCACTTTACAGCGCTTATGACTGGTACGACAGGATAAAGAGGTACTACAGGTTCACCAGAAACGAGGCAATCTGGCTGCTGGTGTCAGTTCTCGTCATGGCCTTCATAGTTGGCTTCAGGTTTGAGGGGCAGGAGTTTGTCCTCAGCGCTTTCCTGTCAAACTTTTCCCTGAGCATTTTTGCCGTTGCAATAGCTGTTTTTGCGCACGAGTCAGCCCACAGGATTTTCGGGCTCAACATGGGGTATAAAACGGAATTTAAGCCTTTCATATACGGCCTGCTGGCGGGGGTAATACTTGCGTTCATGACCTACGGCAAGGTGATTTTCCTGGCTTACAGCGGAGTGTTCCTGAACATCATGGAGAAGCACAGGCTTGGCTACTTCAGGTACCAGCTTGGCCACTTTGACCTCGGGAAGGTCTCCCTGGCAGGGGTGCTTACCAACCTGTTCCTCGCTGCTGCAATAAAAAGCATGGGGTTCATACCTCAAGCCATTTCAGAAAAGCTCGTGCTGGTAAACGTGCTTTTCGCAATAACAAACGCACTGCCAATACCGCCATTGGACGGGGCAAACATAATGTGGGCCAGCAAGACGTTTTACCCTGTAGTTCTTGGCGGTGTGATAAGCTGCGGCCTGCTCCTGCTAGTTCCCTGGCTGGACGCCTGGCTCGCAGTAGTCGCCTCGCTAGTGATAGGGGTGATGACTGCATTCGTATTCGGCAGCTATGTGGAGCCGAAGATGGGATCAGACCTGAAATGAAGGGCTTGAGTAAGGAAGGACTCGTATTTTTTGAAAGCTGGGTAGAGATATCGTTTTTTGCCTTGTTCACCATTGGCTTTGTCCTTGGGAAGCTCCTGGTTGACCTTGCAGTCATGTACCTGATAATCGCCGCAGCAGGGCTCATAACGGGAAGGCTCGTTTACCTGAGAAGGGAGAATGACCCTTTGCCGTACTATGGCATAGGTGCTGCCTTTCTCATAGGCTTCCTTCTGGGGCACAGGATTGGGGCGGGAATTATCATAGCAGCAATATTTGCAGTTGCCGCTTTCCTGAGCTACAGGGCGCACAAGGCGCTGGACTTCTTGGCATAAATTTTTAACCCCAGAACAGAACGCCAGGCTAAATGATAAAAGGGTTCACGCCGAGGCTTTACCAGGAGACGATATTAGCCACAGCCACGGCCAAAAACACCCTCGTTGTCCTGCCGACAGGGCTCGGGAAAACAAACATATTCCTGATGCTGGCAGCCCACAGGCTGAAGACTTACCCGGACAGCAAGATACTCCTTATAGGGCCGACAAGGCCGCTCATTGACCAGTACCACGAGGTTTTCAGGAAGCATTTTGAGATTGCTGAGGAAAAAATGGCTGTAATGACTGGTATGGTGACTGCCGAGAAAAGAAAGCAGATGTGGGAAAAGGCAACTGTTATTTTTAGCACCCCGCAGGGGCTCGAGAATGACCTGCTGGCTGGGAAAATAGGCTTTGATAATGTAACTCTGCTCGGATTTGACGAAGCCCACAGGGCGGTAAAGGACTACAGCTATGTGTGGATAGCGAAGCAGTACATGAAGACAGCAAGGTTCCCAAGGATACTGGCACTGACAGCATCGCCAGGCAGCGACATGGAAAAGATAACAGAGGTGTGCAATAACCTGTTTATTGAAGACATTGAAGTGAGAACAGAGGGCGACCCTGACGTGCAGCCATACATGCAGGAGGTAGACATAGACTGGGTAAAGGTTGACCTGCCTCCTGAGCTTGCCGAGGTAAAGAAGCTTCTGGAAGCTTCCTTCAGGTCAAAGCTGGAAGATGTAAAGAAGATGGGCTACCTGAAAGGAATTTTTGGCGTGTCAAAAAAAGACCTGCTCCTGCTTCAGGCTTCCCTGCGCTCAGAGCTTGCAGGCGATTACAAAAACTTCCAGCTCATGAAAGCCATATCATCCCTTGCAGAGGCGATGAAGGTGAGTCATGGGCTTGAGCTGCTGGAAACACAGGGAATAACCGCACTTCACAAGTACAACGAGCGGCTTGAGGAAGACGCGAAGGCTGCCAAGACCAAGGCCGTGAAAAGGCTCTTCACAGACAACAGCTTCCTGGCAGCGCTTGAAAAGACAAGGCAGCTTTACGAAAGGAATGTTGAGCACCCCAAGCTTGACGAGCTGAAAAGGATAATAAGTGAAAACATTGCCAGTGTCAATGGGGCAAAAGCCATCGTGTTCAACCAATACAGGGATTCAGCCCTGAAGCTCCAGAACGAGCTCAACAGGGTTGAAGGGGTAAGGGCGAGCATATTTGTCGGCCAGATGAAGAAGGGCGAGACAGGACTGTCGCAAAAGCAGCAGAAAGAGCTTCTCGAGAGGTTTTCAGCCGGGGAGTTCAATGTCATAATTGCAACTTCCATTGGAGAAGAGGGGCTGGACATACCAAAAGTTGACTTGGTGGTGTTTTACGAGCCAATACCATCAGCGATAAGGCAAATACAAAGGAGGGGAAGGACAGGAAGGCAGGAAAAAGGAAAGGTCATCATACTGGTAACGAGGGACACACGGGACGAGGCCTTCAGGTGGGTAGCACACCACAAGGAGAAAAGGATGCACAGCATACTGAAAACTCTCAAAAGCAAGCTAAAGCTTGCGCCACTTGGGCAAAGGGAAATGAAAGATTTCGGATAAAGCGCAACGGTTGCGGGTTTTTGTCGAATTTCCGGGATAAATCTGGTAAAAGCAGGGATAAATCCGTGAAACAGGAAATTGTTGCGGGAAAAGGCGCGAAAAGGTTAAAATGGTTGCAAGAAAAAAAGGCGCTGTGGAGCAAAAGCTGAAGGTAATCGCAGATGTCAGGGAGAAATACTCTGGTGTTGTGACCGCTCTTTATGACGAGGGGGCCCTGATAGAGCTGAAGGCGCTGCCAACCGGCGATTTCCTCTGCAGCAGCAGGGTAGCTGTTGAAGTGAAGAGGGCACCAGATTTTGTAGGCTCAATAATAGACGGAAGGCTGCTGCGGCAGCTGAAAGAGCTTAGGGAAAGCTTTGAGAGGCCGGTAATCATAATTGAAGGGGTAGGCGAGCAGGACCTGTATTCCGTAAGGAACGTGCATCCGAATGCGATAAGGGGAATGCTCGCAACAATAGCAGTGAGCTATGGTATGCCTCTGCTTTATTCAAAAAACCCAAAGGATACGGCAGGCATCCTCATTGCGATTGCGAGAAGGGAAAAGGAAAATAACGTGCCAGAGCCGGCGCTGCACACAAAAAAGCCGGAAACGCTGGCAGAAAAGCAGGAGTACGTAATTGCCTCGCTGCCGGGAGTTGAGGTAAAGCTTGCCAGGGCACTTCTGGGGAAGTTTGGGTCGGTGAGTGAGATAATGAACGCAACAGAAGAGCAGCTGCAAAAGGTTGAGCTCATAGGGCCGAAAAAAGCGGCAGAAATAAAAAAGGTAATTGATTCTGAGTATAGGTAGAAAAAGCGGTGAGAAAGTTGGATATGAATGGCATCATTAAGAAACTGCTTCCAGCCGATATCCTGCTTGTAAGCGAAAAGGGGCTTAAGCACAGCATAAACAGGATGCTGGGAAGGAGCAAGTGGCACCACATAATGCTCTACATAGGAAAAGGCAAGGTTGTGGAGGTAACGCCGAGAAAAGGCTGCCACATCTCAAAGCTTGACCTGACCAGGGATTGCTACATAGAATACAGGGCGCTGAGGCACAAAAAAATCTCAGGTACTGAAAAAAAGAGAATAGTGGCAACAGCGGTTAAGCTGTTTCTCGGCCAGAAGTTCAGTTGGCGGCAGCTAACAAAGGTCTTCTTCAGAAGGCTGGTGGAGCTGAAAGGCAACAGGAGCAACTCAAGCAAGCCAGACTACAGGAAAAAAGCCAACTGCCTTATATGCTCAAACCTTGCTGCCATGACTTACCGAGCTGCAGGTCGCAGCATAAGTGAAAGGTGGGCGCACGATTATGTAATGCCAAGGGATTACGACAAACTGGAAGAAAACGGAAATTTTTGCGTGGTGCTTGAAGGAAAGCCTAAGTGATGCTGAGGGAAAATGCAGACCAGACCAGAATTGAAACGACTTAAGGATGCCAACAGCCTGATTAAAAAACTCAGGGAAGCGGACATCATCCTTGTAAGCGAGAAAGGTCTGCTGCACGGCATTAACAGGATGCTGCAAAGGAGCAAGTGGCACCATGTCATGATGTACATGGGCCAGGGGAGGACAATAGAAGTAACGCCGAGAAAAGGCTGCCACATATGCGACCTCATGTATGACCTGACAGAAAAAGAATACTTTGCCTACAAGGTCTTAAGGAACAAGAGGCTCACCAAAGCTCAAAGAAAGAGAATAGTCAACGAAGCGCTGAAGCTCTTCCTAGGCAAAAAGTTCTCGTGGCTGCAATACGCCAAAATCGTAATCGGAAGGACGCTGGAGTTGTGGCGAGAAGAAGGCAACAAAAGCCTAGTGTGCAAGCCAGGCCACAAGTGCAGTGCTGGCACCGTAGCCTGCTCCAACATGGTGGCAATGGCATACTACGAAGCAGGGTTTCCGGTAAGCGAGAAGTACATGCCGGAATACGTCGTGCCGAAGGATTATGAAACATCAAAGAAGCTCACTTTAATTTCCGGAGGAGCCATTAACTAGAACTTAAAATTTCAGATTTCTTAACCTTTGAGCATGTGCCTCAAGCGGCAGGCAGGTGGTGAACAGAGAAAGAATGACAAGACCTTTTGAGCAGGTTATACGAACATAAGAAGGGGTAGTTGTAGCTGCTACAAACGTGCTAATGGAAAGTATGTTTTCAAGAATAAGTAAAGTATATATACAAATTTCTTCAAAAGGGAAAAACAGGGTTGATTGGGGTATGAAGATAGGAACAAGGAACAGGCAGGGGAATGGCTACAGGCAAAGTTCTGCCAGGCCAGCCGGAAGCTCCAAATCACGGCTTGTGAAGCCCCTTAATGCCAAAATGGCAGAAGTAATAAGGGCAGCGGCAGGCGAGGACGCAATCAAACTCATCAAGATAATGACCAGCGGAAGGAATGTCTCTGAATTCAGGATAGTAAAAAGCGCCAGGCTTGACATACAACATGTGAGAAACCTGCTTTACAAGCTGCACAGCAGCAACCTTGCAGACTACAAGCGGGTAAAGGACAACAAGAAAGGGATTTACGTAAGCTACTGGACATTCAACAAGGCAATGGTGGAGGAGCTTTTTGCAAAGCTGCACCAGGAAAAGCTCCAAAGGTTCAGGGAAAGGCTGGATGCTGAAACAAGCAACGCCAACTGCTTCTTCATATGCCCTGCTGCGTGCACAAGGGCTGACTTTGCAAGGGCAGAGCAGCAGAGATTCAGGTGCGAGGAATGCGGGCAACTCCTTGCACAGGAAGACAACACGAGGACCATTGACGTCCTCAGGGAAAGAATCAGAGAGATGGAAGCTGCAACGGCGTAAGCCGGTGAAAATAGTTCTCAGGAAATATTCACCACAATTACAATAACGATTTAAACATGCTGCTTGTCGCACAAATCCGTAAATGTTGAAATGCGACAAATGTAACAGCCTCCTTACGCTGGTGAGAGTCCATAAGAACAAAGCGTACTGCGACACATGCAAGTCCTGGCTGGCGTGGGCTGTGCTTGTTAAATGAGCCAGGCAGTTGTTTCTACCATTTCTAAAATTCCAAATCAGAAGCCTTAAGACGAGAAAAGCGTCAGTACTGTTAAAAAGAGGGGAAAATGCTAAAATGCGACAAATGCGGCTCGCTGCTCACATTAATAAGGGTTCACAATAAGAGGGCTTTCTGCGATAACTGCAAGGCATGGCTAAGCTGGGTCATTTACAGTGAAGAGAGAACTGACATCAGATACTGCATTGAATGCAGCATTAACCACGCAAAACATTCTAAGCCGACTCATTAAGCAAACGACCGATCCCTTCGATCTGCCTTAATCTTGTGCTTTTGAAAAGGAAATTCCTCAGCCTATTGTCAATTTTTACTCCGAGCTGCTGCAGGAGGGTGTTCATCTTTCCATACAGTTTTTTGCCTTCTGCGTCAAGGTCAGTAAGGATAACAGCTGATTTGTAATTGGCTGCCAGTTGCTCGGCAACTGCAAAAAGCGGCTTCTTGTTAAGGACAATTATGCAGCTGCTGCCAACACCAAGATTCTCAAGCGCAGACTTGTCCTTCTTGCCTTCAACAATTACGGCAGTTTCTGAGTTATAGCATCGGAGCTTAATAATCGGATACGAATAGTCGCTCCGATGCATATAGGAGAGGAACGTATCATTCCGAAAATCTAGTTCCTCTCCTATAAATACATTTGCTAAGAAGTTATTTAAACGAAAAAGAGCCACCCCTCGCATAATGATACACCTGAGCACATCGCTGAAGTATTACAAAAGGGAAGACGTGCAGAAAGCGATTGTTGAACATGGACGGGACAAGGAAGCCGCTGCAAGGTTCAACGAAAGGTTTGGGAAAAGGCCGGACACGCTGACTTACCCCAATGACGTGCTTGAGCTTGCAAAGCAGGGCGCAACCTCATTCCACTGCTCTGAGGAGCTGTGGACAAACCCGATGCTGCTAGTGCCACAGATGGACAGGAAAGAGCTTGACAAGCTAAGGAAAGGATGGGACCTTATACTTGACATTGACACTGATGCCAGGGATGACGCTACAAGGCTTGAATATTCGAAAATCGCGGCAGACCTTATTGTGAAGGAACTGCAATGGCATGGAATACGCTCAGTTACAGCCAAATTCTCAGGGAACAAGGGATTCCATATTGCAGTGCCATATGAGGCGCTTCCCAAAGAAGTGAATGGGAAGGAAATGAGAAGCGAATTTCCTGAGGCGGCAAAAAGGATAGCACTCTACCTAAAGGAAAGAATCAAGAAAAAACTTGGAGAGCAGATATTGAAGCTGGAAAAGGGGGACTATAACGCCATTGCCGCCAAAACAGGCAAAGACAAGAAGGAATTTGCCTATGTGGAGCAGGTCAAAGGAGGGATGGAAAGTGAGCGCAGGATTGAATTCAATGCCGAGCCCTTCCTAGTCATAGACACAATCCTCATTTCATCAAGGCACATGTATAGAATGCCATATTCCCTCCACGAAAAGTCAGGGCTGGCATCAATTCCTGTGGATATTTCAAAAATACCGGACTTCTCAAGGGAAACGGCTTTGCCTGAAAAAGTGATACCGTTCCAGATTCCTTTCATGGAAAGAACAACAACCCGCACAGATGAAGCGCTAAGCCTGTTCGTTGAGGCCTACGACTTCCACCCAAAAATCAAAGTGGAAGAAAGCGCCAAAGCCGCTGCAAATTATGATGAGCTGGATTCTGAAATTGGCAAGATACCCTCTCAATACTTCCCCGCGTGCATTAAAAAAATGCTGGAAGGAGTTCCTGACGGGAGAAAGCGGGCACTGTTCGTGCTGGTTAACTTCCTGAACAGCTGCAACTACAGCAGCAAGGAGATTGAAACGCTTATCAAGGAATGGAACCAGAAAAACAGGGAGCCTCTGCCGCACCTGTACATATCCTCGCACCTAAACTACCATAAGCAGCAGGCAAAAAAAGCGCTGCCGCCAAACTGCAGCAACGCCGCATACTACAAGGAGCTGGGCATAGAATGCACGGCAGAATGCGGCAACTGCAAGAACCCTGTTGCAGAGGCAAAATACATTTACAGGAAGGCAATGAGGATAGCGGAGAGCCAGAAACCAGTAGGGAAGAAGAAAGCGAAGGGCAGCGATGAAGATAATGAAGTGCCAAGCGGCCACAGTAACCTTTAAATACCACCCCCTAGTTTCTCCTCTTATCCGCCCGAGTTCTGGGAAGAGCGATTGAGGGTGTGACCTTCTTAGAAAGAAGGTCAATCAAGAAAACAGTTTCTTCTCAGATAAATTGCGGCGATAACGGCAAAATGGAACAGGAACAAACACAGGCACAGTTCAGGCACATTCAACCTTTTTAGGAAAAGGTTGATCAAAAACGAGATAAACGAAAATGGAGCAGGAGCAGCAGTTCAGGCACATTGTAAGGATAGCCAACACTGACCTTGACGGCAACAGGAGGATAGGTGATGCTATCCGGAAGATAAAAGGCGTAGGGTTCTCATTCGCAAGCGCGGTATGCCAGCTAGCAAAGATAGACGGCTCCAAGAAAGCCGGAAACCTCGCGCCTGAAGAAGTCAAGAGAATTGACGAGGCAATCACAACAGCAAGCAAAACAGTGCCGGTGTGGATGCTCAACAGGAGGAAGGACCTAGAAGACGGCACAGACAAGCACCTCATAGGGACAAACCTCACATTTGCTCAGGAAAGCGACATACGGTTCATGAAGCAGATAAGAAGCTACAAGGGAGTAAGGCACACGATGGGAGCACCAGTAAGGGGCCAGAGGACCAGGTCAAACTTCAGAAGGAACAAAGGAAAGGTAATCGGCGTGGTCAAGAAGAAGGAAGCTGCGCCGGCAGCAGCACCCGCAAAGGAAGAGAAGGGCAAGGAAAAGAAAGATAAGTAGCTGACAATTAAGGGAACGCAAAATGGGAGACACAAGAAGGTTCGACAAAAGCTTCGCCAGGCCGTTCAAGCCCTGGGATGACACAAGGATAGATGAAGAGAAGAAGCTCCTCAAGGACTACGGCCTCAAAAACAAGAGGGAAATATGGAAAGCCGAATCACTCCTGAGAAGGTTCAAGGCACAGGCAAAGAAGCTGATTGCAACAAGGGGCAAGCAGGCAGAGCTGGAAAAGCAGCAGCTCCTGACAAGGCTCAAGTCGCTCGGGCTAACCACAGAAACAGCAGACCTTGACACAGTGCTCGGCCTCACAATCAAAAACGTGCTGGACAGGAGGCTGCAGACAGTAGTCCATAACAGGAAGCTGGCGAGGTCAATAGGCCAGGCAAGGCAATTCATAGTCCACGAGCACATAAACGTCAGCGGCAAAAAAATCGGCGTGCCTTCCTACCTCGTAAGGAAAGAAGAGGAAGAAGCAGTCACGTTCAGCCCGGAGTCGGCAATCGCAAGCGAGATGCACCCGGAAAGGGCGCAGAAAAAGCCGGAAACACCGACAGACACAGTAGCTACTGACAGTAAAGAGGATAAAGAAAAAGCAGGAACCGAGGTAAAGGCATAAAATGGAAAGGGAAAAAACCAGGTGGGGAATAGCACACATATTTTCCTCATACAACAACACAATAATCCACATCACTGACGTAACAGGAACAGAAACACTCGGCAAGGCAACAGGAGGCATGGTAGTCAAGGCAGACAGGCTTGAAGGCTCGCCGACAGCAGCCATGGCAGCCGCAAAAAGAGCAGCCGAGCAGGCGATTGAAAAAGGAATCACAGGCATACACGTCAAGATAAAAGCGCCAGGCGGCCACAACGGCCCAAACACGCCAGGTCCGGGAGCGCAGGCAGCCGTAAGGGCGCTGTCAAGGATGGGGCTGAGAATAGGCACAATAGAGGATGTAACGCCACTGCCTCACGACAGCTGCAGAAAGAAAGGCGGCAAGAGGGGCAGAAGGGTATAAGGTGAACCAAATGGTTGAAATTGAAGTCGTAAAGGCGGACAAGAAAAACAACAAACTCACGATAATCGTGAAGAAGACAAACGCGGCATTCGTAAACGCCCTCAGAAGGGCAATAATGGAGAGCGTGCCAACAATGGCCATAGAGGACGTTGAGCTGAGAAAAAACAACTCTGTCCTTTACGACGAGGTAATAGCGCACAGGCTCGGCCTGCTCCCGCTGACAACAGACCTGGGCTCGTACAACCTGCCGTCAAAATGCAAATGCAACGGCGAAGGCTGCGCAAGCTGCCAAGTCAAGCTCACACTGGAAGCAGAAGGCCCGGGAATAGTCACAGCCTCAGAAATAAAATCAAAAGACCCGAAAGTAAAGCCGGTCTTTCCAGAAACCCCGATAGTAAAGCTGCTCAAAGGGCAGAAACTGGAAGCTGAGGCCACTGCTGTCCTGGGAACGGGAAAAGAGCACTCAAAATGGAGTCCGGGCCACGTATGGTACAAAAACAAGCAGGTAGTGAAGATAGGCAACGTCAAGGACCCGGACAAGGTGGCAGATGCATGCCCTCCTGGTGTCTTTGAAGTAAAAAACGGCAAGCTCACTGTTAACGAAGACAAGCTGCTCACCACAGACCTCGCAGGGCTCGCAGAGGAAGCAAGCAACGGCGAAGTCACCCTGGAAAAAACAGACGACTTTGTGATGTTCATAGAGAGCTTCGGACAGCTCGACTGCAAGGAAATACTTGAGCAGGCCGCCAAATCGCTCGACCAGGACTTGGAAGAGTTTGAGCAGCTGCTCAAAGCCAAGGAGTGATGCTGGTTCGGGCTTGTCCCGATGCCCTCAGAATCAGCGCGGGGGTGGCAGAGCCTGGTCAAATGCGCTACCTTGAGGTGAGCTTTTTGGCTGATGCCAAAAAGCTCAACCAAAAAACGGCGTTAAAAACGTACGTTTTTGGATTGAACCTTTTGCCGTGCAAAAGGGTCAAACGGGTAGTCCCTTAGTGGGTGCGCGTGTTCGAATCACGTCCCCCGCACTAAACCTTTTTCCCCGCTGCGGCGGGCAAAAAGCTTTACCAAAAAACGACAAAGGTCAACCAAGAGAACGAAAACCGAAAATGAGAACCGGACCGACAAACATAAACCTGAAGAGCCTGATAGGCGAGCTGAAAAAGAAAGCCTATGCAGAAGACATCCCATTATTTGCAAGAATAGCCGATGACCTTGAAAAGTCAACAAGGCAAAGAAGGGAGGTCAACCTCTCAAAAATAAGCAGGTATGCAAAGAAAGGCGAGCTCGTGGTCGTGCCAGGAAAGGTGCTTGCCTCAGGAGAGCTCAGCCAAAGCGTGACAATCGCAGCCTGGAAGTTCTCACAGCAGGCAATGGACAAGATAACAAAAGCCAACGCAAAGGCAATAACGTTCAACGACCTCCTGAAGAACGGCGTGAAAGAGACAGCAGTAAGGATAATCGGATGACAAAAATGAACGCGGCAAAAGAACAAAAGGAAAAGAAAGAAAAGGCAAAACCCACGTCAACAGCTGTCGACGGGGCCCCGTCGCAACAGCGCAATTCCGCCGATGGCGGAATGCGCAATCGGGCGCAACCCGATTTGCGACGTGGGGAGGATGCTGCAGCTTCAAAGGCTGCCGTAATTGACGCAACAAACCTCATACTGGGAAGAATGGCAGCCCAAGCCGCAAAACGGGCATTGAATGGGGAAGCAATCAGCATAATAAACTGCGAAAAAGCGGTTGTAACAGGAAACAGGAAACAGACAATAGACGGCTATGCTGCAAAATTTGAGATTGGGCAGGTAAACCAGGGCCCGTATTTCCCAAGAAGGCCGGACATGCTTGTCAGAAGGACTATAAGGGGCATGCTGCCAAGAAAAAAGCCAAAGGGAAGGGCAGCTTATGAAAGAGTCCAATGCTTTATCGGAATTCCAACAAGCGTAAAGGCTGAAAACGCCAAGACAATCCCAGAAGCAAGCGCTGAAAGGATTAAAAAAGCGCCATACATAACAGTCAACGAATTATGCAAGCATCTTGGCCATAAAATGCAGGAAGCTGTAGTGGCAAAAGGGTAAAAAAATGACTACAAAAATAATAGTTGCTTCAGGAAAGAGAAAGAGCGCGATAGCAAGGGCCGTAGTAAGGACCGGCAGCGGGAAAGTAACAGTGAACAACAAGCTGCTTGACTACTACGAGCCGCAAATGGCAAGGATGAAGCTCCAGGAGCCTCTGCTGCTCGCAGGCGAGAACGCTTCAAAGTTGGATGTGGATGTTGAAGTCTCAGGAGGGGGAATAATGGGCCAGGCAGAGGCTGCAAGGCTCGCAATGGCAAAAGGCATGGTAGCATTCCTCAAAGACAAAAAGCTTGAAAAAGCCTACCTTGAATACGACAGACACCTCCTCGTTGCAGATGTCAGAAGGAAAGAAGTCAGGAAGCCAAACAGGCACGGAAAAGCCAGGGCGGCAACCCAGAAGAGCTACAGGTGATGCAAAAATGATAATCCCAATCAGATGCTACGCATGCGGAAAGCCGGTTGCCCACTTATGGGAGCAATACAACGAAAGGATTGCCAAGGGCGAGGACCGCAAGAAGGTGCTTGACGAGCTCGGGCTTGACAGGTACTGCTGCAGGGCATTGTTCCTTGGCCATATAGACCTCATAGACCTGGCTGGCGAGTTCAAGAAGGCTTAATTGCTTCTATCCTGAAAATCAGGCCGCCTTCACCTTTTGTGACACTAAACCTGTTGCTTTTTAGTTTGCACACAAACTCACGCTTGGTGAAATGGACAGGCTCAAACGCCACAAGCCAGTGAAATGGCAAGGACTTGAGAGCAAAATCAACAATCCAAAACTTTCCTCCAGGCTTAAGCACCCTGTACGCTTCTTCAATGGCCTTTCCATAACCAGGGATGTGGTGAAAGGCAAACGATTCAAAAACAGCATCAAAAGAGTTGTTATTAAACTGAAGTTTTGTAGCGTCCCCTGCCACAAACCGGACATTCGGCAGATTTCTCTTTCTGGCTATCCTTATCTGTGACTCATAATCAACAGCCACAATCTTGGCCTTCGCAAATTTTGAAGCAATAAAGCGTGTTGTTATTCCAACACCGCAGCCAAGCTCCAACACCGTTCTTAGCCCCCCGTTGCCTGACATGTCAAGGAGCCTGGCAATCCCGAACAGCTTGTGAAAGTAATGCAAAAGCCTGCTGTTTACAAACAGTCTTGAAACATACCCCATCTCAACCATAAGAATGCAGGATGAAGCAAAGTTTAAAAACACTCTGCTGCTTCTCGAGAGGGTTATGGAAGACACGCAGGTTGACTTCAACAAGATAGCCCAAAAGTGGCAGAAGAAATGGGAAAAAGAAAAGATTTTCCATGCGGAAGCAGATAGCAGCAGGAAAAAGTATTATGTTGCCATAGTTTACCCCTACATGAGCGGGCTTCTGCACCTAGGGCACCTTTTCACGTACACGTTTTCTGAGGTAGTGTTAAGGTACAAACGAATGAAGGGTTTTAACGTATTAGCCAAATACGGCTACCACTGCACCGGCACTCCAATAGTTGCGGCAGCGCAGCGCGTAAAGGAAAAGGAGCCGATGCAGATTGAAAATCTGAAAAAGATGGGGATTAACGGGAGGGAGATTCGCAAATTTGCCAATCCTGAATATTGGTGCGAGTATTTCCCGAAGGAGACGTTGAAAGATGCAAAGAACATGGGCTTTGCAATTGATGAAAGGTATGCGTTTAAAACAACTTACCTTAATCCGAGCTATGATGCTTTCATAAGGTGGCAGTTTAATAAGCTTAAGGATAAAGGCTACGTGAAAAAGGGCAGGCACCCTGTTATGTGGTGCCCAAAGGATAACCTTCCGGTTGGAGACCACGACAGGTCTGAAGGAGAGGGCGAGACCCCAAAGGACTTCATCTGGGCAAAGTTCAGGGTGAAAGGCTCTGACCTGATTATAATGGCCGGAACAACCAGGCCTGATGCCCTGCTTGGGCAGACGCACTTGTGGATTGACCCTAACGGCAGCTATGCTGTTGCGAAAGTTGGAGATGAGAAGTGGGTTGTTAGCGAAGAGGCTGTTAAAAAAATTGGGCAACAATATGGAAAAACAGAGATTATTAGAAAAATTCAGCCTGGTGAGCTTATTGGCAAATGGGCAAAAGGTCCGCTCGTTGATTACGAGCTTTACATTGTCCCTGCAGGATTTATAGACGCAAGCGTTGGGGCAGGAATTGTTTATTCTGCACTTGAAGACCCCGTTGACCTGATAGAAATCCAGCACATGCAGGCACGCCCAGAAATTGTCAAAAAATACAATCTTGACGCTGAAGTTATTAAAAAATTGAAGCCGATTTCCGTTATAAACGTGCAAGGAATGGGGGAAAATCTGGGGCAGGAAATGCTTGATAAATACAATGTGAAATCGCCTGATGATAAAGAAAAGCTTGAGGAAGCCAAGGGGGAGCTTAACAGGGTTGTATTTAGAAAAGGCATAATGAAGAAAAACTGCGGGAAATACGAAGGACTGAGTGTGCCTGAGGCACAAATTGCCATAAAGAATGACTTGGGATCTGAAAAAGATGCCGTAATGTTCTATGAACCAACAGGCAAAGTCGTATGCCGTTGCCTGACGGAGTGCATTGTTAAGGTTGTCGACGACCAGTGGTTTATCGAATACAATGACCCTGGATGGAAAAAGGCGGCCCACGAATGCCTGGACAGCATGAGGATTTACCCGGAGATAGTGAGAAAGCAGTTCCATTACGTCATAGACTGGCTTGACCATTGGGCATGCACAAGAGAGTATGGCTTAGGAACAAAGCTCCCGTGGGATGAGAAGTGGTTTATTGAGTCCTTATCAGATTCAACTATACAGATGGCTTACGGAACCATTTCAAAGTATTTGCTGCACCCAGAAGGCTACGGGTTTAAGATAGACAAGCTGAATGACGAATTTTTTGATTACGTCTTCCTTGGAAAAGGGAATATCGCTGCCGTAGAGAAA
Organism: Candidatus Woesearchaeota archaeon; assembly: GCA_016184345.1. Lineage (GTDB taxonomy): Archaea > Nanobdellota > Nanobdellia > Woesearchaeales > UBA10216 > UBA10216. The sequence goes on along the minus strand of JACPCV010000003.1, from coordinate 129,766 downwards.
TCAACAGGAATCCCTAAAAAAATTATAGAAACTATGAGAAGAGATTTTGAGTACTGGTACCCATTTGACTTCAGGAACTCGGCCAAGGACCTAGTACAAAACCATCTCGCGTTCAGCATATTCAACCACGTTGCACTATTCCCAAAAAATCACTGGCCGAGAGCGTTTGTTATCAATGGAAGGATAATGGTCAACAATGAAAAGATGTCCAAATCAAAGGGCAACTTCTTCACGATGAGGGAATTATACACAAAACACGGGCCAGACATTGTAAGATTGGTTGCGGCTTACGCCGGAGAAGGGGTTGACGACGCAAATTACGACATGGAATTTCTGGAAACGGCAAAGAGGAAGCTGCGAGAGCTTTATGAGTTCATAAAAAGCAACTACGGCAAGGGCAGAACCGAAATAAACTCCGTTGATAAATGGTTTGAAAGCAAGGTAAACACGGCAATAAAGAACACAACAGAAGCGCTGGAAAGCATGCTGTTCAAATCGGCCGTGCAGTACTCGCTGATGGACATGACAAGGCATCTTAAAGCTTACCTCAAAAGGACAAGCAACAAGCCAAACAAGAGGCTTGTCAACCTGTTTTCCGAATCCCTCCTTAAAATGTTAACTCCAGTGGTGCCACATTTCTGCGAGGAAACTTGGGAAGCCATAGAAGGGGAAGGATTTATCTCTCAGCAACAATGGCCAGAGTACGAAGAGGAAAAGATAGACAAAGAGGCAGAAGCAGCGGAACAGCTTGTTCACGACACGCTATCGGACTTTGAGACCGTTCTGAAGCTGGCGAAGATAGAAAAGCCAAAAGAAGTAACCCTCGTAGTTGCCCCGGCATGGAAATACGAACTTTTCAGGATATTGAAGGAAGAGCTTGAGAAGACGAGAGACCAACGGGCGCTTATAAATACATGCCTTGCTGAGAAGGACATCAGGCCTCACGGCCAGGAAGTCGCGAAGATAGTGCAGATGGTGCTGAAGGACCTAGGAAAGCTGCCACAGATGATTATTGCGAAGGAAAAAGAGCGGGAGGCCTACGCGGCAGCAAAGGAAACAATAGAGAAGGATTACGGTGCAAATGTAAAGATAGAGGAAGCAGAAAAATCAACAGAGCAAAAGGCAAAGCAGGCAATGCCCGGGAAGCCGGCAATAATAGTTAAATAGATAACAAAGCAAAATGAAGAAGATAGGAAAAGCAGTGGTCGTGTATTATGCAAGAAACTATGGTACACTGACGGCTGTAAAACTGGCTTTGCGCAAAAACAAAATAGCTGCTTCTTATGTAAAGAGGGAAAAGGATGCTGCAATAAGAAAAGGCGTTGCCAAAACCGATGCGGTAATTGTGGTGGGAGGCGATGGGACGCTACTCAAGGCATCACACTTCATAGAACATACTCCTGTCTTGCACATCAGCTCAAGCACCGACAAAAACGAGGCATTCTTTGCAAGGGCCACAAGCAAAGACGCTGATATGAAGATACGGCTTCTGGCTGCAGGGAGGTATAAAATAACAAGGCTATTGCGCCTGGAAGCTGCGCTCAATGGAAAGAAGCTGCCTTTCAAAGCACTCAATGAAATATACGCTGGGAGCCGGGAAGCTTACCATGTCTCAAGGTACACGCTGATAATTGGCAAAAGGAAGGAAGAGCAAAAAAGCTCAGGCATCTTAATAGCAACCCCTGCAGGAAGCCACGCATGGGTAAGAAGCGCAGGCGGAGCAGGATTGCCGCTTACAGCAAAAAAAATCGAATATGTGGTAAGAGAGCCTTATGTTGGAAGGCTCACAAAGCCCAAAATGACAAAAGGAGTGCTCGGCAGCAGCCAAAGCATAACACTAATCTCCAAAATATGGGAAAGCCATGAGGGCGTTGTCGTCATAGACTCGTACAAGAAGGAGTTTGGGTTCAAAAACGGGGACAGGCTGGTTGTAAGGGTGGCAAGGCAGCCGTTAAATCTGATTTCTTTCTGAAGAAAGGAATAAGTGGGAGACGCGCCTGAAAATGGATAAGGCTTGAACCTCTCAGTTTGCTCAGCCATCGCTCCTCTCCGCTACCCCGCAAGCGCAAACACTTACGATTCGTGCTGCTTCCTTCCGGACCTGACACGTTAACCATAAATGCTAACCCTGTGGGACAGAGACTCAACACTTTAGCCAAGGCCTCCAGGCCAATACCAGACCGCTCCCCAGGCTTCGGTCCACCCATGAAGCCCGTATGGTGCAACAGCGCAGGGCTGGCGCGCCGACCTAGTCTCCCGACGATGGAAATGAACAAGGGGTTTTAAAGGTTTCTGAAAAGCTGCAGAACCCCATACCCGACAAAGCATCCAGCAGCAATGAAAGGCATGGCAGGGTAAAACTTTCCTTTCTTGCTTATCAGAAGGAGAAGCAGGAGGGCGGCTGCTGCGAAGGCCGGGATTATGAGAGTTTTGTAAAAGCCAAAGGCCGGGAGCAGCGTGCCTGCGAACAGCAGGGGAAAGCCTATGTCGCCGCCGCCAACAATAGCGTAATCACCCGAATCTGAGTGGTTTACCTGTTGTTTCTGCATCAGAGAATTTTTCATTGTTGGTGCCACATCAGATGCTATTGGAGAAACCGCGGATTTCAGGGAGAGCTGCTTGGGAACAAACAGGCCTGCGAAAATCCTGTTGGAAGCCTGGAACTTTGCAAGGGTAACCATGTGCTTCATGTGGAAAACCGCAAAGAAATCGTACACTGCGATAAGAACAAGCAAAATTGCTGCTGACCTGACATTCAGTATCGGGACAAACATGGCTGCAAGGCCGCCATAGATAAATAATTCAGAAAGATTATGGACAAGGGCGTTTGGCCTGAAAACCCTGAAGATAGAGACTGCGATTGAAATTACTGCAGCTATAGCTTTTGGAAGGAAAGAGGCAAAGGAAAACGTGAGAGTTATGATGAGGGCAAGGGAGTACCACAGCTTCCAGAGAGACAGCTTCCTGAATTTTATTATGAGCAGCAGCAGGACTGTCCCGATAATTATGGCTGCAGCTATAAGAAGGTATGAAATATTGGGCGATATGTCTGGCCGCTCAACACCATAAGGTAAATCCTGATAGATGACAACTGGCTTGCCTGCTTCTGTTGTGGCTTTCTCGGAAGCTGCAGCATCAAAATAAGAATTAACAACAAACAAGCCAATAACCTGGGCTGCAAGGAAAATGCACAGCAAAACAGCCGAGACCTGCCAGGAATGCTTCATGCTTTTCACTGCTGCAAAGATTTATATAAAAAATATTCTGCCGGAAGAAAAGTGGAGATTGCACATTCTGCTGCGATACGGGTATTCTGCGGAGAAGAGGAGAATGAGAGTGAAGTAATGAATGGATTAAAATCACTGCTCCATTTTGACCTTGAGACGGAAAAAATAACAGTGCAGAAGCAGACTGCCTTGGGTTTCAGCGACAAGAGAATAAGCATTTTTGAGGTCACACTGGCAAAAAAGAGGCATGTGAAAGCTTTTCTTGACAGCCTCCTGCCAAGGATATCCGGAACTGACAGGCAGATGCTGCTGCGGCAGCTTGACTTGAGGGTAGACAGCGATGCAAACTTCTTTGTAAGGTTTGAAAAAGAAATGCTGGCAAAGCACAACGAACTTCTGGTAACAGACAGCGGCAACTGCTACCATGTCAAAATAAAGATGGCAGCATACCCGAGCAGCAAGGAAACCGCAATCAAGCTGTTAAGGGAACTGATTGGTGAAAACCACAAACAATATATTTAGGCACTAAACCTGCTTCTATTCTGATCGGGGTGGTTCTGTGGCAGATGCGGCAACAATCTCTAAACTGAAGGAAAAGGCCAGACAACTGCGAATTGAGAGCGTAAAGCTCGTTTATCAGGCTAGTTCTGGGCATCCTGGAGGCTCGCTTTCTGCAGCAGACATAATAGCTGTGCTGTTCTACCACCACATGAAGTACGACACTAAAAGGCCTGAGTGGCCAGATAGGGATAGGTTCATACTGAGCAAGGGACACTGCACACCACTGCTGTATTCTGTATTTGCTGATGTTGGCTACTTCCCAAAAGAAGAGCTCTCTACTTACAGAAGGCTGGGAAGGCTCACAGGCCACCCGAACCCGAAGCTGCCAGGCGTTGAGATAGCAACAGGCTCGCTCGGGCAGGGGCTCTCAGTAGGGCACGGCATGGCGCTTGCAGGAAGGCTTGACAAAAGGGATTACTATGTCTACGTGCTGCTTGGAGATGGCGAGCTCAATGAAGGGCAGGTCTGGGAAGCTGCGATGAGCGCGGCACAGTACAAGTCAGACCACCTGATTGCGATAGTGGACAACAACAGGGTGGCGCAGGACAATATGACGGCGAATTTGAAGAATGTCGAGCCTGTTGACAAAAAGTTTGAAGCGTTCGGCTGGCAGGTTTACAGGATAAACGGGCACGATATTTCTGCAATACTTGACACCATAGCAGCTGCAAAGAAAACAAGCGGGAAACCTATAGTGATAGTCGCCGACACGGTAAAAGGAAAGGGAGTTTCATTCATGGAAAACCAGAATTCGTGGCACGGAAAGGCGCCAAATGATGAACAGTTCAAGAAGGCAATTGCCGAACTGGAGGCACAAAAATGAGCGGGGAGGCTGCAACAAGGGACGGCTACGGAAATGCCTTGATTAAGCTGGGCGGCAGCGACTCCAACGTTGTTGTGCTGGATGCCGGAGTGTCAGACTCAACAAGGACGAACAAGTTTGCAGAGAAGTGGCCTGAACGGTTCTTCAACATGGGAATAAGCGAGGGAGACATGATATGCACGGCTGCCGGGATGGCAAAGTGCGGCAAGACTGCATTTGCAACCAGCTTCATATCCTTCCTGCTGGGAAGAGGGATGGACCAGATTTTCGTTTCAGTAGCATACTCAAACAGCAACGTCAAGATAATTGGAACACACGCCGGTGTTGCGATTGGCGAGGACGGGCCCACAGCACAGGCAATAGGCGATGTTGCCTACATGAGGGCAGTGCCTGGGTTTATTGTTCTTTGCCCTGCCGATGCTGTGGAAGCTGAAAAGGCCATCCTTGAGATTGCCAAAATGAAAGGCCCGGCCTACGTCAGGCTGGGAAGGGGCAATGTGAAGACAATTTACGACGACAGCTACAGGTTTGAGATTGGCAAGGCTTCTGTGGTGGCTGAAGGGAACGATGCAGCCATAATTGCTTCAGGAATAATGGTGCAGGAGTCAATGACATCTGCTGAGCTGCTGAAGAAAGATGGGATTAACACAAGAGTTGTCAACATGGCAACGATAAAGCCAATAGATAGAGAAGCGATAATCGCCGCTGCAAAGACAGGAACGATAATAACTGCTGAAGACCACAACATCAATGGCGGCTTAGGAAGCGCTGTGGCAGAAGTCATTGCGGAAGAGAAGCTCTGCGTCAAATTTGAAATGGTAGGAGTAAAAGACAGATTTGCCGAGTCTGATTCACAGAAGGTGCTGTTCAGGAAGTACGGGTTGGATGCGGAAGCGATAGCGGCTGCTGTGAGGAAGGCTATAGTTACGAGGAAGTGATTTTGTTCTATACGATATAGGCACAAACTTAATAAACCGCCTCATAAATCTGGTTCTCATGGCAAAGCGAAGTGATTGCCTTTGGGAGCAGTAGCTTTTTCTTAGACGCACCGCTAAAATTACGCAGGGGTGATTTCCGGTGGCAATAGCACCCTTCGCATTGGAGTCCTCGGAGGAATAGGACCGGAATCAACAGCTGTTTTCTACAGCAAGCTGATAGAAAAGCTACAGGCGACAGGACTTATAAAGAGCAATACTGACTTTCCGCAGATAATCATAAACAGCGTGCCGGCACCCGAACTTATAAGCAACAACCACAGAGCCATCAAGCACTATGAAAGGGGGCTGAAAGAGCTGGACTCTTTTGGAGTTGACTTTATTGTTATGGTGTGCAATACTGTGCACCTCTTCCTTCCCCGGCTGCAGCGCGGCGTTAAGACAAGGATACTGGACCTGCGGGAAGCAGTTTACAACGAGCTGAAGAAGAGAAAAGTCTCGCGCATAGCTGTGCTGGCCACGGAGAATACCATCACGCAGCGGCTCTACGAGTTCAATGACTTAATGACAATTAGGCTGGAAACAGCAGACATAAAAGCCCTGAACAACGCGATAATAAATTTCAACATCGGGAATGAGAAAAGCAAGCAGCGGCTTACATGCGAACGCCTTGCGGAAAGGTGCTATGATGAGGGGGCGCAGCTTATTGTCCTTGGCTGCACTGAACTGGCGGTCATGCTGGAAAAGTGCAGACTCCCTTCCCTCAACACTATCGATGTTCTTGTGCATGCCATCATCATTGAATACAGGAATCGTATGAACCATTGTATGAACCCACAATATTTAAATAGCAACAGAACGGAGGCGAGAGTATGACGAAAATCATAGACCCGTGGGGCTCTGTCCTCGTTGAGGACTATGCGAAGCTGATAAAGGATTTTGGGTTGGAGCCTTTCTCTCACTACCTAGGATTGTTTCCTAACCCCAACAGGCTGATGAGAAGAGGAGCGGTGTTTGCTGGAGTTGATGTTAAAAGGATAGCCGATGCCATAAGGAAAAATGAGGACTACTATGTTCTGTCAGGAATAATGCCATCTGCCGAGAAGATACATTTCGGCACAAAGATGGTGATAGAGGACATAAGGTATTTCCAAGAACATGGTGCTGACACTTATGTGCTCGTTGCAGACCTTGAGGCGGCAGCTGCAAGGGGCGTAACCCTTGAAGAAGGCAAAAAGAGGGCTCTTGAGTTTTATATTCCTGCATACATTGCCTTAGGCCTGGACCCAAAAAAGACGACATTTTATTTCCAATCAGAGAATAAGGAAGTGATGCATTTGGCATATGAGTTCGCCAAAAAGATTACAGCCAATGAATTTGAAGCCATTTATGGAAGCAACGACCCAGGCAAGATGTTCAGCGCACTGACTCAAGTGGCAGACATACTTTACCCGCAGCTGAAGAAAAGAAGGCCGGGGGTCATTCCTGTTGGGATAGACCAATCGCCGCACATAAGGCTTACTAGAGACATAGTGGCAAGGACAAAAACAAAATACGGCTTTGTGCCGCCTTCAAGCATCTACAACAAGTATACTCCTTCCTTAAATGGGAAATTGAAGATGTCAAAGTCTGAGCCTGAAAGCTGCATAGAGCTGCCAGAGGACTCCAAAAGCGTGTGCAAGAAGATAAAAAACGCGGTTACTGGAGGAAGGGACACGCTTGAGGAGCATAGACGACTGGGGGCTGTGATAGAGAAGGACATGGTGTTTGAGCTGCTCAAGCAGCACCTTGCTGATGATGACAAGGAGCTGCAGAAGATACATGACGATTACAAGTCAGGCAAAATGACGAGCGGTGAGCTAAAGCAGATAGCCTGCGATAAGATGACACGGTTCCTTGAGGAATTCTCTGCAAAGCTTGAAAAGGCAAGGCAGAATGTTGACAAATTGAAGTTTGTTTCTTTCAACTAGGCCCTTTTCGGCAGGTTTTTATAGAAATTGCTGATTTCTCTGATTTTGGAAGGAAATGGCAGAACTTATAATAACAGAAAAACCGAAGGCGGCGCAGAGGATAGCTGAAGCCCTTGCCGACGGGAAAGCAATAAAGAAAGGAGCCAAAGGAGTATCATACTATGAGATAACCCATGGCAACAAGGACATTATCGTAGGATGCGCGGTGGGCCACCTTTTTGGGTTGGCTGAAAAGGAGAAGAAAAGGGGCATGCGGTTCCCTGTATTTGACGTGGAGTGGAAGCCCACTTTTGAAACGACAAAGTCTGCTGCTTTCTCAAAAAAATATTATGAAATGCTCAAAAAGTTATCAAAAGACGCCAAGGATTTTGTCGTTGCGTGCGACCTCGATGTTGAAGGAGAATTGATCGGATTTAACATACTCAGATTCATCTGCAAGCAGAAAGACGCCAGGAGGATGAAGTTCTCAACGCTGACAAAGGATGACCTTGTTGAAGCGTATGAGAAAATTTCACCGCATATCGAATGGGGCCTGGCACATGCAGGAGAGACAAGGCATGAGCTGGACTGGTATTACGGCATCAACCTCAGCAGGGCTTTGACTTCTGCAATCAAGAAAGCAGGCCTGTTTAAGATTCTGAGCATAGGAAGGGTGCAGGGCCCTGCGCTCCAGATAATTGTGCAAAGGGAGAAGGAAATTACAGCGTTTAAGCCGCAGCCATTCTGGCAGCTGCAATTGCTAGGTAAGGCCAAAAACGGCGAGCTGACTGCGCTGCACGAAAAAGACAAGTTCTGGGACAAAAAAGAAGCAGACAAGGTTCACGAAAAGGTTAAAGGCAGGAATGGGACGGTTGCAGAAGTCAAGAGTGACGAGTTCCAGCAGGCACCGCCATGCCCTTTTGACCTGACAACGCTGCAAACAGAGGCGTACAGGTGCTTCGGAGCGCCGCCAAAGGCAACTTTGGAGATTGCACAGGAGCTTTACACTTCGGGCCTGATTTCTTACCCAAGGACATCGTCGCAGCAGCTGCCGCCAACAATAGGGTATGCGAAGATTTTAACAGCGATATCACAGCAGCAGGAGTATGCTGAACTGGCGAAAAGGCTGCTAAAGGGCGGGCTGAAGCCAAACAACGGCAAAAAGACAGACCCTGCGCACCCAGCAATATACCCGACAGGGCTTAAGCCAAAGAGCCTTGACAAAAGAGGCCAAAGGATTTATGACCAGGTTGTAAGGAGATTCCTGGCCACTTTTGCTGAAGCTGCAACGAGAGAAACCATGACTGTGAAAATTGACGTAAATGGCGAAATGTTCATTGCTGCCGGAACAAGAACAAAGGTGAGGGGCTGGCACGAGTTCTATGGACTTTATGCAAGATTCAAGGAAATGGAGCTGCCGCAGGTCATCAAAGGCGAAACTGTCACGGTAAAGAAGCTTGAACTCCTTGCGAAGGAAACAAAGCCGCCGGCAAGGTATACTGAAGCTTCGATAATAAAAGAGCTTGAGAAGAGAAACCTTGGCACAAAGGCAACAAGGGCCGAGATAGTTGATACCCTGTTCAAAAGAGGGTATGTCAGCGGAAGGGCTGTTGAAGCTACAAACCTGGGAATAAAAATCATCGAAACATTGGGGAAATACAGCCCTGAAATAATAGATGAAGAGCTGACAAGGCACTTTGAGCTCGAAATGGAAGAAATACAGGAAGACAAGAAAAAAGGAGGAGATGTTCTGGAAGAGGCAAAAACTGTGCTTGTAAAGATAATAGAGGGATTCAAAAAGAAAGAGAAGGACATAGGGGAGGGGCTCTTTGAGGCCACAAAGGAGTCAGAAACAAAGGAAAACACGATAGGAAAATGCCCGACGTGCAGCACAGGCACACTGATGATGAAAAGGGGCAAGTTCGGCAGGTTCATAGCCTGCAGCACCTACCCTGAGTGCAAGACAACATTCAAGCTGCCCGCTACCGGCCTTGTGAAGGCGCTTGACAAAGTGTGCGAGACGTGCAAGCACCCAATGGTCACGGTGATAAAGTCAGCAAAAAGGCCGCAGGAGGTATGCATAAACCCTGACTGCCCAAGCAAGGTTTCACCGGATGCAAGGAAGCTGATAAGCGAGAACGAAAACAGCACATGCAAAAAATGCGGCGAAGGAAAAATGGTGCTCAGGAGAAGCATCTACGGAGGCTTCCTCGGCTGCAACAAGTTCCCGAAATGCAGGAACATAATAAAGGTAAACGGGAACAGCAACAGCTACGCCAACAAAACTGTACCATAACTGTCGTAATTCCCCAATAGCCATAAAGGTTATTAAACCCCTAAAGAGCTATCCTTCTCAATGCTGACAAACTATGATGTACTGATAAGGCTGCTTCTTGCCGTGCTTGCAAGCGCGCTCATCGGGTATGAAAGGGAAAAGACGAAGCATGCCGCAGGGCTAAGGACGCACCTGCTGGTGTGCATAGGCTCAACCATTATAACGCTAACCTCGATTGACATGTTCCCGCAGAACCCGGCTCCGATAACGGCTGCCATAATAACAGGAATAGGCTTTCTCGGCGCAGGAACAATCTTCAGGGATAAGAACAATGTCAGGGGACTGACAACAGCGGCAAGCATATGGGCGGTTGCCGGGCTGGGGCTTGCGCTGGGAGCGGGCGCCTATGTGATAGCCGCAGCCGGAACCCTAGCGATGATGTTCACGCTTGAGTTTGGGCGAATCCAATACCTCATAACAAAGAAAAAGAGAAAGTGGAGCTAAAATTCAAGGATTCCCTTAGCTTCTGCCACAAGGCTTGGGCTGCTCCCGCCATGCCAAGTTATTCTCGGCCTGACCCTCATCGGATAAAGGCGCTCGTTCGTGTCATCAAAAAGGAGAGCTGCACCCTTGACTCTCGGGAGGTCATTCAGGCTCTTGTCAAGGCCCTCACGCATGTAGCTCTGCATAAGGGCGCCAAGCGCATCAACGTCAATCTTGGCAGTAACCCTGTGGGCTATGACAACATCTGACTGAGTCATGACATCAGTATGAATCTGGCCGGGCTGCTGGGAGGCAAGGACAAGGGAAATCCCGGGCTGGCGGCCCTCCCTGAGGATTGTAATAAGGGAGTTTGAAGCTGGCGTGGAGCCTTCCTTTGGCAGGAACTCGTGAGCTTCATCAACCATGAGCCAGACAAGGGGGATTTCTTTCTTATCATCTGCGGATTTTCTTGAGAAAGACGTTGCCTGCTTTATTGAAGACATCTCTTCTGACTTCCTGACAACCATCCTCTCGTTGAAAAGCTTCTTGGAAACAAGCCCTATGACAAGGGCGCGAATGTTGCTTTTCCCCCCGGCTACAGCGTATGGGCTTATGTCAAGGACAGTAATCTGGCCGCCAACGGCCAGGTCACTGACAGGAGTTGACTTCTCACTGAACAGGCCCCAGCTCCCTGCAGAGGAGAACATATTCTCAACAGCTGCCCGGACTTCCTCATTTGTGCGCTCATCCTTCCTGACAGCCTCAATAATATCTTGGATGGAAAAAGAAGCCTGCTGCTTTCTAAGCGCAGGGATAACCCTGCCAATAAGGGTGCCAAACTGGCTTGTAGCATCAATCTCAAAAATTCCGCACCAGTCGCCAACAGAAAGCTCGGAAGGGCTTATGGAAAAAGGCAGGTCAACCGGAATGCCCCTTTCCCTGTAGTCAGAATAGCTCCCAGAAGGGACGTAAATGCGCGCATTAAAGCGCTGGTACTGAAAACCCCACTCCCTAAGGAGGGCTTCGTCTTTCTTGTTCTCGTACTTCATTGTCCAGAAAATGCCCATTGTGTCAAAAATCACGATGCTCAGGTTCTTCGTGAATTCAGGGCTCATAGACATCATGCCCTCAGCTATGGCCAGCATTGAGTAACTTTTCCCAGACCCTCGCTTGCCAAAGATTGAAACAACGTGGGAGCGCAGGACGTCCATGTAGATGCCTGTTGACAAGGACGTAACCTGGCCCATCTTGACATAGTGCTTGCCAAGGAGAAAAGTGCCCTTATCGCCAAACGCCTTTCTGTCCTCATCATCCCTGCCGACAATTATCTCGTACATTCACAGCCCCTTTTTACCTACCCCTGCTTCTGTGGCAATAAATACTTTGCGCTAAGCAAAGGTGCGGAAAGTTTATAAAATCCCGACAGCTTCACCAAAACAATGGCAAAAAGCAACATAGATAACGGCATTGGGGAGGAATTCGCGAGCCTGAAAAGGGACATAGAAACTGTCGATTCAAAGCGGGAGGCGCTGATAGCAGAAACAAGGGAGATTCTCAAGAAGTCAAAAGGCGCTATTTACTCTTTGCAGCGGGGCGACAACAAGGCAGCTGAAAAGGCGCTCGCTGAACTGAAGCCTAAAATTGCTGCGCTAAAGCCATACTCTGAAGATGCAAATTACGCAAGTGTCACCAAGCCGCCAATCCAGGAATACGTGGAAGCAGCCTGCTTCAGCGAGTTCATAGCAACAGGAAAGATACTGTCAAGGAAGGAGCTCGGAGTTTCTGCCGAAAACTACATTGCAGGGCTGTGCGACCTTTCAGGCGAAATTGTAAGGAAAGCAGTCAACGCTGCAATCAATGATGACGCAAAGACTGTGATTTCTGCAAAAACCTTCATTGAAAACCTCTACTACGGCCTGATGCAGTTTGACTTCAGGAACGGGGACCTGAGAAGGAAATTCGACGGGATAAAATATGACCTGAAGAAAATGGAAGACCTTCTGCTGAGCCTGAAGCTGCAGGGGAAGATAAAGTGAAAAGCTATGACGCCTGACGAAGAGAAGATAAAAAAGCAGGCCAAAGCCATAATGGACGAATTTGTAAAAGCCCTTGACAAGGTTGGCGACCTCTCGGGAGAGGTTGGGCTTGAAAGGGAGCAAACAACGAGGGAAGGGAAAAAATCAAAACCTGACGATGGCTTCAGGGAAAGAATGCTGACAAACGCGCCAAAAAAAGATTCTGACAACATAATAGCTGAAAAGAAAAGCTGGTGAAAATGCTGTTTTCTACAGAACAAAAGCTGCTGAAAATCAGAAAGGGGGAACTGACAGCTGCTGAGAACGTTAAAGGATTCCTTGACGTAATCAGGAAGAAAAACAAGCAGATAAACGCAATCTTGCACATCAACAACAATGCTGTAGCCGAAGCAGAAGCTGTTGACAAAAAGATAAAGGCCGGGAAGGCAGGTAAGCTTGCCGGGCTGGCAATAGCTGTAAAGTCAAACATATCCGTAACAGGCATGCCCATAACGTGCGCTTCCAAAACTCTGGAAAACTACTACGGCACTTTCGATGCTGATGCTGTTGCAGCAATAAAACGAGAGGATGGCATAATAATCGGCATGGCAAACATGGATGAGTTTGCCTGCGGAAGCTCAGGCGAGAGCTCGGCATTCGGAAACACAGACAACCCTGCAGCGCAGGGAAGGATACCAGGAGGAAGCAGTTCTGGGGCTGCTGCGGCTGTTGCAGCAGGACTTTGTGATTTGGCAATCGGCTCAGACACCGGCGGCTCAATACGCAACCCGGCCTCGCATTGCGGCGTTATCGGGGTGAAGCCGAGCTATGGAAGGGTATCAAGGTACGGTCTCGTTGATTTGTCGATGAGCCTTGACCAGATAGGGCCATTGGCCAATGATGTTTACGGGGTGGCGCTGCTGACAGAGGCAATTGCCGGGAAGAGCGAAAACGACGGGACAACAATCGCAAAGGACGTTCCGAAATACAGGCAGTTGCTTAAAACAGCCAAAAAGGTTAAGATTGGGCTGAGCAAAGAGTTTGAGGCGATGTGCAGCGACAAAAGAATCTATAAGATGGTTCAAGAGTCTGCTGACAAATTCACAACTGCAACAAAAAGCGCGATAAAACAAATAAAGCTGCCTTATGTTGACCTCGCAATCCAGACTTACTACCCCCTGGTCTATGTTGAATTCTTCTCAGGAACAAGGAAGTTTGACGGTAGGAAATACGGCAGGAAAATAGAAGACAGCTGCGGAGAAGAAGTGCTAAGAAGGATATTTGGTGGGAAGGAGATATCAAAAGCTGAATACCACGGGACGTACTACAGGAAAGCACTGAAAGCAAAAAAGCTCATTGCTGAAGGATTTGAAAAGGCGTTCAAGGAAGTTGATGTTATAATATCACCGACCACGCCCATGCTGCCGCACAAGCTGGGAACGAAGATAACAGACCCGAGAGTGATGTATGCCTATGACGCTTTCACCATACCTGCGAACCTTGCAGGAATATGCGCAGGGGTTGTTCCTGCTGGCAAGATTGACGGAATTCCGGTTGGGCTGCAGGTGATGGCGCCAGCATTTAAGGAGGAACTGCTTCTACAGGTTATGGCGGAAATAGAAAAACAATCTTTATAAACGCTTTCTTGTTCTTGTGCTGACAATGTTAAGAACACACACCTGCGGCGAGCTTACTGCGAAAAACATTAAGGAAACAGTAACGCTTGCAGGCTGGTGCCACTCAAGAAGGGACCACGGCGGGGTAATCTTCATTGACTTGAGAGATCGCTACGGATTAACACAGATAGTCCTTGACCCGAGCCACAACAGGAAAGTGCACGAAGCCGGGGAGAAAATCGGCAGGGAGTGGGTTATTTCTGCAAAAGGCAAGGTGAGGAACAGGCCCAAGGACATGGTCAACCCAAAGCTGGAAACAGGTGAGGTTGAGGTCCTGGTTGATGAACTCTCCATAATCACGAAAGCAGCTGCCCCGCCAATTGAGGTTGACGACAGGGTAGAAGCTGCTGAAGACATGCGGATGAAGTACAAGTACCTCGATTTGAGAAGGCCAGTAATGCAGCAGCGCCTGGCATTAAGGCACAGAGTATCAATAGCTGTAAGGGGATACTTCAACAAAAACAAGTTCATAGAGATTGAAACCCCGCTTCTAGTCAGGTCAACACCAGAAGGTGCAAGGGACTATGTAGTGCCAAGCAGGGTCAGCCCTGGAAAGTTCTACGCCCTTCCGCAAAGCCCCCAGCTTTACAAGCAGATACTCATGATTTCAGGATTTGACAGGTATTTCCAGCTGGCAAAATGCCTCAGGGATGAAGACCTGAGGGCTGACAGGCAGCCTGAGCACACCCAGATTGACTTTGAGATGAGCTTTGTCGACGAAAATGACGTGATGGCTTTCGTTGAAGGGCTGTACAAGCACCTGTTCAGGGAGGTGCTTGGGGTTGAACTAAAGACGCCGTTCAAAGCCCTTACACATGCAGAAGCCATGGACAAGTACGGGATTGACAAGCCCGACCTGAGGTTTGGGATGGAGCTCATTGACGTTACTGATGCTGTAAAGAAATCTGAGTTCAAGACATTTGCGGCTGAAGAACAGGTAAAGTGTGTAGTTGCTGAGAAGGACTTTGGAAGGAACGAGATTGATGAGCTGATAGAATGGGCAAAGGAAAACGGCGCAAAGGGGCTTGCATGGATGAGAGTAACCGAAAAAGGGCTGGAATCATCCATTGTGAAGTTCTTTGGCAGCGAAGTGCAAAAGATGCTGCTGCAAAAAACAAAGGCAAAGAAAGGCTCAGTAATGTTTTTTGTTGCTGACAAGAAAAAGAAAGTTGCTGAAATTCTTGGGAAGCTTAGGCTTGAGCTGGGAAGAAGGCTCGGCCTGATGAAAGAAGGCGAGTTCAACTTCTGCTGGGTAAAGGACTTCCCGCTGTTCGAGTGGAACACTGAAGAGGACAGGTGGGAGGCGGCACACCACATGTTCACAGCACCAAAGCAGGAGCACGTTGAGCTGCTTGAAAAAGCACCTGAGAAAGTGCTGGGCAACCTCTACGACCTTGTTCTTAACGGGACTGAGCTGGGCTCAGGCTCAATACGCATCAACGAGCCAGAGCTTCAGGAGAGGGTAATGAAAGTGGTCGGAATAAACCACAAGGCCGCAGAGTCAAAGTTCGGCTTCCTCCTTGAAGCTTACAAGTACGGAGCTCCAACCCATGGCGGCATG
This sequence comes from Candidatus Woesearchaeota archaeon, assembly GCA_016184345.1. Lineage (GTDB taxonomy): Archaea > Nanobdellota > Nanobdellia > Woesearchaeales > UBA10216 > UBA10216. Next base: position 114,261 of record JACPCV010000003.1, on the reverse strand, counting down.
GGGATAGGGTTTGACAGGACTGTGGCACTTATGCAGGGGCTGCACGATATTCGTGAAGTAATAGCGTTTCCGAAAAACAAGAAGGCAGAAAGCCCAATGGACGGCTCGCCATCGGAAATAGAGGAAAAGCAGTTGAAAGAACTGCACATAAGAAGCGACGTGGCAAAATAAATGTCTGGCTTTGTTCTTCTGACTGGGAATGAGGAAAAAATCAAGGACTTTGAAAACGCCCTGGAGGGCTCAGGGCTTGAATTCACTGTCATGAAAGGGGAAAAGCCTGAGCTGCGCTCAGACGAGCCGTGCGAGATTGCCAAGACAGCGGCGAAAGCGCTATGCGAGCGGCTGAAGAAGTCGGTAGTTGTTGAAGACTCCGGACTGTTCATAGAGGCCCTAAAAGATTATCCCGGGACGTGCACGGCATACATTTTCAAAAGACTAGGGCTGAACGGCATCTTGAAGCTCATGAAGGGCATCAGGAACAGGAAAGCCAGATACAAGTCAGCTGTAGGGTATTGCGAGCCGGGAAAAGAGCCGCTATGCTTCTATGGGGAAGAGGAGGGCAGCATAGCTGAAAGTATCAGGGGCAGCGGCGGCTGGGGGCACGACCCAATCTTCATCCCAAAAAGAAAAAGCAAAACATACGGGGAACTCAAAAAGGCAGGGGAGGTAAACCTGTTCAGAAAGAAAGCTATTTTAAAGCTTGCGCGGTTTCTTAACTCGAGATTGGCAAAATGGTAAGCACAGGGGTTCTAACGGCAAATGCAATATATTACGCAGGAAAAGCTTTTTTAAATACGTTTTTAAGACCCTCTTACAAGGCTGCAGGCAAAGATGCTTTACCTGAGAAAGACCCGTTTGTATTATTGGGCTTTCACGACCACTGGGTCAACATACCAGAGGACGCAAACCTTACGGGCAGAAGGGTGTGCTTTATACATAAATACGAACTACTCGGCCCTTTCTTCAGGCAGATATTGTACTCTATCGGCAGCATTCCACTTAAGAGGGATGGCTCGAACATGCACGATGCTTATTCGGGCCTGGAACGCGCTGTTAAAGAGGGAGCAGGCGTTGCGATTTACCCGGAAGGAACCAGAAACCTAACGAACGTTGTTGGGAAGGCGGGGGCATTGGCAAATACGCTTGCACAATACCTTGTTAGCTTGAGTTCAATTTACGGGGCAATACATTTTATTGGAGTTGGCAGGAGTGCTAGTTGGGAAGGCAATAAGAGAAAGGATGTTACAATCAAGTGCGAAGAGCTAGCAGTAGCCACAAACGGCAAACTACTTTTAACAGACAAAGGCGAACAGGACACTTTTGAAAAGAAGCTTGCCATTGGGAGTAGAGAAGCTTTTGACTTCTTCCTAAACGGCTATGTAATGCCGGTTATAGCCAGCCTCAGCACCAAGCAATACAATCCCTCAGCAAACACTTTTGTGCGCAACATGATACGCAAAAGGCGCTTAACTGCTAGCCCCCAGAAATAACCGACAATATTTTCACTTCATCACTGTCAATTAGCTTATCGTTTTCTGTTACAAGAGCCTTGTTCCTTGCAACAAGAATAGTTGCTGGGTTTACCTTAAGCTGCCGCAACAGCTTTGAGACAGTGCCGTTGAAACGGAATGTTTTGCTTTTGTTTTCGCGCTCAATAAACAGTTTCATAACGGCTACGGCTGTTGTGTGATTAATAAATCTTGGCAAAAAATGCGGGAAGTTATGGCTACCGAAGCCAAAAAACCGGGAATTCTGTATTTATAAATACTAGTAAGGTTGGTGTGGTTGGCAATAAATAACCTTAACTGCAAAATTTGGCTTCTTAGAGCTTGTAGAGGCTTTTTTCCACAGGAAATTGTGGGGTGTTTGCTGCTGGAGTGTCTTTGTTTAAAAACAGCAGTATTTATAAACAAGAGGGGCATTTTGCTTTAAAAACAGCCGAGAGGGCTGTAAACAGATTTCGGGGGTGTTTATCAGAATGGGCAAGAGGGAAATTACTGTAGTGAACATTGTTGTCAGCACTTCTTTGAACCATGACATTCCTCTTGAGAAAATGAATGCCATGCTTTCCAATACAGAATACAACCCGGAGCAGTTCCCGGGACTGGTCATCAGGATAAAGGAACCCAAAACTTCTGCACTGGTGTTCAGCAGCGGCAAGGTCGTATGCACAGGCGCGAGGTCAATGGACAAGGTTGAGGAATCAATCAGGAAGATAATCAAGAGCCTTGAAAAGATTGGCATAAAAATCACAATAAAGCCTGAGATAAAGATACAGAATATAGTCGCTTCAGGGACTGTGGGCATGGACCTGAACCTGAACACGCTTGCAATGAAGCTGAACAACACAGAGTACGAGCCTGAGCAGTTCCCGGGACTGGTTTACAAGCTGATTGACGGCCCGGTAAAGGCGACCTTCCTGCTGTTCAGCAACGGCAAGGTCGTATGCACAGGGACAAAGAGCGAGGAAGAGGTCAACAAGTCGCTTGACAAGCTCATTGAGAACCTGAAGAAGGCATCTGGCAAGAAGCCGTGATTTTGTTTTTTAACCAGCACACTGCAGCTGCCTGCTGTAGCTACGCATCTTGAGTAGGTCAAAATGGCAGAGAATGATATTGTTGCGAAAAAAGAGAGCATGCTGCTGTCTGTTACTGAGCAGATAGAGAGGTTCAAAGAATTCTTTGAAGAGGTCGACAAGAAGAACCTCCTTGAAGCGGTTTCTGCAGGAAAATCCTCGGTAGCTGTTGACTTTGCAAGGCTCTCGTCATTTGACCCGAAGATTGCTGTTGATTTGCTGGATTACCCTGAGGAAGTCATCAAGGCTGCAGAGCTCTCTATCAAGGAGATAGAGCTGCCCAGCTCCGGCGAGGCAAAAAATTACAGGGTCAGGGTCTACAACCTGCCCGAATCGCAAAAGCTCATGATAAGGGACATAAGGAGCAGCCACATAGGAAAGCTGCTTGTCTTGGAAGGCATAGTGAGAAGAAAATCAGACGTCAGGCCGCAGGTTGTGAACACAAGGTTTGAATGCCCGAACTGCGGCAATATAATATCAGTCCTGCAGCTGGAAGCAACATTCAAGGAACCCCATAGGTGCGGCTGCGGAAGGAAGGGAAACTTCAGGCTGCTGGAGAAGGAGCTTGTTGACGCACAAAGCATGGTGCTTGAGGAAAACCCCGAAATGCTGGAAGGGGGCGACCAGCCAAAAAGGATAGGCATATTCCTGAAAGAGGACCTCGTAAGCCCGATAAGCGAGAAGAAAACAAACCCGGGCAGCAGGGTAAGGCTAGCAGGCGTGCTGAAAGACGTCCCTGTAGTCAAGCATGGCACAAGGTCAACCAGCTTTGACCTCCATATTGACACGAACTACCTTGAGACAATCGAGGAGGATTTCTACGACATCAAGATATCAAAAGAAGATGAAGAAGCAATAATTGCACTGGCAAAGGACAAGCAGGTGTATGACAAGCTAATCGCTTCGATCGCACCGTCAATCTACGGCTATGAGAAAGTCAAGGAATCCCTCCTCATGCAGCTGATGGGGGGTGTGCAGAAGAAGCGCTCAGACGGCATCATTTCAAGGGGAGACATGCACATTTTGCTGGTTGGCGACCCAGGATCAGGAAAATCACAGCTGCTGAAAAGGATAAGCGTCATTGCACCCAAAGGAAGGTATGTGAGCGGAGGAGGAGTAAGCGGGGCAGGCATAACGGCAGCTGTCGTAAAGGACGAAATCCTTGGGGGATGGAGCCTTGAGGCCGGTGCCCTTGTCCTTGCCAACAACGGCATATGCTCAATTGACGAAATGGACAAGATGCGGGAAGAGGACACAGGAGCCATGCACGAGGCGCTGGAGCAGCAATGCTACCATTATGAGACAGAAATAATGTTTGCTGACGGCAGGACTGAAAAAATGGGCAAGTTTGTAGAATCGCTTATGGAACAGAATAAAGCGAAGATTGAAAAGGGAATCAATTGTGAAATTCTGGCTGTGCCAAATCTGCCAAATATCCTGACCACAGATTTTACAAGCGTTTTCTCAACAAAAATAAGCAGGGTTAGCAGACACGAAGCGCCCGAAACATTCTACAAAATAACCTACAGAAACGGCCGCTCAATCATCGTTACACCGGAACATCCGGTTTACATTGCCAAAGACGGGAAAATAACCACGTGCAAGGCACAAGAAATACTGGAAGGTATGCTTGCACCTGCACCAAGAAGGCTACCCACACACGAACAGGAAGAGCAGGAAAGCGATGAGAAGATGTTACACAATTATGGCCTTTTTTTAGGCCTGCAATGCAGTGAGGGGTACAGCTACCGAAGCCTATTACACCGCTATTCTGAATTCGGCATTTCAAACACAAATTCTGAGATAAGCCACCTAGCCAAACAAGTAATGACCGAAGTATTCGGGAAAAAACCGCAGCTTCATATAAGGCTGCCGGAAACCAATCAAAAGGCAAAACTTGCACTTCTAACAACACGCATAAGCTCTAAAAAGGCATATCAGCAGCTTGAACAGGAAGTGCCAGAAATAATGCAAAAAGCCCCGTTAAAAAGGGTTCCAAATAAAGTAAAAACCGGAGCTTACACACTAAAACGCGCGTTTTTACAGGGATTTTTCCTTGGAGACGGCTATGTTGACCAAGAGCGAACAGGATTTACAACAAGCTCCCACCTTCTTGCAGACGACTTGCAACAACTGATGCTGCAACTCAGCATATACAGCTATATTGAAACAGAACAGAGAGAAGCGGCAGCGTATTACAAAGTAATAGTTTCTGGGCTTCAAAGTTACCAGAGATTTTATGAGATAATCCCTGATATGGACAAGCGAAAGGAAAGGGTAAGACAGCTTGTATTGCACAGCAGCGCAAAAAACAACGACAGAGACGTTTTGCCACACTCTTATCTTAACGAAATCTACACACTCTTAAAAGCGTTCAGAGTAAATGATGGCAGGCTCAACAAAAACATTGCCAAAAACAGAAACGCCCACAGACAAACTTGCTGGCATTATCTCAAACTTGCCGAAGAAAAGTTCCAAAAAGCCCTCGATACACTAGAAAAAAATGGAGACGCCAAGCTAATAAGAAATCACTGGTGCATTGAACTAAAGGAGTTAGCGCGTGCACTGGCAGTAAGCAGTTCAAGCATCCGCAATATGGAGAAACCCACCCATCATAAACACAAGGCACTCTATGAGGCGACACTAGCACTAGCTGAAAAGAAAAAAGCAATGCTAACCCCGCTTATCCGGAAGCTACACGCTGCCATCACAGGAGACATAAGATTTGCACAAATAACAAAAGTTGAATGCATTCCAAACACAGAATGCAAATGGACCTATGACATCACCGTTGAACCTACACACACATTTATCAGCCAAAATCTAGTACTGCATAATTCCGTTTCGATCGCAAAGGCAAACATACAGGCAACATTAATGGCAAGAACAACTGTCCTGGCTGCCGCAAACCCGAAATACGGAAGGTTTGACCAGTACGGCAACATAGCCGAGCAGATAAACCTGCCACCGGCCCTGATAAACAGGTTTGACCTCATATTCACAATAAAAGACCTGCCACAGGTGGAAAAGGACGAGAAGACGGCAAGGCACATACTCAAGCTGCACCAGACACCGGACATCAACGAGCCCGAAATCTCAACCAAGCTGCTGAAAAAATACATCTCATACGCAAGGCAGAAAGTAAGGCCCGTCCTTACCGATGCAGCAATAGACGAGATAAAGGACTTCTACGTCCAGCTCAGGAACAGGGAGGTCAGCGACGAAAGGGCGGCAAGGGCAATACCAATCTCTGCAAGGCAGCTTGAAGCGCTTGTGAGGATGGGCGAGGCATCCGCAAAGGTGAGGCTGTCTGACAAGGTAACAAGGGAGGACGCGAGGAGGGCGATTGAGCTGCTCGTTTACTGCCTGATGCAGGTGGGAAGGGAAAAGGAAACAGGACAGATAGACATAGACAGGATAGCCACAGGCATACCTGCATCGCAGAGGGAGAAAATATTCCTGATAAAGCAGATACTTGAGGAGCTGGAGGAAGGGCTCGGAAAGACAATACCTGTAGAGGATGTTGCGAGGCTTGCAGTTGAAAGAGGCGTGAGCAAGACAGAGGTAGACGAGATAATAGAAAAGCTCAAAAGGGCTGGCGATGTTTACGAGCCGAGATACGGCTTCTTATCAAGAATGTAAAAAGGAATGCCCATGCTTCAGGAAAAGCAATACCGGAGAGAAGTCGCCAAAAAAGCCAGCATCGCTGGCATTCTAAGTGGCGAGTTTCTTGAATCTGAAGACGGGACTACGGCGCTGAACGCCAATGGCGTGCAGATAAAGAGGGTAAACATACTTGCCACAATAGTTAACAAGACTGAAATAGGAGAGGCTTACAAGAGCATGGTTGCAGATGACGGCACGGGGCAGATAAAGCTTCAGGTATTTGATGACGCACAACAACTTTTTGGAAAGGCCGAGGTTGGTGACTTCGCTTTAATAATAGGAAAGCCAAGGGCTTACGGAAGCGAAAGGTACATTGCGCCGGAGCTAATAAAAGTCCTGAAAGACACCAAGTGGGCAGAGGCTAGGAAGCTTGAACTCAAAACACAGCAGGCACAAACAGCAGCGGCAAATGAAAACGCAACAAAGGATAAGAAAACGCAGTTGCCAGATGACATGGTTAGCAAGGGCAAGGTTGAGGTTTACCAAGCAGTAAAGGAGCTTGACAAAGGGAGAGGGGCTGACATGACTGAGGTTGCCGCGAAATGCGGAAACAATGCAGAGGCGCTGATAAAAGAGATGACAAAAGCAGGCGACCTGTTCGAGGTCTCGCCAGGAAGGCTGAAGGTTCTTGAATAGGGATAAGCTTTAAAAGAGTGCCGAGTTCTCAAAGCATTATGGCTACTGAAACTTATGAAAGCCTGCTGAAAAGGGCACAGGAACTGCTGCCCCAGAAAAACCTCGCTACCGAGAGGCTTGAAGTGCCGAAAGTGCTCGGGCACATCCAGGGAAACAGGACAGTGGTAAGCAACTTCCACGCCATAGCCGGCATCATAAGAAGGCCGCAGGAACATTTCCTGAAATACCTCCTGAAAGAGCTCGCGACATCCGGCGAGGTAACAAAGACAGCCCTAATTCTCGGGACAAAGGTTCCGGCTTCAAGGATAAACGACAAAATACAGGAATACCTCAAGGACTTTGTCATATGCCCGGAATGCAAGAGGCCTGACACGAAGCTGGAAAAAGAAGACAACGTGACGTTCATAAAATGCTCAGCATGCGGCGCAAAGCACGCAGTAAAGGTAAGGATCTAATGAAATTCATAGTTGCACAACACATCTCTGAAGGAAGGCTCATTCTCGCTGTATGCGATGCTGATGTTTATGGGAAAAAGCTGGAAGACAATGATGCTGTGCTTGATCTGAACTCAAAATTCTACCACGGCGAAGAGAAAGATGAGGTTGCTGTTGAAAAGCTGATGCTGCGAGCTTATACCATAAATGCGGTTGGGAAAAATGCAGTCGGGATTGCTGTCGGGCTTGGGCTTGCAGCAACAGGGGATGTAAAAACAGTTGCGGGAGTGCCGCACGTGCAGGTGCTGGTGCTTTAGCCAAACCACTTGCCAAGGCCTTCCTGCTTTTCCTTTTCCTTGCCAAAGACAGACTCTACCCTCATCTTTGTCAGGTCAAGCACCTGCTGCAGGTAGGGCGAGACTGCGTACTTTTCGGCAAGGCTTATGGCAGGCTCAAGGTATTTTATTATTGAGCCTTCTGAAATCGTAAACAGTATTTTGCCTTTGCACTTGTCACAAATGCCGGCCAATGGGGGCCTCCGGAATTTTGTATTGCACTTCAGGCACCTGAATTGCTGGGTTGAAAATTTCCTCAAGTTGCCGCGGACATCCTTAAGGAGGTGCTTTTCTATAACCAGGCGGGCCACGTCCTGGGCGTCAACAGCCCGAATTTTTTCAGCAAGAGCCATCTGGCCCTTGAGCTTTTCCTCCATTGAAGGCAGGGTTTTGTAAGCTGAGCAGTTCACGCCAATGTTGATGCTGGAAAGCGAATGGGTGTAACCAATGCCCTCGTACTGCCTTGGGGTGTTAAGGCGATGGCCAAGGAGCTCAACCTTTACTTCCTGGGGAAGCTTGCCCTGAAGGGCTGCCTCGTAAAGCCCAAGAGGGTATGACCATGCAACGTCAAACCTGTGTGCCATGTCATCAACCTCAGCAGGAACAAGACGTGAGGTCAATACGAGCGGGCTGTCCATGGTCTTGGCCCCCCTTGAATCCGGAAGAAACTGCCTTGAAAAGTTCAGAAGGGCATCCATAACAAGCATCACACACGCCTCATCCCCGTCAGCATCCCTCCTCATGGCAGCGTGGAAAAGGGGGTGTGCGAAAAATGCCTGGGTATTTGAAAAGCCAATTATCCTGCCAACAATGCCTGCTGAAATGTGCGGGGCAAGGCCTATCACAAGATGGCCAACAAGGTCTTCCTTGGAAGCAAGATTGTAAAAGGGCTGCTCCTTGTAGAACCTCGCCAGGAGGTCATCAACAAACTTTGAAATCCTAAAAAGGACGGCTGATGAGCTTTCACCAGTAGACTCTATGTTCGTAGGCAGAATCACATCCTGGGGCTTCAGCTCAAGCATCTGGCGCTCATCAACAAGAGGATTGCCGTAAATGTCCTTGCCATAGCCGAGCTCAACAAGCCTTGGAACAGGCGTCCTTACCTCAACAGGGGTAAAGTGCGTAAGCGGCAGCTCACTCATGTCATACCTTATCGTGCCGTCCTTGTTAACGCAAAGCTCATGCTTTGCCCTCAGGATTCCCTTTGCAAGGTTCTCAGGGATATGGCCTTTGTTGGATGTCCCCCTTACGCCTTTTATCAGGTCAGGGTGTACGGTTTCGCCTATTGTGTGTAATGCGGCATCAAAAAAGTGCTTTACTGAAATTGGCCTTCTTGAATACGGTTTGTAATCGTGCATGCATTTCTCAACAACGCCGCACTTATCACAAAAGAAGACTTTCTGCGTTTTCCCGTTGCAGGCCTCGCAGACAGGGTATACTGTCTGAGCGTTGCATGCACGGCAAAGCGCAATGGGAAAATCCGAAACAACCCTGCCAGCCAGGATGGCTTCCTGGAATGAGCGAAGCCTGCCTCCCTCCTCTCCAACAGGGAAAAGGACATGCGGGCTGCCTGTAAGCTTGCGCATCTTGGCCTTCTCAGGCCTGCCCATCCTTGCGCCTATGAAAGTGCCACCCTTATCCCTGACCTGAAACAGGGATATCAGCTTAACCAAATCCAGGCCTGAAGCTGCAGCAGCAGATGCAACCGCCAAGGCTTTTTCCTTGATAAGGTCTGCAAAGGATGCGATAGTTTCAGTGGAAGAAAACAACACCCTAATGTCAATACCAAGGGAAGCCAGGAAGGGGATTGCATCGGCATGGCCTATGACAACAAACTCGTTGTTAACAAAAAGGTGCGGCAAACCAATCAGCTCAAGAGCCCTTTTCCCATCCTTATCCTGCTGGCTGTGGCCGACAGGAATAATAATCTTAACCTTGCCGGATTCAAGCACAAGCCTGCCATTAGACAGGAGGCCCAGGATACTGGTAAACTGGGCAGGTGCCAGGGCAGACCAGAAATAAGTGAAAAACGGGTGAAGTGGAACGCCCAAAACTTCTGAAAGCTTCAGCGCCAGTTCAGGAGATGGAGCCTTGAAGGGAATGGAAAGAACCTGCTGAAGCTCTTCCTCTAGCAACGCTGTTTTTTCAGCAAGCACGCCAAAAGAGAACTGACTGAATTTTTCTGAAGCGGCTTTCTTAACCTCCTCAGCATACCACTCCTCACAGTAGCCTGCGGGGGCCAAAACATGGGCGCGGTCATAAAAATCACCGTATGAAATCAGCAAATCCCCCAGGTAAAGTATCTCTGTAATATCAGCAGCTCTGGAGCGGGCAACACTCTCAGACTCAAGACGCATGACAGAACCGTCAAGCAGCCTGACGATTGGGCCCTCTATCGAATCACAAGGGGTAATGGCTGCAGCTTTCCCAGGACGTTCAACCTTAAGCTGGGTACCTGTTGCAACAAACCTGTCAAGAACAATCATAGTAGCAGGTTGAACGCCTGCTGCAGAGTAGCCGCTTACCCTTGTTTTGCCATACCGCAGCCTGAAACCGCCCTGGCGAAGAGGGTGTGTTATGACAGGCCTGCCAGCAACTAAATCAGTAATAAAAGTATAATCCGGGGCAAGCTTCCTGGACTCGTCACCTTTCTCCTTGCTAAGGCTTTTCTTTTTCTTCTGGAGGGATATGAACTTCTCAAGGAACGACCAGTCAATGCCAAAAGCAGACTGGAATCTCTTCAGTTCTTTCCACAATTTAGGGGCCTTGAAAGCCAGCATGGAAACAACAAGGCATACCCCTCCCCTTATCCTGTTCGTTTCAATCCTTGGCAAGTCTTTGTAGTTGCTTACTTCAAACTTCTCGGTTGGGTCGCCATCAACTTCAACCGGGCAATTCCTGATAAGGAAATCAATCTCATCCTCACTTGCCTTGTACTGCAGGTTGGTAACGCGCTCATGGTAATCGTCCAGCTCTGTGACAAAGCGCTTGACTTCCATGTCCTCCGGGTCGTAAGCCCCGTAGCCTGCCTTCCTCCTGAGATAATCCGTAAGCACAAGGCAAAAAGCTGCGGCTGTGCCGCCAGCCCCCCTTATGGGCCCGGCAAAAACAGCTGCAAGATATTCCTTCCCGTCACGGCGCTTCTTCATCTTCAGCTCAATAAACCCCTCAAGAGGGGCAGAAACAACACCAGTAGTGTGATAGGCAAAGCCAGTCCTTATGCCTACCTCAAGCGCTTCGCGCTTATCCTTAAACTGGCAAAACCTGCCGCTCGCAACCTCATCAGCAATAGTCAGGGCAACCTCCCAGGCAAGCGCACCATACTGGCCCTCCAGCTCCTGAATCCTTGCGGCAACACCGCTGCCGACAAGGGCTGGCGCGACAGCCGACACCAGCCCAACAACCCTCTCAGCCAGGTTAGTGGCCAGCGGTATGTCCACAAAACCCTCAGGGTCATAGCCTTTATGGCGGGCAAGGCCGGCAGCAGCATAACACTGCTTAAGCTTGCCGTCAATCTCAGAAAAGTACCTTTCGATTTCAGGGCTTGTTTCCTTTTTGCCGTCAGTTCTCATTTTTGTTATTTTCCAAAATTGATGATTTTTGTGGCCCGGGTCTTCAAATTAAAAACAGGAAGCCGGGCAGGCTGGGGGTTGTGGCCCATGCGCTCCTGAAACTTTGTCTTGCCCTGCCAGCACGAACTGTTTACCAAAACAACCCCCTTGTAATCCGAGACAGACGTCCTGTGGACATGGCCTGTTAAGAATATGTCAGGCACAACCCCAATGAACAGGGGATCATCCGCCTGATCGGGCAATATCAAAGTAGACGTGTGAGCGGGGGCAAGGTGGCGGCGCTGCAGCAGGAACTTCATTACCAGATCAGCGCGGTCATAGCCCCCCTGCTTCCTTATTGAATCAACATTTGCGACGTAGTAGTCAAAGCTGTAGCCATGGTAAACCAAAATATCAAAGCCAGGAAAATCCCCAGAGGCATCAATGTTAACCACTGCAGGGTTTGACACAGGAATGACGTTCGGGAGCTTTAGCAGCGGGGCTGCAAAGTCTTCAGCCAAAGCTGTCTGCGGCTCTGCCGCCCTTGTAGCATCGTGATTGCCGGGGGAAATAATAATCTGGATACGCTGGGGGATTTCAGACAAAAAGTCAGCACACAGCCTATACTGCTCCTTCACATCCTTCAGGGCAAGCTCATCATACTGATCCTGGTAAACCCCAACACCGTCAACAACATCACCGGCAATAAGCACATACTTTACCTTGCTTGCAATCTCGCGCTGGGCAGGGTTGCCCAGATTCCCATTTATCCACTTAAGGAACCGCCTGAACTCCTCCTCCAAAAACTGAGCTGAGCCAAAATGCAGGTCGGACATGAAAACGGCATAGCCTTCATCCGGGGAGTGCTTCAACTCCCTTAAAGGAATGTCAGGCAAAACAATGTTGTTCGCGAACAACGCACCGCCCCTGACATTGCCTGTAACCGCAATTACCTCATCAAACACAAGATCTTGGGCAAGCTCAAATATTTCCCTGCGGGTTTTGTTGACTATCACGTTAATCAGACCGGTATGGTCCTCAAGGGTAAGCACTGTATGCCCTTGCTTGGTCTGCTGCTTGTCCTTAACAATGCCTATGATTGCTGCAGATTCTGAAACATTGCTGCCATTGAGCCGGCCTATCTGCACAAGGCCGGACAGTTCGGCACGCTTGGCAAGCACGCCCTGGACTAACTTATAGCGGGCATTGTAATAGCTCACAAAATCAGTAACCTCTTTTTTGGAAGGGGATGTTGAATATGACGATACAATCCGGACCGAACCGGCACTGCTTAATGAAAAATTAAGCTGGGTGCCTGGGTTGGCTACGATGCCGGCTTTTTTTGGCTCTGGCTGCTGTTGCTGCAGCGACAGGGCACCAAGAAAGCTGCTGTAAGGCAGAGGATTCTGCTTTTTTTCCGAGATAGCCTTGTACCTTTCAAGCTCAAGCCAGTTCACGTTAAGCTCCTTGTTCTTAACCAACTCATCAATGTCCTTATTGACAATAAGAAACTGGCCTGAACTGCCCCGTGGGAAATTTTTCAGCCTCTCGGCACCCCCTTCACGATCGATGTCAGCAAGAAACTCAGGGCTGACAAGGATGTTGCTCTTTAGCAGCTCTTCGATTTTTGTTTTCCTTTTCGTTCGCTCTTCTGCTGTCAGAGCGTTAAATCCTTCGTTGTCATGGCCCATTTTTGTGCTTCAGCTAATGGCTCAAAGATTAAGCGCTTCCTCAAGCAGGCGCCTCACAACAGGAGTTGCTGCCTGCGGAGCAAGCATGATTTCCCTCGTCCTGCCATACCGCCCTTTTGAAATAACCCTAGCGGTAATCACGCCAAGCATGTCAAACTCAGACAGTATATCAGAAACCCTGCGCTGAGTTAACGGGCGGAGGCTAGCCTGGGAGCAGTATTTTTTGTAAATCTCATAAACCTCGCCAGTAAAAATAAACCCGCCCGCGGGGCTAATATTTAAAATTGAATACAAAACCAGTTGCGCCTGCCTGGGCTGGCCAGTTACAAGCTCAGCAATGGTGTCGTGGTCAATCTTTTCCTCAGCACTGTCAACATCAACAACAGAAACAGATGACGCCCCCCTCCTGTCAGCAAGTTCGCCAGCCACCCTTAATAAGTCAAGCGCCCTCCTGGCATCGCCGTGCTCCCTAGCCGCATAAGCAGCACACTTCTCAACAACACCCTGCTCAAGAGCGCCGTGCCTGAAAGCCAAAGCAGCCCTGCTGTTAAGAATCCCCTGGAGCTCAACAGCATTATAGGGCTGGAAAAGAAGCTTTTCCTCAGAAAGGGAGGATTTTACCCTCGGGTCAAGATGCTCTGCAAACATCAGGTCATTTGAAATGCCAATTACAGCAACATGGGAGTTCTTGAGCTCCTCGTTCTTTCTGGTGATTCTATACAAGAAATCATCACCCGCCTTCTTCATAAGATAATCTATCTCATCAAGGATTACGATGAGGATTTTTTTCATTGAATCCGCTTCTGAAAAAAAAGCACCGCAAACCTCATCTGTGGAAAGCCCTGTAAAGGGAAGCTCCTTCCCAATCTGTGAAGCCAGCTTTGTAAAAAGACCGTATTCGGTGTCCGCATCAAGCTTGCAATTTACATAGGGCGCCTGGATTGAAACCCCCGCCTTCTTTGCAGCAGGTATGAGCTCTTCCTGGAGGACCTGCCTTACAGTCAAAGTTTTGCCTGTGCCTGTTTTCCCATAAATAAAAAGGTTGGACGGCCTCTCCAAATGCAAAGCCGGTGCCACAACCACCCTAACTTGGTGGATTTGCACATCCCTATATGGAATTAAATCGGGCACGTAATTGGCATGGAGAACCCGTTTTTCACTAAAAACAGACCCCTTCTTAAGATACTCTTCAAAAAACTGCGAAAGATTCTTTTCCTTCAAACTAAGCACCCCACCACTTCTGATGGAAAAAGCATGGTACTGCTTAATAAGGTTTATGATAAAACAAAACACACATTCAAAACACAAATTTGGCGTTCTCGACGGAAAAAACAACAACCCACAATATTTCAATATTGAATTATTTTGTGATGTTGTTGTGTTGTGCCGCAACCTCCACAAGAAGCAAAGGGGTGTGCCTTCTTTTGTTACTCTTTAATAATAAATATGCAAAGGTTTATATAGTTCTTTTCATTCCCAAACTCCATGTTAATGCAGCGGGAGTACATAAACCAACTGAAAGATATAGGGCTTAACAGCTATGAATCAAAACTCTGGCTTGCCCTCCTTGCGAAAGGGGTTGCATCAGCAGGCGAGCTTTCTGATACCGCCAATGTGCCTAGGAGCAGGAGCTATGATGTTCTTGAAAGCCTTGAAAAGAAAGGATTCATTATCATGAAGATTGGAAAGCCAATCAAATATATTGCAGTACAGCCAGAGCATGTTCTTGACAATGTCAGGAAAAGGCTTGTTGAGGATGTTGACTTGCAGGGCAAGCTCCTGAGCAAGATAGAGCAAAGCCCGCTTATTGATGAATTAAAACTGCTGTACAAAAGCGGCATCAAGGAAATAGACCCCCTTGAGCTTACAGGAAGCCTGAAAGGAAGAAAAAATCTCTACCACCACATTGAGAGAATGATAAAAAATGCAGAAAAAAGCGTCATTCTCACCACAACCGCGGCAGGAATCCTGAGGGAAAAAGATGCACTCAGGAATGCGCTGCGCAAGGCAAAGGAAAGAAGGATAAAAGTCAGGATTGCAGCTCCGGTCACGAGCGAAATAAAGCCGCATCTGGAAGAGCTCGCAGGGCTTGCAGAACTCAGGCAAACAAGCACGCCTGCAAGGTTTTGTGTTGTTGATGGCAAGGAAGCTGTGCTTATGCCAATGGATGATGAAATAACAAACCCTGCATCCGACATGGGAATCTGGGTGAGGTCCAAGTTCTTCGCCTCAACCTTTGAAAAGCTTTTTGACTCCACATGGGCGACGCTGAAGCCTGTTTTCTGAACCAGCCAAGCAAAAGCTTTTTAAACTAATTCCGGCAGTTAAAGCAGCAGGCAATTCAATCATTCATTCCGGTTGCTGCAGCTTATCAAGTCTTAAAAGAGGTGTTTTGAATGCCGGTTGGTAACATCGAAGTTGTAATTCTGTCAATCATAATAGGCACACTTGCGGCCATTGTTTACTCCCTCAGGATACTTGTGCTAATGGAGAGAAGAATGGCGAGGATTGATGAGAACCTGTTTGCCATAACCAAACGGATAGCTCTTGAGGAAATAAAGATTGAAAAAGAAGAGAAGAAGATAGAAAAAAAGCTATCGAGAAGGCGCTAAAATGTCAGAATTTTCCACTAGTCTTTGACTAGTGGCAGAACTTGTTGTTCTGCCAATTCTATTGAGGAAAATTCTGAGCACTAAGCAGCATCGGCAGCAGCCGATGCGCAGAGACAGCAAAGCTGTCTCTGAACCACCCGTCACAATGGTCACATAATCCCACCAATCTCTGATGGGTGGTTCTTTAGGATTTTCACTTCCTGCTTTTCTTTACCTCTTTTTCAAGCTCATCAAGCCTGGTGTTTTCAGTAAGCCTTTCTGCACTTTTGGCTGTTTTTTGCCTTTCAAGAAACCCAATATCCTTTTCAAGCTCACCAATTTCCTTAAGCCAGTCTTTCACCCTGTCAGGATTATTTTCCTGGTTCAGAAGCTCACCGCACTCGGGGCAGCGGAATGAAAGCTCAAACGCCCTGTCAAAATCCACACCTACACAGGCGTTTGCGCACGAAAAAAGGCTGCCCCTGCTTTCCTTTGAAACAAGCTCTTTTAGTGATTCCAACCTGCTCTTTTTTTCACCCAGAAGAAACGCATTAACACGGTCTTCATGGAATGTCCAATAGTGGATATACCACCCAACCTTATTGTCTTTTTTCTTGATAAAAGAAGCAAGGTTGTAGTTATACAGCTTGTACAACAGATTCCTGGTCTCATTAACCTCCTTGCCTACAGCCTCGGCAAGCTTAAACTCAGAGTAACCTTTTTTTTGGCTAAGCTCCCTGATTATCCCGGCAACGTCTTCGCCAACATACGCTTTTAACAGGTCTGCTGCCGATTCCTCGTCCTTGTCTTGTCTTGCCTTTTTCATATTTTATGCACAAGGAACCTTCTTAAACCTATAAAAAGTTTTAGAAAGCTCATTAATGGCGCGGCTAGAACAAGCCAATTAGCTGCTCAAATGTCAGGCCCTTTTCCTTTACCAGCCTCACAGAAACTGAAAATCCTGTCCCTGTCTTCTTGATGTCTTCAGGGCTAAAAAAGGCCCATTTCATATCATTGAACCTTGCGCCTATCCACGGCTCAGCCCCAAACAACTTTGCAAAAGCCACCAAGTCCTCAACCTGCTGCTTCGGCAGGTGCCTGTTGAGCTCGCCTGAAGACTTGCATTCAATTGCCAATGTTCTGGTTGTGTTGGAGGCAAGAAGGTCAGGGCAGGGATAACTTGAAGAGCCAGAGCCTGCTGCCCGCACAGCTGCCCACTTATTGCTCCAGAAAAGGCGGATGAGTTCGCGTTCAGCATTGCTTCCTTTAGCCTTGGCATTCATCCTTCTACACCTAGACGTTAACCCGCATAAAATCCCTTGCGCAGAGCACGTTGTCAAACGTTAGCCTGGCATCCTCTTCAAGCTCGCCTGTTGCCTTGTATCTTTGCGAGAAATGAGTCAAGACCAGCTTGCCTGCCACAGCCTTGTTTGCGATTGCCGCAGCCTGCCCGGCTGTCAAGTGCTTGTACTCTCCTGCCTTTCCTTCCAGCTCATCAGCATATGTGGCCTCGCAAACCAGCAAATCAGCCTCCTTTGCAAGCTTCACAGCGCTATTGCAGATTTGGGTGTCCATTATTATGGTAACCTTCTTCCCTTTCGTTGCAAAAGTCACATCAGCAGGCCTCACTGTTTTGCCCTTCCAAGCAACAGGCTTCCCTTCCTGAAGCTGGCCCAGCATTGGCCCTTCAGGAAGGCCAAGCTTCCTGGCAGCAGCCATGTCAACATGAACCTTGTCCTTTTCCACGACGCTGTAGCCGAGGCAGGGAACAGAGTGGTCAAGCAAGGCAGCCTCCAGGCGGAAATCTGTTGTTTCAAAGAATACCCCTTCATCCACGTCATGAACTTCAAGCGCCAGGCCGCCGCCCTTTTCTTCCATCAGAAAGGCCTTCCTCATGTAGTCCAGCTGGGTCTTTGTCCCTTTTGGCCCGAAAACCTGGAGTTTATGCTCTGTTGTTGAGCTGTTAAGCGTCTGGATAAGGCCTGGGAGGCCGAGGACATGGTCGCCATGCCAGTGGCTTATCAGGACCTTGGTCACTTTTGTAAGCGGTATCCCTGTGATTTTGAACTGCCTTTGCGTTCCCTCGCCGCAATCAACCAAAATCCCCTCATTCTTGTAACTAACAAAAACCGCCGACTGGTTCCTCTCCTTGGTCGGGACCATAGAGCTTGTCCCCAAAAACACCACTTCCATAGCAGAAAAGGCATTTACCGACTTATTTAATTGTTATGATTCATTCACCTGCGCATACCCTCTGTTCTTCAAGGCAATCATAGCAAAAGGCTTTTAAACAGCCCGAAAACCAAAAAGAACATGGAAGCCACAGCTGTTGATTTGAAAGAGAAAGCCAAAGAACCCGGCAAGGATGAGCAGAAGAGAACCCCTGCGAAGGCATACCTTCTGAAGGAAAGGGTAGTTACAGAAAATACGGATGCAGCAAGAGAGCTGTACAACCAAAGCAGGTTTGGAAAGCTGCTGGATGACGGCAGGGTGCAACTGGCTTTGACAGAGGCAATGTACCTCCTTGAACGAGGCAAGATAACAGTTTCTGCAGCGAGAGGGAAAAAGGCCGTAAGCCCGGAGCAATTCCTGAAAAAGGCAACCAAAGAGCAAAAGAACTTCTGGGTCAAATACTCGGTTTTCAAGGACATAAGGGACAGGGGCTACATCATAAAGACAGCACTCAAGTTCGGGGCAGACTTCAGGATTTATGACAGAGGGGTTAAACCAGGAGAGGACCACGCACGCTGGATACTTTACCCGGTGCATGAAGGGGATACGCTCACATGGCATGAGTTCTCAGCAAAGAACAGAGTGGCACACAGCACCAAGAAAAGGCTCCTCATCGGAGTAGTTGATGAGGAAGCTGACGTTAGTTATTGGGAAGTTAGGTGGATGAGGCCATAAGCCTAAATCATTTTTACTTCTTCTGACAAATTATTTAAACGCGCCAGCCAGATAATTCAGGTATGGCAGGCAACCTTATAACCGACAGGGTGAAGCAGCTCGTGCGGATGCGCGGGCCGGTGATACCCTCCCAGATTTCAAAGGAGATAGGCACAAACATCCTCATGGCTTCTGCAATACTTTCAGAGCTTGCCTCAAAAAGCGACGTTAAGATTTCAAGCGTCAAGGTCGGGGGCACGCCGCTTTACTATGTGCCCGGGCAGGAGGCAAAGCTCCAAAACTACCTCGCAAGCCTGCACCAAAAAGAGCGCGAAGCGTTTGAGCAGCTGAAATCAGGAGGGGTGCTGCTTGACACAGCCCTAGACCCTGCAACAAGGGTCGCGATGCGCCAGCTAAAGGACTTCGCCAAGCCGCTCGAGGCAAGCATTGATGGCGAAACCCAACTTTTCTGGAAGTGGTACCTGCTCCCAAACGAGGAAGCCGAGGCTGCTATTAAAAAAACACTTGGGATTGCTGAGGAAAG
This sequence comes from Candidatus Woesearchaeota archaeon, assembly GCA_016184345.1. Lineage (GTDB taxonomy): Archaea > Nanobdellota > Nanobdellia > Woesearchaeales > UBA10216 > UBA10216. The sequence goes on along the minus strand of JACPCV010000003.1, from coordinate 95,352 downwards.
AGCCCAAACAACTGAGAAAACACCTGCGATAGCCAGAATAGAGCCTGTTGTTGGCACACAAACAGCTATCACAACCCAGCAGCCTGTTGCAGCAGTTGCAGTCCAGTCAGCCATACAACAGCAGCCAGTGCAAACAGCTTTATTGGGCGGCGAAGCCACAAAACCACAAGCCAGCAAGCAAGCCAGGCCAAAAGCACCAACCCAAGCAGCACTGGAATTTGCCAAGACAGCCAATGAATTCTTTGCCAAAAACAACATTGACATCGAATTAGAAAGGATTCTGAGCAAGTCAGAAGCAGAATACACAGTCCTTCTACCAAGCCCTATTGGCAAGCTCAGGTACTACTGCATTGCGAAGAACAAAAAAACATGCACAGACTCAGACATAAGTTCGGCAATCGTGCAGGGCCAGCTGAAGAAGCTGCCCGTCCTCATGCTCACCAAAGGCGAGCTAACAAAAAAAGCCCAGCAGCTGCTTTCCAAGGAAATAGGAGCCATAGTCATTAAGAAGATTTAAAAGATAAAGCACCTGCCATTCTGCCATGGGAGTGCAAATAACCGAACTCTTGCCAAAAAAGGAGGCAAAGCTTGAAGACTTCGGCAACAAGGTGGTTGCGGTAGACGCAGCCAACCACCTCTACCAGTTCCTGACAACAATAAGGTCACCTGACGGCTCTTTCTTCACAGACTCTCACGGCAACGTAACCTCCCACCTTATCGGCCTTTTTACGAGGACAACCCACCTCATGAAGCTAGGCATTAAGCCAGCTTACGTCTTTGATGGCGAGATGCCAAAGCTGAAAAGGCTGGAGATGCGGAGGAGGGCTGAGGCCAAAGAGGAAGCCGCTGAAAAATACTCTGCTGCAGAGAAAAAAGGCGATGCTGAAGCGATGAAGAAATATGCCGCAAGGTCAACAAGGCTCACCAAAGAAATGATTGCAGACGCGAAAGAAGTCATAGAAGCACTTGGTTTGCCCGTAATTCAGGCACCTGGTGAGGGCGAAGCGCAGGCCTCGCACATGGTTGCCAAAAAGGACGCTTACGCAATAGCATCACAGGATGCAGACAGCCTGCTTTTCGGCGCAACAAGGCTCGTGAGAAACCTCTCAATTGAAGGAAGGAGAAAACAGGCAGGCGTGCTTGGCTACGGCAAGGTAGAGCCTGAACTCATACTGCTTGAGGAAGTGCTTTCCTCGCTCGGCATAACGCAGCAGCAACTAATCTGCCTGGCAATGCTCGTCGGCACAGACTACAACACAGGAGGCATAAAAGGCGTAGGCCCAAAGAACGCGCTTAAAATGGTAAAGGAGCATAAAACTCCAGAAAACATATTTGCCGCGGCAGAATGGAGCAAGCACTTCAGCTACCCCTGGCAGGAAGTCCTTGAGCTTTTTGAGCACCCCAGCCAGACTGACAATTACGAATTAAAGTTCCACCCCGTCAACACGGGCAAGCTCTCCAAAATACTGTGCGAAAAGCACGACTTTTCAGGGCAGAGGGTTGAAAAGCAGCTTGAGGAGCTTGGCAAATCCACAGCCGCAAAAAAGCAAAAAGGCCTCGGTGAATTCTTTGCCTAAGATAACCAACACCAGAAAAATCAGGGCGTTTGACATAATCGGCGACATAGCTTTGGTAGAGGTACCAAAGGAGCTTAAAGGAAAAGAAAAAGCCGCAGCCGCACAAATAATGCTGCAGCAGAAGAACGTCAAAGCAGTCTACAGGAAGGTCGGAGGGCACGAGGGCAAGCTGCGAATACAAAAGCTAAAATACATTCGCGGCGAGAAAAGGACCGTAACGACACACAGAGAAAACAACACTTCGTTAAAGCTTGATGTTGCCAAGACATACTTCTCATCCAGGCAGGCAACAGAAAGGAAAAGGGTTTACCTGCAGGTAAAAAAGCCCGAAACAATTCTGGTCATGTTTTCAGGGGTAGGACCGTTTACGATTGAAATAGCAAAAAACACACCTGCAAAGTCAGTTTACGGGGTAGAACTTAACAAAACAGCACACAAATACGCACTTGCGAATGCCGAGCTCAACAGGGTTGAAGCCAAGACAACCTTTCTGTGTGGTGACGTGCGAAAAATAGTGCCAAGACTTAACAAAAAGTTTGACCGCATAATAATGCCGCTGCCAAAAGGGGCAGAGAGCTTCCTTAGCGTTGCCTTTGCCGCAGCAAAAAAAAGAGCGATTATACACTTATATGATTTTGAAAAAGAAGAAGACATCCCGAACAAGGCAACAGAAAAAGCCAGAAAAGCAGCTGCAGCCGTGAAAAGAAAAATCAGAATCCTTGACGTTGTGAAGTGCGGCCAGCTCGCACCAAGAGCTTACAGGGTGTGCGTGGATTTCAAGATAATCTGATTCTCCCCTTTTAGAGAAATTGCGCGCTCACCAGTTACTCCCGTTCATCACCGCTTGCGCTCCGAGGGTGTTCACGCGATCATTGCACGCACATAAAGTGAACTTAAAGACATATATAAAGCTGCCGCAGGAAAGAATTCAGCCAAACATAGCAACGTATTCCGTGCTTTCCACTTCGTTCTTGCTCCTGACCTTTGTTATTGCACTGATGAAGTCCCTTGTCTCAACTGAATTGCGCTCTTCCCGGATCGCAAAATAGCCGGCTTCTGTGCAGACAGCCTTTATCTCGGCCCCGGTCAGGTTTTCGGTCATTTCAACTACCTTGTCAACATCTATCTTGCCAGAGCTCATTGTTCCTGTGTGAATCTTGAATATTTCCTTCCTTGCCTCCTTTGCCGGGACGGGGAAGTGAATGTGCCTTTCCAAGCGCCCAGGCCTCATAATGGCAGGGTCAAGGATGTCCTTCCTGTTAGTGCAGCCGATGATTTTGACATTGCCAAGCCCCTTGAAGCCGTCAATCTCAGCCAGGAGCTGCATGAACGTCCTCTGGACTTCCCTCTCCCCTGATGTGCCGATGTCAACTCTCTTGGCTGCCAGAGCGTCAAGCTCATCAATGAAAATTATGGCAGGCGCTTTCTCCCTCGCCATCTGGAAGATTTCCTTCACGAGCTTAGCTCCCTCGCCAATGAACTTTTGCACAAGCTCAGAGCCGACAACCTCAATGAATGTTGAATTTGTGGCTGTTGCCACGGCCTTGGCAAGCAGAGTTTTCCCTGTTCCGGGAGCGCCATGGAGAAGAACGCCTTTTGGCGGCTGTATCCCGATTTTTTCAAACAGTTCCGGCTTGTTCAGAGGCAGCTCAACAATCTCCCTTATCTCCCTGATCTGTTCTTCAAGGCCGCCAACGTCCTGCCAGCTAACATTTGGCTTTTCAACAATCACGAATTTTTCAACATTGAAGCGTTTTGACATGCTGGCCTTTTTCACTATGGCCAGGTTTTTCTGCTCAACAAAAACAAGCTCGCCTGGCTTGAGCTTGCCGCAGTCCAGCATTGCTTCAACGAAGAACTTATTGCCGTTTGGCATCTTTATGACTGCATTGCTGCCGCGGATGCCCAGGACCTCGCAAACCATCAAAGGAGAACGCTTAAGCCTCTCAAGCTCATCTTTGAGTTGTGCAACACCTTTCCTCAGGAGCGCGTTTTCCTCTTCAAGCAAGGCCAGGGTGCTGTCATACACCATCTCGCCAAGCCTGCTGCCGGAACTGCTCGCGCTTCCTTCGGAAACTATTTTGCACACCTCTTGACCCTTTTAAAAAAAGGCACAAATCGGTTACACCGATTGTGCCCACCTCGCCTATAGCGAGTGTGGGTTCAATCCAAAAATGAACTGAACTATTCGCTTTATTCAACTGATTTTGTCAGCCTGACGCCCTTCACGAGGACAGCAGGGGTTATTGTCGGGACTTCAACCTCCCAGCCGAACACAGGCTCAGGCTCATCCCCGACTGCCGCAACATTCTTCAGTATCCTTACCAGGTTGTCGCTTATCCTGAGCTCCTTCACAGGCCCTGTGACCCTGCCATTCTCGACAAGGAACATCCCATCACGAGGTATTGTTGAAAAGTCACCCGACTCATAATTTTGGAACCTCGTGTACCAGACATTCGTCACTATCAACCCACGCTTGACCTGCCGTAGCATCTCTTCCTTATTAAAGTTTCCTTTTTCAAAAACAAGGTTGAAAGGGTTTGGTGAAACAATCCCTGCATTTGCAGTTGTTTTTGTCTTGTGCCTCCTTGCTGTTGACGTGTTGTGCAGGTATGTTTTCAAAATTCCCTTGTCAATTATGACATTTTTCTGGGTGGGAACGCCTTCCTCGTCACACTTGACGCTGTCAAAGCCGTTAGGGAGAGATCCGTCATCAACCAGGGTGACTTCCGTGCTGCCAACATTCTTCCCTAGCTTGCCTGCAAAGCAGGAGAGCTTGGATTCAACGTTGAATATGGAAGCAGCCTTTCCTATGCTCTCAAGGAGATTCGCAAACGGCAGCGGCGAGAAAATCACATCGTAATTGCCAGGCACCCCCGGCTTGGGGTTGACTGCCTGCCTTGCTATTGTTGCAGCCTTCTCGGCGCTCGCTTCAGGCGTAAACTTCCTGAGCACCCTTGAATTGCAAATGTGGTGGCCTGATGCGTACTTGTCAACAAAAGCCCTTACTGAAAAATAAGCTTTCGTGCCCTTATCCTCAGCCTCAACACCATTTGAAGTCAAAAGATACACATTTGAAACAGTAGTCTCAAAAACTCCTGCAGTCCTGCCAGCACCATTTTTTCTGGCAATGTTAATAGCCCCGTTCAGGATGTCCACAGCCTTGTCGCCAAGCCCTGCGATGGCCTTGTCGTAGGTTTCAGGTATTTCCTTATAGCTGAAAGGCCCCTCCGCAATGCCCAGGTATTCCTTGTTTGGGACAGCTGCCGCTGCAAATTTAAGCATTTTTGCGATGGCATCATCAACAGCGCGCTTCTCAAGGCTTCTTATGCTCGTGCCAACGAGCTTCCTGTCAACTGCCATGAAAATATTCAGCTTTTCAGAGTGCCAGCTCTGTGTAGTGCTGATTGTGCTGTTGGAAAACTTCAGCTGCACAGCTTCTTCTGTGCCTGCGCTGACAACGACGTCATCAGCACCTTTTTTCCTGAGCTGCTTCACCAAGTAAGCAGCTATTTCCTCTTTGCTTATGGATTCATTTCCAGCTCCAGCAACAACCGCTTGTTTTTTCATCCTATTCCCCCTAAAAGCTTAACCTAATGTTCCTGATGCGCATGCTGGGGCCGCCAAACCATACAGGGATTGCCTGCATGGGCTCAGCCTTGCCGCAAGTGCCTGCATGGTACTCCATATTCCCTGCCGCTGCATCAACAGAGCTCCACAGCTTTGGCGTGGAAATTTCTATAGTCGGCCTCCACACAGGCTCAGCCAGCCTGCCGTTCCTGATCATGTAGGCCTCAGCACCAGTGTACTTTGCGTTAAGGCGCTTGTCATCAATGTTCCACTCCATGAAGTTCCTGAGAAACACGCCGCTCTTTACAGATTCTATGAGCTCTTCCTCGCTGTAGTCGCCAGGCTTGACAATAGAGTTTGCCATCCTGACAATGGGCTCACGGTCATAGCCTGTTGCCCTTGAAGCAGCATTGCTTTCTGTGCCGAGAATAGCCGCTGTCTCGCGATTATGGAGCAGCTCTGTGATAATGCCCTCCTTTATCAGCCAGCGCTCCCTTGCCTTAACGCCCTCGTCATCATAAAGGTAGTAGCCAAAGCTGCCCGGAACTGTAGGGTCATCAACAATGTTGACTGCAGGCGAGCCAATCCTGGTACCAAGCATCTTTGCAGAGATGAAAGACTCGCCAGCCTGGGCAGCTTCTCTCCCAAGAACCCTGTCTGCCTCGTAAGGGTGGCCCACGCTTTCATGAACCATAATGCCTGTTATCTGTGGGGCAACCACGAGGTCAACCTTCTCCTTTGGCGCAGCAACTGCTTTCTTTATGTTGTTGCATGTTGCCTTTACCTCTGCAGCAAGCAGCCCAGGAAAATCGCTGCCGGTTATTTTCTCAAAGCCGCCAGCAGCGCCATACTGCCAGTACCTCTGGGCAGTCCTCCCTGCTTCCTCAACAGTCACAAAATACCAAAAATCAGTCCTCGGAATCCTTGAAAGAACCCTGCTGCCCTCGCTGCTGGCAAAATACTTCTCAGTGTAAAAGTCAGACATTGAGAAAAACCTGCCAGTAACATTGACCTTTGTCGCCTTCATCGCCTTCTCAGCATCAAAAAGAACCTTCAGCTTATCCTTCGGCGTCAAATCGGCAAGCTTAACTTTCTGCTTAACTTCGTAACTCGCAACTTGGGCCTCTGCACCACTCAGCTTGACCTTCTCCCCAATCCTTGAAGCCGCCGAGGTGAGCTTGGCAGCTTTTTCAACAGCCTCCCTTACCTTTTCCCGTGAGATGTTATTTGTTGAGGCAAAGCCAAGAGTGTTATTCATGACAATCCTGATACCAATGCCCTGGACAATGTCAAAGCCGGAAACCTGTGGCACGCCGTTCTTCAGCACGAAGCCGTTGACTGCCGTGGACTCCAGCCTAGCATCAGCATAGCTTGCGCCAATCTTCCTCGCATAGTCAACCGCAAATGTTGCGAGGTCAAGTTCCAAGGAATCTTTTGGCAATGCAGACTTAGCAACAGATTTAGCAGACATGAAAATTTCCCCAAAAAGCCGCAACAACGCGCAGATATATAAAGTTTATCTGGTCTGGCTTTTTTCTTCCAATTCTGCCGGAAACTTTGCCATTTTTTCCGCAATTGTCACTGGACACTGGGCACATGCCCGGCGAGAGTATATAAGCAACTTCTTCTGTAAGGCTCAGAGGACCGCAGAGCTGCCAAACATCAAAAGCAGCAGCTTTTGAATGCTCAGAGGCTGTTGCCTCTGACATTATGCTTTTCCCCTGCTGCGACAGGGTCGCTATCGCTAAAAGCAATTAGGCAGCTCCGCTCAATGTCCTCCTCACCCTAAACGTGAGATTTCCCAGCTAAGCGCAAGAAATCTCAACGGTTGATTGAGGTTTCAGAGGTAAAGAAAATGGCATTTAATATTAAAGATATAGATTCAGAATATAGAGTTCTCCATGGGGAAAATGGTAAGAGGTATTATGCTTTATCAATGAATTTCTGGAGGTTTATACGGGCGCAGTTTGAAAACCGTGAGTTTTTTAAAACGCGTAGAGACTTGGTTAGATATATTATTAAGCTTACAAAGGGAGAAATTACCCAACGAGCTGTTGAAGGTTGGGTTTACAGAAATAGAAAGCCCCTTTTTGTCAAAAAATTAGAGCCGGAGAGCCGAGGGTACGCAGGCTGCAAACACGGATTTGTTTACTTTTGCGCTCTTTGCAATCTAAATGCAACTAGAAAAGAAACTTGCCCAGTAAATTTGTTTTGGATTACGCACCCACAAGGGAAGGCTTATGTTTATGAAAAATATTGGAAAGAGCTAAAATACCAAGTAGATAACGCTCTTGGATATGGTTTGCTCTTATCGCAACTTTATCCTAAGGTCAGTACAAATTCAAGAACTATAAGAAGCTGGAAAAATAATAAGAATCTGCCCAAATTATTCTCTGACGATGAGTTTTCATTTTCAAAACATAATTTGTATTTTCTTGGTCTATATCTATCAGACGGTCATATTAGGAATAATGGAAGCCCGTCATCATTCACATACCAAACAGGAAGCTCAGATATTTTCCAAGGATATTGGTGCCCACAGTTTATCCAGAGATTTTTCCCAATATTCGAAAATAAAGCCAACTTAAGCAACACATATCTCACGAATGACACTACGTACGGTAAACCCGCATTAAAGACAAATTTATCTTCCGTCTCTCCAATTTTTATTAAGAAACTGATTCAATTTGGGCTTATTATGAGGAGAAACAGTTCAAACACTTCAGGCTATAAGAAAAACATTCCACTAGAGTTCTTGAAAGCAATTGGCAGTTATCATGAGTACTTTCAAGGTATTTTCGATGGTGATGGAACATATGGATCGAAAGGTTCGCCATTGATAGACTTAGCTACCTCGCCAGAGACAGATTACACCCATCTTATAGCGATGTCAGGTTTAATACCAACATTGTCCTCTCCCGACAAGCGTCATTTTGTCGCGTATAGCAAACTCAACCAGACGTCTTCCCTGTACATGATTAGATTTGCGCCCGCCTCACTTAGGCGAATGGCAGAAACAATTACGGCGGGGGGCATAGTGCGGCAGCTTAATTTCTTCGTTGAAGCTGCCGAAAACAGCATCCGTCCGGATAAGGTTCATAAATTGATTAAAATCGTTAAAGTTATAACCTCCTCCGGCTACGGCGAGAGTAATAACTCACATGAGATTCAAAGAGAAATAAGAGCCCTGGCTGTCAAGAGCAAATTGAGAGAAAAGGCAGAGCAGTTAGCGAAACAATTCATAATAAAAAATGGCAAATACCAGCCGTTTATGCCGAAATGGGCGGAAGGTTTATGCTCTAAAAAGGAGGCTTGGGGTTTCTTTTTTAATAAGGAAAACCTTGTTTGTAAAATCAAGGATAATGGGCTAATGAAAAAAGATTTTTCTGAAGGGATTCCTGTCGACTTCGTACTCTAACTTGGGAAAGCGTCGTTAATTAATTTCTCTTTGCCTTTCATTTGCTGTCTTATTGGCCCTAGCAACTTGTTCACTTCTTCAGCAACAGCATTCTTGAGATCGGTAGGATGGACTTTTTTAGCTAAGTAGTCATGTTCAAGGTTCTCATAATTATCGTAAGCGACATCTCCCCCAAACTTTTCTGGCCTGCTTATAACCAGTTTTTGCCCATTGTCATTTTTATGAACCATGATGACATATTTTAAAAACGCAAGAATGCCATTTTCCTCAACAGCAATAGGGCAATGTGCGGCATTAATTTTTTCCTTCACCTTCTCTGGGGAATCCAACAAATCTATCTTTGAGCTTTCAACCGAAGAGGACATTTTGGCTCCGCGAAGCCCAGGGAGCATAGGTGTCATAACCTCTACTCTGGCCCTATAGCCGAGTCTTGGCAGATTTTCTCTTGCAAAAGCCAAAATTTTTCTCTGGTCGATGCCGCCATATTGAACATCCACATCTAAGTATTGCTCATCGAGAGCTTGCAGAATTGGATATAGAAAGCCGCTCAGCTTTGGGTTTTCACCGAATCTTACAACCTCGGCAGCCGCTCTTTTGCACCTGTCAAAGGTATTTAAAGCCGCCAACCTGTATACATCTAAAGTATAATTCTTTTCAAGCTGGAAATCGCTGCCTTTTTTGAATTCCAAATTTTGGGTGCTGACGCCTAAGGAGCTTATCATAGCAGAAATTATCTCTCGATAATATTTTACCCTGTAGTCCAACAATTCAAAAGGGGTTTTTTGGTCATCTAAATGGGCGTGTATATCCGCCAAAAGTATCGTGAATTTGAAACCTGCTTTAAGGAAGTCACCAACTTTCATCATAGGAATAAAGTAACCAATATGTATTTTTCCCGTAGTCGCTAAGCCTATATACCCCCTTGGCTGTTTTTTCTCTTCTAACAACTTCTTTAGCTCAACTTCTATAAGTATTTCCTGAGTATTCCGCTTTACAAGCTTAAATCTTTCTTCAGTGTCCATAACCGCAGCAGCCTTAACTGCCGATATAAATCTTTTTGTTTTTACTTACAAAAGCACAATATTGTGAAACATTTTCGCAGCAGCCGCAATAATTACGGAAACGCCGAAATACTGTGCTTAATGGTGTCACTGGACACTGGACAAGTGCCCGGGCAACATATTTAAAGGCAAATGCGCTTTTTAAAGCTGAAATGGAAGCTGCAGCTGTTGTAGATGGCAATGCGGTGATTGAAGTTGAGGAAGAGCCGATAGCTGACCAGGAGAGGCCAGCGCCAACTGTTTCTGTAACAGACTTGTCCTCTTTCCTGTACTGCCAGAGAGCCCTTTACCAGAAGAAAGTCCTCGGGTATGTGGAAAAGCCCAACCAAAGCATGATTCTTGGCACCATACGGCATCAGTTCTATGATTTGGCAAACAAGCACGAAGAAGCAATAGTCGTGCACCTCCATCAGGAGGCAACACATGACGAAGCTGTTTTGGCTTACGCAAAATCATATGAAAACCTGCTTAAGGCAGCTGTTATGAGCAATGCAAAATCGCTTGCGCAGTTCGACATCCAGCCATTCCAAGTCCTTCCGCAGCTACAGCAGATAGCGGCAGCAGAGGCGCACGAGCGAGCCGGAAACGTGCTCAGTTTTTCAGCCCAGCATAACGTCTTCGGAAATGAGTTGTGGCAGCTTTTGACGCCGAAGATACTCACAGAAGTAAGGGTGAGGTCGCAACTGCTCCTGCTCAAGGGCGTTGTTGACAGGGTGGAAGTCTACGAAAACTCAGTGCTGCCGGTTGAGCTGAAAACAGGGAAGATGGCCAGCGAAGGCGTCTGGCCCTCGCACAGGGTGCAGGTTGCAGCATACATGATGCTCCTAAAGGAAAAGTTCAGAAAGCCAGTTAGCAGGGCAGTCATCCGCTACCTTGACCATAACAGCAGCAAAACTGTTGTGATGAACCCCTACATGGAGCTGGAAGTGAAGGAGCTTATAGAAAAAGTAACCCGCCTGCTCCAAAGCAGCATCATACCGAAGCCCTGCGGAAGGGAAAGCTGCAGCTGCACAATGTAATAGTTCACTTATTCAGGTGAACCTTCCTTACAGGCCAGCTTATCTCAATTCCTTCCTTCTGGTAAGTTTTGGCAACGCGCTTGATAAGCTCATGGAGAACAAGATACTTGGCCACAGGCTCGTCAACCCTCATTATTATGGAGAAGTTTATGTTGGAATCGCCAAACTCGTTGAAGCGAATAAAAGGCTCAAAACCCCTTGTTGTGCCTTCCACACCCTGCTGCACTTCCTTTGCAACCTTTACTGTCACTTTCTCCACTTTTTCAAGATCGCTGCCGTAAGCAACACCGCACTTGACAACAAAGCTGGTTTCCTGGCTCGGGAGGTAATAATTTGTGATGACGCTTTGCGCGAGCTTGCTGTTTGGGATGACTATAATGTTGTTGGGCAGTGTCCTCACCTTGGTGGAGCGCCACCCAATCTCCTCAACATAGCCGTCCTCGCCGTTTTCCAGCCTGACAAAGTCGCCAGCCCTCACAGGCCTGTCAGCCATAACGTAAATCCCGGCAAAGAAGTTAGCCAGGGTATCCTGCAACGCCAATGCAACCGCAAGGCTTGCCACACCCAGGCTGGCAACAAGGGCTGTAACCTTAATGTTAAGCTGGTCAAGAACGCCAATAAACGCAATCACGTAAATGAATATGCTCACGAACTTGCCGGCAAGGGGCAGGAACACGTCAGCGCCTTTTGCTTCGCCAGCCGGCCGCCTCTTGGCAAGCCAGCTTATGATGGCAGCAACAACCTTTGAAGCAGCGTAAGCAATGATTACAATAGCCGCAGCCTGATAAAGCCGGGTTATGAGCGGAACATAAGCAAGCAAGGACACAACCTGCCTTAAAGCAACGTATAAGCCTGTGACTATAACGGCCAGGTACATCGGCTTTTTAAGGGCAGAAACAATTGCATCATCAACATCGGTTTTTGTCTTCTTAGCTACTGCCGACAGGTAAAGGTTCATAAGAAAATGCACGAAAAATGCAACGCCAAGAGATACGCCAAGAATGATGCCTGCAGTTGCCAGGTCGCCATACCTTGAGGCGGTTATCGAATCCAAAATCGGCAAGCCCGTTACCCCACCAACCAAAAAATTTTGCAAAGGCGGCATAGCAGACGCATTAATGCGATGTTTTTTATACTTTTCGCCCTGCTCCTGCAGGCTTCCACAACATTTAAATATAAGCTCTGCCCAGAAAACCACCAATTGATTAGCATTACATAATAGTAACTAACAGCGCTTAAACAGGAGTTGTGGGTTGCAGGGTGTCTTTAATGGCAGATGATGATAAAAAGTTCTCCAGGCAAATAATAGGCAAGGTTGTCGTAAGCAAATCCGGCAAAAGGTTTGGCGAAGTCGCAGACATAGTGTTTGAAACCAAAACAGGGGAGCTCATCCACCTTGTCCTGGCAAACCCGACTCCCTACATCCAGAAGCTTGAGCTTGAAAGGGACGGCGAAGGCAACATCCTCATCCCATTCAGCGCAGTAATGGCGATGGGCGACTTCATGGTCATTTCGGAAGAAGACATAGTTTAATTTCTAGCCCTTTTTTTATCTTTGCAACAGAAACCAGCAGCCACTGCAGCTGACCTTCTTTAACAAAGAATGTCAGCGGAGAGCTGACATCCCTCAGCTATAAGCTGAGGTAAGGTCAATCAAGAAAAAAGAAAATGCAAATCTTGCGGCGAAACCTTTATAATGAATCCAAACTCCCGCCGGAGCCATGGACAGCGCGCTGTGGGCGGAAAAATACAGGCCAGCAGACTTTTCTGACATAGTTGGGCAGGAAGAGATAGTCAATAGAATCAGGGCGTTTGTAAAGCACCAGAACCTCCCACACCTTCTCTTTGCAGGCCCTCCAGGAGTAGGCAAAACATCAACAGCCATAGTAATCGCAAAGCAGCTTTACGGCGAAAGCTGGAGGCAGAACCTCATAGAGCTCAACGCCAGCGATGAAAGGGGGATAGATGTGGTGAGGACAAAGGTCAAGGACTTTGCAAGAACAAAGGCCCTCGGCAACGTGCCCTTCAAGATTTGCATACTTGACGAATCAGACTCCCTCACAAGGGAAGCACAGCAGGCACTGCGCAGGACCATGGAAAACTACACGTCAACGTGCCGGTTTATTCTCCTTGCAAACTACCCTTCAAAAATAATAGAGCCAATCCAAAGCAGGTGTGCAATATTCCGCTTCAAGCCGCTTTCCGAAAGCGAAATCGGGAAGATTGCTGACAAAATAGCCTCTGCAGAGAAGCTTACGATTGACGCCAAAGCGAAAAAAGCGCTTGTTACAGTTTCCGAGGGCGACTGCAGGAAGCTTGAAAACGTCCTGCAAAGCTGTGCAGTAATGTCAACCACCATTACTGAAGAGCTGATATATTCAGCTGCAGGTGTTGCAACGCCAAAAGAAATCAAGGAAGTTATCACACTGGCATTTTCCAACAGCTTCCAGAAAGCAAGGGACAAGCTGCTGGAAACAATGCTGGCCCACGGGTTGTCAGGTCTTGACGTTATAAAGCAGCTGCAAAAAGAAGTGCTTGAAAGCAGCATTGAGCCTGCAAAAAAGCTCATGCTTATTGAAAAGTGCGGCGAGATAGAATTCAGGATGAGCGAGGGCGCAGACGAGTTTGTCCAGCTGGAAGCCCTCCTGAGCCAGATTGCGCTGGCAGGGCTCAAATGATGTTTCTTAGATAGCAAAGATTAAATACCTCTCTTTCCAGAATTCCAAACCAAGTGCAAAAATGGGATTGCGAAGGGAAAAAGAGGTTACACGGGGAAGTTCTGTAAGGCACGGCCACTCTGGCGAATCAGGCATGGCTTATCGCGTGTTCACAGATGAAGCCCTCTCAGATTACGAGCAGCCACAAAATGACATGAAGCTCAGGCAGCTCACTGCACAGCTTGCCCAGAAAACGAGCGAGCTTGAACGGCTACGCGATTATGTGACCAAGCTGGAAGAAGGCGAGAACGGGCTCATGCAGGAGCTGACCAGGCAGCTTGCAACAAAGGATGAGGAAGTAAGCAGGATAGCTGCACTCTATGCGAAGAAAGAGGCTGAAAACAAGAAGCTGTCAACAGCCTTTGAGGCGCACATAATCTCAGAGAAGGAAAACGCAGAGAGAATCAAGTCACTTCTCCTTAGAAAAGAGCAGGACACCGCAGGCCAGACAGAGAGGCTCAGGAAAGAGATTGAGAGGAAAGACGCTGAAATAGCCTCTTTGCGGAACTCGCTAATCCAAAGCAGGAGGGTAAGCGTGGCAGAGCTGCCAGACAATCCAGCTCACCTGAATCAGATTGAGCACCTGCAGAAAAGGCTTGAAGACAAGGAATCAGAGACAAGCAAGCTCCAGAGAACGCTCCTTGAAGAGCAAAAGCTTAGCAGAGCAACCCAGAGCAAGCTTAAAGAGCAGCTTTCCGAAACGGCTGGCCAGGTTGAGGAGCTCAAAATACTCCTGATAGACAAGCAAAAGCTTGTGCAACAGCTCCAGGCAGAATTTGAGAAAAGCAGCCCCAAAACCGCTACAGCCGAAGCCGAAAAACCAGGCCATAGCCACAAAGCGCCTGATGCCCTAAAAGCAGAACTTGACAGGAAAAATGCAGAAATAATGCGGCTGCAAAAAGGCATTCTTGAAGAGCAAAACATCAACAAGTCAATCCAGTCACGGCTCAAGGAGCAGCTTGCATCCACAACAAGCCAGATGGAAGAGCTGAAGTCATTCCTGATAGAAAAGGAAAAGCTCGTGCAAAACCTTGAAGCAGCGTTTGAGAAGAGGATTACCGCCAAGGAAGAAGAAATAAGGCACCTTAGAACAGCCGTTGAGCACAAGCCCGCAACAGGCCTGCACAAAGAAATAGACCGGCTGAAATCAGAGCTCCAAATCAAGGAAGAAGCATCAGCAATGATGGCAGAGGAGATGGCCAAGATAAAAGAGCAGTCAGCCCTCATCCGCAGAAGGCTTGAGGAACGCCAGAGAATATTCTTTGAAAGCGAGCGGGCTTACGAAGAGCTGATAGGGAAGCTTAGGGAGCAGCACGACGCAAGGGCAAAAGCACTCATCCAGGAAGCATCGCAAAAAGAAACAACTCTATCGGCTGCCCTGAAAGAGGAAAGGGCAAAAATGAGAAAGGAAACAGCCCTCATGAAAGAGAAGGAAAAGCAGATAGCAGAAACGCTCCAAGCATTTTCCAGAACGTCAGAGCAGCTCATAAAGCTCGGCAGCGCAGGCCAGCCGGGAGAAGTGTCAATAGAGCTTGAAGTTGAAGCAATGCATGGAAGGCAGAAGCAGATTGAAGAAAGGGCAAAATACCTCGAAGACAAGGAAAACGAGCTCAAAACATTATTGTCATCAACAGAGGCCAGGATAGCCGAGCTAAAGGCAAAGGAGGCAGAAGTAGAAAGGAAAGAGCAACTGCTTCTTCAGGAGCAGGAAGGCCTCAACAAGGAGTTGGATGTGCTGGCAAACGCAGGCATAGAGATTGGCAAGTCAAGGCAGTACCTCCAGCAAAAGCTGCAGCAAATTTCAACACCCCCCTTGCAGCAATCACAGCCGCAATTCACAGAACAGCCATTTCAACAGCAACCAACAAAACAGCCAATACAACAGCTCAAGCAGCAGCCATCACCCCAATTCAGCTTCGGCTCACAACAAGGCGTCCAGGAAGCGCAGGAAGAAGAGCAGTTTGAAACACCAAAGTTTACAGGGATTTCCTCAGCGCCAACACAGGTGCAGGAAGCTGTGACAGAATTATCTGATGAAGAAGGCTTCGCAGGGGCACCTAAAGCGCCTGCAACCATCAAAGCAGCGATAATACCAAAGCCAGAAGCCAAAGCTCCCAAATTAACAAAGCTACAGCAGAAAAAACTCGCAAACAAGCTAAAAGCAGAAGCTAAGGCAGCAAAGGCTAAAGAAAAACAGCAACTACAGGCTAAAAAACCACAAGTTCAGCAGCTGCAACAGAAAGAAACAGCAATAGGCGCAAGGGAAGCTGAAGGCAGAATGGACCAGGAGCTGTTCACAGAAATGGGCGGTTACTCAGAGGTTGATGAAATAAAGTCAATAGTTGAGGTTGGCCTGCAGCACGGCGACTCAATAGAGCAGATACGAGAATCCCTTCTAGTTTCAGGATATTCTAAGCAGAACATTGAAAAGGCGCTGGGCGGCGTTAAGAAATAGAAATCTTAACTATTTTTTTGTTGGCACTGGCGGAGGAGCGGGTGCTGAGGAATCTGCCGCCACGATATTGCCTCCTGCTGTTGGCGTTGCTTCAAACCCCGGCAGGTGCTTCACAAGAAGCTTTGTAGAAGCTGAGATAAGGTGGTGGTATTCAATCTGCAGGTTCGCTTTCTGCACAGCATCAACATTTATGCCATCCTGTATGCAAGTGATAGTTCCCTCTCCGTTAGAAAGCCTTACATCACCGGTAGCTGATTGCGCATTGTTGCTTGTAAATCCGCTGCACGTCAATCCGGCAACTCCGGAATTAACAGTTACCTTAACAAAGTTTTCTTTAGAGAAGTCGCCTCTCACGCAGTTGGGGGTGCCAGCAGTGCCAAGTGCGTCCGGCTTGAAGAAGCTGCCGCTTCCCAGAGTTTTAATCTTAAACTTCAGTATTACCTTGTTCCTGCCACCGATAGACTCGTCAACAGAAGTTACCTGAACCGGGGAGCCGGAGCTGAACACCGGCTTTGTGCCCTTTGCCTGGCAAACCCCTCCCTGCGTCCTAGTGAGGTCTGCCCTCATGCAGAAATCTCCCACTGCCTTTGTAGTGTACTTATAGCAAACATCTGCCTGGATTGGGAACTCGTTGTTGCCTTCAAGCTGCTTAATGTAAGCCAAGTCCTTGAAAGTTAGCTCTTCAATAGAGCCTGGCAGCTTGTCGCCTTCCGGGTCCTTCTTGACGCCAGTGACTGTTGCGACGCCAGGGCGCTTTACTGAGAAAAGAACGTTCTGCAAATCAGCGTTTGTCTTGTCAAAGTCCGCAGGGTAAATCCCGCCTATCGTTGTCTTGATGCTGCCTGCAGCAACATCCTGCTCGCCAACATTTTCCACTCTCAGTATTACATCAAATTTCTGGACTTGCGTTTTGTCAGCCGGCTTTGGGTTATCAAGGACCTCAGTTGGAGGTGCATTCTCAACAAAGCTAACCCTTAGCCCCTCACTGCCTCCAATAAAGGGCGTTGAGGAGGACGAAACAGTCTTGCCACCGCCCTGGCACCCTGCAACAGCAAGCGCCAAAGCCAACAATGCCAGAACTATCACACCCTTTTGCATTTTAACACGATTCTGAAAAAAGACGTATTTAAAGGTTTCTATCGGTTTGGCTTAGTAGAAAAAGTCTTAGGCGATAGCCTAAGTTGTAGGCGATTAGCCTACAAAACAGCTCTGCTGTTTGAGTTCTTATGTGCTTGCACTTGAGTGTGCTGCCAAACAATCTCTTGAGTGCAGAGAACAAGCTTTCAACGATGTTCCGTTGCCAGTACAGGCACCAGTCAAAGCAGTCTCGCAGCAGTTTTCGATGCCGTCCTCGACGGCATCCTTTGCGCACAGGCGCAACGGAAAACGTGCCGTTCTCATCAAGCCATTGGTGAAGCCATTCTGCATCAAATCCTTTGTCCAGCAATAAAACATCAATGCTGACAGGAACTTGCTTGTGCAAGTTTGGTATTCTTTTTGCCTCGCCATGCGGTTTTGCAAAAAAGTTACCGGCGATGAACTTGCGCAGCTTCACATCAATCAGCGTGATGGCCTGCACGGGTCTGCTTACAGGCCAGTCTTGGCCAATTCTGCGTAAATAATAACTGCTCGGGCCAGTTCTGGCAAATCCTGTGCCATCACCGGCAGCAAGAGCAATGTTTCCTACTTCAATCGTTGCCGCGAGCAACGATTGCCAAAGGCTTTTTGGCAGCCGCTTGGCTGCCTTTTGCAATGTAGTCCAATGCAGCTTAATACCGTAAAACTCGTCGAGAAACTTAGCAGCTCTGCGATAAGAAAGCTGATAAACCTGCTTCACAATCTGTCCAAGGCACAGAATCCAAGTCTGAAACTTTTTCGGGCCCATGTGATGAGCCCAGCGCGGATGTCCTACTGCTTTGAATAACCGATTAATTTTTCTATCCAAACGTTCACTCTTTTTCATGGTGGAGTCACATTCCACCCTGCTCTCCCCATCAGGGCAACAGCCCTAGGGGAGGGCTGTTTTATTAAGACTTTCTACAGAGCCTATCGGTTTTCCGTCTCTCGTGATAAGCTAAACTACCGTGAAGCTGCAGTCGCTGTCAACGTAAGCCCAGAAACCTCTTCCAGTGCTTAAAGCAATGCTGTGGGCGAAGACGGTATCTTCATTAACCGGCATCCAACCTCCAGTAGTAGCGTAGTAAGCCCAGCCAAGCACGAAGCCGCACCGCTTTTGGGAACGACGTCTGAAACTTTCCTGTTTATCCACTCAGGCTGGACAGCCAGCATGTTCCAGCCCCTTACTAAGCTAATTGGGTAGGCTGGCGCTACACCAAGCCTGCTATGCATATCACACTTTTCGTCCAGGATGGTGTACACCCATACTGCTCTTACAATTTCAATGCATTGGCCCGGATTCAAGTTATCGTCCAACTTGCAGGCATCATAGTCGTTCTTTACAGGGTTCCAATTATAAATTGTCTTGTCAACCTTGCCTTTATCACATTCAGTTGACTCAAGGCCGTACAGTGCATTGGCGCCAAGAATGTTCCAGCCAGGGGTAAGGTTCACTGGCGTTGTTGCAGAACTCGGAACAGGCAGGGCTGTCTTGCCTGTTGCACCACAAGGGGTAAACTTAAGGTTATCCACGCCGCATTTCAACAAGCCAGTGCTGGAGCAGCGGCCGAGGCAGCCAAGCTCAGCATCTTGCCTGATTTCATCATAGCCAACGCAGTTTCCTGTTGACTGGGCAATTCCGCCACCAGTCCCATCATGGCAGGTATACTCAAGGCCTGCATACAAGCCCCCGCCAGCATTTGGTTTGAATGATTTTTCTGATTCAAATACGGCGATAGCGCCGTCTGCCACGCCAGTCCCTGTGACTATTATTTCATTTCCCATTAGTTTCCCCGCGTCCTGCCATTGCTTGTAGTTGGCCAATACACGTGCAGCCCTTCTGATGTCCATAGCAGAGTAGCCCATCACAATAACACCTATCTGGCCGTTTGCGTGCCTAATGAGCTTTATGACTGCCTTTCCTTCTTTCAGCCCAGTTGTGCAATCTGCAGGGTTGCCAAGCCAATCCGCTGTCACAGCATTCGAGCATGCACCGCCAACAGAGATAACCTTGTGAGCAGTCGGGCTTGCGAGCTCAGAAGCCAGTTTAGCTGATAATGGCACACTGCTAAAATAGCCCTTCAGCCCCTCAATTATATCTACAGAACTAATCACGTTAGAGCTATCTGCCTGGTCGCCAACAACCACGACTCCGTCAAAATCTTTGCCGTTAGCGTAACCGAACATGCACGGATATGCAGCTAGGTCAAACTGGCAATCTGCCGCAGTACTCTCTGATTGTACAGTACTTCCTGATTGTAAACCGTAAATGTAATATGCGCCCGTGACGCGGTTATTAGCGTAGCTGCTGTAGCCGTCAAAAACCGCCAGCACAGCAAGTAGCAGAACTACAGCCACACCTCCTTTAAGCTTGCCAGAGTCAATCATTGTTTGTTAGCACCTCAACTCTGCAACAGCTACTATATAAACCTTTTTTTGGGGGGGGGGGGGCGCTCCGCGCCGAACATCACCTGAGCGGTTAAGGCAGAACTCCTAAGCCGGCAGACTCCAGCTCTTTTACTAATCTTGCCTTGAGCCAAACCTTCAGCACTAAGGGCTTGCTGCAGTAAACCCTTTCTTCATATTAACCATAAAAACATAAGCACTGGCGACATATGTCTATGCCCTGCACAAAGTCGTTTTATGCCAGAATGTTTAAATATAGCCGCCGCGCAAGAGTAGCGCTGATGACAGAATCCAAGCTTCGCCAGATAGTGCTGCCTGTTTTCCTCATGGTTTTTGCTCTATTGGCACTTACCGGCGCTTCAGCCATTGAACTGACAGGAGGCTGGCAGGCCATCTCCATAACAGAGGACATGGTTGGCAAAAGCTTCAGCCAACCCCAACTGAAAGACACCTGTGACGTGGTTATTGCCTGGGGCGTTTATGATACAAAAAGGCAGGCCCCGCCAACAGAGTGGCTAAGGCTGCATTGGAAAGATGATTCGCGCACCATCACAAAAGATGCGGTCGGCTATGGGCTTTGGCTTTACACGCCTAAAAATTCAAAATGCGACCTCAACAGCAAGGGTTATGCAGAATTCCTAGGAAAAGCCTCCAAACTGAATTCAGGTTGGAACTTCATATCCGTTAGCAAAGGTATGCTTAGCAAATCATTCGACGCTGAACTAAAAGGAACATGCGGCAGCGGCATAGAGGATATCATGATTTACTCACCTGAAGTCTGCAAGTTAACTCGAAAACTTTCAGACCCCGAAGCTGAGGGAATCTGCGATGACGATTTTTTAATTATCGGCACTTCCGAAAAACTGCGTGAAGCTTACCTTGGCAAGGGCTTATGGGTTTGGGCTCAGAATGACTGCACCCTTGATGACGGAACACCTTCTGAGGCGCTGTGTAACGAAAAAGAATGCGCAGCCAAAAGCGGCTGCAGCACCAACGAATACGTTAGCTACGGCTGCCAAAATAAGGAATGCACAGCGATGTCTGCCAGGGAATGCACAGAAGCTGAAAAGGAAGCCCTGAAAGGCGTCAACCTCATGCCTGTGCTTCTGATAAGCCCCAGCACGGGGCTGAAAAGCGGCGATTCGGTTGAGGTCACATTTTCAATCAAGAACACAGGCTCAAAGCCCGCAACCCAGTATGACATGAGCGGGACTACAACCATAAGCAATGCCATATACTTTTCAAAGGAAAAGGAATCCGGCACAGAGGTAATCAAGCCAATTTATGCTGATGTTAACGTAGTGCTTGATGGCCCCATAAAGGCAGGGGGAACCAGGCAGCTGGCAAAACAGACGGTGAAAATACCAGAAGACTTCTCAGGAGACCTGGTAGTGGCAGCAGTTGTTGACACCCAGTCCTCTTACCCGGAGACGAACGAAAACGACAACGACAACAAGCAAATAACGACTTTAAGCGTGAGCCCCAAAACCAAGCCAGACCTCGCTCCAACAGGCATTGAAACAAGCATAACAAGCCTTGACACGCTGCCTGTCGCAATAGGCCCTGTCTTCATAACTGTGGAAAACAAAGGTGAACTTCCAGCATACTCAACACCGTCAATGGAAAACAGAATCACAATATTCAAAGGCGATGCAGAAATTTGCAGGGCAACAGCAAAGGAGCCAATGATTGCAGCAATAGGGCCTGGGGGGCAGCGAAAGTTCGCCCTCGACCCGAGGTTTATCACCCAAGATACTCTGCAAGGAAGTGAGTGCAGCGTTGATGACATTACAGCGAACTACAGGGCTGTTGTTGAAATAGACCTCCCGCAGCTTGGCGCGCAAGGGAAACTCCTACAAGAAGGGGTTATTGCCGAATCAAACGAAGACAACAACAAGCAGACATTTGCAATAACAGCGAGGTCTAAATGCTCCCCTATCGGAACAGTGCAAGCAGGCCAGTACTGCGACATCTCAAGCGGCACTTGGCAGAACCAGAAGGAATCCGGGCGGCAGTGCAGCCACAACTTTGAGTGCAAAACAGAGCTATGCATAAAACAAAAATGCGTCAGCGAGAAGCAGAAAGGAGACATACTAAAACTTCTTGGAATAAGCTATTGAGTCGTTGCAGTTGCTAAGGAGATGCTGGCGCAAACCCCTTCTCAACCCTTACCGGGACTGGCTCGCTTGTGGAGCGGTAGCCGTAGCTCACTTCAACCTTAAGCGGGGTTGCAAAGACGCCCGAGCCCTCACGGAAATCATTTTCAGTGTAGCTGCACAGCACAAAGTCGTTGGCGAGGCTGCCTGTGAGCGTAATCGGCCTTGCATTCCTTTTCTCGTCTTTGTTATTGCACACCAGCTCTTTGTCATTCAGGGCAACGCTGTCAACCCAGATAATCCTTACCTTATCATCAGTCTTACTAGGGTCTTTATCAGTGCAGAACAGGTTTAGGCTGTTTTTATCAATAACAGTACCGCTGGCGGCGTTTGCAAAGTAAATCTTGAACTTTGGCCTCACAAAGCCGCCTTCCTTCTCAGGAGAAAGCGTTTCTATCTTCTTCACAGCAACAGGAGCTCCTTGGCTCTGGAAAACCAAAGGCAGCTTTGCATCGCATGGCTTCCTCTGCTTCTGGAAGCTGAAAGGCGCAGCGTCAACGCAAACGTTCGCGGTGAGCCTTGTTTCATACTTGTAGCATACTGTTGACAGCAGCCCTGTAGTGACTGCGTCATTGCCTGGGACATTTTTCGCTGTTACCTTCACTTTAATTGAATCCAGAGACCCAACAGTGTTGGAAACCTTGCCAGGAAGCTTCTTGCTCGCTTTTACAGTTGTATCGCTGAGCATGCCGACTAATTCATCGCTGCCAATAACCTTCACCTTTTTCTTATCATCGCCAAAAACAACAGCCTCCGCATTATCGCTCACCTTGACTATGGCGTCTGAGATGTCAGCATCAACCGCCCCCCTGTTGGAGATGAGAAGCACAGCGTCCGAAGTGCTGCCTTCGGTCATAACGCTTGGAACGCCATCTGGAGCAAAGGTTGCTTCCACGCCAGCAGTGCCAGTGTAAACCTCAGGTATTGTTGAGGCCTTGCCTTTCCCTCCGCCAAGCTGGCCGCAGCCGGCTGCCAAAAGCACTGTGGCGAGCGCCGCGGCTAATAATAAACTGTTGCTGCTGAAAAGTTTGTTGGTTGCCATTTTACTTAAACTTGTATTCCTGGAGGCGGAGGAGCTGTAGGGGCTGAAGCTGGCGGTTGCGTTGGCTCAGCGCCGCTTTGAGCCGCCTGTGTT
This sequence comes from Candidatus Woesearchaeota archaeon, assembly GCA_016184345.1. Lineage (GTDB taxonomy): Archaea > Nanobdellota > Nanobdellia > Woesearchaeales > UBA10216 > UBA10216. The sequence continues at coordinate 72,723 of JACPCV010000003.1, read as the reverse complement.
GCCGCATCCTTTTCGCTTCCCTCAACAGTAAAGGTTATGCTATCCAGCTTTGTGGTGAAGATAAAGCTACCTTCCACGTCAAACCTTGCAGGAGCCCAGTCAGCGCCGCTTAACACTTCCTTCGAAACCTTCATCCCACAATCAAATCGGATTGCATCGCCTACGAATCTTTTAGTAATCTTTTTGCCCAGAAGGGGGTACTCTGTGCTACCATCTTCCTTTGTTCTTGCCTTGCCAAGGTCAAAATCGCAAGTGTCACCCACAAATTTTACACCTTTTGGTACAGTCAAAGTGAGGCTCTTTACCTCCTTGATTTCGCTGTTTTCCCAGCCTACGTTTTTTGAAACGTAAACCGTATTTAGCAAATCCCACTCCTGTTTTGAGATAACGTTACCAGTAATCAACTTATTTGCATCGCTAGGCTCTCTTATCTCTATACTTACCGGAGACTTTTTAAGGTCAGGCGCCCAAGTTAAAACGACTGGCATGTTATCGTATTTTGCCGTTGCAGGCGGTATTTTGTTGACAACAGCAGGGTCAATGCCTTGTAAGCGCAATGCTTCGTCCTGGTCTGTACGAATAAACGCTGTGGTAAGGAAAGCAGTAGAGTCAACCTTATAGTCAACCTCAGCAGCGATGGTGTAGTCCCCGCTTTCCCAGCCTGAAAATGTGCACCTCACCAGAGTCCCGCCGTCGGGGCCGTTATAGAATACCTTAACAGGACCGTCTTCGGTTGGAGTTACACCTTTGGAAGTAACCACAGACTCGAACTTTAGCTTTTTCAGCTTGTCATAGCAGTTGATGTTTGTGACTTCAATATACGGCTTCTTTGCATCTGCTGGAAAAGGACTGGTTACCCTCATTACGAAGCTCGGCTCAGGTTGTTTGAAGCCAAGGTCATACTTCTTGAGCATCGTGTTGTCCTGAGCTAAAGCGAGGCCGAGCTTTGGCTGCTGTTTTGGCTCGCCAAAGCCGAAGGTCTGCTCAAGACCCCCGTAGGTTTTCTCGTAAGCGGAAGCCGTTCGCACCGTGAAAGACTGGAAAAGTGAAGTTAATGTAACTTTGAAGTTTGTTCCCGCCTGTTTGGCTAGGTTGGGCCAGAACGCTTTTTGCTCAGGGGTGGCACCGGTAATGTATTGGCCGTGGAGCTTGCTGACCTCAGGGGCAATGTTAGGCCACGAGGCGAAAATAAACAAAAACATAATAATCCATGCCAACGAGCGAGCCACCCTGGTCTTCTTGCTCAGCCCGAAAATAGCAAACCAAAAGAAAGGGTATGTAAATGTGCGGTTGGCGAGCAGCCCAACAATGAACGGCAAATAGCTAAAATTCAGCGACAAGACTTCAAAGTCGAATGGCAAGGCAATTTTTGCCAATGCAGAGAAGAAGAGCCGGTTGAACTGGTTGTACAAGAAAGGCGCTACAGCAGACGCTGCCGCGGCGATGAGCATCACCATTACCACCCGCTTTAAATCCTCCAATGGGTTGCCTTCCCTGAATGCCAGCAGCAGCGCTGCAATGAACACAAGAGTCCATTGAATGTTGCCTGTTAGCAGCATGTAGTCAATAATCAGGAGGATGGAAAACGTTACGCCGTTGCGCCGAACTATCTGCCACAGTGACCCTTTGCCTTCCTCCAGGCTATTCTCAACGTACACGAACAAGAAGAACCCAATCAGCGCCAAAACAGAATGTGATGCAAGCACTAAAGGAGCAGCGAACCCAGCTAGCCAACTATACCAATAAACAATCATGATGAGCAGAACATAATAACCCATCACATTTTCAGGGATAATGTTGCGAAGAAGATTAACAGGCTTAGCAAGTAATCCCTTTGCAGTCTGCACTCCAGCTTGGCTAACAGCGAAGCCTGCGCCAGCTGCCGCTCCCTGCATCGCAGGGGCGAACTTGCTGCCAACGCCTTTCATACCTTGGGAAATCCTATTTGCAGGCCCGCCTGCCCTTAATCTCTTTTCTTCGGCTGCTATCCTGTCCTGCTGTTTTTGCCATTCAATGTTTTGTCTGGCCTTTTCCGTGGCTTGCCTTTGGAGTTCAGCCTCCATCTGACTATTTGTAGCACCGGCTGTGACCACTCAACCACACCTCATTTTAGCAATCACGCAGTTACTTCTGCTTTGAAGGGTTTTAAACCTTTCCCTTTTATTTCTGGCACTAATCCTATACACTTATTTCCGTATCGCCAGAGCAACTCTTTAACCGTTGTAAAGCCTTCCTCTTTTCCCAACATCCCGACTTTTTCTAAAGGGCTCTTTATTTTCGTTATTTTTGGCGTTTTTATCACCTAAACTTCTATACTAAGCTTGTTCTTTTCTTCAGGTGTTATCAGCACTTCCTGCCCCTTCTTCAGACCAATAAACTCAGCCAGGCGCTTAGGCACCCTTATAGCCATGCTGTTGCCAACTTCAGCTACTTTTGTCTTTTTGGCAAGCCCGAACAGGCCAAGCTCTTTTGACTTCGCTTGGATTTTTCCAGCAGTTTCAGAGTCAAAAAAAGTTTCGCCACACTTTGTGCATACTTTTGCCTTGAACCTGCCAAGGTTAACACCCATTTCTGCATACTCAACTACCTTTTCTTCAGTTGCCGAACTGCAAAACACGCATTTCATTTTTTCCACCTCGCTTCATAAACAGTTATAATCACAAAATCCTCTCCGCTTTTGGCAAATACGACTTCGGTGTTTCCCCTGTTTGCATGCCAAATTTCACGTTTTTCCTCCTTCCATTTGATACCTTTCTTAACTACAGCTTCTATTTCCACCTTATCTAACCCATAAATCTTATGGTTAAATTGAAGAATGCCAGCAAACCTTCGCTTTTGATTGCTTTACCCGCACTCTTCTGCCTTCCTGCAATCAAGAAGAAGCTTGAGCTCGATGATGTTTAGGGTTGTTTCGGGAACAATCCTGAGGAAGTTGGAGCCTGCCACAAGGAAGGAGTCAATGTTCTTGGAAAAGTTTGCCTGCCGGGTGTCTACCCTCGTTTTCTGGCTGTTGATCTCAATAGTGGCAGTCTTCCTTTCCTTGTCATCAAGGAACATAATGTTAAGGGTTGAGTTGATTGTGTTGTTTTCAACCCTCCTGAAGACAGTGTTGTTCAGGCTGAAAAAGTAGATTGGGAAGATGGGCTCCTTGAGCTTTGTCCTGAGAAGAAGCCTGTCAAGCAGGTAGGTGCCTTCGCCGGCAACAAACCTGAACTCGTTCTTCCCGCCCCTTAGGTCTCTCGGGTCAACCTGCCACTTTTCAGGGCTGCCGCAGTCAGGCACTTTTGAAGCCAGGAGGTTGCTGTTTAGGTATATGTCGAGCCTGCCGACATCCTTCAGGCTGCAGTCAACAAAATAGCTAAGTGTTGCAGAGTCCATCAGGTTGGCTTCCTCAGTGCCAAGGATGACTGTCTGGACAGCCTCCTTGTTGTCAAGCCTCTCCACAGTCCCGGTTATCTTCACTTCCCTGAGGTCGTATGAGTTTTCCGTGAAAGGCTTATACCACGGGACAGGCTCTGTTGAAAACTCAAAAACATTCTCTTTTTCAAGCTCAATGCTTAAAGGCTCGGTAAAGCTGTCAACCTCGCCCCTGAAAACCTCATTGCCGTTCTGTGTTATGATGAGATTGCCCTTATGGCTATTGACAGTAAAGCTAAGCTTTGCATTCTCAACCTTATCAGTCACGACAAGGATGAAAGAGCGCTTCCTTGTGCCGCTTCTCGAAGCTCCAACATTAACCGAGTCAATGCTCTTCAAAACAGCATCTTCCTTCTTGGTAAAAAGGTTGAATGACGGCAGAGAGTGGTCAAACTCCTTGCTCTTCAATACAGTAAGAGTCCCGGGATTTTCATTAATCAGGGTTGAGCCCGGCAGCTTGCCAGCAACAAGCTTCGCAGCTGTTGAGGCATCGGTTGTAAGAATCTTGTCCCGCTCGCCCTTGGGCAGGAATAGTATGTATAGGATGATAAATGCGGCAATAACGATAACAAGAATGGAAGCGTTGCTTCCCGAAGGAGCACCCTGCCCCCTTTTTCCGAAACTATTCATGCACTCTTCTTCCGTAGATACATATATAAATGTTTTTCCCTCAGCTTCCTAAAATGAAGATACTGAAGAAAGAGCTTAAACACGGGAAGGTGGTGGTACAGGCCCAAAGCCTTGACGACCTCTGGTGCCTGAGCCAGACAGTCAGCAAAGGAGACACTGTTGCCGGGAAGACTACACGGAAAGTCAAGCTGGGTTCTGCTGAAGAAGCTGTGAAGAAAACCTACTTCCTCACGATTGCAACTGAAGACGTGAAGTTTGAGGAGCAGGCGCTCAGGATAAGCGGAAAAACAACAGAGCCGAATGAGGACATCCCAAAAGGGGCACACCACACCATAACGATTGAGCCAGGAGATGCCTTAACTGTAATAAAAGAAAGATGGCAAAAATACCAGCTGGACAGGCTGGACCAGGCGACGCAGGAGCAGCTCAAGGCGCTGATAGTGGTTTTTGACCGAGAAACTGCCCTCATTGCCCGGCTGAAAACCAGGGGCTACGAAGTAATAACAGAGCTGAAAGGGAAAGTCAGGAGAAAGGATTATGACACTTCAACAGCAACGAATTTCTACAAGGAGATAATCGCATACGCAAAGGACTATGACGAGAGAAACAAGCCGGACAAGATAATCCTCGCAAGCCCGGCATTCTGGAAGGAAGAACTGCTTAATGAGCTGAAAAGCGATCCAAAGGCAGGCACGCTGAAAAATAAAATCGTGCTGGCAACATGCAGCAGCGTCAGCGAGAACGCCATTGACGAAGTCCTCAAAAGGCCTGAAATGGATACTGTCTTGGCAACCGCAATGGCTGCAAAGGAGATGAAGCTCGTTGACGAGATGATGACAGAGATTGCCCGGGATGGCAAGGTTGCTTATGGCCTTAAAGAAGTGGAGGGGGCAATAGAAGCTGCTGCTGTTGAGAAGCTGCTGATATCTGACGTTACTGTTTACAAAAACCAGAGCAGCGAACAGCTAATGAAGAAAGTGGAAGACACCGGAGGAAAGGTCTTCATAATAAATTCTGAGAATGCTGCAGGGCAGAAGCTGGACGCACTTGGGGGAATGGCGGCGCTGCTTAGGTACAGGACTTCGTGATTGGCTCATCTTTTGGGTTTCTTACCTGCTCTTTCCTTCTTTGCTCTCCTGCCTTTAACAGCCGCTTCTGCAGATGCAGAAACTGCACCAGGCAAGCTGGCATTTGCAGGAGAAAACTTACCCCTTTCTATAAGCGCCTTCATCGCAACAACCGCCTTCCTTATGTCATTAAAGTCAGGTATGTGCATGTTGTCAAGGTAGTGCATGCCCTTCCTGCTGAACCTCCCCCCCATGAAGCAGCTTATTATGGGCTTGTCAGGAAAGAGCTTGTGTGCTTCCACAATGGCTTTCGCGTTAAGGACAGAATTAGTCATCGCCTGAAGCGTCTGGATAACAATGAGGCCGTGGATATACGGCTCCTTCAGGAGCGCGTTTATTGCAAGCTCATACCTGTCAGGCATGGCATCCCCGACAATGTCCAGCGGGTTTCTCCTTGAATAGGCAGGGTGCATTATGCCGCTGGCATCAAACGCTTTTATAACACTTTTTTGCAGTTGCGGCAAATTAACACCCAATTCATCACAGTAGTCAGAGCAGATTACGCCGCAGCCCCCCCCATTTGTGATAATGCCTACGCCGTTGCCTTTGCAGACAGGCTGCTCGGCAAGCACCTTTGCCAAGTCAAAAAGCTCCTCAACAGTTCCAGCAAGAATTGCACCGGCCTGCCTTACAGCTGCCTCAAATACCATGGCGTCACCTGCTAAAGACGCTGTATGGGTGGCTGCTGCAATCACACCTGCAGCTGTCCTGCCCCCTTTCAGTATTACAACTGGCTTTTTGTAAGCGAGCTGCCTGAGCTTTTCAAAAAAATCCCTCCCGTCATTTAAGCCTTCAATGTAGAGCGCAACAGCCTTTGTTTCAAAATCATTTGCCAGAAAGTCGAAAAAGTCATAGCAATCAAGCATTGCCTTATTGCCATAGCTGATGAGTGCACTAAGGCCATACCTGGACTGGATTGCCCAATCAATTATGCTGTCAGCAAGTGCTCCAGACTGGCTAACGAATGCAACAGCACCCTTGGGAGGCATGCTCGGGCCAAAGCTGGCGTTAAGGCTGTACACAGGCCTTATTATGCCAAGGCAGTTCGGCCCCAGCAGGGGGATTCTGGCTTTCCCAAGCTTTTCAGCAACCTTTTCCTGCAGCTGCCTGCCCTTATCGTCAAGCTCGCCAAAGCCAGCACTTATTATAATCACAGCCTTCACTTTCTTCCTGATGCACTCATCAACAGCGCCCAAAACAACATCACGGGGCAGGGCTATAATAGCAAGGTCAACAGGCTCGGCGATTTTCAAAATTGAAGGGTATGACTTGAATCCCAGGATTTCAGAAGCAAAAGGATTGACAGGGAAAATCTTTCCGAGGAAAGGCCTGCAATACTCACAGCGGTGCACGCAGCCAATCGTGAGGTTCCGCAGGATTGACTGGCCAACAGATTCGGGGCTTCGCGAAGCGCCGAGCAAGGCAACTGATTGCGGATTAAAGAAACCAGATATGTTCAGCTTACCAGATGGCACCTCTTTTTTAGCTTTTTGCCCCTTTGCTTTTTTTATAACTGTAACTACCCTCACGTCAACAGCCACAGCCTCCTCATCTTCCGAAACCATAACCGGATTTATGTCAAGCTCAAGAACTGCCTGGCTGCCCACAATCAGGTTTGAAACCTTAACAAGGGCTGCTGCCAAATTGCCAATTGCTGCAGTGCTGTTTTTCAATTCAAGCAGCCTCTTATGCAGCCGCGTTTCCCTGACCATGGCTGCTGCTTCGCTGCTGCTTACCGGGCAAAGCCGAAGCGCAACATCGCCAATATCCTCAGCAAGAACTCCTCCTGTGCCAAACACCAGCACAGGACCGAAAGAGGGGTCAGCCCTTGCGCCTATAAAGCACTCAAGCCCTTTAACTTCTTTCTGCACGGCAACGGCCAGCTCCCTTTCAATCACCTTTCTCGCAGCCAGTTTTGCATGCGCTGCTGAAAGCCTGCGATATGCCTCTGCGAAAGAAGCGGTATTATCAGCCATTGCCACCAGCCCTTCCCTACCCTTATGAACCGCTGCAGCACTCGCTGGCGGAGAAACCACCTTAAGAAACACTGGAAAGCCCATCCTGGCAGCAGCGCCCTGTGCAGCCTGTTCGTTACCAGCAACCACAGTCTCGCAAAAGCCCATGCCAGCCCGCCTCAGCAACGAAGCAGCTTCCGGGAAGGCGAGCTGCTTAGTTGATTCGCTGCTACCGCCTTTTTTGGCCATGCGGCAAAACCTGGCAGCCGAATTATTTAAACCTATCTTTGAACCCTTAAGAACGAGCAAAATGGGGGGTTCTTATAATTTACTGTGCGGCAGTAAAAAACCGTAACATATTAATAGTAGTGTTTCCCATTCACCCCTAATAGATTGTTGGAGGGTTTCAAATGATTGTCAAAGAGGAATTCCTGAGCAAGCTGCGTACCTATTTCTCACTTAACCTTTACGAAGTAAAAATCTGGACCGCACTCCTGTCAAGAGGCGTTGCAACAGCTGGCGAGCTTTCTGACATTGCCAATGTGCCTAGGAGCAGGAGCTATGATGTTCTTGAAAGCCTTGAGAAGAAGGGTTTTGTCATAATGAAGTTCGGCAAGCCAATAAAGTACCTCGCAGTGCAGCCAGTAGAAGTGGTGGAAAGGGTAAAGAAGCACATGAAGGAAGAGGCAGACAAGAAAATCAAAAGGCTTGACGAAGTCAGGAACACAGAGATTGTTGACGAACTCAAAGTGCTCCATCAACAAGGCATTGAGCTGGTTGAGCCGGCTGACCTGTCAGGCAGCCTGAAAGGGAGGCACAACCTCTACAACCACCTTGACCTCATGATAAAGAACGCGGAAAAGACTGTCACGATAATGACGACATCGCAGGGCTTCATCAGGAAGATAGAAGGGCTGCTGCCGACAATGGAGAAGGTCAGGAAAAGAGGAGTAAAGATAAGAATCGCCGCGCCCATAACAAAAGAGAACAAGCACGCCGTGGAAATAGTGTCAGAAGTTGCAGAGATAAGGAACACAGACGCAAAAGGCAGGTTCTGCATTGTTGACGGCAAGGAAATGATGTTCATGGTAATGGATGACAAGGATGTCCACCCAACGTATGATGTCGGAATCTGGGTAAACACGCCATTCTTCTCGTCAGCCCTTGAAAGCCTGTTTGAAGCAGCATGGAAAAGCATGAAGCCAGCTGTTGAAATCGCAAGAAGGGCATAATCTTCCTTTTTAGTATTTCTGGCTGTGTTTCAAAAGCTTTAAATAAATACCACAATGACGGACTGGCATGGCCCAGAATGTTTTAGAGATAGCTGCTTCGCTGCACCGCCTTGAGAGGGCAGTGCTGCCCCACCTTGCAAAGCACAGCTCTGTTCCTGATATGATTGCTGCCGCAAAGATGCAGGAAGTTGAAGTAGTCAGGGCGCTCAACTGGCTGCAGAACAAGGGGCTCGCCAAAGTAACAGAAGCAATAGAAGAAGTCATTGCACTGGGGGAAAACGGCGAGCTATACGCAAAGTCACTGCTGCCAGAAGCCCGGTTCTTAAACGCGCTGAAAAGCAAGCCTCTACCGCTTTCAGAAATCAAAAAAACAGCAGGCCTGGACGATGACGAGGCTGGTGCAAGCATCGGAGTTTTGATGCGGCTAAAGGCGATTGAGCCCGTAACCGGCCCGGGCGAAAAGGCATTCAGGCTCTCAGAACAAGGCAAAGAGCTTGCAAAGTCAGGGCTGAAAACGCAAAAGTTCCTTTCTGGCAAAAAATTCCCCATTAAAGCCAAGGAACTCTCTGAAGAAGAGAAACAGATTGTTGCAGGCCTGAGAACAAGGAAGGACATCCTGGCTGAGGAAATCGTAAAAAGCCGTACTGCAACGCTTACAGAAACAGGAAAGGCGGTTCTCAAGGCAGCAGCAACTGCAAAAGAAACTGTTGACAGGCTCACCCCGGAAATGCTCGCTACCGGAAAATGGAAGGAAGCCCAGTTCAGGAGCTATGACCTCACTGCCCCTGCGCCAAGGGTTTTCTTCGGGAAGCTGCAGCCATACAGGGAATTCCTTGAAGAGGTCAGGGGAAAGTTCGTTTCAATGGGCTTTGAGGAAATGACCGGTCCAATTGTGGAGAGCGAGTTCTGGAACATGGATGCGTTGTTCATGCCGCAGTTCCACTCGGCAAGGGACATTCATGACGTTTACTACATCAAGGAGCCGAAATTCGCGACAGACTTGCCGCAGCAGCTGGTGAAAAAAGTAAAAGCAGCCCACGAGAACGGCTTCGGAACAGGGAGCAAGGGATGGAGATACGAGTTCAGCGAGGAGAAAACCTCACGGCTGATAATGAGAAGCCAGACAACTGCATGCAGCAGCAGGAAGCTTGCCTCAAAAGACCTGAAAATCCCAGGAAAATACTTTGCAATAGGCCGGTGCTTCCGCTATGACGTGATAGACGCAAAGCACCTCGCGGACTTCAACCAGGTTGAAGGCATAGTTGTTGAGGAAAAGCTAAACCTGAGGCACCTCATTGGCCTGCTCAAGCTTTTTGCAAAGGAATTCTGCAACACCGATAAAGTCAAGGTTGTCCCATCATACTTCCCATTCACAGAGCCCTCAGCATCCCTCTATGCAAAGCACCCTGAGCTTGGATGGATGGAACTTGGAGGAGCAGGCATATTCAGGCCTGAAATGGTCAAGCCACTCACAGGAAGCCATATCCCTGTAATAGCATGGGGGATAGGCATAGATAGGGTGGCGATGTTCAAGCTCGGCCTGAATGACATCAGGGAGCTGTTCAGCCACGACCTTAACTTTTTGAGGAATGCCAAGGTAGCCTAAAATGCCCACAATAACTTTTTCATTCAGGGACTTCCAGCAGCTTCTGGGAAAGAAGATGAGCCTAGAGCAGTTCGAGGATAACCTCACGCTCTACGCTAAAGCCGAGGTAGAAAAATATGACAAGGCAAAGGACGAGGTTACAGTAAAGCTGGATGACACGAACCTTCCCTACACTTGGTGCCCTGAGGGCCTTGCAAGGTTTTTCAAGGGCATCCTCGGCTTATCCAAAGGGCTGCAAAAGCCCACCGTAAAAAGCAGCAGCTACAAGGTAATCGTTGACAGTTCAGTAAAGCATGTAAGGCCGTACATCGCAGCTTTTGTAGCGAAAGGAAGAAAACTTGATGATTACCTTCTCAAGCAGATTATCCAGATGCAGGAAAAGTTCTGCGAAGGCTACGGGAGGAGAAGGCAGAAGGTCTCCATAGGGCTGTACGCTTATAAAAAAATCACGTTTCCAGTCCACTACAAGGCCGTTGAGCCATCATCAGCAAGATTCACCCCCCTTGAATATGACAGGCTGCTCAACCTCAGGCAGATTCTAGAGCTCCACCCCAAAGGCAGGCAGTATGCCTGGATACTCAGGGATGCAGCAAAATACCCCCTCCTGGAAGATGACAAAGGGGAAATCCTGAGCTTCCCTCCAATAATAAACTCAAGCTCCACAGGAAGGCTTGAAGTGGGAGATTCTGATATGCTCTTTGAGGCCACAGGCACTGATGAGGAATCGGTTAACCTGGCAGCCAACATATTTGCACACAACCTCTTCGAAAGAGGGTTTGAGGTATTTTCAGTTACAGTGTCATATGGCGGCAGGAATTCCATCACACCCCAGCAGAAGACCGAAAAAATAAGCATAACGCCAGAAACAGTGGAGGAAGTCACGGGGCTCAAGCTAACTGCAGCCCAGGTAAGGCAGCTGCTTGCAAAGGCAGGGTATGATTCCAGCGGCAGCTTCGCAATTGTGCCGCCTTACAGGGCAGACATAATGCACGCAGTTGATGTTGCAGAGGACGTGGCAATTGCTTACGGCTTTGACAAAATACCGGACGAGCCGCTCAAAAGCTACACGATAGGCCTGCCCCACCCTTCAGTGCAGAAGATAAACAAGCTGAGGAAGTCAGTAGTTGCCATGGGCTTCCAGGAAGTGTTCAGCCACATACTCACGGATAAGGGCTCAGTAGTTGGCAGTGCCGGAATTATTGAACTGGGGAATTACATGTCAGAGACATATTCGGCTGTAAGAAACTCACTGCTACCGCAGCTTCTTGACGTGCTTTCAAGGAACAAGCACGCAGACTATCCGCAGAAAATTTTCGAGGAAGGCATAATTGCAGCCAGGGAAGGCAGCGGCATAACGGAGTGGCACTCAATGGCACTGGCATCAGCGCACTCAAAGGCAGACTTCACTGAAATGAAGCAGTACTTATCATCCTTGCTTGCTTCGGCTGCCGCAAAGCTTGAAATACGCCCTGCAGAGCACCCAGCCTTCATCAAGGGAAGGGCAGGCAGCATAATCATGGATGGAAAACCCGTAGGCTTAATCGGGGAAATAAGCCCTGCAATCCTCGCAAAGTGGGGGATTGAAATGCCAGCTGCGGCGGTGGAGATTAACCTTGATTTCTTGTTTAGTGACTAAAATGATGTAAAGTTATGCGAGTGAGCTGCTTGTGTCCAAGCGTTGCTTGGATTCCTTTCTCCTCCCCACGCTTAAGCGTAGGGGAGAGAACACAAGTCGAGCTTCGCTCGACTGTGCCCAATCGGCTTCTGCCGATTTGGGAGTAAGTCTGCAAGACCACAAGCAGCCAAAAGTGCAGACAAGCTCACTCAGGTTTTGACTAGTAAACTTTGAGCAGCTTCCTTGCAAGCATCGAGGCGGCAAGCGAGAAGATAATGTAAGTTGCAAGCCAGCCAGGCTCCCAGCCCAGCAGCGAGAAATTGCCAAAAGGCCGAAGCGGCTTCAGGTCAACAGTTATTCTGTCAATCACGCTGGCCTTCTTTATGCCCTTTGATTTTGCAAGGACAGGATTCTCATACCTGAACTCATTAGTCAGCAGGACGTTCAGAGAATACATTTCATCGCCCAGGCTGTAAGTTAGCCTGTAAGCACCTTCCTTATCCCCCTTCAGGCGCCAGCTCACTGCTGCGCCTTTAGCTTCCTGAGCTGGGCTTGACAGAATCTCCAGGCCCTCGCTTGCAGAAAGCGTGACGTTGCCTAGGGCAAGCGCGCTTGCATTTTGCGCTGCTGATTTTGCAAAATGAACTGTAGTTGTAAATTCCTCGCCAAGCATTACAGGCTGGTAAGCCAAGTGGCTCCCCATCCACCCAAAGATGAGAAAAAGGGGGACAAGTGTTATGAGCATTGACTTTGTTGAGGAGTTAAGCTGCTTCATTGACTTGCCCATCATTTCCTTCTGCAGCTGCGCAGCCCTGCCAGGCTCCTTTGTAGTGCGAATCTCGGCCTGCAGCCTGGCCATCTCTTCCTTCATCTCTTTGAGCTGCTTCTGGTTGGTAGTGTACTTATAGACCAGCGTCGTGATAACCGAGACGGCTAGCGAGATTATGATTATTGCCACGGCTGGCGTGAAGCTGAGCAGAATGTCCATGAAGCCAAGCAGAGCCATTTTTATCACTTTCTCCAAATTTTTTACTGAATGAATTTCCTGAGCATCGGGTTCATGTCAACAGCGTGCTGCTGCGCAATCTCCTCGTAAAGCTTGTAGATTATCATAACAGTCAGCAGCAGCCCTGTTCCTGATGTCAGGGCGCCCATGACGTCTGCGAAAGCAGCAAGAAAGCCAACAGTAATGGCGCCCATGACAGTCAATGCAGGGATATACCTGTCAAGGAGGCTTTCAACCACCCGCTCGTCCCTCCTGAAGCCCGGAATCTGCAAGCCAGACGACATAATCTGCTTAGCCTGGCTTCTCGCATCCTGGCCTGCAGTCTTCACCCAGAAAATTGAGAAAAGTATTGCCCCGCCAATCATTATGAGCGTATACACCACAATCCTGGGCACGACATCAGCAAAGTTCAGGCTGGCCGTAGCCAGGTTGTTGACAATGTTTACAGGGTTTATCAGCGATATGAACCCAGTAGAGCCGCCTGCAGGGTTAAAAGTCCCAAGGAAAGTGAACCCCTTGCTTTGCAGGAGCCTTGCCCAAAGCTGGATGTTCGCCAGAAGGGCAGCTGTCAGTATTACCGGTATGTTGCTGGTGTAAATAAATGCCAGAGGCCACCTTATGCCATGCCCCCTAATCCTGCCAAAGGAAAGGGGCAGCTCAACCTTCATCGACTGGGCATAAACAGCTATGACGAAAACAAGAAGCGTTGTCCCTATCACGAGCAGGTTTGCCAGGACCTGCCTGAAGTCGCCCTGCACGAAAAAGTAAAAAATGGCAAGGAGGGCCCCAACAGGGGCTTCCCCTGTAGTGAAGGCAAGGCTGCCTGTGGAGTTAAGCGGGCTCAGCAGCCTGATAACTATCTCCTTTGAAACCCCAGCTGCTATGAACAAACTAACGCCGGAGCCAAAGCCCCACTTGCTGACAACCTCGTCCATGAAAAGTATCAAAAGCCCGCCCACTGCCAGCTGGGCAACCAGAACAAGGTTGCTGCCGTCTGCATTAGGAGCCAAACCCCCTGTATAAACATAGACCATTGCCTCAAAAACAATGAAAGCCATCGCAAGGCCCTTCTGCACTCCCTGGAACAGCTTCTTGCCATCAGGCGTAGTCAGGTCAAACTTCAACACACCGGAGCCGTTCAGGAGCTGCAGCAGTATGGAAGCAGTTACTATGGGGCCGATGCCAAGAGAGATTATTGAGCCAAACTCTGCCCCCAGAATGATGGAAAGGAACTGGAACTGCGAGAGGGAGTTTTCGCCGAGACCGTAAAGAGGGATAAGGCCCAGCGCGAAGAAAAGGACAAGCACAACACCAGTCCACTTAAGCTTCTCATTGAACGGCAGCCTGCGCTCTGAAGGGCCAGCCACTTCAGGCAGATTCAGCAAGATATCCTTGACTCCCATAGCACAACACTTACTTAGACTGCTTTGTTTTTGCTACCACGGCTACTGCCGCTTTCTCACTAGCAGTCGCTTTCTGATTTGCGACAATCACTTCGCCGCCAGCTTCCCTGACTGCATCAACAGCGCGTGAAGATGCGTAGCCAGCAGTTATTGCCATTTTCCTGGTGACCCTGCCCTTCCCAAGGAGCTTGCCAAAGCCCAGGTCAGCGATATTGACAGCAAAAGCTCCGTTCTGCTGCTTTGCAACGCCTGATTTCACAAGCTTTTCAATGTTTTGGTCAAGGAACTCAATGTTGACAGACTTGTGGCGGACAGCCCCCTTGTGGGTAAAGCCGTGCTTGCCAAAGTATTGCTCATGCCAGATTGAGGGCTTATTCTGGTCAGCCCTTTTCCCGGTACCAGCGTTTCCCTTTCCTCCCCGGTTACCAGAGCCACGGTGCTTCTTCTTGCTACCCCAGCCGTGGGTATGGCTTCCACGGAATTTCACGTCCTTCTTCCTTCTGTTTACAGTCATAAAGGCACCACGCTGCTAAATCATTCTCCTGAGCAGCTCATTAACCTTGTCTTTCCTGTCACCGAGGGCGCCTGCGTTTGTGAATGACGCCTTCACGCCCCTGCTTCCAAGGCCGCCCTTCGCAGGGCTCAGCCTGAAGTAAGGCTTGTAATTCTTGCCATTAACCGCTACGAAATTCCTGCCGCCAGCCAAAGCCGGCTCGCCGCGCTTTTCCAAAAGAAGCTTCAGCGTATCTGAATCAACGTAGCCCCAGGTTATGTAGTCCTTTGCCTTCTTCAGCATGCCAACCACATCAGGGCTGTCAGGAACAATCGCGCAATGGTTAACACGCCTGATGTTGAGCATATGAAGAGTTGCTGCAACATCACCCTGCAAGCCAGTCCTGCCCCTAAGCCGGATTACCGCAATCTGCTTCCGCTGGTTTTCCATGTCATCTCACCGTAAATTATTAACTTGCCTACTGGGCCTTTAAGCCTTCCACTATGCCAAGGCTTTCAGTGTTCTCTGCCTGTAGCTTTTTCCCGCCCAGGCTTTTCAAAGCAGAGAAGCACGCCGATGCAAGGTTAATGGTCGTGCGAGTCTGGCCAAATGTCTTGCTCCAGACATCATTTACGCCTGCGAGGGCAAGGATTTTCCTGCACTCCTCTGCAACCCTCAAGCCGCTGCCCTTTGGGGCAGGCCTGAGCTCAATAACGACAGAGCCGCACTTTCCGGACACGCTAAAAGGTATTGTATGGGGAGTCCTGCAGCCGCATTGCCAGCTGCCGCATCCCCTCCTAATCTTAATTATGTTAAGCTTGGCATTCCTCGTGGCTTTCTCCCTCGACAGAACAGTCTCCCTGGACTTGCCATAGCCAATCCCGATGTAGCCGTTCCTGTTGCCAATGACAACCATAGTTGCGAAGCTGGGCTTGTTGCCTTCAGCAGTCTTTTTCTGAGTCTGCTTGAAAGCCCTCCTCTGCCCCCCGCCAAACTTGCCCTTGGACTGGCCAATCATCAGCAAATCAGTGCTCAAATCGCTCATCAGAGCATCAACTATCTCCTGCTCCATAATCCTCTGGCCTGAATTAAGTATCTCATCAATTGAAGTAATCTGGCCAGCCTTTACCTTTCTTCCAAGCTCTGTCCTGGGCTTCCACGCCTCAAGGCTCGTCCTCTTAATCTCTGCCTGCCTGAGCCTCTCCTCCTCTGTCATCTCAACAGGCCTGAACTTGAACCTTTCCTTCCTTTTCATCTTTCTTCTTTCCATCATAGCCATTTGCATCACTCAATCATTTTTTTGTTAACTTGGGCCTGGCTGCTGCAAATCTGACTTTGTCAGATTGCACATTCCGCTCGCTGCGGAATTGTGCCTTTGGAGGCATGTTCCACTGGCCAGCTGCGATTGCAGCCTTCACCTTCTCAAAATCAGCGGTTATGTTAAGCGCTTCGCTGCCTGCCCTTGAAAACTGGCCGGGCTTTGCAGACTTTGCATACGCTGCTATCCTCGCGCCTGCGATTGCATCGCTGCCCGGCACAACCTCGTCCGAGAGCTGGAAGCTGAGGCCAGCATCCTTTGCACCCTTCAGGGCTGCAAAAATCTTCCCGCCATTTGTAACGCTTTGCAGGCCAATATCAGGTGTCACTTCACTTACCTTCGCAGCCAGAGCGGCCTTTGCCAGCAACATGCCAGCCAGGTAAGCTGCAGGGATGTTCTTGCAGCTGTGCTTCCAGCCAAGAGCCCTGAGCTTCTTTGAAGTAACTGAAAGCCTTACCTTGTCACCTGCAGCCTCAAAACCAACAACCTGCAGGATTATGCCAGTGAGCGTCTTCCTGACAACAAGCCTGGGCAGGCCTGACTTGAGCAGCGCAAGCCTCCTTCGGTAGTTAGTCCTTCCGGACAGCTTCCTTGCAAACGGAACAGCAATCACGCTTTTCATTTTCCACCACCAACAGCAGCGCCAGTGCCTTTATTCGCATCAGCCTTTACCTGCTGTTGTACCTTTGCCTTCAAAATCCCCCTCTCAGTGAGGAAGAGCTCAAGGTGGCGCTTGCTCCTGAAAAACCCGCCCTTGATTTTCTTGTAAACCTCAACGAACTGAACCTTGTTGACAGCATTGGACGCCCTTAACGACTGAAGGTAGCTTCTTTGCAGCCTGACCCTGTTAATCCATGCTGTCTTCCTGACTGTCCTGGCACCTGCCGCGCCCTTCCTGCTGCCATGGCCTTTCCTCCTGTTCTTGCTCTTCTGCTCATGAGCAACCCTGATTCTTGCCTTGGACACGCCCCGCGCAGGTAGCTTCCTTATGACCCCCTGCTCAATCAGGGCTCGCAGGTCTGTCTTTGTTATAGCTTCCTTTATTTCGGCAAGCCTCTCAGTATCAAATACGACCTTCTTGGGCGAGCACCCAAAAATCCCCGCTGCCAACCGCTTCTGGACTCCAAGCATCATTTTTCCATCACTTCGCCTTTGTGAGAATCTTGTCTTTCTCCTCTTTCTCTGCCTTCTTCCTAGCCTCGTCGTCAACCTTGCTTTCGATGTCGGCAGCTGGCGCTGTTGTTTCCTTCTTCTCACTTGAGGCAGCTGCTGATGTCGCGGTCTGCTTCTTCGCCTCGCCCTTGACCTTTCTCTTCCCGAGTATATCGAGCCTGCGGCTCTTCCTGGATGCCATGCCTTCAGCTAGCTTCTTCGCCATTTCCTCAGCATTAAAGTTAAGCAGCTTCAGCTTTCTTTCCACAGCAGCTTTTGCTATCAGCACTTTCTTCTTCACGCTTACTGCTGCCGAAATTATAACACCTTCGCTCTCACGGACTTTGCCGAGCCCGGCAATGTTGCTGACAACAACAGGGAACAGCCCTTCTGCTGTTGCGCCTTTCACCCCAACAGGGGAGCCGTAGCCCGGCTCAATATACTTAGGGTTGCCCTTTCTCCTTTCCCTCATCTTGTTCTGGAGCCCCTTGGGCCTCTTCCACCTGCCAGGAAACCTTTTCTTCGGGTCGTTGGAGTTCTGAACCTGGAAATTGGGCTTCCTTCCCTTCACAACCCTCCTCACTTCAAGCAATCTCGCGTCAATCATTTTAGCTTTCCTGCCACTTTCACTTTACATCTCTGCCGTCCTTCATGGTAATGTAAATCCCGTCTGCAAAAACCCGCGTGTCATAATTGGCACGCCTTGTGAGCTGTTCTATTGAAGCTGCAGTCTGCCCTGCAGATTCCCTGCTAGCAGACTCTATGGTAATGTCAGCGCCTTCAACCCTGGCCTTCACATCTTCTGGCAGCTCAAGCTGCCTGGGGGTCTTCTCACCCAGGAAATTCTTCACAATGAACTTCCTGCCTGAAACCGTTGCAGTAATTGGGAAGTGAGTGAAACAAATCCTGAGCTTGTATACGTGGCCTTCTGTCACTCCGGCAACCATGTTAACAACGTGCGCCCTCAGGCTCCCCAAGAGCTTTTTCTCCAGCTTGCTGTCCCTGCCTGTTTCCAGCACTATCCTGCCGCTTTCAACAGCAATGGCAACGCCCGGCCCCTTTATCTCCTTTGAAGTCTCGCCCTTGGAGCCTTTAAGCGCCAGCACCCTGCCGCTTAGTGTGGCTGTAACCCCTGAAGGCAGAGCTATCTCCTCGCTGCGCTTCGCCTTCCCGGCTTCCTTCAATACAGCTTTTTGCATCTTGCACCAAATTGCCTAGTAACAATATGCCAGCAGCCTGCCGCCGAAGCCCTTTGCCTTCGCCTCGGCATGCGTCATGATTCCCTTTGGCGTTGAGACAATAAGCACCCCAAAGTCCTTTGCAGGAAGGAACCTTTTCTCAAACTTCTCATAGCTTCCCATGGCAACTGAAAACCTCGGCTTTATTGCGCCGCACTTGTTGACCGCGCCTATAAGGTTCACTTCCACGATATTGCCCCGGCCGTCCTCGATGATTGTGTAGCCGCCCACGTAGCGCTTCGTGTTCAGTATGCCCAGCACACCTGTGATAAGCTTTGAAGCCGGCTTTATTGTGCACTGCCTCATTCCCTTGTGCTCTGCGTTGTTTATCACTGCCAGCACGTTTGCCAACGGGTCATTCAACATTTTCCATCGCTCCTTGTTTTATCGTTTTCTGATTGACCTCTTTCTTAAAGAGGTCAACTGTATTTCTTGAATCCGATATTTGTCGCAATATCCCTGAAGCACTTCCTGCAAAGGCTCAGCCCGTACTTCTCAATGAATCCCCTAGTGTTTCCGCAGCGCAGGCACTGCTTTATTCCCTTGCCGAACTTCCTGTCTTTCGGCTTGTTGAACTTAAGGTACTTTTGCAAGATAACCGGTTTTGCCTTCAACTGCGTGAACATTTTCTTGTAGCTGCTTACTGTCATTCTGAAACCACCGTCACTCCGAATTTCTCCTTCATGAAATCCATGGCTTCCTGCCTGCTTATCCTGTGCCTTGCAGGGATTTTCCTCTTCATGATTTTCCTTCGCTTTATCCTGAAGCCAGGCCTCTCAAGGGTAACGCAAACCTCGAGCCCCATTATCCCTATTGCAGGGTCATAGTTAACGCCCGGGATGTCAATGTACTCAGGAATGCCGAATGAAACATTACCTTCGCCGTCAAACTGGCTTTCAACAAGCTTACTATCCCTTGACTGGATAAGCCTTTTCAGCAGCTCAACAGAGACAGCTTTACGCAGCGTGAGCTTGCAGCCTATCGGAAGGCCAGGCCTAAGGCCCCAGTTCGGGATTCTCTTATTGGTAAATGTCTTGATTGGAGCTATTCCTGTAATGGCCTTCAGCAGCTTCAGCCCTTTCTCAAGCTTCTCAGTGCTTTTGCCAGCACCAACATTAAGGGTAACCTTTGTTACCCTCAGCTGGCGCATAGCATTCTCCCTTGGACTATGCCCCGATACCATTTCCTGCTGCATCACTTTTGCTGCCATCTTAGCTCACTTCATGATTAAACTGAAACAACTGACTTTACCACCGGCTTGTCCTTGCCAACCACAAAGACAAACCTCCTGGCTGCCTCAACAGTCTCATCGCCAATCTTGATGGTTACTTTATCTCCTGAAATGTTGCCAACAACGCCTGTCCTGCCTACATTGCTCCCTCCTATGAGGTAGGCCTGGCACCCGCTTTCAAGCTTAAGGTGCTGCACCACATCGCCTTTTGGGAGTGCAATCACGACAGTGTCGCCTGTTGAATGGGAAGCTTCGCCAAGCAGGCTCCTGCCGTCATGGAGCGAAAGCTGAATCCTGCCTTTCCTGACAGACCTCTTGCCTGTTACCTTCCCAAGCTTCACAGAAGCCTCGCTTTCGGAAACCGGGACAAGCCGGAGTATGTTGTTCCTGTCAAGCAGCATCCTGTAAGACTTCCCGATGTCCTTAATTGCCAAGACATCCATCAGGCCAATCATGAACTTCTCATCCTTGCGCCTCTTGCTGTTCACAAGTATCTCCCTGCTGTTAAGCACGCGCTTGCCCTCCTTCCTTGTTGTAACCAGCCTGAGCACGTCCTTGAGCACTGTAACCAGCGGCATTCCCATAGCCCTCTTGAAGCTGCCCTTGGGCATGGCTATGAACTTTCTTTCCTTCCTGTCCACCATCCAGGTGGAAGGCGCTGCAATCCTTTTCAAGTGTTTTTTAGCCATAACAACCAACCCTTACTTTCCCTTTGCCGGCTTTTTATTCCCCGGATTCTTCCTTGCCAGCGAAGCTGCACGCTTCTTGTCCTCAACGCTTATCTCAACGAGCATAAGGCCTGAAGGGCGGAGCGGGAAAAACGATTTTGTGCCGTCCTTCCTGACGCGCCCAGCGCCGTCAACATAAACCGTGCTTTTCCTAAGGTTCACGCTGTTAATCTTGCCTGTCACGCCCTTGAACTCACCTTTCATTATTTTTACGGTGTCGCCTTCCCTTACCGTAAGGCTTCTTGTGTCGTACCTTGCCTTCAAGTCAGGAGCGAGGGGCGCGGCAAGGAAATTCCTCTTCAGGTGCAATGCCGAGTTCAGCCGGTACTTCCTCTGCTTTGACACCTTGCTGCTTGACTTCCACCCAGCCGAAAAAAGCTTCATTTTAACATCCAGCCTCAAACAACTATTGTCGCGAGCTTTGATACCATTGGCCAGCGCTCGGCAACCTCCCTCGGGATTGCGCCCTTAATCAGGGTGCCCTTCGGGCTTCCGCTCTCATCCTTCAGCACAACAGCTGCATTGTCCTCAAACTTTATCCTCTCGCCTGACTGCCTCCTGAACTCCTTGCGCTGCCTCACTATGACCGCGAAAACAACCTGCTTCCTCATCTCAGGGGTGCCCCTCCTTACAGACGCCATTATCATGTCGCAAATTCCGCCTGACGGCTTTCTCCCGGCAACTGTCTTTGCGCCGAAAAAAGATATTATCCTGAGCAGCTTTGCGCCTGAATTATCGCACGTTTCCACATAGCTGCCGTGGTTCAATGCTTTCGTAATCCTTGACTTTATCGGCTGCATCTTTTACACCATCATCAATATTTCCTGACTATGACAAAATGCTTGGTCCTGCTCAAAGGCCTGCACTCAATTACGTCAACCCTGTCCCCTTCCTTCGCTGATAAACATTCTGGATTGTGAACCTTGAGCTTTGACCTTCTCCTCTCGTGCCTGTCGTATTTTTTCAGGACAGCAGTGCGCTCAATCACTATGTTTGCAGTCCTTCGCATCTTCGCAGAAGACACCGTGCCGGAGAGGCGCCTGCCATGCAGCCTGAGCCTGCCGTGGAAGGGGCAATTGCCGTCTGTGCAGGGCGCATCAGGCCTCGCAATGCTAAGCCCTGTAACGTCCGCCTTCACGTCCTTTCCTGTTTCTGCGCCCATTTTCCTTGTTTTTGCTGCCACTTTCCCACCTTTGAACTACTCATATCCTGTTATTAAGCTCCGTTACTACAAACGTTAGCGAATCTCTATAGTTGCAGGAGCGAATCCCATCCTTATCAATGACATCTTGACCTTCTGCCTGTGGTCGCCCTGAAGCTCAATCTTCCCGGCCTTGACGGTTCCGCCGCAGGCAAGGTCTGATTTGAGCGTCTTGGCAACATCCCTGAGGTCAATTGATTTTGCTTCCAACCCTTCCACTATGGTGCTGAACTTGTCAAACTTTTTCTTTACGAGGTAAACGCGTATGCGCTGGCTCTCCTTCGCGATTGTCTCGCAAACGCATATTGGCATAGGCAGTCCACACTTTGGGCAAGTTTCAGTCATGCTTTCGGGTTCAGCCTCCTGCTGTTGATTATGGTGAATATCCTTGCAATCATGCGCTTGCCCCTGCGGATAGCTCCCGGGTTCTTCGGGATTGTCCCTATGGCTACCTGGGCGCTGTACTTCATCAGCTCCTTCCTGAGCTCAGCCATGCGCGCCTTGAGCGCGTCCTCGCTCAGCGCCTTAAGATCCTTCATTGCCTTCATCTTTAACCTCAGACTCCTGCTTGCCATCCTTTGACTCAGGATTGGCAACCGGCTCTTCAGCCTTAACTGCAGCATCAGTAACTGCCTCAGCTTTCTTAGCCTTTGGCTTTGCCCTTGATGGCGATTTCCGCTTCTTTGGAGCCTTACCCTTCGCTTCAGTTTCAGCAACAACTGCTACCTCGCTTTTGCCTTCAGCAGCAACCACAGCTTCTATTACCGCGGCCTGGCCCGGCTCGGCAGCAGCTACAGCAGCCCCTTCCGCGACCTCAACCACAGGCCCAACCGCAGCTTTCTCTTCCTCAACCATCTTTATCTCGTCAGGCATCACAATGCCTGAAGGCATAATCCTGACCTGGATGCCTATGACACCAGGCTTCAGGAGCGCAGCGTGTATTGTGGTGTCAACAAAAGACATGGCGGCATCGCCGCATTTCCTGAGGTAGCCACCAGCTACTCTCCAGCTCTTGGCCCTCGCCCCGGGCAGCTTCCCTGAAAGCCTGATTTCAACGCCAATCGCGCCAGCAGCCAGGACATCCTCAGATGCCTTGTGCATGATGCCCTTGAAGCGGTTTGAGCCAAACCTTTCAAGGTCTGAAGCAATCTTCTCAGCAACAATCCTTGAGTCAAGGCTTGGGTTGCTTACCTCGGCAATCTCAACCTGCGGGTTCTCAAGACCGAACTTTTTCTTCAAAACCTCAGTCAGCTTTGAGATTGTCTGGCCCTTCCTTCCCACGATGAGGCCAGGCCTTGAAGTGTAAATCACAACCTTCTCGCCCAAAGGAGTGCGCTGCAGTTTCGTGTGGCTGTGGCCTGCATTCTTGAGTGTCTCGGACACAAACTCCTGTATCTGGAACTCCTTCTTCTTCTGCTCCACAAATTCGCGCTCAATCATTTTTTCACTTCTGCATGCTTTGGTTCAGCATTTTTGGCAACAGCCGCTGCTGCCGGCTGCGGCGATTTTGCTTTTGCTTCTTTCACGGCTGCCTTCGCTTCTGTTTTCCTGCTTTCTTCCTTACCGGCTGCGGCAGCCTCTGATTCTGAGACGACGATCTCAACGTGAGTCCTTTTCATCCTTCTCCTTCGCTGCCTGCCAAAGTGCCACGACAAGGCTCCCTTGTTCGCGAGGATGCTGCTCACGATGAGCTTTGCAGTGTCAAGGCCCTTGACCTTCGCGTTTGCCTCGGCCTGCTTAAGCAGCTTTACAACCTCGGCGCAGGCCTTCTTTGGGTACCTTCCAGGGCCTATGCCTCCTGGCCTATGGCCCGTGCCTCCTCTCGCATATCTCCTGAACGGGATGGCAACCTTCTCTTCCATGACTGCCTCAAGCAGCCTGACAGCAGTTGAAAGCTCCCTGCCCTTCACGAAAGAGCAAAGCTCAACAGCCTTCTTAGTTGAAATCGGCAGGGCAACGCCTAAAGCCCTCGCCATTTTCTTCTCATCATAAGGTGTTGCATACTTCATTTTAGTTTTTGGATTGACCCACAAGTTGAGCTTTGCTCAACTGTGCCCAATCGGCTTTCGCCGATTTGGGCTTTTCCTAAAAGGGTCACTTTACTGACAGCGCAGCGCTGGACTTGGTTGCGCCAATGCCAGGTGCATGGTGAACTACCTTCTTCCTCGTCTGCACAAACTCGCCAAGGTAGTGGCCAAGCATCTCTGCAGTTATGGCCAAGGCAACAAACTCCCTGCCGCTGTAAACCTTAACGCTCCTGCCAACCATGTCAGGAAGGATTATCATGCTCCTCACATGGGTTCGTGCATTCGGGCTTGACTTTATGTCCTCAAGCAACGCCTTGCCTTCCTCGCTAAGCCCTTTTGACAGGCTCCTCCGCTGCCTTGAAGGCAGCAGGGCTGCAAACTCTTTCAGGCTCAGCTTCCTGAGCTCTTCAACGCTTTTCCCGCGATAAGTAAATTCCTTTCGTGCCATTTTGTTACACCATCAGCATCATTACAGCTTCCTTCTGCCTGTCCTTCTCGGATGCAGGTGGCCAACCTTTGCCCCGGATGAGGCAAACCTGTTCGCAATCGTCGGCTTGTTCTTCTTTGAGCTTCTTGAGCCACCATGAGGGTGGGCGACAGCATTCATTGACTGGCCCTTGACCTGCGGCCAGAACTTGTTCCTTGCCATCTTCCTGAACATGTTGCTGCTTGCCTTCAGCAAAGGCTTCTCTGTCCTGCCAGCTCCAGCGATGAGGCCTATGGTCGCCCGGCACATCGGGTTGAACGTGTGCTGCTTCTTAGACGGCAGGAGCACAGCGACTTCATTGCCTGACTTTGCAACTATCTTTGCAGCCAGCCCTGTTGTGCGGACAAACTTGCCGCCATCGCCAGGCGAACTTTCAATGTTATATATAAGTGTGCCCTCCGGAATCTGCGAAAGAGGAAGCGTGTTGCCGCGAGCAATCTCTGCAGCAAAGCCAGCCTCAACCTCGTCGCCAACCTTCACGCCCTCAGGGGCAATCTGCAACGCCTCCTGATTGTCATCATACCTTATCCGGGCTATTGGGGCATAGTGGCCTGAGCTGTGCTCAAGCGAAACAATCGTGCCAGTAACCTTGCCAAGCCTCTCAGCGTCAGTATAAGCCCTGTGCTTCACCTCGCCGATGTAGCGGAAGCTTGGAGCCCTGAACCTGATGGTTCCCTTGCCCCTTCTCTGCTGGATAAGATTCTTGCCCATTTGACCTTTTTAGGAAAAAGGTCAATCAAAAACGACCTTTCCCTATGCCTCATTAAACCATTCCAAGCTGCGTTGCAACGTCAATCGCAGGGTTCTCCTTGCTGAGCTTCACATAAGCCCGCTTCTTGCCAAGGAGTATGTAAGTGTTAACCCCGACAACCTTCACCTTGAACAGGGACTCAACAGCCTTCTTCACGTCTGACTTTGTCGCCTTCCTGTCAACAACGAAGAGCAGCTTGTTCTCTGCCTCCATGTTCCTAAGTGTCCTCTCGGTGCTGACCGGGTACTTGATAACGCTTTGCGAGTCCATCTTAACCACTCAAGTGAATAATTTTTCCTTGCCCAGCCTTTCAATAGCAGCCGCTGTGAACAGCGTAAGCCTTCCAGGGGCTGTCCCGGGCGCAAGCATGTGAGCATTAAGCCTGTTGACTACTGCAACATCAACACCCATTATGTTCCTTGCAGACTTAATCAGCTTTGAGCTCTCTGCAGAAACAACAATAAGCGGGCCTTTCTTAACCCTGTACCTCCTGCCCCTTGTTTTTCCCTTGCCTGCCCTGATGGTCCTGCCTGAAACACGGGCCAGCTCAGCCTCAAAACCGAACTTCCTCAGAGCATTAACAACATCCCTTGTTTTGGTGACGTCCTCAACTGCTGCCGAGGCAATGAACGGGTAACCTTTTGGAACAACGTGGCCCCTGCCGCTGACGATTGACGGAACCATTGTGGCAGCCAGCGCAGACCTTATCGCTTTCCTGTTTTCATTCTTGTTGATTTTCTTTGCCCAAACCTTCTCAGCCTTCGGAGGGTGGGCCTGCCTTCCGCCAACCGTGCCCGGAGCCAGGGCTGCTGTCCAGTTGAACCTCGTGCCTGAGCGGCTCATTGTCTTCCTCGGAACCCTTGAAATGCCATGGCCGTAAGCGCCCTTGTAATCCCTCCTTCTCCTGGAAATTTTTGCAGAGTAGCGCTTGCCTGATTCAGGGTCAGAGCCGTAAGGCTGCCTCGCCTTGCTCTCAATTGAAAGAACAGCCCTTGCAATGAGGTCAGGGTGGAACTCCTCGGCAAACTGCTGCGGCAGCTCAACCTGCCCCACAGTTCCCTTTTCCGCATCAACAACATTGACTTTCATTTCGCTACTTCCCTTGCTTGGATGAAAGGCTCGCATACTCTATAGTCGGAGCCTGAGCAGGAAGCCTCGTGCTCGGAAGCCTTGAAGGCATCAATCTGACCAGGCGCTTCGGCTCGCCCTGAACCGAGCCCTTGACAACAATGAAATGCGACTTCAGCCTGCCGTAATGGATTATGCCGCCAGACATCTGGAACTCTGCAGGATTTTCTGAAAGCTTCACGACCAGCTTGTTCCTCTCATATCTGGAGTGAAAGCCCATCTGGCCTGCGTGGGCAACAGTCCACATCCTTGGACTGGACCAGCCACCAAGCGAGCCAGGCCCCCTCTTGGTCTTCTCAGCCTTGTGCTGCCTCAGGTGCAAACCAAACCTCTTGACAGGGCCCTGATAGCCCTTGCCGACAGTAACCCCGAAAACATCAACCTGCTGACCCTC
This sequence comes from Candidatus Woesearchaeota archaeon, assembly GCA_016184345.1. GTDB lineage: Archaea > Nanobdellota > Nanobdellia > Woesearchaeales > UBA10216 > UBA10216. Next base: position 46,584 of record JACPCV010000003.1, on the reverse strand, counting down.
CTTCAGGACATCCTTAACGGCCACTTCCTTCCCAAGCAGCTGCTGGGCAAAGGCAATCCTCTCAGCAATGGTTTTTCCTCCCACTGAAAGCTCAAAAAGCTCAGGCTTGTGCTTTTCAACCCCTGAAAGCCAGGGCTGGGTGTAAACATTCACCCTCACATCAACAACACTGTCCAGGTCAACAGCAGCAGCTGAAACTTCCTTTTTTGCAACAGTGAGTTTCCTGCCGAGCTGCTTGTCAACCTTGCCAAAAATTTCCTTTGAAAGCTTCAAGCCGTTAGAAGAAACAGTGTAAAGGCGCACAGACGCGACCTTGATTGGGGGGCACTCAATTATTGTCACTGGAATTGAGATGACCTCGCCCTTTGTCATTGCGTTTGGCCTGTTGTCAACAATCTGGAGGTGGGTCATGCCTGCCTTGTAGCCGGCAAAGCCGCCGAGCCTGGCTTCCTGCGGCACGAGCTGATTCCTGATTCTGGGGTAAGGCCTTGCAGCCCTCACCCTGGGCCAAAACTGCATGCTTCCGTGCCTTGGTCTTCGCGTTGTTGCCATACTGATTTACACTCTCACAAGCCGGAAAAGAATCCCGTACAGAAAACCGAGCCAAAAATTCGCTTCTTTCACCGCTACAGCAGCTGCGAATTTGCTGCCGCACCGAAACCGAACGGATTGCTCAGGAAAACCTGTACTGAAAAGGTTCCTTTTCAGGCAACAGTCGAGAACTTAGGGGTGATTTATAAACGTTATGTTTTTGGGTTTTGGGTTTTGAAGATAAACCCCTCGCTACTCCCAAGTGTATTTCTTATTATACATTTCCTGCCTTTTTATGTTCTTCTTATTATACATTTTGACTAAAGCTTTAGTCTGAAAAAGTGTATAATGTAAAATACAAAACTTTATAAATAATGGATATTATGTAATACATGTGGAGCAACTGGAAATTTTAAAAATCTTGAATCGGTATAATCCTTGGTGGGAGAATAAACCAATCCCTCCGTCAAAAATTTCTTCTTTTAAGCGTGGGGATTTTTATTTTCTTAAGAAATCCCTTGAGCGGCGAGAAATAAGCTCAATTATGGGGCCGCGACGAGTTGGAAAAACTATTCTGATGCATCAGTTAATTCAGCACCTACTCGAATTAAAAGTTGATCCGAAACGGATCCTTTACTTGTCCATTGATGAAGTTGAATTAAACCGCGGTGGAGCCGAACTTAAGGACATTCTCGAAACGTATTCAAAATATGTGATTCAAAAGCCACTCGACGCTTTGCAAGAGACTCATTATTTTTTTTTAGATGAAGTTCAAGAACTCCCTGATTGGGCGGCAATTCTTAAAAACTGGTACGATTTAGGTTATAAACTGAAATTCTTCATTTCAGGGTCTTCTTCTATCTGGATCAGCAAGGGAACGGAAGAATCCTTGTTAGGCCGAATAAAAATCTCTCTTATGTTGCCGTTAAAATTCTCTGAGGTCCTCAAATATAGACAGGTAATTCCTGATGACTTCTTTAAGACACGTCTTGAAGTTCTGGATAGTTTGGCACTAGCCCTAGAGAAAGACGATCCTGAAATTTTCAAATCAGCACTGCTTAAGTTTATCGGTTCAATAGGCAATAAAAAAGAGTTGATTGAAATCGAACTTAACAGGTACATGACCGTTGGAGGTTATCCGGAATTTCTGGATGAGAAGGACTACCGTAAAATAGGCGAAGCCGTACGAGACAAAATTAAGCTAATTTTTTTTAAAGACATTGTACGGTATTTTAGAATACGAAATCCCGAGGTTTTGGAGGATTTATTTAAACTGCTCGCCAGGAACTCTGGCAGCCCCTTTAACTTGGCAAAAACAGCAGAACTCCTTGATATCCAGCGCCCAACATTAAGAGATTACTTGAAATATCTGACGAAAGCATACCTAATAAAATCCTCTGAGTTTTATTCTCTGAGCAGGAGAAAGAGAATAAGGAAACAGGAGAAAATCTACGTTCTGGACCCGGGCATCAGAAACGGCATGCTCGGTTTTATCGATGATGCTTTGTTAAAAGAGGAGATGGAATTAGGGATAATTGCAGAAGGAATACTCTTCGATCATTTGATACGTCTAAAATTTAATTTGGAACCTGGCCCTGAACCGGAAATTTTTTACTGGAAAGATAAAAAGGAAATTGATTTTGTGTTCCAAGTAAAAAGAAAACCCATCCCTGTTGAATCGAAATTCAGAAATCGAACCCCGGAAGAAGCCCTTAAAATGTTGGAAGAGTTCGTAGATCAAAATAAATCTCCATTTGGCATAATTGTCACCAAAGACATTTTTAATACTGATGGAAAAATTATTAAAATACCACTCTGGGTATTTTTACTCATGATTTAAGCTTCTTCTTTAGCTATCGGCGTCTTGCAAGGAGAGCCTGTAGCCTCAGCGCTTTGCTCCCTTTCTCCCGCCCCTGGCATACATAGAGTAAGCTGCTGAAGCTGCCGAATACAGTGACGGAAGAACAAACGCAACGCCATATGCCAGGCTTATGTAAACCGGGTTGTGCGTGAAGCCAAGGTTGAGGGCAGCTGACAGTTTGTTTGTGGCTGAGCTTACAATGAAAAGGTTGAGGATTGCCGCAGCCGGAACCAGAAGCCTCGCAAAGAAATGGTGGGTTGCCTCAAGGTTATCAACGAGGTTGACAAGCCGGTGAGTGACATAGCCGAAGAAAAGCCCAAGCACAGCAACAACCACCAGAACACTCTGGCTTCCTGAGGATACCTGGAGGACGGGAATGATGAGTACAGAAAGCATGTTCAGCACAACAAGGGCGAGGACAACCAGCCAGTAAAGGACCTGCCCCGAGTTCCTGTGCATGGCGTGGCCTTTCGGCTCAACATGGGCAAGCAGCAAAGGCTTCTTAATTGAAGCACCAGCCTTTGTGTTTTTTCTGCTGCCACGGCTAACCCGCCTGCCTCCCTTAGCTTTTTTAGCTTTTGCCCTCTTTTTTGCCAACTACTAACACCCCTTTTTTAGACTGCTGAGATTTCAATCAGCTTTCTTCTTCCTCCTCTCCGCCAAGGAACTTCTCAGCGTCCTCAACAAACTGCTTGGCCTTCAGGTAAAGCTCCTTTGACTTGTCTATGTCTATCATGAAAACGCCCTCGTCAGTGGTTGCGGTCATTGTGACATGCCGCCTGTACTCGCTGCTTTTCTTATATTCTGCACGGCCTATCTTCCTAAGCTGCAGGTATAGCGCAATAAGCTCGGCAAACCTGTCACTATAAGCCTTCTTCAGGGCGTTGCTCTTGAGCCCTGCGTTAGCTGGCTTTTCAGCAATGAGCCTGTCCTCAACAGCCCTGTCAAGAAGCCGGTCAATCACAAAGTCAAGGCAGTTTATCAGCCTGTCAATAAGGTTCTTTATTACGTCAACAGTCCTCGTGTACTTCAGGCTGACGTAAATGATGTGGTCAGCGCGCTTTAGCTCTTCCCGAGCCTCTTCCAAAAACACCTTCATACCTTGACACGACTCCTTCAACATCAAGCAGCATGCGCTTCAGTACTTCAACATAGGACTTCAGCTGCGTTACGGTTATCTTCCTTACCTTGTAGCTGTCAGAGCAGATGACAAGCCCGTCCTTCCTTGAAAACTCAACGCTGCTTGACTTGTGCTCATCAAGCAAAATCCTGAGGTCATCAACAGCAACGCCATAATCCCTGCTCAGGCCGTAATAAGGCATGCACCTCGCCCTGAGCCAGTACAGCATTGAGTCATACTCTTCCCTGAAATGGGGAATCCTCTTGAAAGCCTCGTCATAATGCAGCAGCGAAGCCATAAGGTTTTTCGCGGCTGAAAAAAGGTTCGCGGCAGCAGTCAGCAGCAGCTTGTTATCCTTCACAAGCGGGAACGTAACCGAAACCAGGTGGTCGGCTGTCATCAGCTTGCGCCTGCCCTCTGACAGTTCCTGCTGGAACCTCTCCATGATGCTTGGGGTGGCTAATGAATTATATAAACATTACCCCCTAAGGCAGCCAACTACCTTTTTTCACTTATGAACAAAATTGCAGCTGCCAGGTCGCCGTTGACCTTTGCCAAGGCAGCCTTGGCTTCCGCATCAGAGCAGCCGGTCTGCCCAACCACTGTCCTGACATCCTCATCATTGAACACAGGCTGCAGCTGCTGTGGTGAAGGCTGTGCAGCCCTTTCCGAATACTCGCCTGAAACCTGGAAGTTCTCCTGGCCCATCATCGTAACTTTTGTAACAGAAGGATTTGAAACCACTATCTCGCTTCCAGTCTTCAGCCGAATCACGACCTCCTCAGCCTCAAGCTGGCGCTGCTGCACGCCAAGCTTCCTCATAGCAGCCTCCATTGCCCTCTTGTCCATGCCCGGGAACATAAGAAAACAGAATGAAGCTGCAAGTTATTAAACATTACTATGCTGATGTGAAAACCTTCAGAAGAAGCTCAATAACTATCACAGCAACAGCGAATGCCACAACGTGAATTGGCTTGATTTGTACCTTGCTCTTGTACTCGTTGAAATACCTCACCAAGCCGCCCTGGCTGGAAGGCATGCTGATTTGCTCGTCTGCCATAAGGCACGGTAATGGGCGCCTAATATAAAAATCTTGCCCTGTTGGCTACCTGACTTCCAAAACGTAAATCCCCTGCCGTCCAGGCATTCTCGTTTCCCTTGGATTAATAAACGATTTGTTATGCACTACTTGCAGCCCGCTTTGGTGAACAAGCGCGAGCAGGCCTATGCCGGCAACACCGCCTTCCACGTTTTTGCTGGAATGGTAAAAGTCAAGAATGCCTATCCTGCCTCCAGGCCTTACAACCCTTGCTGTTTCAGAGAGGGCTTGCAAGTTGTCTGGAATGGCCGACAGGGCATACGTCAAAACACCAACGTCAAAACTGCTTTCGCGAAAAGGCAATCGCCTTCCATCCCCTTCCATAAGCACAACACCTGCCAGGTCAAGTTTCCGCGCCTTTCGCATAGCAACATCAAGCATATTTGAGGTGATGTCTACACCAACAACTTCGGCACGCGCTTTTTTGTAGTGCGGAAAATTTTTCCCTGTCCCAACACTAACCTCAACAACCTTATATCCTTCCCTTATATCCAGAAGGCCCATCAGGGTTTCCCTGGCATGCCTTAACTCGTGGCGACCATTCATTAGTGCATCATAATTCCCGGCGTGTGATGAGTACCACTGGTTTATTAGAGCTTGCTCTGCCGAAACACCACTACTGCACGCTTCAGCTGAAGGTATAGCCGTCATTAATCAACAATGAACCTTTAGAATTTTTTAAGTTTTATGCTTTTATCGTCTTCATCCTTTTCAGCCTTGAGAAGTTCTCGCGCTCCATTTCCTCCAGCCTGAGGCGGATGTACTTTGCAGCGCCCTCAAGCCGCGGGATTGTGAGAAGCTCAAGCGCGTTGACTTTCCTCTTGGTTTTTTCAATCTCGCGCAGAAGCTTTTTCAGCGTGAGCTCTATTTCCGCAGTTGCCACAACCTTCTCAACGACTATCTCATAAGCCATTGCAGCCTCGTCAATCTTTGAAGTGGCAGAGGTTATGCCGTAGCCCCTCTCAAAAATGCTCTTCTTGAACTCGCTAAAGCTTATCTTGGGGACTTTCACGCCCATTATGTTCTTGGTTGCAACCTCAACTATGGGCAGGCTCTTGAGAGCCATTGAAATGGACTTTATCGCGAGGTCGCCGTCAATAGCCCTTGCCACGTTTATCTTCTGCAGCGCAGCGTTGTACGAGGCAACAAGGTCCTTCTTGGTGTCCTTCGCCTGCTTGAGCACGTTGAAGAATTCCAGGATAAGGCCGTCCCTTTTCTTCTTCAAAAGGTTGTAGCCTGTCCTTGCAAGCTTTATTTTCTTCTTCAGCTGCAGCAGCTCAGACCTTGTCGGCTTGACATTAATGCTTGCCATAGTGCTTCTTCCTCAGCTCAGGGCTTATCCTTGTCAGCTCGCCCTCAGGAATCTGAGAAAGCAGCTGCCAGCCAATGTCAAGGGTTTTTTCTATGTCGCGGTCCTCGTTCCTGCCCTGCTTGACGAACTTTGCCTCAAAATCAGCTGCCAGCTTCAAAATGCGCCGCTCCCTCTCAGAGAGGGATTCCTCGCCAACTATCGCAACCAGGCCGCGAAGGTCCTTGCCCTCGGCGTAAAAAGCGTACAGCTGGTCAGAAACCTGCTTGTGGTCCTCCCTTGTCTTGCCAGGGCCTATGCCAAGGTTCATCAGCCTGCTCAACGATGGGAGAACGTCAACAGGAGGGTAGATGTTCCTGCTGTGGAGCTCCCTGCTGATGACAATCTGGCCCTCAGTAATGTAGCCTGTAAGGTCAGGGATTGGGTGGGTGATGTCATCGCCAACCATCGTCAGGATTGGAAGCTGGGTGATGCTGCCCTTTTTGCCCTTAATCATGCCAGCCCTCTCGTAAAGCATGGCAAGGTCAGTGTACATGTAGCCCGGATAGCCCCTCCTTCCCGGAATCTCCGAGCGGGCAGCCCCTATTTCACGGAGACTTTCCGCATAGTTCGTCATGTCAGTCAGAATAACGAGAACATGCATCTCCTTCCTGAAAGCAAGATACTCTGCAGCAGTCAAAGCCATCCTTGGGGTGATAATCCTCTCAACAGCAGGGTCATCTGCAAGGTTGAGGAAGACAACCGCCCTCTTCAAAGCGCCGGTTTCCTCAAACTCCGAGATAAAGCGCCGGGCTTCCTCGTTTGTTATGCCCATTGCCGCAAAAACAATGGCAAAACCTTCCTTGCTGCCAAGCACCTTTGCCTGCCTGGCAATCTGCAGGGCAATCTCGTTGTGGGGGAGGCCTGAGCCGGAGAAAAGCGGAAGCTTCTGCCCCCTGACAAGCGTGTTCGTGCCGTCAATGGTTGAAATCCCGGTTTGGATGAAATCGCTCGGGTTTGCCCTGGCATAAGGATTAATGGCTGCTCCTGTTATTTCCATCATCTCATCAGGAACAATCTCGGGGCCGCCATCAATAGGCTTGCCAGCGCCGTTCAGAATTCTGCCAAGAATTTCGCCTGAAACAGGCAGCTTTATCGTCTCGCCCAGGAACTTCACCCTTGTATTAAGGTCAATGCCTGATGTTCCCTCAAACACCTGTACGACAACAATTTCCTCGCTCGTGTCCAGGACCTGGCCGCTCTTCACACTGCCACCAGGCAGGCTGATCCTGACAAGCTCGCCATAGCCAACAGGCTCGGTCTTCTCAACAAAGATGAGCGGGCCTGCAACCCTCGTTATTGTCTTGTATTCTTTCATTCAACACCACCATTCACTTGAGCTGCGCAAATTCTTTCTCGATGTCCTTGTTCGCGGCAGCAAGGAAATCCTCGTAGCCCTTCTCAAACTTGACATCAGCAACCTTGTCCTTTGACTTCAGGGCAACTATCCTCTGCGCCCTTATGCCAGAGTCAAGCGCTGCCTTTGCCAGGTCTGCAAAGTGCAGTATTGTTTTCATGATGAGATAAGTTTTCTTTGGCTCGCTGTAGGTGTCAACAGGGTGGAAGGCATTCTGCTGAAGGAGAAACTCCCTGAACATCCTAGCAACAAGCAAGGTGACCTGCTCCTTTTCCGGCAAGGCGTCAGAGCCGACAAGCTGCATTATCTCCATCAGCTTTTCCTCTTCCTGCAGGATAGTTCTGGTTCGGCCAATGAGCTCCGTCCAGTCAGGCGCAACCTTTTCCGCATACCATCCTGCCAAGGAGTCCAGGTAAAGCGAATGTGAGGTAAGCCAGTTTATTGCTGGGAAGTGCCGTCTTTGCGCCAGCTTTGCGTCCAACGCCCAGTAAGTCTTAATTACACGCAAAGTGCTTTGGGTGACCGGCTCGGAAAGGTCACCGCCGGGAGGCGAGACAGCGCCTATGACGCTGACAGAGCCCTCAGCACCCATTAGCGTAGCAGCTCTTCCAGCCCTTTCATAAAACTCAGAAACCCTTGATGAGAGGTAAGCGGGATAGCCCTCCTCACCGGGCATCTCTTCCAACCTGGATGAAATCTCCCTCATTGCCTCAGCCCACCTTGAAGTGCTGTCAGCCATGAGCGCAACAGAGTAGCCCATGTCCCTGTAATATTCTGCCAGGGTGATGCCCGTGTAAACAGAGGCCTCCCTTGCCGCAACAGGCATGTTTGAGGTGTTTGCAATCAGGACAGTGCGCTGCATCAGCGGCTTGCCAGTCCTCGGGTCAGTAATCTCAGGAAATTCGGTAAGCACTTCAGTCATTTCATTTCCTCTTTCGCCGCAGCCAACGTAAACAATCACGTCAGCATCGCACCACTTTGCCAGCTGCTGCTGCGAAACTGTTTTCCCGCTGCCAAACGGCCCAGGTATTGCCGCAACTCCTCCCTTTGCAAGGGGGAACAGCGAGTCAAAAATCCTCTGGCCTGTGATTAACGGGACAACAGGCAGCAGCTTTTCGGTTACGGGCCTTGGCTTCCTTACAGGCCAGATTTGCATGAGCCTGAGCTCAGTTCCGTCCTCAAGCTTCCCAATAACATCAGCAACAGTATAGCTGCCGTCAGCAATGCTCACGACCTTTCCGCTAACATTTGGAGGGACGAGAATCTTGTGCATTACTGTCTCGCTCTCCTTTACAGTGCCAATGACGCTGCCGCCTTTGACTACGGCGCCGGGCTTTACAATCGCCTTGAAATCCCACTTCCTCTTGCGGTCAAGGCCCGGTGCCGTCGCTCCTCGGCCAATGAAATCACCTGTCAGGCCCCTGAGGACCTGCAGAGGCCTCTGGATGCCGTCGTAAATTGAAGACAAAAGGCCAGGCCCAAGCTCAACAGCAAGCGGCTGTCCTGTATTCTCAACATCCTCGCCGGGCTTTATGCCTGTGGTGTCCTCATAAACCTGGATGGTGCACCTGCCTCCGTTAATCTGGATTACCTCGCCGAGGAGCTTCTCCTTCCCGACCTTGCACACGTCGTACATGCCTGCTTCAAGCTCAGCAACAACAACAGGCCCTGCTACCCTGTAAATCTTCCCAGTCTTAGCCATTTCAAATCACCACAGCTCCACTCCAATGGATTTCTTTATCATCTTTCTGAGGGCATCGCTCTCCTCCTTAAGCGAGAGGGTCATGAAGACAGGCCTCACGCTGGCTTCAATCTTCGCCTTCTCAAACTCGTCAAGCCTGTCCATGAGCGATTCGTCAATCACAACAACGCCTATCTCCTGGTTTTCCATTGCCTTGCCGACTGCCTCTGCAGGGCTCTCGGTCTCAAAAATGTTCCTCACTCCTGCCAAGCTGAAGCCGAGGCAAAAGTCCTCCTTCCCGATTACAGCAAGTTCCATTTTTATCAGCCACTGCTAAACTGTCACGAGCTGCTCCTCAGTGAAATCCTCGCCAATGCCAAGCTGCTTTGCCTTGAGCATCAGCTTGAGGTTCCTTACTTCAATCTCCTTTGCGAACATGTAGCCGAGTATCACATCAACCGTAAGGGGATGCTGGTGGATGAGCAGTGCCGAGCGCTTCAGCAGCTGCCTTGACAGGTCAAGCTCAAGCCTTATTAGGCTGCCGCTGCCGAGGAATTCCTTCACGCCATTCTCAACAGATGCCCTGAGCCTGCTTTGCTCCAGAAGCTTCGCAGCATCTACAGCTGAAGGCGCATTCACCATCCTGCTGATTAAAGCCCTGCCCGATTTAGGGATTGTCAGGTAATGCAGGATGTCCTTGGCCGGCAGGCTCGCACGCTTCAGCCTTAGGACATTCATTACAGATGCAGCCACAAGCTCTGCCTCCAGGAATTCCCTGAAAAGCCTGCCCTCGCCCGGAAGCCTCCTTGAAAACTCCTCCATGGCCGAATAGTAAAACCTGTCAAGCACGTTCTCAACCTCTGAAACTGACTTTGTTTCCCTGAAATTCTCCAGAGCTTTTGCAAACTGGCCGTAGTCAATAAAGCCAACAGCCTTCAAAACCTCGTCAACAGACTCCTTCCTGGCAAGCTCAGCAAGCCTTTTCTCAGTGAGAAAGCCTGAAGGGATAAGCATGGGCTGCAGCTGTTCTGCACTCAGCTTGGTGAATTTGGCCCTCACGATGGTTTTGATGTTCCAGACATCAACCCTCAGCAGGTAAGATGCTATTACAATGCGAAGGCTGGGCGGGGATATTTTCTTCAGCTTCGCCCAGGTATTCGCAAGGTTTTTGTTGAGTGCAAGCTCCATTAGCTGCACGCCCCTGAACCTCACTGCGAGCTCATCAATCTCCTTCTTGTACTGCGAGCCCTGCAGGTAGCTTATCATCTCGTTCAGGTTCATCTTCATGAGCTTGTGGTATTCATCCTTTTGCAACAGAAATGAGCGCATGACGCTCACCCTCGCATAAGTGTAAGGGTACTTCCCAAGCGAGAGCTTCCCGCTTCTGCTACTTGCCAAATAGCTTTTTTGCAACATCACTCAGCACCTTTGCCTTTACCTGCCCAAGCAGGGTTTCATAGCTATAGTCAACCCTCAGCTTCCCGTCAGGGCTCTCTGCAATTATGCCGCCAATCAGGGCGTCATTTTTGGCAATCTTTAACTTACCGCTTTCAACGAACCTTGCATCCCTGCTGTTGCACTGGACAACAGCAACATCCATCTCCTGCGATGCGGCTTTCAGCAGCGATTTTACGTCAGCTTCCCTGCTTTTATCACTACGCACCCTGAGCTTTCCCTTAACCTGAGCGAAGACGCTTTCAATCAGCTCGTTCTTTGCCGTGAGCATCTGCTTCTGCAGCTCAAGCTCAGCAGACGCGACCTCCCTTCTCTTCATGAGTTCGGCAGTCTTATCCTCTTCCTCAGCAAGAGCCTTCTCATACTCCTGTACCTGCTTCTCTGCAGACCTCATGACAGCCTTTGCTTCTGCTGCGGCAGCTGCCAATATTTCATCAGCTTCCTTCCGAGCCTTTTCAAGTATATCCTGCTTAACCTTTTCGAGCCCCATGTTTGTCAATCGGCGCAACTGCTATCAGTAACGCCATAATGTGCGCAATTCCTACTTTGCAAGGTTCATTATCAGTATTGCAACGACAAGGCCGAAGATGACCAGGGTTTCAGGGATAACCGTCAAGATAAGGCCCTTCCCGAAAACCTCTTCCTTCTCCGCCATTGCGCCAACTGCTGCAGCGCCAATCTCCTTCTCTGCAAGGCCTGCACCAAGCGCAGTAAGGCCTATTGCAAGCCCGGCGCCAATTGCAACCAATCCTGGTTCTGCCATTTTTCCTAACCTCCAAATCCAAATTTTTTATTTTTAAGCTGTTTTTGAGCCGAACGGCCTGAACGGAAACGCCCCCCCTTCAAAAAACTTTGTGAAAAACTCAACATAGTGGAGCCTCATGCTGTGCAGGAAGCTGCCAAGCAGGCCAAGTGCAAGGTTTATCGTGTGGCCTATGAACAATATGAGGACACCAAATGCGATTCCTGCAGCGCCGCTGTGGGAAACTTGCCCAGCCAAGCCATTTATCACCAAAGCCAGCTCAACCGATGAAAGGCCGACTGCAGCAAGCCTCGTGTAAGACATGAGATTGCTTAGCAGGCCAGGTATTTCCACCATGCCCCTCATGGACTCCCCAATATAAATCAGTATGACTGAAGCAACAGCAACAGCGATTCCCACGTACACCGGAATATTAAGCTTGCCAGCCATAGCCAAGGCAACAAGTGCCACCCCAACCTGCAGGATAATCCAGCTCAGCTTTGCAGCAAAAGCCCTGAAAAGCCCCTTATGGCGAAGCTCATTGAGGAAGCCCAGCACAAATCCCAGGTTAATGTGCAGGAGGCCGATGGCAAAAGCTATCAGCAGCATCCCGTTAACGTCATGGGTCCTGCTTATCAGGTGAGGGAATTCAAAGCCAAAAGCGCCTTCAAAGCCAAACACCTCCCCAAACAGGAAGCCGAAAAAGACAGAAGCAACTGCTGCAGGCACAATCACGTTAACAAGCTTGGCCGAGCCTGGCATTTTTTCCTTCAGCCAGAGCAGCAGGAAAAAAGTAACAAGGCCGTAGCCGACATCACCCAAAATCAGGCCGAAAAAAAGCGGAAATGTTACAAACATGAAGAGCGTAGGGTCAATCTCATCATACCTCGGCAGGGCGTAAAGGCTCATGAAGAACTCAAACGGCCTTGCAGGCTTTGGATTGTCAAGCTTTACAGGAACAGGCTCGCCATGGTGTGGAGGCTCAGCCTCCACAAAAATCCTCTCGCCAGTCACCCTGCCAAGATTTGACTCCAAATTTTCAAGCGCACTCAAGGGAACCCACCCCTGTACTATGAAAGCATTCTTTGTGACGGCAAACTTCAACGGCGCCTCGGCCTTCTCAAGCTCCCCTGAAATGAGCTGCTCGCTCAAAAGCAGGAAATCATTCCATTTGACAGCCAGCCTTGCAAGGGCCACGCGGCCTGATTCAACCTGCTTCTGAAGCCTCTCTTTTTTCTTTGCAACCGCTTCCAGGGCAGCCACAACAGAGCCTGTAGTTTCCCTTATTTCAGAGAGCTGGATTTCTGCAAAGCCCTGGCTTGCAAGCAGGTCAGCTGCCTCGTTCCTTTTCCCGGATTCAATGAACAGCGCAATAAGGGGATGCCCCTTATCAACCCCCTTTCCTTTGTCCTCTGCTGAGAAGAGCTCGAACTTGTCAGTAACAGCAAGAAGCGACTCCCTCAGCCTTTGGGCATCCGTGACTGTCCCGAAAAAATGTGAAATTGACCTGTAACCGGAAAACGCATCAGGAGAGAGGCCCAGCTTCTGGATGCTGGCAAGCTGCTGCTCTTTCAAACTTATTTTTTTAATCTCATCAGCAGCTGCCTTGCTGCCGTCTGCAATCTCGCTGACCTTTAGCTTAAGCTTCTTCATCGCCTTCTCAAGTTCGGCCATGTTTTTCACCCCAACAGCCCGGAAGCCATTTGAAAGCTCCTTTTTGCCTGAAATGCCCAGCGCTGAAGAAACTGCCCTGGCTGCCGTGAGAAGCTCTGAAAGCTTGTCAGCTTTCTGGAACGGGCTGCCTATGTCAAGCTCGCCCTTCTGGTGGTCGGTTATGTGCACGACCCTGAGCCTGTGAAGCTCCCTGATGGCCTTATCCATCACGCTCTGAGGTCCAATCACTGTTACCTTCATCATCCGTTCAGGGGCAAACATTCGCACTCACAACCACAATGACTTACGGCCTTGAAATCTCGTTCTCAAATGCCTCAAGGGCCAGCTCGGCAGCCTCGCTTACCTTCTTTTCACCAGACTTCCTGAGTACCTTAACCTTTTCAGAGCCCTCAGAAAGAACCTTGCTCCTAGCCGCCAGAAGCTTTTCCTTCAAGTTTTCCATTGAGCTGGCTTTACCTTTAGCAAGCTCTTTCTCTTTGTCCTTTAAGAACTGTGCAGCTTTTGCCCTTGCCTCGCTAATAACAGCTTCCTTCCTTCGGCCAGCATCCTCAATAATCCTGTCAGCTTCCTTCTCAGCCTGCCTGATTTCTTCCAATGCGGTTCCAGCCATTTCCCAACAGCCCAAAGGCTTAGATGGCAATTTAAAAACATTTCGTACTGGGTTTCCATGTGCGCGGTTTCCAAATCCTTTAAATAATGCAAAGGAACAGCTGCAGGCATGGCAAAGGTTCCAACAGGCAGCGATGCGCTTGACAGGCTGCTTGAAGGAGGGTATGAAACAGACGTTTTAACAACTCTCTACGGGCCGCCGGGCTCAGGCAAGACAACAACCTGCCTCATCGCTGCAGTGAGCGCTGCCACGCAAAAAGAAAACAAAGACAAAAAGGTAGTGTTCATAGACACAGAAGGCGGGTTCTCAACCGAGAGGCTTCAGCAGCTGTCAGGGAATGACAAAGAAGCACGGAAAATCATGGAGAGGATTATGCTCATCAAGGCAACAAGCTTTGCAGAGCAGAAAAAATACGTTGAAACCCTATCGGAGCAGGCAAGCTCAAGGGTATGCATGATTATTTGCGACACAATCTCCTCGCTTTACAGGATTGAACGGGGAGAGGACAACGCAAACCTGAACAGGGAGCTTGGAAAGCAGCTGTCTGTCCTGCTCACAATAGCAAGAACGAGAGACATCCCTGTTGTCGTGTCAACTCCAGTGTATGCCGACTTCTCAGACAAGACAAAAATCAAAATGGTGGGGGGAGACATCCTCAAGTACAGCAGCAAGTGCCTCATAGAGCTCAGGATAAACCCCAATGGGACAAGGACAGCAGCAGTCACAAAGCACCGCAGCCTCCCCGGGAAAGAAATCACGTTCAAGATAAGGGAGCAAGGATTTGAAGAGGTTTAACTCTGTTCTTCCTGCTCCATGTTGTTCCTTAAGATTCCGCTGACTGAGATTATCATGTACTTGAAGTACTCAATCATCCTCGCAGCAGCAACAGAGTTGTACTTCACAAGCAGGCGGTCGCACTCCTTCAGCAGAGTCTTTGAGTTAGTCTCTGTCTTAAAGGCCTGGCTCTTGTCCCTGTTGTAGTAAATCTTCATGACTGCCTCGTAATGCTTCACGATACTGGCATAAATTTCCCTGAAGCCCTTGAGCTTGGCAACTTCCTTGCTGTTCTCCTTCGCAAACCTCAGGATGCGCTTTATCTGGTCACCAAACCTCTCAAGATGGGAGAGAATCTGCTTGGAAACCATGATATTCCAGTAAGTTGTTTCAAACAGCCTTAACAGCCTCGGGTTGTTGGCGGCAGCCCGTGCAGTTCTGAATCCCAAAAGGGTGAGCCTGTTGACTTCCTTGTCCCTCTCATAAACGCTTTCAGCCTCAGCGCCCGAAAAGCCCACTGAATCCTCAAGCATGGAGCGCAGGATAATATCAACCCTCCTCACAACATTACTCATTGACACCTCCTTGATGTCAAGCATGTCCTTGGCAACAATCTTCGTGGTTGTCTCATCCATGATTTCCATTCCGACAAGGCCGTGAAACACGTCCTTGATGTCCTTTGCCGCAGCACCAACCTCGGTAACCATTATCACGTCAAAATTGTTTACATAGAGCGCAGTTATCTCGGTCTTGATTTCCTGGATGCCTTTCCCTGCTGCGCTTATGGCCGCCTCCCTCACCTGCTTCCGCTCGCTGGAGTCCTTTGAGGCGAACGTAAGCTCGTTAGGGCGCTCGTCAACCACCAGGATGTCGCCCTTCTTCAGCCTGTTCTTCTCAACCCAGTCCTTCGGGACAGAAACAACAAACGAAGAGTTGCCAAACGCCATCAGTTTCCTGAACTCAGTCATCAAGCCTACCCCCGGAATATTTATATAAATTTTAAAATATTAATAATATGGTTTTCTCGCCTAAGTATATAATATATTAGGTATAGGGCATAAGCATATATATTAATATTTTGCCCTTCCAGCTTATGAGCAAAATTGAAGAAGAAAATGAAATAGACGTCTACGACGAGCGCGGGGCATCAGACCTCCTCGACGATGACGAGCTTGACGCAGCCGAAGAGGGATTCATGCTTGGCTACGAATCTGACTTTGAGGAGTGAAACTGCATTTTAAGCCGGATAGCTCCCGCTATTTTCTGACACTTCTCACTTTATAAGTATCGCTATACGCCTTCCATATTTTCCAGAAGCCTTTCGCTGTAGATTAAAAAACGAATTCTGTTATGAGTATCATAAACCTTATTTTGAATTACTTGCAGTAAATTTTCAGCATTATGGTAAAAAGCTTCGTCACCTTTTTTCTCCCATTCCTGAAGCGCCTTCCCGAAGTTTTCAAGACTTTCTAGTATGCTGTTCATCTCTTCTTCAACAGCCTTTGCTCTAGCAACTTCCTGCACGGCAAGTGTTACTGCCTGAGGAGAGAATCCTACCTTTCTAGACCCAATCAGTTTGGCGACCGCTTTAGCACGTTTTTCCAAATTCGACTCATGTTTTTTGGCATCTCGTATTAAGCTCTTTATTTGTTCAGCTTTATCTGTTGCCTTCCCAATTGGCCATTTGTTTGGATAAAGGGCAGCTTTTCTCACCGGACCATGGATAAACTCCAAAAAGCCTTTAAAAAGAGATAGCACGGCAGAAAGCTCTCTAAGCTCCACCACTTCATCATTTTCAATATGCGAATCTAAGCT
This sequence comes from Candidatus Woesearchaeota archaeon, assembly GCA_016184345.1. Lineage (GTDB taxonomy): Archaea > Nanobdellota > Nanobdellia > Woesearchaeales > UBA10216 > UBA10216. The sequence continues at coordinate 30,517 of JACPCV010000003.1, read as the reverse complement.
TTGAAGAATGCCTCTATCAGAAAGTATCTTAGGCCACACGCCTCAGAGCTTCACTGACAAGTATTTAATTTTTTGCCTTACTCCTCAGTAAACTCTTCCAACGGAGCCTTGAACTCATCATCACTCTTAATGACGCCCCTTTTCTTGAGGTATTCCCTGGCGAGAATCCAGAAAAGCAGACCAAGGCTCTTCTTGCCCTTGTTGTTGCACGGAATCACAAGGTCAACGTTGTTCGCGTTGTTGTTCGTGTCACAGAGCGCAACAACAGGCACGCCTATCTTTACAGCATCGTCAACGACATTTCGGTCAGGCCACGGGTCGGTAACCATGATAATCCTGCCTTCAATGTAATTGTCAAGCACAGGATTGGTGAGGATGCCCGGCATGTACCTTCCGGCAAAAATCTTTATCCCTGTATGGCGGTTAAGGGCTTTTATTGCCTTCCAGCTGTTCTCCCTCTTCCCGACAATTATGATTTCCTCAGGCTTGTACTTTGAGAACAGGTTTGCAGCCTGCCTAATCCTCTCGTCAATCTTCTGGAGGTTAAGGACAGACAAGCCATCAGGCCTTGTCTTGTAAATGAACTGCTCCATGTACCTAGTGCGGAACTTTGTCCCTATGTGTATGCCTGCCTTTAGGTAAACGTCCTGGGCAACCAAAAACTGCTCAACTTCAGTCATATTAACCATCCTCCGTTATTAACAGTCCAAGAATTCGCTTGAACTGCAACTCAACATCGGCAGGTGCCGATGTGCAGAGGCAGCTCGCTGCCTCTGTATTATAGCCCGTCGCAGACAATGCTCAACAGTGCAAGCATTTGGGCAATAACACGGCAGAATCAGCAGGTTGCTTATAAAGCTTACTTTTTACTTTTCCTTTTTGCCTTCTCAACAAGAGTTGCAGCAGCCACGGTTTTCGCTTTACCGCCTGCTGTTGCATCACGGTACGCCTGCCCGTACAAGTTCATCACAGTAGGGGTAAGGATTGTGCTGTAAAGCGCGCTAACAGGCGCTGCAAGAAGCGCGGCGCGCGGCATAGCGATAGAGATTATGCTGATTGGAAGCGCTATAATGAAATAAGGTATGAAAAGCGCTATTGAGTAACCAACAACTGCCAGCCACGGCATAAAGTAAGCAGAGGTGAATGCGTACTTCAGCACCTTCCGAAGCTCAAAAAATGCAGAGAACCTGCCCTCATGAGCAAAGTGCGCCATCAGCATCGGCAGGATGTAGACAGCCAAAACAAGCCACGCCAAGAGTATAGGGATTAAGAGGACCACACCTGCTACCGCAAGGCCTGAAGAAGCACCCACAACATCGCCAATTGCCAAAGCAAAACCGATTGCCATAGCAATAATGAAAGGAATGAAATAAATCAGCATTGCCAGAAAATATTTAAGGCCTGGCACTATCAAAGAAAAGAAGTTCTCAAAGGAAGAAAACTCATTCCTGCCCTGAGTTGCGCTCCCGGCTATCCTCAAGCTGTAGCCGGCTGCTATCAGGTAGACGAAAATCATCATGGCAAACAACGCCAGCTCAACAAAGAAAAGCTTCAAGGCAAAGCCAACAAGTGTGTTTTTGCTCAGGCTGCTAACGATTGAGGTTGCCTCGCTTAAAGCAGAAATAACCAGCGAAAGCACGAACAAAGTCCCAAACCTTCCCCAGTTGGTAAAAGGAAGCCTGAAGGCAGCGCCGTAATTAACCATCCTGATATGAAGAGCCTGTTTGCTTAAAAACCTTTTTATCTGCCGGTGTAAACAGCCAAGTCGTCGTAAACTGCCCCTTCTCGGGAAAGCGTACTTCTTTTCAGCTTGAACGAATCAACGGCAAATTCAGCGTTCTTAACTTTTATTTGCTGCAGCTGCCGTGAAAAGCTGTTTTTGTCAGAAACAAACTTTACCCTTGCTAAAGTCAGATGCGGCTTGAAGCCCTTTTCCTTAGCGAATTCTTTTTCAAGCGCGTCATCAATCTTTTTCTGCAGCTGCACAAGCTCGTCTTCCGGCTCAATTCCAACCCAGACAACCCTAACGTTATTTTCTGAGGGGAAAACGCCAACACCTGCAACAGCAGCAGTGAAGGTCTTGAATCTGATGTTGCTTAAACAGCTTTTAACAACTTCCACCTTTGCAGGGGTAATTTCTCCAAGAAACTTCAGGGTGAGGTGGAAGTCGTGCGCCATGCTCATCTTAGCTGATGCTGAGGAAAGCTGCTTTTGGGCACTTGCTAGCTCGCTTTTGACTTCCTCTGTCAAATCAACGGCGATAAATACCCTCATATGACCTTTTTCTTAACCCAAGTCGCCTCCTGCGACTGGGCCCAATCGACTAATGTCGATTTGGGAAAGGTCAATCAAAAAGCTTTCTATTACTGCTCTTCCTCGCCGAAGTTCTCAGTGTCAACAGGCTGCTCTACGGTTTCAGCACTGCCTGCCTGGCCTTCAGATTCCTCTCTGCTTCTTTCACGGCTTTCCTTCTTCTGCTGGGAGCTTCCGCCCTTTCCAGCCAATTCGGCAAAAGCCACGTTGCTGAGAACCTTGGTAATCCTTATCTTTACGTTGTCACCGGTGCTCGTGTTGGGCACGAAGATGACAAAGCCTTCCTTCTTTGCTATGCCGTCACCCTTTGCACCGACTGCCTCTATTGTAACGTCAACTTCCTCCCCAACCCTGACAGGTGCAGCCTTTTCATTAAAATCCCTGCTGCCACCGAAACCCCTTCCTCCGCCAAACCCTCCACTGTGCATTGCCCTACCTCCACGTTGTTTGTTTTCTATCTGATACAAAATTTACAGAAAGAACAAGAGACATCCTGCCAATTAAACTGTCAAAAACCTGCATTTCAGCAACACCAAGAATCCTTTCTGTCTATTTAAAAGTTTCTACAACTGGGTTCGTTTAACTCGGCACTTTCTCCAATTTTATACGCTCCAAACCTATCCTGTCATATGCCGAGTCAGAGCTTATGATGGCGTCGTTGCCGCAATATGCTGCGTGAAAAGCATCGAAAATGTTCAGCTTATTCCTCTCCATGAATATCGAGGCTCTCAGGCATAATGTGCGCGTTGTTTCGTCCACTTCAATCAAGCCGCATATCTGGGAAAATACCTGCGTTATATTTGTTTCAATTCTTTGGCAAACAATGGCGACTTCGATCATCACAGAAACTGAAGTGGTTATTCTCTTCTCATTGAGTTTTAAGATCTTTTCAGCTCGCCCTTTTAGCCAGTCTGATTCCTTAACTAGAGCGAGAAGAAAGTCTGTGTCTGCGAACACTTTTCATTGCCTCTTTTTCAGCATCTTCTAATGCCATTTTCCTAAGCTCTTTAATAGTGTAGCGGTCTATACCTGCCTCTTTGAACAGTCTCCTAAGCTCAGCAAGCGGATCTTCGGCTACTGGGACAAGTACAATTTCTTTGCCCGCCTTGACAGCGAAAAACTTTCGGCCGCATTCCCTCACCAACTCCGAGCCAAGCGTTATCCTTCCCCGTTCATCAGCAACGATAGCATTCATTGTGGGTAAAATGAAGGATTTGTGGGTATTTAAAGTTTTCTACCCACAATGTCGGCATGTCACATCAAATGTCCCTCACACCAGAGATGTCAAGCACAAACGTTGCCTCGCCCTCCGGCAGGCTTGGGCTGTCAATCATCTTAGCAACCCTGGTGCCCTTCTTTCCCCTCCTGAGGTAGAGGCGGTATGTTGATGCGTGAGCCACAACATGGCCGCCAATTGCCTCTGTCGGGTCTCCAAAGAACACGTCAGGCTTGGCCATGACTTGGTTGGTTACGTAAACGCACAGGTTGTTAAGCTCAGCAAGCCTCATCAATGTGTGCATGTGCTTGTTAATCTTCTGCTGCCTGTCAGCCAATGTGCCACGGCCAATAAACTCAGCCCTGAAATGTGCAGTGAGGGAGTCAACAATGACCAGCTTCGCATTCAGATTCTGCTTCTTTATCAGGTCATCAATCTTCTCAGCAAGCAGCATCTGGTGGTCCGAGTTGAAAGCACGAGCAACCTTTATCTGCTTCAGTACCTTATCAGGCTCAAGGCCCTGGGCTTTTGCAATGTCAATAATCCTCTCAGGCCTGAACGTGGATTCTGTGTCGATGAAAACAACGTATGAATCCGGGAACTGCCTTATGCAGTTAACAGCGAGACTGTGAGCAAGCTGGCTTTTTCCGGCGCCATAGGCCCCATAAGCTTCTGTAATAGCCCCAGTCTCAAAACCCCCACCCAACAAAGTGTCAAGGGCTGTGCTGCCTGAATTTATCTTCCCGATGCCCCGCCTTCTTACCAGGACATCCTCTGCAGAAACAAAGCCCATCTCCAGCTTGTCCCTAGCAAACTGAATCATCTTCCTGGCAGCAAGCTCGGTAACACCAGTCAATTCAACAAGCTCACCAGGCGTGGCAACAGCAATGCCAAGGAGAGTGTCGTAACCGCCTGAAATCAGCTTCTCAGCTGTGGCAGCACCCACCCCAGGCAGCTGCTCAAGCTCAGAGCCCTTAGTGCCGTCAGTTCGCTCAGTTTTTACCATTTCCCCATCCCCGATAGATTCCTCTTCCAAAACAAGTTCCTGTCTCCTTTTCACTCTCATCACCTTCTTATTTTAAAGTTTTTTATCCACCGCAGCAACTGTAGCCGCAGCGAAAAGCAAATTGCGCACCTAAACTGCTAATTGAGCGTGGAGTTTGTTGCCTGCGAGATTACGTACTCGTATGCCTTCTGGAGCAGCACCATCGCTTTTGGAACATCATTCTCCCTTAGCGAGCTTGTACTCTTCCAGTTATTCTCCTTGTCCTTGTAGCTCCTGCCTAGCTGGACGTTGAAGTATGCACTCCCTTTTGGGGAAATTGCCTTCCAAACTGTTGCAGTAACAGGCCCTGCCTTGAACTTCTTGTCAGGCATGTTGGGGATTGCAGCGCTTGCGTTTTCCCCTGCCAAGCCTCCTGCTCCGACACCAGCAGCCCCCAAGCTTCCTGCCGCTGCCATGCCCTTGTTTCCGTACTCTCTTCCATACACGCTTTCCAATCCATTCATCTCATTTCACCTTCTGCTTCCTTGTCGCAATTCAGCTTAAGCTGAATGCGCAATCGGGCGTATCCCGATTTGCGCCTCCCGCAAGCGCTTTACTCATAAAGAAAGTACCCCTTTAAATACCCTAGCCGGGCATCTGTCCAGTGTCCAGTGGATACTATGCTATTTTCCGTAAACTTTTCAAACCAGCTTCAATATTATAAGAACAAAGATTGCCATTGCGAGTGCTTTCTCCAAGATTCCGCCAGTTTTTACGAAACCCTTTTGCCTGAATTTTGACAGCGGTGAAAAAGGCATTATCCCTTCTTTTGTCAAAGAATCCAGGATGAGATGCGATGAATAGCCAATAGCTGCCGCAGCTGCAATTGCAGGGGAGAGAAGGTAGCGGATGCCGAGATAAACAATTGCTGCGAATATGAAGCTGTGGAGGAAGCCGCGGTGCCTGAAGACAAGAGAAAGAACTGTGGAGAATGGCTGCAGGTGTTTGCCTGCCTTTGATTTTACCATGTCGATGTCTGGAAGAATGGAGAATAATGCAGCTACTGCTATGGCAACTATTTTAACGCTGCCACTGCCGCCAATGCCGAAAAAGCTGCCGAAATAAGCAACAGCCAATACTCCGCCCAGGAGATGCGTGAAAAAAATCATTGTACCTTGCTGGCTTCTTTCAACTTCTGGCTGTTTACTTCTGCTGCAGCCAGTTCATCATTCAATCTTGTTATTTCCTCATCAGGGCTTGCCTCGTAAACTTCCTGAGCGACAAGCTCAAGCCGGTCGAACATGTCATTCTTGTTAACCCTGACCACAGCCTTGACAAAGTTGCCAAGGATGTCGTTCTTGACCTGCTGGAAAGCGTCAGGCTGCAGGCGATAAGAGAGGACTTCCTGCTCGGTTTTCCTGAGCAGCCTCTCAACCATCCTCCTGAAAAGGACAAGCCGCATTGTTTCTGTTCCGTCATCAATGACTGTATTCATGACGTAAGAGTATGAAGGCTTTACCGCACCGTGCTGCTCGCATGTGAACGTTCCATTAAGGGGCTTTGCCCTTTTCCCGCAGTCAGGGCAGACCTCAAAGAACTTCATGTCAAAAACCTGTACAACCGTTCCAAGGACTTCAACGATAAAGTCAGCATCTGACAACTCAGACAATTTCTTCCTTGCAACACCTGCCTTCTGCTGCTGCGGTGATGCAGCCAGTGTAACAGCCACGTCAACAGTCTCCCCAGGAGGATTGACAAGCAGGACGCTCCTGTCGTTAAGGTGCAGTTCCTTCAGGCCGTTGCGCTCCCGGACATAAGCGCTCTTTACCTTCACAACATCACCAGCTTTGACGCCCTTTACGTTTTCCGCCTGCTCATTCCACAGAACAGCCCGTATGCCGCCTGTCTCATCAGCAACCTGAAGTGAAGCAACCTTCCCCTCCCTGCCGTTTGTGCTGAACTGCCTTTCTTCAAACACCTGCATGACCTTGCCAACAGTCTCAACATCCCTCATTCCGTTAAGGATGTTCTTAATCTGGAGCCTTCCGGAGAGCTGGCCAACCAGCTTTATGCCCAGCTCAGAAGCCACAATGTGGGCAGCGCCCTCCCTGCTCACCAAACCGGCAAGCTGGGCAACCTTCTTTTCTACCTTATCAGAAAGCTCACTCTCGCTAAGGCTGCTCTTTTCCTTAATCTTTGCAATTATCTCATCATAGGACAAGCGAATCATTTTGCAAAAGCCACAGCCCTGCCAGAACTATAAATAATTTGTTGTTGCGGAGCAGCATTGGAAAGTTGCCTTCGTTAGCCAGCTTCGCCTTGCATTGCGCAAGGTGACCTTTCCCTCCCCTTCGGCAACCGAGGGAGGAGAAAGTCAGTTCGTGAACACGAACCGAAGCTGGATCAAGTGGCAACTGCATTAACGAACTTTTCAATAACGCCTGTTGCAGCAAAGCTATGGCTCGCACTTAGTGCTGCGCCCGGTTTCCTCAAGCCAGTTAAGCCCGAAATTGTAGGCAACGCTTTTCAGTTGTGGAGGGGTTGAAGAAGGGTCAGATATGTAGAAGCCCTTGCCGTTTGCTACTGAGAAGGATGCATAGACATCATCATAACTGACTGTTTCAACAAGGCTTCCGATGCATGTTTCGCAGTCTTCACGAGTGCATATTTTCTTATTATCCTCCGGGCAGGGGTACTCCACAATCACGCAGTTGCACTTGTAGGTGCACTTGTCTATCACGCGGCTGCAGGAACTTGGTGGGGTTAAATAGCTAGCAAGCTCCCATTTCAAGTCAGGGTTCTGGCTGTTAAAAGAGCTAAGGACAGAGCTAATCTCCTGCTCTTTTTTTCGCAGAAGCTGGGGGGATTTGCTGGCAACATCATTGCCATCTGAGATAACATCCGGAGTTATGCTCTGCCTGAAGTTTGGCTTTATGTCATACACCAGCTGGTTTGTTCTTGTTGCTGCAAGAGAAACAGGCTGCTGTGACATCCCTTTTATTTCTGTCCTGCCCGAGACAGGTGAGATCGTAAAGTCGTAGCTCGAAGGGAGCATTACCTTGTTGCCTTCAACTTTCAGGCCGCTTTTCCCGTTAAAGCCGCTTATGAAGCTATCAAGTGCGTTGGCGAAAAAATCATGCAATGTGGCCATCATATTGGAGTTAGTAGGATAACACGGGGTTAGTTGTGGCACACAATCATTTTGCGTATTACTCTCCTCTTTCGTCCAGAGATTGAAGCCGTCTTTGTTGCCGCACGAGGTGCCAGACTGATAAAATCCGTTTTTGCCATACTTGTAGGCTGCCTGCTCAAGCGCAAGCCTGGCAGCATTGTCAACAAAAAGCAGGACCTTCTCAGCGGATGACTCAGTAAGCAGTATCCTGAACTGCTCCCTTCCAAGGTCAAAATCAGAAGCAAGATTATACTGCTTCACGAAAAGGTTGGAGAGTATGGCCCCAAGTATGAATATTCCCATTATAGCTATTATGGGTGAGTAATAGTTAAGCCCTTTCTTATTTGCGGCCATAAGCATTTTCCTTTTCATTTTGATTCCCCTTTTACGGCTGTGGCAGCCATGATGAACGCTCAGGGTGGTAAGTCAGCCTGATTTTTGCAAGAGTCAGGTCTGCAAGCGGTATGACCTGTATTGACTGCACTGGCGTCCTCTCAGGCAGCATTTCGCCAGGCAAGATTTCAACTGACAAATCATAATCACTGTCCCTGCCTGATTCTCCGGGGTTGCTGTTCTGGAAATCAACACTCACCGGAGACAGGTAGTATGTGTAGCCGTCATTATTTTTATCCAGCTTTTTACCGTTACTAAATCCCCGAATGAACAGGGCAGTGGTCACGGCTTTGAACGCCATTTTCACATTATTCTGCTCTTTCTTTTCTGCAGCGTAAACAGCCTGAAGGCTGCTTATGAACCCAGAATAATCCTTGTCTGCATAAACATCAGGATGGCTGTTAAGGAAGGCTTTTGCCTGCCCAACGTCCAGCTTAACCTCCGCAGGTAAGGTTATCCCGGTTTCCGGATCAACCACGCTTGTCCTGAGGAAATTCTTATGCTGCTCAAGCCAGTCAAGCTTTGCAAACAGCTCAGTTCTTTCAGGCATCTGTGTCCGCAAATAGCTGGCAATTTGGGTGTCAGCGCTCACCAAAGCCATTGAATCAGCTTTTTCCTGAAGCTTTGAATCCGCCTTCTTCGTATCAATGCCAGTCAGGCAGCTGGGAATGTTCAGGATGATGATTATTATCAGCACGACAATAAAATAGCCTATGTAGGAAAAAATATCCGCCAGGTCAAACCCGAACTGACCTCTTTTTGACTTGTTAAAATGATTTGCAGTTTTCATTTATCAACAACCTGTTAATTCGAAGCAATCATTACAGTTTCAATGATGGCACCCCTACCGTCAGCCAAAGTGACATATCTCAGTTCAGCGTAAGGCGTCTTCCCACCCTCACCCTTGGCTTTGCTCTGGGCCAGCGGCTGCCAAAGCTTGTACCTGTCAAAATCAGTATAGGCATAGACAGGCTCTTCCTTCTTCAGATGGTAGTCAATGATTGTCTGGTTCCTTGCAAACCTGCCAACAATCGAAGGCTTTTCACCTTTCAGCAGCTTCAGCTGCCCCGTAGTAAACCTGCTCGTGTCCATAACTCCAGGATATAGCCTCCCTATCGTGCTGTCAAATTTGGAAAAGCCATCCTTATGAATATGAGGGTAGCTCATAAGGACGTTTGCCTCTATCGGAGCAACCTGGATGCTTGTGACTATGAACGCCCTGATTATGAAATATGTTGTGAGAGCCACTATGACAGTGAAAACGCTCCTGTGAATCCAACCAATCATCTCATCAGGAGTGCTATCGCCCTTCTTGTTCCGCAACAATGAACCCAGCTTACTCACCATATCCGACCACTTATGGAATGTTGTTCTCAGCACTCACACTTACTATGCCCTCCTTCTTTTCGAAGACAATCAGCATGGGCTTAAGGCTGTTCGTGTTCGGCACGAGGCATTCAGCCAGCTTATCGCTGTCCTTAAGCCCCCCATCAAAAAAGGCGTAAACACCAGTGTCCTTGTCACCACAGGATTTTCCAACATAAACCTTCCCGCCTTTAAACTCAACAGTGTAGTGATAATCCTGCTCAGAGTAAGCATATTTCAAGTCACCGGGAACAGCGTAAACAGAGTCCAGCACCAAGGCAATGTCCCTCGCAATGTAATTCTTCTCAAGCGTCTCGCCCTTAATGTCCTCAAGGGATTTCTTGACTACCCCCTGCAGGACAAGGCCTGCGAAGAGAATCCCTATCGCCATGTAGATGAGCACTGTCTGGCCTTCAGTGCCCCTTTTTCCAAAAATCAGCATATTGCCTTTCAACATCAGCAGAGATTAAGCTTTCTTAACATTTAAATTAGTTGCGGTACAAAAGCCTTACTTGATTTTTCCAATGTAAAGCATGCTTCCATAAAGGCTACTTATACGCCTCCGAAGATTCACAGCAACTGTCTTTTCGCCTTTGACGTAGAAGTAATAGCCCTCATTATCGTCACTATAAGTATTCACCTGTCTCTGCCCGTCGTTGCCCTTAATACCTTTTTGGGCCACTATTGCACTATAACCCGGAAGGGGCCTGCAGTCCCTGCCCTTATTATTTTTCACATCCAGCTTTAGGCACGTTGGCTCTGTGCAAACGCAAAAGCAGGCTATTCCGTTGCAGTCCGGCGGCTTTGTCGCCTTGCCGTTGGTGGGTTCAACGTAATTGAAGCTGACAAGGTAAAAGCCGTCGTCAACAGTGAATGGGTGGGGGACAGTCTCACCGCCCTCCTGAAGGTCCTTAACCTTTGTGATAAGGTCAGCAAAGCCCTTGTCAATGGAATACGCATTCGCGCCAGTTCCTCCAATAAAACCGAAAAGCCTCTTGCCAAAAAATGGGAATATGATAAAGATGATGAATGCTGCCGCAAGGAGAAAGCGGCCTCCTGAAAGTATGGTAACATCAGACGACCCCTTCCTGTTCCTTGTAATCTTGTGCCTCAGCATTTTTATTTTGGTTTTATACAGCAAACGGGATTTTTTAAGTTGCTATCAGGATTCTTCTCTAACTCACAGCCAAGGCCGTAAACCTCAGTTTCTACTGATGCGCATCCTCCGAATTTGGCGCAATATCCATTTTTCGCCTTACAGTCATTAATGTGGCTTAAGCCCGGAATTATCCTGTCAATACCGCCCTTGAACACGCCAAGCACAACAAGCAGCACAACCAGAGCTATTGCCGCAATAACAATAACCTGCAACGATAACCCTTCAGCTTTTTTCCTGCTTCTCATCTTATTTTTCCTCCGCAATCTTAACTGCCCATGTAGCCCCAGTGAAACCCATCAAGGGTCTGCTTAAGCTTATTTTTCGCATCACACACTGCCTTTATGCCGGTGTCTACGTATCGCGTCTGGTAATTGTCCATCCAGGTCTCGGTCCAACAGTCAAATTTCAGCAAATCTGCCGCTGTTTTACCAAACTGTATAGCTTCTGGAGGTAAGCTTTCTACATACGCTGTCACCACTTCCCTGTAAAGCAGGTCAACCTCGCTTGGCACGCAGCCAACAATCTTAGCTGCGCCGCCCTGCTGGGGCTCAAGGTAGCAGGCCTTGTTGAACTCGCCCTTGTGCATATAAAATGCAGCTCGTGTATACGCACCGAGATTCTTATTGCCCAAGGCGCTCTCTTTTTTCCCAGCAACATCACAACCGCTGCCGCAGGCATCATCAATCTTAGGTAGACCCTTATCATTAGGAGGGAAATCGCGGTAATATTCGATAAACCGGTTGTCATAGACCCCGATTTTAGCTTCCTTACTGCTGCTTTGCCCAGCAGCATCAAAGGCAGTCAGAACAAGCCAGTATGTGCCCATCTGGTCAGGCGATAAGCCCCCGATTTTGGGATACCTGTAAGAACTGTCAGTTATGGCGGGCTGGTCGGGCAGAGCAACCTTTGTTGCTAACCGTGTAATCTGATATTTCTCATTGATGTAAACCAAATCCTTAGCAACAGACCACTCGTTGTTAATTGCAGTAGCAGTGTGGAACAATTCCAGCCTGTAAGAAGTAATGGCTTTGCTGTTTGGCGGCAGCAAAGTCCAGGTTAACGCAATCTGTCCACTGTTTATTCCCGCCACTGCATCTGTTATTACAGGCCTCAGGTTCCCTATAACCTTATCCAATTCAGCATTAACCCTGCCTTGCCATACCTTAGGCGTTTCGCCAATAGGCACGAATTGCCAGCCAAGACTTTGCAATGCCACATAAGCCCCCTTCGGAGCCGGAGCTGGCAGCCGGCCCTTAGTGCAACTCATCGTCATTGTGACAGCCTCCTTCTTCCAGGAATCAAGATTAGCCAAGTCTGTAACATATTTGTCCTCAGAATCTATTTTTTGGACGCTGTACTCGAAAGCCGCTTCCAAGAGCCTTGCCCTTGCAACCTTTATGTTCAGGTCATCCATGTCCTTGTCGCTGCAGCCTTTTAAGACAAAATTCGCAGCCCTTGAGTCCTGGTCGTTATTGTTTAGGACATTCCCCGAAAAATCACCCACCTTGCCGCAGTCATTTGCCGCGTTAAATCCCTTTTCATTCCTGAACTCAATGGAAATAGACCTAAGCACGCCTGACTCTCTTCTCACCGTTAAAAAAGAGTCAAATTGATTTTTATTTATCAGCACCTTTTTGCACTCCATAACATTGCAGTTGCCGAAATCAGGGTCATCGCATCCAAAAACAGGCTTGTTCAGCATCTCAACATAGCTCTCGTCGTAAAAGCCTGAGATTGTGTTCCTGTTGTCCACTGTTTTGCCATCCTTTTTTAGAACAGCATCGAATCTGTAGCCGCCTGGCTTATAAGGGGATGATGACTCGCAACCGTTCTTACCAGCTGTAAACTTGCCCTCTGAGTTAGTTGCATCCTGCGGGCACAGCGGGTTGATGACTCCATTTTTCAGCTCGTCTGTCAGCTTCTGCCCTGTTTTCTCACTGTCAGGGATAAGGTCAAAAATCATGTTTTCCTTCTTGAAATCAGGAGCCGTATTAGCAAGGTCCTTATCAGGGGCTGGCGTATACAGCTGGTAAATCTGGAGCCCAACATCGCTGGTGCTGCTGCCCAAAGAAAGCTGGAACCGCATGTTGCCGTTGCCATCAGGAGTAGCCGTAAATACCTTTATTGAAGGCTGTCCAGGCGGAATCCCGGTAATATCGCTAATCTTGTCAGCAGCGTGCGCAATAAAATTCCCGCCCGCTTGCACTGAAAAAAAGACCACTACCGCAACAATGGCTGCAGTTATTAACTGACCCCACGACAAGTCGGCCGCCATTCAGCTGAACCTCGCATTTCTTATAATGTCAAAGTTGATTTTGCCGGAAATCACAAGAAGCAGGATAATAAGGAACACAAGCACAGCAAGCGCTATAATCCAGCCTCCCAAATGGCCCAAGCTTGAGGCCTCCTGCCCTCTTTTCCCGATTGGTTTCATACGCACACCTTTTCTATTACTGGTTTCTGGCGTCTTATGTTTATAATATTTGCCATAATAATATTAAGTCGGCTTTATTCCAGTGGCACAGGATAATTATCGCAGCCGAAACCGCTTTGGAGGGCTTTTGCAGTGTTCTCCCCATTCCACTCTATCAGCGTAGTGAACGTCGCCCACTCTGGAACATTGTCCGGGCTTATGAGTAAAGTGACAAGCTCAACGCCACCCCAAGTGACAGCACCAGCGCCGAGAGCTACCCAGCCAATTGGATTCGAAACCCCAAATGCGATCGCAATAGTTCCTGCAACTGCCACACCAGAAGTTGCCCCTATGGCCATTCCTGCCTTTCCGTATGTTGTCTGAAGTGTCAACTGGCGCACAACCTTCTCAATCTCATCCTTGCCCTTGGCGTAAACGAAAACAACAGCGTGATTGCCTTTTTCGAGCGAGAGTTCCTCTGCTGCGGTACGAAGCTTCGGGTCCTTCACAAAAGCATCTCCAAGGACGCTTTGGGCATTATCCGTCTGAAACCCGGCTAGGTAGGAGTAATAAAGCGTGCCGCTATTGCCCGGGATTTGCGTATTCATCAAATAGTCAGGCAGGCCTGTTACCGGCGTATCACTGTCAATATTGATAAAAGAGCAAACAGCACAGAATACTGCCTCATCCTTAAACAGGTTCAGCCTGCCCTTGCCATACTGGTCCCAGCAATAGTACATTTCTTTAGCTATAGTTTCCTTTGCCGCTTTCTGGTCTTTTGGTTCCTTGGTGTTCTTAATCACCACGTTCCTGGCAGGGCAGCGTATATCAGTCGGGAACTCAATGCCGCTGATGCGCAGTTGCGCATTCCTCAACACGCTACCCTTGCACGCAGCAAGGTCCGCCGAGCTTTCAGCAGCATTTGAAGCTCCCTTGAAAACACTCAACAGGTAAAATAACAGCAATGCAACCGCAGAAATAAGGAGCACCAAGGTTGCCTTCTCAATGCCTCTTTTACCGACAAACCGTTTCATTTTCAACTCTTATGAATTATCAGCAGCCGCAGCCAAAGCAGGTCAACCAGTTCTTAACGTTTAGTAAAGGCGGCTGCAAAAATCCCCTTTTACCATCTCATCTGTTGGGACAAGGCGCACTGTCATCGGAAACCTCTTAAGCTCTGCTGATCCGCCAGTAGCCAAGTTAAAACCCGGCAGGTTTCTCCAGCTTAGCAGTTCATCATGCCTACCGCCGTCAATAACCTTGCCAAAAATGAGGCCGTCCTTGTTTGTCCCGTCTTTATTACAGCCTATAGCCTCAGCAAAATCACCTTTTGCTGGATTCTCACCATAGCCGCCAAGATTGCAGCCTACTATCCCGGTGTCGGCTTTTATCACGCCTCCTCTGCCAAGCAAAGCGAATAGGTGTTCAGTCTGGTCTGCAATGGCAAACACGACGCTGTATCTTTTGTCCAAGGTTATCTTGGTTGGCTCCACAACATAGTTTACGCCGGGCTTTGACATTTCACCTTCGCGTAAAACATCCGGCCTTGTCTTCGCGTTCTCAAGCATGTAGTCCAGATAAGACTTGCTGTTCTGAGGAGGGACATTGTTGCTGGCAGCATAGGCATACATCTTGTCAAGCGTAAGAACGTCGGGAGAATTCTTTTGCATATCTTCCACAAATTCTTTTGTTGGAATTATTTCAGAGCAGACAATGCACGTTGTCTTTCCTTCTTCAGTTTCAACTGCCTGCTGCACCTTTGCCTTTCCCTGGCCGTACATGTACCAGCACTCGGCCATCTGCTGCATTACAGCGTCCTTTAGCTTCTCCTTCTTTTGTTCAGGCGTGGCATCTTTCCCGAAAGATATGGGGAACTCTGCCCTATTTATGCTGTCCTTGGTAATTTCAGTAAAAATCGTCTTGCAGTCAAGGAAGAAAGGGCTGTCCATAATTTCCCAATTCGTGACCAAAATGTCTTTCTGCAGCTGCCAGCTGGAAAGTATAGTGCTCAAGTGGCACGCCTGGACGATGTCCTGGGCGCGCACAACCGAAGTGGTTATCTTGAACACAACCAGAAACAAGATCAGGACAGCAACCGCAAAAGTAGCAAGGACAGTTGCGCTTGCCACCTGTGCATTTTTCGCAACCCTCCGCCTCAGCATTCAACAAGCACCGCCAAACCACGTTCCTGTCTTGCACATTATTGACTTTAGCAGCAAAAAGAGCACAAGCACAGCAGCCACGATTAGCACGCTGGTCATCATTGACTGCGGCAAAATTTCAACGCCCCTTCTGCTTCCCGCACTCTTTTTTATTGAGCCTGCAACGGCCTGCACAACCGCGAAATCCATGCCGTAATTATCGGGAAAAGGGTTATATAAGGTTTTTGGAAAAGGCACTAGAACCGTTTACAGTTTCCTTACCCTGAACCGACCCTCTTTCACTACAACTATTTTTCCACGGACGTCCAGCTCTTGCAGAAGCCTAGCCAGAATTCCAAACCTGGTTTTAGGATTTGTGGTGAGAGTTCTTATCAGGATAAAGCCGGTAGCGGGCTTCCGCAACCTGACTGTCAGCTCACCAAAATCCTTGTCATCAGAAACAAGAATCCTGCCCTCGCTTTCTGCTTTTGCGAGGACTTCTTCATCAGAAGCAGACGGCATTACGTCTCCTGCAAAAACAACATCATGACCTGAGTCTGCCAACAATGCAGCCAGCATTTTGCCTGTGCTTTCATCAACTAGAAACAGCATATTTTCCCTTTACTTCAGGTATTATATCTTCCCCTCTCACAACATTCGCACTGTATTCCAAAGCCGCTTTTATATCATCCCTTGTAATGTTGGGGTAATCCAGAAGTATCTCATCTATTGTCATGCCATCAGCTATCCTTTGCAATATGGCATCTACAGGAATCCTCGTCCCCTTCACGACAGGCTTGCCTGCCATTACCTTAGGGTCTACAACTATCCTCTTCATAAAGTCCATAAGGCATAAGTGCAGACGTGCTTATAAAAGGTTTTCGGAAAAGTTTTGTGTACTGCAGTGGTGAGAAAGGATTTTAAACGGCTTTTGCCGGTTAAGTAGGCTTTAATGGCAGAAGCCGGAGAGGCGGGAAGTGAAAGCCTTGACGAGCTTGTAGAGAAAGCGCTGAGTTCTAGGGAACCTTTACAGAAGCCGAAAGCCGAACCGATAAAGCCGCAGAGCATCCTTGAGAGGATAATTCTCTCAAAGTGGACGGCGTTATTTTCGGCAGCTTCTATGAGTGGTTTGTTCTATGCAAATCTCCCTTCACCAGATATTAGCATAGAAGAAGGCGCAATGCAATTGCTGGCGATGGGCGGCCTTGGCTACCTTACTGCAGAGCTAACGCGCCAGGATTGGCTGCTTCGGAAGGCGGATTCTGTCCGCAGGAAAATAAGGCCGCTGCCCCTTAAAATCCTAAGCCTGTTTTCAGAACATCCTGAAGTTATTGCGGGCGGAGTGGCTGCTTACATAACTGCAGACCAGGTAAGCCCCATGTTTGTCAGCATGCTTCCCTCTGACATTTTCAGGCATCCTGAAATGATTCCAACAGCACTTCAATTATCAGCTTATGCGGCTTCTGTATCATTTGCCCTGGCTTATTCGGGAATTTCACTTGCTTTAGGAAAGGTTTTCCACCCAGAAATCGCTAAGACGATTTTTAAATGTGCAACAGCTTCGATCAACGCTTGGCGCGGAAAATACAAAAAAGCTGCGGAAAGCCTCTCACAACTACTTGATGTTCAAAGGTCGCACGAAAAAACCATCAAGTTGCAATCTCTCATCGGGGATATGCAAATGCTTGATGACCAGATTGGTTGCTTTGATGCGTATGTAAATGCGTTATCTGCAGACAGGACAAGCTACTTTGGAAGAAGCGACTGGATTTTGGCGCCATTTGTCAGCCTTATCAGAAGCGTGGTTGGCAAAGCAAAAAAACCGCAATGGGCTGAAGCCAAAGATCTGGCGTACATTGTTGCAGGGACTCACTCATATGCGGAAGGGCCAGGCAAGGCAGGTAATCTAAAAGCCGCAGATACGCTGCTTCGCGCTGCCGTTGAATCACACAGGCATGGGCTTACCAGTCATATTGCACGCGCGGCTTTCCTAAGAAGAACAGGGAGGCAAGCTGGCGCTGACTTAGAAGTGAAAGCCTGCACTGAAATAATAATGGGAAGCAATCCTGAACTTGTGGAAGTGACTGAGGAAAGCAGAAATGAGGAACAGCAAGGTTTGATGACTTCGCGCAGGCAATAACGCTGATGGCCAAAATCCAAAGGTTTGGAATGGAACTTTATAATAAGGGAGAGCTGAATTTTGACGATACAATCCTGCGCGTAGACCTGTCAAAGCCTGAAACGATGTATTTTGCCAACAGGCGCCGCCAGGCAATAGCGCAGATTGAAAGATTCAACAGAGTTGAGTTCCCTGAAAGCTACAAAAATTCAGTTATTCAGGACCTTGCATTTGTTGATGCAGAGCTGGCATCTTCTAAACTTCTTACGATGTACAGCGACAGGGGCCCAAAGAACTGGCTTAAAAAGGTCTTTGGGCAGATTCAAGCGCTGGATTTTGAGCCAAAGAGCCTGAAGTTGCTTCCGCCTCAAATGGACCTCGTCAATCTTCTTGAATTTGCCGAGTACCTCACGCCGCGGCACAAGCAGAGGCTCATAGCTCTTTACATTAAAGAGTATGAAAAGGAGCATCATGTCAAGATTGACAGGCAGGAGTTCAGCCGCATATACGAATTTGCCGGGCTGCAATGGCACTATGAGCGGTTAATATACAACCCAGAGGAAGCCTTCAAAGCGAGAACGCCTGAGAGGCAGGAAGCCAAAAAGAAAGAGCAAATATACCATTTGGCAAAGGCACGGGAACACCTTGACACTATTATCGCAGCAGGATACGTCAGCGAAGATGACTTGGAATCGGCATTAAAGGCAAAAGAAAAACTTAAGCACCCCATATTCCCAGAAGCCGAGCAAGAACGGCTTGAGGCTATTGTTGCCAAGGAAATAAAAGAAGCAGTGCTAAAAGAGCCTTTGCCACCCGGCCCTGTAAAGCTCGCGGTTGCTTCATCTGTAGCCCTGGCCATTTTGGGCTTGTCAACCTTGGGATTCGTTGCAGTAAGGAATAATTTAATACCTTTTGTAAACGCTCCCGTATTCCAGCAACCTGACAGAATCCTTCTTGCAGTGTCCGGAGAGCGGGAGGCAATAATAAAGCCTAATAGAGGCATACAAGAACATCCTGTGCTCGGCTTTGACTATTACGTGATTGATACAGAACAAGACACTTTGCAATTCCTGACACAAGCCGATAACCTGATTAATCCAGGTTTGTCAAAGTTTAAGGATAAAGTGGCACTTGTCCGCGACACAAGCATATTACTGTATGACTTAAGAACGAAGGAGCGTAAGGTTGTAAAGGATAACAGGTTTGAGAACCCAATTATTTCACCTAATGGATTATGGATAGCTTCAAATTTAAGTGCGGCATACATAGAAAAAAACATGTCACAACTCTGGTTCATAAGGCCATACGACTTAAAAACCAGGCAGATAACAGGTTTCCAGAACGCATTTATATCAC
This sequence comes from Candidatus Woesearchaeota archaeon, assembly GCA_016184345.1. GTDB lineage: Archaea > Nanobdellota > Nanobdellia > Woesearchaeales > UBA10216 > UBA10216. The sequence continues at coordinate 11,885 of JACPCV010000003.1, read as the reverse complement.
CCTACTCAGAATGGTCGCCTGATGGTACATACTTGCCCTTCTTTTCAAATAATGAGCTAGAAAGCAAAGGCAGGTACCCAGATGGCTTTAAAGTATGGATAAACACATATAATGTTTCAGAGGATCAAGTCAAAAAAGGGCCACAAGTGGCTAACCTGCAAAGATATCTGGCAGCATGGTCGCCGGCAGGGCTTTTAGCTTATACAACTGATGACAGGAAAAGGATTTATGTTTCAGACCCGCAATTTGATAACCCTCGGGAAGTTTACAAGGCAGGAAACAGAGACATGCTCAGCTACGATACGGAAAGCCTGCGCGACATACAATTTGCAGGCCCCGATCACCTGCTTATATCATCCACGCTTTTCAATCAGGATAAGGCAGGAGTGATGTTTGCGTTGTCTGTTTTTGACCTTAAAACGCGGCAGCTTAGGCCCTTAGAGGGGAGTTTTATCTGGCACGTGTCAAGTGACGGCAAAAAAGTATTGTACTCAAGCGGTGATCCGTATGATTTGTACGAGCTTGATATTGGCACAGGTCAGACGAGAAATGTAACAAACACGCCAAATCTGAGGGAAATCGGCGCAGTTTACTCCCAAAGCGGAAAGAAAGCTTATGTTGTTGCCGTGCCTCCAGTTGACTGCAGGAAAGGGGGGTGTGCACCCTCGCTGTTTTCCATAAACCTGGAAACCGGAGAATCAAAAACTCTAAAACAATCCCAAAATGGGAATGTTAAATATTCGCTGGTATCGCCATGATTTAATGTTCAATGTCTGGCATCAAAGCCTTGCAGTAAGCAAAGCTCCGTTTGCATCTGCGATGTTACTGACGATTTCCGAAATTGCAAAAACAACAGCAAGCTCTTTTTTACCGGCAATCTCAAGCGCAGCCGCAATGTTCTTTTCAATCTTTTCCTTCTCCCTCCAAAACTCTGCCAAACCCTGCAAGCTAAACTTGTAATAAAGCTCGTAAAACCTCCGCACAAAAAAGTTAGCATCAGCCAGCAAATCATTCAGCCACTTCTTTGGCACCGGCCTGGCTTCTGAAACGCGCTTGCACAACAGTTTGTAGCAATCACCAGTTCGCTCCAGCTGCTCAACTAAGTAATAAGTAGGGGCTACCCTTTTCACGACCCTGTGCCCAATCGTATTGAGGGTTCTTCGGCAAAAATTCACATGCCTATTAACGTCATCATCCATCTTAGCTATTGCCTCCAATTCATCAAAATTACCAGCAGCCACGGCTTTGTAGCACTCACTGCCCATTTCAAGAATAAGCATAAACACCCTTCTGAGAAGGGTGTCAAACTCCTCATGCTTTTGGTCAGAAACGTTCTTTGCAAATATTGTTTGTTTTGTTTTACTGATAATCTCAAATCCAACAAAATCCCGTCTAATGGTGTCTTGGGCGGTTTCAAGCTCCTTAAAATTCCCGAATTTTAGCTCTATCTCATCATATCCCGCCTTGTATAAGGCTACCACTATCCTCTTAGTAACCGGCTCTGTGCCCGAAACATCAACGCTAACCCTTCTAGGCATGGCTTCGGCTTTGGGGCAAAGAACCAGCCTCGGTCCCTGCTCATCAGCCTCAAGCTCATCACCCTTCTTCAGCTTGTGCTGCCTTGCCCAGGCGCTTGGAAGGGAGACTACAAGGGTATCTTCTCCAAGCTGGATTATCTTTCTCGAGGTCGCCACTTTGCCAATAGCTATCGCTGTGACTGCTTTTAAATGTTTTTCAACGGAAGGCTAAGTAGAAAGTGTCTTTCGGCTGCCTTCGCCTTTGCTGTGCAAAGTGAGTCGTGATAACGACCGAAGGCGGCGGGACTGCGGATTTTCTACAGTGCCTCAACGGAAAACAATAAAAACAGGAGGGCCAACTAGTGCCATTTTGAATGTTGCTGGGGTGATTCTCATGGCCAAAGACAATGATGACGACGAAATTGAAAGCAGCGAACCAGAGCCAGAGGAAGAGGACGACATTTACGAGGAAAAGGAGCGCGACAAGGAAGAGGAAGAAGACGAGATAACCCCCACTGAAGAAGCATTCATGGAGGGCTATGAGGAAGAGGAGAAAGTTGCGGAATGCGCCAAGTGCAAGAAGCCGCTGCTTGACATGAAAGGCACAGTTGAAAAGGAGTTCAAAGGCAACCACTACCGCTTCTGCTCAGAGAAGTGCGCCAAGACGTACAGGTTCAAGTAGCTCGTTTCTTTATTTCGCTTTTTATTTTACCTCTATTGCTGTCGGGAAAAACAGGCTTACTGCCCTGATGCAGCAATCAAAAACATTTTAATATGCGTTTAAGGGGTTACAAGAGCTAAAAGACGTGATTGTATGCCTTTCAAGAATCCTGCAGGACTGTACGCCCTTCTGGCACTCATACCTTTCATAATCCTCTACTTGAGAAGGCCAAAGCCAAAGGAAAAGACCATCCCGAGCCTGATGTTCTTCCTGAAGGAGAAAGGGATTAGCAAATTCTCAAACCTGTTCAGGCAGATATTCCAAAATTTACTGTTCCTGCTGCAGCTGGGCATAATACTCTCAGCAGCATTCGCAGCCGCCTACCCCTACTTCAGCAGCGAAAAAGCAGCTGCCGCAAAGCACACAGTAATAGTGCTGGACGCATCTGCAAGCATGAACGCGCTGCTTGAAAGCGGGGGCTCCGTGACGAGGTTCTCAAAGGCAATAGACGAGGCAAACGCCAGGCTGGAAGGAAGGGCAAGCATAGTCTTGGCGTCAAGCATACCAATCGTGGCGCTGGAAAGAGGTTCAGCATCAGACGCCAGAAAGGTGCTTGCAACTCTGAAGGCAAAGGCAGTTGAAACACACATAGGAGATGCAATGCTCGCAGCAGGCGAGCTTGTACAGGACAACGCGAAGGACAGCAATGTTGTTGTGATAAGCGATTTCCAGTCAAACATCGGAACAGATGTGCTTGTTGCAAAGAGGGCAATTGCCGCAAAAGGGGCGCATGTCGAGCTCGTTAACGTTTTGGGAGACAACAAAGATGCAGTAAGCAAGCTGGGCAATGCAGGATTCGTGCAGCTGGACATCAACAAGTTCCAGACTACAGCGCTTGTCAAAAATTATGAAGACGTGCAGCGCGCTGCTGACATTGAAATCCTGAACAACAACAGGAAGACAGCTGAAAAGAAGCTTACCATAGGGCCCAGGTCGCTTGAAAGCATAAGCTTTGACACCCTGCACGGAAACACAGAGCTCAGGATACTCCAGGATGACGACCTAGGAACAGACAACAGCCTGTTCATAAGCTCGCCCTCCAAAAAAGTGAGGACGCTCCTTATCACAAACTCAGACACGAGCTACCTCATGGCAGCCCTCAAGTCGCTGCCGAATATCGAGCTTGACATAGCATTCCCGCCTGTTGTCAAGCAGTTCAATTACAACGTCATCATAATTCAAAACGCAAGCCCCCAGCTCATGCTTCCTGGATTCTACAAGGAAATAAACAAGGCAGTCGCAAACGGCACAGGCCTTGCCATAACAGCCCAGGACGGCCTGGCTGCGTACGTAAAGCAGTTTAACATGCCTGTCCAGCTTATAGGAACTGGCAACTCGTCAAAATCATCTGTGGTGATTGAAAATTACCTGACAAAAGACATTGATTTCGGAGTTGTAGCCAAGTACCTGGTCATAAAGCCCACTGCCGGCAAAGAGAAAGACTTTGCAGCCATAGTTGCAGCGGATGACGGAAGCCCGCTCATCGGAACATACTCGCTTGGTAACGGCATTGTGATGTACTACGGCCTGCTTGACGATGAGAGCACGTTCAGGAGCTCGTATTACTATCCAATCTTCTGGGACAACGCGCTCAGCTTCCTCACAAAAAGCCAGGACATAGCCAGCTTTAACGTGCTCACAGGAAAGGTAGAAGGGATAAGCGAGCAGCAGGTAATGACACCAAGCGGAAAGGTGGAAACAGCAAGGCTTTTGTTTGATGACGCAGGATTTTACACGTTCGGAGGAAAGACAGTAGCCGCCAACCTGCTAAGCGACAGGGAATCAAACATCCGCAGCGCAGACGCCTTTGACATCATCAATGACGACGCGAAGCTCGTAACAGCCCGGCTGAAAGCAACAGGCGAAGTGCCGCTTGAGGGAAAGCTCATGTTTATCGCGCTGGCATTGCTGCTTGCCGAACTGCTCATAATAAAGAGCAGGGGTGACCTGTAATGGTTGAATTGGCGGCGTTTGAGCACCCAAAACTTTTGCTTCTCATACCAGCAGCAGTTGCCCTGCTGTTTCTCATTATAAGAAAGGATTTTGTAAAGCTGAGAGGCGAACGGTGGAAGCTGCTTGAGAAAGCCAAGATAAGAAAAAGGCTGGTTGTATTTGCGCTAAGGTCAATCGTCGCAGCCAGCCTGATAATCGCACTGGCGCAGCCCGTGACTGTAAAGCAGCAGATGTCAACAGGAGAGCCGTCCCTCACAATACTGCTTGACGACTCCAAGTCGTTTGGCCTCTATGACAGGCAAACTGTCCAGGCAATAAAGGAAAAGCTCCAGAATGACATACCAGTAACGATAAGGCACATCGGCCTTGAAAACTCCTCACCATTGGGAGATGAGCTGCTTGCAAACATGCTCGGCAACGACAACCTGCTGCTCGTATCTGACGGGAGGGTTACAAAAGGCCGCAGCTTGGGAGATGTCATGGTTGTAGCATCATCAATAAACTCAACAATAAACGCCCTCTACCTCAACCCGGTAAAGAGCGACCTTGCAGTAAGGGTTGAAGGCCCAAGGGTATCAACAGTCGGGGTTGACAACGAGTTCCTCGCAAGGGTAGACCAGACAAGCCCGCCAGGAACCGAGCCAATCCCCTACAGGATGACGATAAAGCTTGACGGCGATGTGATAACTGAGCAGGGCTCTGCAGGCACCGACACCTTCAAGTTCAAAAGAAAGCTCGCAGAGGGTTACCACAAGATTGAAGCTGAAATAACCGCTAATGACAACTTCCAGGAAAACAACGTTTTCTACAAAACAGCAAAGGTAGAGAAAAAGCCAAAAGTGCTCCTGATTACAGAAGGCAGCTCACCACTTGAAGGAATCTTCATGCCAGTGTATGACCTCTCCACAGTCCAGACAGTTCAAGGAAACAGCATAGCTGGCTACTCTGCTGTTGTCTTCAACGACGTGCCTGCGTCCCAGGTTGACATGGACCAGCTCGGGAAGTTCATTGATGACGGCAACGGCCTCGTGGTGTTTGGCGGAAGGAACTCCTACGACAAGGGCAGCTACAAGGACACGGTTTTCGAAAGCCTCCTGCCTGTAAAGGTCGGAGTGGGCGAGGAAGGCGCCAAGAAGTTTGTCAACGTCGTCCTGCTGATAGACATCTCAGGCAGCACAGGCTCAGGATTCGGAACAGGAAGCTCCTCAACAGTGGAAGAGGTTGAAAAAGCCCTTGCGATAGGCGTGCTGAATGACCTAAGACTGGAAGACAGGGCAGGCATTATAGCATTCAACGTTGAGCCGCACACTGTGGCAGGCTTAGAGCGGGTTTCAGGCAGCAAAAAAGAGCTAATCAGCAAGGTGCAGCGCCTTATCTACACAGGCAGCACGCTCATAGGCGAAGGCCTGAGAGGAGCAAGCAAGATGCTGGCTCCGGAAGACGGCAGCAAAAACATCGTGCTCTTCTCAGACGGAAAATCAGGCAGCATGGGCGAGGACCTGCAGACAGCAAGGATAGCAGCTGCCAACGGCATAAAGGTTTATACTGTCGGAGTAGGGGAAGACACCAACAGGGAGCACATGCAGGCAATAGCCAAAGCCGGAAACGGGGCATACTTTGAGCCAAGCGAAGCCCAGAAGCTCAAGATAATATTCGGCTCCGGGGAAGCAGCTTCAACAGACAAGATGAAGCTGGAAAAGCTCAACAACAACCACTTCATCACAGGGAATGTCAAGCTCAACGCAAGGCTGTCAGGGTTCAATCAGGTTGTGCCGAAGCCCAACGCTGACGTGCTTGTGGCAACTGCAGAAAACAGGGCAATCCTCACAGTATGGAGGTTTGGCCTCGGCAGAATTGCCTCTGTTGCAACCGATGACGGGCTGGGCTGGGCGCCTGAGCTGTTCAACAGCGAGAACTCAGTCCTGATAACAAGGACAGTGAACTGGGCAATCGGCGACCTCAGCAGGAACAAAAGGTTTGACGTAACAGCAAAAGACACGTTCATCGGGGACGAGTTCAAAGTGGATGTCCTGGCAGATTCAATGCCTGCAGACCGCAGGATGGCGTTCTCAAAGGTTGGTGAAAGGCTCTACAGCTCGCAACTAAAGGCTGAAAAGCCAGGATGGTACGCGTTTTTCGACGCCACGGCAGCAGCGAACTACCCGCTTGAGCTCCTCAGCACAGGATACGACCCAGACCTTGGAGTGCTCGTGCAGCTAACAGGAGGAAAGGTCTTCACCCCAGACCAGACAGCAGAGCTGCTCAGGAAAGTCAGGGAGGACTCAAAGAGGGTTGTTACCACGCACAAAAGCCTCGCATGGATTCCGCTCGCAATAGCACTGCTCTTTTTCCTGCTAGACATAGCAGCAAGGAAAATGATGGAAGAGACGGATTCAAAATAAGCGACTTTGCAGACTTCAACGGAGTTCCAAATAAGTAAAAGTTTTAAAACCGGAAAACAAATGGCGCAAACATGTACCTAAAAAGAAACGTGAACTTTGTATTGCTGATGCTGGTAATAACAGTACTTGTAGGAACTGTTGCCATCACAACATACTTCCAGTCAACCTTCAAGGGCGTGTCGCAGGACCTTGCCAGCAAGAGCAAGCAGCTGGAAGCAGTCAGCAGCAACTTCTCCACAAAGGTAAGCGAGCTCAACAGGACATACAGCGAGCTTCAGCTGAAGCAGCTTGACAAGGAAAAGCTCGACCAGCTCTACACAGAAGCAGTAGACGAGAAGGAAAAGCTCAATGCAGAGCTCTCCATCACAAAAACCAAGCTTACCGACACCCTGATAGAGCTGGAGAGGAAGAAGGACGAGCTGGCAGACGCCAACTACAAACTGCTGATACAGGAAGAGGAGCTGTCCGAGCTTAACGTGAAAGTCGGCAACCTCGCCAATACCATTAACAGCCTGCAGGCCCAGGTTGACTCACTCAAAAACCAGCTGTGCGACGAGAAAAAGGCGCAGGGCAAGACCTGCTAGGGAGATGCAAAATGGGCGCATTCACCGAAGCACTCAAGGAAACCAAGACCTCGCTGCTAAAGATAATGCTGTTTGAGGAAGCCCTCAACGCAATACTCATATTCCTGGCAGCTTACCTGATAAGCTCACTGTTCAGGGCAGGGCTGTGGCTGCCACTAATCCTTAGCGGGGGATACTTTGCATTTGCCACCTACAAGGAAAGGCGCATCAGGGCTGACAAGGCAGTTGAATCAAAATACAGGGACCTAAAAGAAAAGCTCTCAACAGCAGCAGAGTATGCAAACGTTGACAACAGAGTCGTTAACGAGCTTAAGTATGACGTGCTAAAGAACCTCAGGAAGGTGGAGGAGTCGTCCTTCCTCAGCGAGCGAAGGGTCTACACCAAGTCGATAGTTGCTGTCGCGCTGTGCTTCATCATCCTGCTGCTCTCGCCTGTCTCAATCAGCTTTTTCAAGCATACTTTCCCAAACATCTTCCCTGACCTTGGAGGAAAAGACAGCACGATTTCAGGCAGCAATTTCAGGCTGCTCAACGAAAACAACAGGAACGACGTGCCCATCGGTCCTGTGAAATCAAAGGAGGACATCTACGGAGCCCCGACCTTTGCAAAGCTCGGAAGCGAAGAGCTAAAGGTAATACTAAAGCCAGCCGGCATGGAGCTGGGCACAAGGAACGTCAAGCCGCCTGAAGAGCTGCAGTTCACAGAGCAATACCCTGAAGAAGTCGTTTCGGTAGCTGCCGAGAGCATGGAGGAAAGGATTCCAAAAGAGCAACAGGAACTGGTCAGGAGATACTTCAGGAACGTGGTGGAAGCAAGCAGGTGATTCCAGAAATCATATCTTCTGTGCAACAGCTTCGGCAATCTCTTTAGCCAAGTCTTCCCTGTATTTTGTAAAGTCAGCAACTAAAATCATAATAACTGTCTTTCCATCTAGGAACAATATTTGAACAACATAAGAGCCAGTATCTGGTCTGATTAGGCTCAGTTTAGCGTTTCTCCCGCCCATAACAATGTCTTCCTTGTTTCTTTCTGTTCTTGTCCCGAGTTCAGTTTCCTCTTCGTAAAGCTCAGCGTATTTCTCCTGTGCGGTTTGCAATGTCTTGTATGTCCTAGCGTCTAGAAGAACAACATTTGGCGCATCTTTAGGCACTCCCGCCCCGATTTTGACAAAGTTTTGGCTAAACGCATAATCTACTTCTTCCTTAATGATTTCCCAAGGCTCGCTCTTTTCCGTCAGCGAGTAACCAGTCAATAATGGCAACTCTTTTATAGACAGTCTTGATAAGTCACTGGCTGAAGAGACATCTTCAACGATTTTAACTGGGGTTTCTTTTTCGGCAACTGGGCTAGTGCACGCCGTTACTAGAAAAATTAGGAAGATTAATGACACTATAAGAGAATTCTTCATCACTTCACCTTTTTACCTAACCAAAACTTGACAGCCAGATACAGCAATACGCCTGCTACAATGAGAATTATTGGCAGGGCAGAACCGCCAACCGCATCTGTTATGCTTCTGCCGGTAGCTTCCTCATAACGTGCGCTTTTTCTCCCAAAGCCCAAAAAGGCAAGACCAAGCAAAACCAAGGCTCCGGCCGCCCAATTAAGAAACTTAACCTTAAAATCAGCCATGCACGAAACTTCAAATACCGAGCTTTATATATTTTGTGATATTGATGCTGTGACGCTGTCGGGTTGTTGCATAATTAGATCGGCTTTGCCTTTACTATACAAAAACTCCTTCTCCTCCTTATAGCAAATTGCAGGTAAAATGTTCAAATATCTTTGCAATTTGCTATTATTTAAGGAAATCTGACTGTTACCAACCGCCACGAGCAAATGACAGCAGCGTTAACCTAATTCTGCAGCAGCTGCCAACCACAATAACATTTATTAATATGTTCTCAGGTAGCTACACTTAGCTGCGCAGATAAGCTGCAGCAGCCGCAAAACTAGACGATTACAAAAAGAAGGTGTGTTTTGAATGCTGGCTTACAAGAAACTGTTTGATGACGCCTTTGAAGAGGTAGGGAGGGTAATAGTCGGCCAGCAGGAAATGGTAACCCAGCTGCTCTCCGCCATAATGGCAGACGGAAACGCGCTTCTCGAGGGCTACCCAGGCTTGGCAAAAACCCTGACTGTAAGGACGCTTGCCAGGATAATGGACCTGAGGTTCAGCAGGATACAAAACACGCCAGACCTGATGCCTTCAGACATAACCGGAACGTACGTGCTTGAAGAGTCAGGAGGCAAAAGGGAATTCAAATTCCACCCCGGCCCCATATTCGCCAACATAGTGCTTGCCGACGAAATAAACAGGGCAACGCCCAAAACGCAATCCGCGCTGCTAGAGGCAATGCAGGAAAAACAGGTTACAGTAGGAAATACCACCTACAAGCTTGACATGCCGTTCTTTGTTTTAGCGACGATGAACCCAATTGAGCAAGAGGGAACATATCCGTTGCCAGAGGCCCAGGCAGACAGGTTCCTCCTGAAAATAAAAGTCACCTACCCAAGCGTTGATGAGGAAATGGAAATAGTAAACAGGTATGCCTCCGAAGACCACGAGAAAAAGCTCAGAGTTGTCATGAGCAAGGAACAGCTCCTTGACCTGCAGGCACTCACAAGGCAGGTCCCGATAAGCTCGGACATAAAGCAGTTCGTAGTTTCCCTCATAAACGAAACGAGAATAAGGAAGGACATAATAGAATACGGGGCATCGCCCAGGGCATCAACAGGCCTAGTTTTGGCATCAAAAGCAAGGGCACTGATTTCCGGAAGGAACCATGTCAGCATAGAGGATATAAGGGCAATGGCCTATCCGGTTTTAAGGCACAGGATAATACTGAATTTTGAGGCAGAAAGAAAAGGCCTGACCCCGGATGGGGCTGTAAAGATGCTCCTTGACAAAGTCAAATGATAACAACAGAGTTCTTGGACGATTTGGACAGGTTCAGGCTGATAATAAACAAGAAAGTAACCTCAAACTACACAGGCAAAAGGCAATCAACCTACACCGGAACAGGCTCAACGCTGAAAGACTACAGGATTTACAGCCCAGGGGATGACTTCCGGCTGATTGACTGGAAGATATACGCAAGGACAGACCACCTGTACATAAGGAGGTATGAGGAGGAGCGCAACCTCACCATGCACGCGCTTGTTGACAGCTCAGCCAGCATGAACTACGGCTTACCCATAAACAAGTTTGAGTACGGCGCAATGCTCGGAGTTGGCTTTGCACACCTAGCATTGAAAGAAAACGAAAAGTTCCAGTTCGCAACCTTCTCAGATGATGTGAGAGTGTTCCAGCCCAAGCGGGGAGTGGGGCACCTGCTCAGCATGATAGACTACCTCAACAGCGTCAAGCCGGCAGGAAAGTCAAGGTTCAGTGACATGATGCTGAAGTACAGGAAATACCTTACAAGCCGCGCATTCATAGTGCTGGCTTCAGACTTCCTCTTTGACATAGAGGAGATAAGGGAAGGGTTGCTCGCCCTCTCAAAAGGCAACCACGACATAAAAGTGATACAGGTGCTTGACGCAACAGAAAAAGACCTGCCAGTGGAAGGCGATGTCAAGCTGAAAGACGCAGAGTCAAGCGACACATTACGGACTTACATCGGCCCAAAGCTCGTCACAGAGTACGAGACAAAGCTGGAGCAGCACATAGCCAGAATCGGGAAGATATGCACCGGCATCAAGGCAGACTTCTATGTCGCGACGACAGCAACACCAATATTCGACATATTCTACGACGCGCTGAGGAAGTGAAATGGCAGAAGTGAAAACAGGCAGATACAGGCATTACAAAGGCAACGAATATGAAGTAATCGGTGTTGCGAAGCACAGCGAAACGCTTGAAGAGCTTGTAGTTTACAGGGCGCTATACGGAGACCATGCGCTGTGGGTAAGGCCTAAGAAGATGTTTTCTGAAATGGTTGAAGTGGACGGAAAGAAAGTGCCGCGGTTTCAATTGATTTTGTAAACTTTCTGCTTTTTCCGTAATTTCTCACTGGACATTCCGGAACCCAATTCGATAGCAGTCGAATGGGCCCAGTCGCAACAGGCGACTTGGGACTTTGCGCAATGGCTTTGCAACGCCTGTAGCGCCTAAATTCTGCCACCACAGCCTTTTTGGAGAGGGCACTGGACAGTGGACAGGTGCCCGGGTAGGATTTAAATACAAGCTATTAAACAGCTTCCCTGCGGAGAGAGATAACAATGGGCATACACAACGCGTTGGTCGTTTTTCAGGATAAGAAAATCAGAAGAACGTGGCACAACGAAGAGTGGTGGTTCTCTGTAGTGGATATAATTGCAGCTCTGACAGAAAGCGAAAGGCCTAGAAAGTATTGGTCTGATCTAAAAACAAAGCTTATGGATGAAGGTTTTGAGTTGTCCGCAAAAATCGGACAACTGAAACTTCCTTCCAGCGATGGCAAATATTATGACACCGACTGCGCGAATACAGAGTCAATCTTTCGGCTCATACAATCAGTACCATCCCCTAAAGCAGAACCCTTCAAGCTATGGCTTGCGAAAGCGGGTCATGAGCGTATACAGGAAATTGAGAATCCCGAGCTAGCTCAGGCGCGCATGAGGTATTTATACGAACAAAAAGGTTATTCGCCTCAGTGGATAGAAAAGAGACTAAGAGGTATCGCAGTCAGGCAGGAGCTTACAAATGAGTGGAAGAAACGTGGA
>JACPCV010000001.1 GCA_016184345.1 Candidatus Woesearchaeota archaeon | reverse complement strand
TACGGAGATTTTGGCTTCTTCGCCTTCTCTCGGGTCTTTCCAGGTCCTTCCATTCAGCCAGTAAAGCTCATCCAACAAATAGGCGTATTCATCATCCATCCCAATAAGGATGCCGTCAAAATAAAACTTGGAAACTTTATCCGCCCTCTCTATTTTTATTGAATGCCACTTTCCGGCTTCCCATTTCGGAGAATCGTACTTGCCATGCAAGCCTTTGCCCTTGCCATCATACATGACACCGATGTTAAAGCCGTTTGTCTTGCCATGGAACTGCCAGTAGTAGCCGCGGTGCCCGCTGGTATCGCTTGGCTGCCCCTCTGCCAAATTTCCCAGCCAGAATCCCTGGTTCTTATCAGGTGAAACGAAGTCAACCTTAATCCTGAAAGTTATAACGAAATCTTCATACTTCTGACTCCGCTAAAGTTCCTCCATCCCAGCCATTTTGAACCCAAATGGAATCATTGATGACGCCGTCATTGAAATCGTCAAAGATGCCAGTGCCTGTAACAATGGCGGTGTCTTTTACTGATATGTTTATCTCAGAGGTATCGCTTACCGTGCCATCGCTGGCAGTTACAGCAACAGGGTAAACTCCGGCATCGCCTTGCCCTGTCTGCCACTCGAACACATTATTGTCTTTGCTAAACTTGGGGCTGCTAATTGAATAGCTTAATTCGCCATCGCCGTTGTAATCAGCGACAACAGTTAGTTTTATCAAATTGCCTTCATAGAAAGTTAGATTTTTAACAGGACTAACAATGGTTATCTTGGAGGGTTCCTCAGGATCTTCCGGCTCTCCAGCCTGGCCGACTATCTTGGCGGCGGAGTGCCTTGGCGAGTTACCATAATTATAGCTGGAGCCTTCATTTTCAGAAGAAACCTTTGCAATATCGCCAAGGGCATCATATTCAAAGTCGAGCTGATTTTTGGCTTTACCGGCTTCTCTGACCCACGATGTAAGCCTGTTCAGCTCATCGTATCCCATGACCTCGGTGATTCCTTTTGCATTGTCACTCAACCCAATTACGTTGCCCAAAGCGTCATAGCTGTATGCAAGCTCCTGCTTGTTCCCTGGCAGCCTTGTTTTTGTTACCCTATCAGCCGAGTCATACGCCCATTCTGACACAAATTGCCTGCCATCTATGCTTGTCGTCTCCCTGGTTTTCCTAAGCCTTTTGTCATAGTCGTAGCTTACTGACACGTCGCTGCTTTCAGTTTTTGTCAATGTCCCTTTAACGCCGTCATAAAAGAACTTTACAACATCATCGCCGCTTTTTTTCTCAGTAATACGATCCAACACGTCATATTTCGAGCTTATCGTCCTGTCTGAATTATCTGTTATTGCCAGTATGTTGCCGTTTTCATCATATGAGTATTCCCATGCACCAAGGTCAGGGTCTTCCTGCTTCACTTTTCGCCCAAGAGTGTCATAAGCGTAATTAATTTGATTGCCGTAAGCGTCTTTCACATGAACAATGTTGCCTGCCAGATCGTATGCGTACTCTGTAGCGTAGTAGTTATCTCCAACGTACTCTGTTACCTTGCGAATGTTGTCATAGGCATCGGCATTGAATGTTTTCTTGTTGCCTCTTTCATCTACGTATGTTACCTTCCAATGGTCAAAGCCGATTGACTTGCTGCTCTTGTCAGGATTTTCAACCCCGACTACCCTTGAAAGCGCGTCATAAGCGTAGCTGGAATTTGACTCGTCTGTTTTCGGCAACACGTATTCCGCAGCGGCAGGATCAAAATGTGGATTGCTTTTCCTGGCAAGCCTGCCAAGAGCATCATAATAGAAATTGGTCACTGTCTGCTTAGAATTTTCAGCTTCACTTCTAACCTGCACAAGCTTCCCGAACCCATCATAGAAGTAATATGTGTCAAGTGTTCCAGAATCACCGCTCTTTTCCCTTTGTGAAACCATAATGGCTTCAGGCGAAGTTCCGTCAAACACATAGGCATATTCCTTAGTTGGATAATCCACTGTGTCATATGGCAGGATGTCTTTCTTTATCCTGCCAAAGACATCGTAGGAGCGACTCCTGACATTGCCATTGGCATCTGTTTCTGACATCAAGTTGCCAGTTCCCAAATCGTACGAATAAAGGAAAGCATGGCCTGCAGGGTTCACAGTCTTTTCACCAAAGGTGAAGGTCGGGTCGCTTATGCCAAATTCGTAGCTTGTCGTAAATCCCCTGGCGTTTTTAGCCTCGATAAGGTTGCCGTAATCATCATACTTGTAAATTATAACAGGATTGTTTCCAGATTCAAGCCAATGCTCCTCCCATGTCATGTCGCCTTTCACAGGCGAAGAGCCATATGGAAGACCATCGTACCGGTAAAAGGTCTGCCTTGCTACCTTACCCTCCTTACCAGATGCGGTGTAATGCGAAGGCTTGTCAACAATCCAACTACCCACATTATAAACAAACTCCCACGACTCTTTTTTCTCATCGCCAGCAGCATCCTTCTCCCCAAGATAATCAGTTGAGATGACATTGCCATAACCATCATAACCGTACTCTGTCCGCGTTACTTTTGGAACAATATTTGAGCCGTCGTACAGGTAATCATCATGCGAGGAAAGCGCCACTATGTGATAGCCATCTTTCAGCGTGCTTGTAAATTCAGAATCTGCCCGTTTAAACGGTACGGAGGAACCGTCAGAAATGTCTGTCCTGAATTCCATTCCCTTCAAGGCGTCATCCTGGTGGAACCAGTGGCTGGTGATGGAATTGCCAGCTTGAACCTCCTGAACTTTGTTAAAGCCCCGGAATTCCCTGTCAGCGTAATCGTAAAGCCCGTCCATGTAGCTGTAATCGGTCCTTGACAAAACATGCTGAGATCCGACAATGCCGTTGTCGCCCACTGCCCTCTCAACTACCCACATGTTGAAGCCAAGGTCAGGCAGGTCGTCGGAGCCTGTATTGTCAGCGGAAGTGGATTTTTCGTAATCAACTACTGTCTTTCCTCCAATTCCATTATTGACAGACTTAAGCAGATACGCTTTGGAAGCCTTGTTAATCCATGTTTTCCTGCTGCTGTCACTTGATGACTTTGCCTTAACGAGGTCTGGCAGCCCATCACCGTTTACATCTGCTACCCTAACGCCCTTGTTGTCGCCATCTTCCTCAGTCACAAAACTTGCGAGTTCTGGAATCGCCCAAGCAGCGTCTGCTGCCCAGCCAGCGCCTGTATTAATCCACGCCCTCTTATCGCTGCCCTCTCCCTTCAAAATGTCAACCAAACCGTCGCCGTTTACATCTGCCAGCCTCACGCCCTCGTCTTCACCGTCTATAGTTCTTACAAAGTCTATCTGTGAAATTGCATAGTTATCATCCAATGCCCAACCATTTCCCGTATTAAGCCAGGTCTTATGATAAAACTCGGCCCTTATAAGATCCGGCAAGCCGTCGCCGTTAACATCATCAATTCTCGTTCCTTCGTCTTCAGGATTATCAAGCGAATCAACAAACTCAGCGTCAGGCGGCGGATACCATGATGGGGCATCGCTCCACCCGTTACCATTATTAAGCCAGGCTTTTGGATCCCCCTTTGATGAGTGCCCTGCATTTAGCAGTATGTCAAGCCGGCCATCGCCATTAAGGTCAACCAGCCTTATACCTCTGTCATAGTTATCCTCATTAATGTCGATTGGGTGCGCATTTTCAGGCAAATGCCAATTTGAATCTTCAGCCCA
Organism: Candidatus Woesearchaeota archaeon; assembly: GCA_016184345.1. GTDB lineage: Archaea > Nanobdellota > Nanobdellia > Woesearchaeales > UBA10216 > UBA10216. The sequence continues at coordinate 52,129 of JACPCV010000001.1, read as the reverse complement.
TCCTGTTCCCGTATTCAGCCAGGACTGCCTTCTTGAAGGCTTATCCGCCCGCACAGCATCTGTACGTCCATCACCATTCAAGTCGGCAAACCTCACACCAGTATCCAATTTGTCAGAATCAATAGTTGCTGTTGGAACGTCCCAGACACCGCTTACAGCCCATCCCGAACCAGTATTAAGCCAAGCCTTTGTGCTGCTCCTTACAATGTCAACCAAGCCGTCCCTGTTAAGGTCAATCAGCCTAACACCATTATCCTTATTCCCGCCGAAAGCAGCATCAGCAGGCACCTGCCATGATGACTCCTCAGCCCACCCCTTAGAAACGCCATTGTACTCAAAAATGGTTGGCGGAAGGCTTGAAGTCCCATCGCTTCCAAAAAGCGTTATCGAAGACAGGAAGCTCTTCGCAGCCGTGCCGAGAGTGGTATAGCTGAGAACATACTTCCTTACCAGATTCCCATTTGCCTTCACCAGGATTTCCTTAACCCTCCTGGCTTCCCTCACCTTATTGCCCTGCTCGTAAACCATCCACTTGTCAGGCCTGTCAGAGCTTTCAAGGACAAACTCAACAACCCTCGCCTTTTCATTGTTGTATTCAATCTTTAATGTGTAAACTGCCCCAATATCATTCGGGGTTGGGTTCTCGCCATAGCTGTAATAAATCTCATTTCCGTGGGTATTAGTTACCAAGTCAAGGCTCCACCTGACAACGTAATTATGAAGGTTCGAAACAAGCTCTGAATCCTTGTTGTGGCCAAACCTGTATGTTGTCCCGTCCTTTGATTTCACAACCCAATAATCTCCCTTGTCATTGCTGCCGCCGGAAACCTTCGTTATGTACAGGAAAGACTCAATCTTCGTGTGATACCTGCCTTCTGAAGGCACATAAACAAGCTCGTAAGACTGGCCGTTGAGGACCAGCATGAACTTATCATCGCTGGTGTCGGCGAAGGAATAATCGACGTCCCTCCAGATGTAATTTTGGTTCAGGGCCCATGCGGTTCCAACTATCCCTGGCCTTTGGCTTGTTGAATGGCTGTTGTAGGAAATGCCAAGCGACGGCTGCAGCCCGTTCCTGCCCGGAGGAACGTCAATGCCATACGAGTAAGTAGCTGCCCCGGGCCACACGGCAGTCTGGTAAGAGCCCTGCAACTTCAAGCCGGGATTCTCAGGAACCTCGGGATTGTGGAGGTAAGGACGGTAGGAGTCAATGGCGAGGACTGGTGGCAGTAGGATAATTAATAGGACTATGAAAACCAAAGGCAACAACGCTTTGCTTACTCTCAAATTATCTATTTTTGTTAATCTATCCATTTTTGGCCCTTCAATTAGTGATTAATAACAGTAACAATTTGCCGTGTGTTAAGTGATTGAACTACGATTACACTGCCTTTCTCATATGTAACAGTTCCCTTTACTGAGTCCACTTTTACTACTCTGCCAGTTGCTATAACGTCATCTATTGCCGATAAATCCTTGAGTACAGTTCTACCATAAGGAGGATTTACAATTTGTTCTGCAGCATGGTCCGAAATTGGGATTTTTTTGGGTGTTTGTAGCGGAAGTTTAATTTTCGGAGATTTTTCAATAATCTCTTCAAGATTCAGTGTATCTTTGACGTTGTCGGATACTTTTTCTAAATTGCTCACTTTGTCAACTAGTCTTTTTCCCTTGTATATCATGCCAGCGCCGGTAAAGTAGGGGATAAAAAGCCCGCCAACGTCAAGTCCCAAGGCATTCAGGTTTTCATTGTCTTGACCTGCTCCCTGAAATGCCAAAACACCAATGTCCCAGAGTATAAATCCGATATCAGCAATTGTATCCACAGGTATCTTACCATCAGGGTCAGTATACCTGTAAGGATTATTTCTGGCGTATGTGTACCTGTTCAGATCCTGAGGGTTGTAGATGTCCGGGATGTTCAGGTCAGGCTGGGTGAATGTGTAAAGCTGAGCTGGGCTGAGGTACCTTGCTCCAAGGTAGTAGTTCCCGCTGGAGTCAAGCTCCTTGCCTGTGTAGAGGAAGCGCTCTTTTGCGTTATCTATCAACTCGCCGAATGGCTTGTACAAGCTTGCCATTGGCATAGTAATATGTTTCGTTGTAAGTGCCTGAGCTGTTAACTATCTGGATGAAGTTATTGCTTACATAGTAAACGGCGGTTGAGCTGCCGTCACCATTGTGCGTTACCTTTTTCTTCCTGTTGCCGCTGTGGTCATAGGAATATTCCTCTTTCACGATTCCTGTAGAGCTGTCTTTTACAGCGGTTAGCTGGTTGAATGAGTCGTATACGTATTCCAAGCCAAGGCCGCTGACAAGGTTGCCATTCTTATCGTATGAAAGGTTCTGCTCATGCCCGCCTTTTTCATAGCATATTTTCAGATTAGCATCGTAAGTGGCTCCGCTGCCGCAATCACCCTGTGAAACGGCCGCAGTTTTGCATGACTTTGCATCCGTACAGCCAAGATTGTAGGGGCAGGCGTATGTGGCCTGCGCTTGGCAAGCTCCTGCACTGCAAGTCCTCTGAGGCTGCAATGCTGAGCCAGAGCATGACTGCTCAACGCACGTTGCATCATCACACGCCTTGTCATAATCAACCTCAAAATTGTTGTCAGGGCAGCTAGAACTTGCCCCTGTGCATCGGTCTTCGTACGCTACTCCACCGCAGCCTGTAGATGTTGCAGAAAGGCATTTTGCGTTGTGTGCAGGATTGCACACTTGCCCGCTGGGCCTGAAATGCCCATCAGAAGTGCAACACGCATCGGCAGGGTTGCACTCAGGCCAGTATTGGCATTGCTGGTTATCATTCTGTATGTCGGTAAGGGGGTATTCATCCACGTACATGTCTACTGTCTGCTTGTCAAAGCTTATGTAACGGATTACCGGGTCGCCGGCATCATTTCCGCTTCCCTTGTGGCAGTAGTCACCAAAAGAATTGCAATCAAAGTCGTTTTCAACATTCGCGTTTATTTCCATTGACAGCTCGGTCCTGTGGCCGTAGCAGTCGGTGTCGCAGTTTTCGCCGTTAAAGGCTCTGCAAGCGTTTTGATTGGGTGCGCAATAGAGGTAATTTGTGTTACTCAGTCTGTCAGCACTGTCAAATTCATCCCCGTTATCCCTGCAGCTGTCAATCCATACCGACCCGCTTCCAGGAGATAATATTCCTTCCTCTCCGTTGCAGTAATAGTTGTTGTGGTCATACCACCTGTCGCTTCCTGATGACGCCCAAAATAATGCTATTGCAGAGTCAAAATCGTGAGTGTCCTCGTAATCGTCTGTGTCGCTGCCGTCAATGAAATTATAGGGCGTGGTTTGCCTAAACCTGTAGCACTTTGTGGTGTCTGTGGGAGTGAAACTGGCAAAATCGATGCTTAAGGTTTCCTTATAATAGTTCCTTACATCGTGGTCGTCTAATACTTCAGAATGACTGTAAACAGTGGTGTATTCGCTGCCGCAAGTCCCAGTCACGCAACTCCTCGTGCATGTCCCATCAGTACATGATACGCCTCCATCCATGTAGCCTTCCGGACATGAATTTGGCGAGCATGAACCAGTTGACAGGCCAAGTACCGAGACCGCCAAAAGTGCAACAATAAGTGCGCAGCCCAAGCTCAGGGACACCCATTTCCATGCTCGTGCGCTCTTGCTCATGCTTTTTCACTTCCCACTCTGTTTTTTCTTACTGAAGGGCTGTGATATGAGGACGCCCTTTATTGTGGCAGGCCTGTTGACATCAAGCACAGTTATCAGCAGCTCAGCCCGCGCCTCTGCCTGCCCGTCGCTGACTATAACAGTAAGGTTGTAGCTGCCGCTTTCGTTGTACTTCGGGCTGAATGCAAAGTAATAAACCGCTGACACCGGCGTGCCATTAAGCAGCCACTTGTAAGCGAGCGGGTCCCCGTCAGGGTCTTCTGCAACTACGCTGAAGTTCTTGGTCTCGCCTTCCTTCATGGTTATTTTTATCGCGGCAGGCACAATTCCGTCATAGCTCATGTCATCGCCGTCTGTGAAGTTCTGCAGCTTTGGCGGGTTGTTTGGCTTCACAAGCAGCCACTGCACCGTGTTGGTTACCAGCTTTTCCATCGCTGCAGGCTCTGTTATGCCATCTACCGAGAAAGCGTAATACGCTGTTTTTTTGCTGCTGCCGGTATACGCTGTTATCGCTGCTTTTCCGCTCTGCCACTCAGCAACCACTTCAGCGTTTTCAGCCGCAGCTTCAACAGCATCGGGATAAGGCGACTTTTCCTTGCTAATGCTGATGTTGCTCACGTTTGCGGTAATTGGGTGGCTCCTGAGCACGAGCGATTCGTTCTGCGATTCATTTAGCAGCATGTCGCTTGAGAACGCGGCAGCCGCTATGGATTGAAGAATGCCGCTCCCGGCGTTGTCAAGGCCAACGTCAGACCCCTCCAGCAGCAGCCCTCCGCTGAAGTTGCCAATCGCAATCGCGTCATCGTTGCTTATTGTGCCGTTGAAGTAGTCGCCAGCGCTCCACACTACAACCTCGTATTTGCCTAGCTCGCTGCTGGCCGGGGCGCCCTTTTCCTTTTCATCCCAGCCGTCAACGCAGTAGCCGCTGTTTTGCAGCACCTGCACGAACTCATCGCTGCTGCTCGGCTCAGGCGTTGAGAAGAACTCTGCGTCGTTGTCGTCAACAACCAGAACCTTCTCCCTGCTGCAAACGTAAACCTTCTCCGTAAGCTCATTGTTGGACTCGTTGTGCTCTGCAACTTTGTTGTCGGGGTCTACCACCGCCTTAAACTGAAACACGCCTTTCTGTGATAGCAGTTCAAGCGCAACCTGCTTAGTTTCGCCAGCGGAAAGCTCAACATTGGCGCTTGCCGCTTCCTTCCCATCGAGGTAAGCTTTCAGCGAAGAACTCGCTGCCGAGCCGCCTAAGTCAGATACATTAACCCGCGCCTCTATCGCGCCCAAGCTGTCGTTGTAGCTGTACGAAAAGCCTGTAAGCAGCAAGTCAGCCTCTTTCGGGTAAACGGTCAGGTTGTACTCCCCTAAATTGTTGACGTAATTGCTTTCCTTAGCAGAAAAGTTGAAATTGGCAACAACCTTAACCACGTGCTGGCCGGCACTCAGAGCAGTTGTAAAGTTATGCGAGTACAAGCCGGCTGAAGGCATGTCAACTTCGGCCTGGCTCACGACCTTACCATCCACATGCACTGCAATGCCTGGCTTGGCCGGCACCCATTGCGAGCCCGTTGTAGCGAAAATTCCAACGCCAATAGCCGCTGCCTGGCCATCAACAAGCACGCCGTGGCTAATTGCAGCAGGCTCTATGTCTGCAGAGCTTTCATCCAGCAGCCAACCCAGCACGCTCGTTGCTAATGCTGTTGCGGCTGTTGCGTTAAGCGCTTCCATGCTGAACGGCAGCAGCAGCGACTTTGCCTTTCCATCATCTGACTCGTAAGCCACAATAGCGGAGCCTTTCGCATCAAGCCCGCTCCATACTGCGAGCTCAACGCTGCCGTTGTAAGGCTGCACAGAGTCAGGGAACGGGTCAATGGTCGCGTTAAACAACATGCTGCTGCCAAGCCCTGCGACAACAGGGTGAGGCCTTGTCACGTTGATGCCCAGCTTGCTCATGTTGGCAACAGACGTTACAGTGAAGCCCAGGTCTGTTTTTAGCTCGCTGTGCAAAACATCGCGCATAAAGCTGTCGCTGCCGTGCCTGAAAGCCACGTCGCTCCCTTCAACAGCAACTTTTCCTTTTTTGCCATAGTAATCCATCAGGGCTGCTGCGTCGCTGCTGTCAATGTTCACAAGGTCGCTGCCTGTGGTCCACACAACAGCGTCAAACTTCTCGAAGTAGCTGGAAGGGGGAGTGCCGCTTACGCTTTTGTTAATGACAGATGTGCACAGCCCACCAGCAGCAGCTGCCGCTTCTTCAAACACTGACGCGCTGTCGTACGTTTTTGCGACCAAAACGCTCTTGCCGCTGCAGCCAGTAATGCTGAACTCAGCATCTTTTTTCCCGCTGTCAAGTTTGCCTGCGCAGTTTCCTGACTCGTCGCAGAGCTGCAAAGTCACGGTATAGCCAGAGCCTTCATTAAGCGCTGAACCTCCTACGAGGTCGCTGCCATTGTAAATCGTAATGGCAATCGTTTTGTTGTTCCCAAATTCGCTGATTGCCCTGGTCGTGTAGTTTGTGATTATCGGCTTCATGAGCTGCCCGTCGTGCTTGCCAAGCCTCAGGCTGGCGCTCACCTTCTGGTGCTCGTACAGCTGCACAATTATTACCTGCGCGTCTTTCACCTTGATTGTTTTGCCGTAACCAATTTTCACTACAGCCGGAGCCAAATCGTCAGCCACAGTAATGTTGGTCTCATTCGCCAAGCTCCCTGCGCCGTAGTCTGTGAGTATCCTGAGCGTGTAGTTTCCAGGCCCAACATCAAGCGCGTTATTCACAGCAGCTGTTGCCTTTGAATTCGCGGCAATGGTTACCGGCTGCATCCTTATCTCCTGCATTACAGTGCCGTTGTCAAGAAGCTGCAGCAGCGCAGAAAAGTTAAGCTCAATCGCCGCAGTATTGGCGAATGTTATGTTTGCGGTAAGGTTTTGGCTCAAAAACTGCTGCTGCGAAACGTTGATTTGTTCAACATTGCCAAAGTCGCCAGTCAGGGAAGTGACTTTGAAGTATGCCGTCCTCGTTACTGTTATGCTTGAAGTTTCGCCTGTTCCACTGCCAGGCTGCCCTCCTCCTTCGCTGCCAGTGCCTGAGCTTCCGCCTGCACCCCCATAATTGACAGCGGCATCAACAACGTAGTTCCCCATCAGGGCAGTATCAGAATAATCGTAAGTGTAAACGTTGCCACCGCTGCTGCTGAAAGTGACGTCTGCTTTTGCGTTGTTTGGCTTTGTTATGGCTGCCTTGACGCTGTTGACTGTTACGTCATCGTAAACCCTGACGGTAATCTTCTGAGAGGCGCCGCTTATTACCTGCTTCTCCACTTCAACGCTGACTTCAATGCCTTCCTTGTAAGCCAGAGCCTTAGCCAAATCAATAAGGCCAAAGCCGTAGCTCGTGTCCTTCCCTATGCTGCCAAGTTCAAGGGCTGTTTTTTCAAGAACTCGCATCACATCGCCCTGATTAAAGCCAGGGTTTTTGCCAAGCACGAGCGCAACAGCTCCGGAAACGTGAGGTGCAGCCATGCTGGTGCCGTCCATCGCTTGGTAATTGCCTCCCGGAACTGACGACTTAATGCCCACGCCAGGAGCAACAAAGTCAGGCTTGATGCCAACTCCTGAAATGCTTTCGCCGCTTGAGAAGCACGCAACATTCTTTGACTTGTCAACAGCCCCAACGCTGATGGCGTTTGGCGAGCTCCCTGGCGAGGTCACGCCCTTGAACGAGCCGCACTTTATTGACGGGCAGCTGCTTCCGCAGTTGCCGCTTGAGACAACAACAATCACGCCCTTTGCAACAGCATCCTTTATCGCGCTGTCAACGCTTGCGTCAAGCGACGATGAAGCGCCAAGGCTCATGCTAATAACTTTCGCGCCGTTGTCAACAGCCCAGCCAATGCCCGCTATAATATCGACGTTATCGCCAAAGCCGTTGTCGCCAATCACCTTCGCGCTGAGGAGCTGCGCGTCAGGAGCAACGCCAGAATACTTGCCGCCATTTGCTGTGGTGCCTGCAATGATGCCGGCAACATGGGTCCCGTGGCCAAAATTATCGTTCGTATTGCCGCTGTTGCTGAAGTCCTTTTCGGCAGCAACCTTGCCTTTCAGCATAGGATGATTCTTGTCAATGCCCGTGTCAAGCACGGCAACCTTAACGCCGCTGCCCTTATATCCGGAATTCCAGAAAGAGTCTGCTTTTATGAGCGGGACGCTTTCGTCAAGCAATGGATAATAAGTGACTTTGGGATATACCTTAATCACATTATCATTCTTGGCCAGCTCAGCTATAGTTTTAGCGTCAATCTCAACAGAAGCAAACTCCGAGCTCTTATCAACAGAAGGAGCCTTCTTGGCAACAACGCCGTTAAGGCTCTTAACCGCCCCGCTCACATCTTTTCCGGACTGGACAACAACCGAAACTTTTGACTGGTCCTTAGCTTCCTTTTCAGTCCTTGCCACTGAGGCAGCATAAATGGCTTCCTTAACCTGCTCCTTCACAACGGGGTCAATCTTCGCATCAACAGCCGGAGGCAGGCTGTCAACCGCCGCAATCTGCTCCAGCAATAACGCACTCCCTCTGCCATTCCCAGTGCCGCTGTTGCCGCCAAACGGAAGGAACGAAACTGCAAGCAAAACAAGCAGCACGGCGAGTAGGAAAATGGCGGATTTCTTGGCAGTTCTTAACTTTTGGGGTAGCATTGCACTTGTCATTTAACCGTAAATAATTTGTGGCACATTTCTTTCATATCAGTGGCCTTTATCTTGTCACACAGGACATCGTTTTCCAGCATGGTGTCATCTATTGTGTTAAACAGGCACGTATCCCTTGCTTCATCATCACTCACAATTAATTCACAAATAGTGTAATCTGCCTTATTGAGTGCTGCGTCAGAAAGGCAGGCATTCTTCTTCTCATCCTCAAGCTTCAGGCATGCATCGGGCCCAAGTGCGGCTATTTCCTTTGACTTAGCACGCTCAACGCCAGACATGCATTGTTCTTTGGCAAAATCACTGGCATCAAATTCCCCAGCATCAGGGCACTTAGTTATTTTATTGCAAATCCCAGCATCTTTGTTGTGCTCGGCAACCTGTGCAAGGCACGAACTCGTCCAAAGGCAGGTTGGCATTTTGTTCGGGATTTTGAGGCACATGCCGACATCGCCCTTAGCCACGGCTGAATCTATGTACTGCTGAGTCTCTTCTGTTGTAGAGCTTTCGTTTATTGACGCACCAGCAGCCGCATCCTGTTGGATATTTGAACTACAGCCACTTATCACAAAAACTGCAAAAAGCAGAAATAACGCAGCTAATCCAAATTTTACATTAATCATTTTCAGTTCACCTTCCCCACGATGTGAGCATCAAGACGGCCTTCTGCGCTTATGTAATCACCAACTTTTAATCTAAGATCTTTACCCGCAGTTGCTTCCATATATATTCCACAATCAAGTATTATCAGTAAATCATTGTAATCAGGGCGAGGAGCTATTTCAACAATTTCGGCCTCAATTTGGTACTCATAACCCTTTATCTGCCTAATAGACTTCTCCCTAGTTGAGGCAGGTTTTGGATTCTGCCAGTTCAGCAAAACTAATTGTACCAGCGCAGAATCATCGGTGCTCACATCCTGCCATTTTTCCAATTCGCGGTATACGAAGCAGTCTACAGTCACTTCCTTGTTTACAGCTCTATTTCGCAGAGCTAAGAGCACATTTCCTTCAACCGGTTTTACTAGTTGTGTGCTCTTCCATAAATTCACTTGTTGGATACGCGCTGTTTCGTAATATTTCGGTTGCATAATTCTCTCCCTCCGTTTAGCTAATTGGATGCGCAGTTTGCACACTGCCCCTGCTGAATACCTTTTCCACAGGATCGTCTATGTCACTAACAACCACTTGGATTTTCTTAATACCTTTGGGTGTATTATACGACTTTACAATTGTCCATGAATCGCCTTTAATATAGTTCACAGAATCAGGATTTTCGATTACTTCATTTATTACCTTTTGTACCGCACCGTCGGCGTTGGGAAGGTCAAGAGCTTTCTGTATTTGTTCAGCGTGATTAATTCCATCAGGTCGAGTTTTCGAAATGTGCTCCCATCCCCAACCCTTTTCTCCTTGCACTCCTTTCTTTAAAACAGCCATTCCGTCAATAGTTGTATCGCCTACTTTAGTTGTTAATTTTGAGTTTGTCATTACTTTGAGAACTTGATGTTGCCCAATATCCCCAAGTGGATTCACAATTGCCGGGTCCAGCTTCTTGACAGCTTTAGTATATTCTAGTAACTTTTCATAACCGTTTATGTCACTTACCACACGACTGATTGCTAAGTTATCAACCCCTTTTGTTACATCCTCGGCAGCTTCAACAAACTTTTTATCCCCCAAAAACTTCACAGCCTTCTCTGGTGAGAAATCATCAATGAAACCTTCCGGCATCGCCTTCAACAGCTTGTTAAGGTCGCTTGTCCTTTCAGCTACCCTGCCTCCTTTTGAAACGACCTCGTCAGCCTTCTTAACGCCCCACTTCTGGACAAGCTTTGACTGCTTGGCTATCAGGCCTTCGGTGGCGTCGGCAGCTTTGAGCGTTTGCTGGCCGAGTTTGCTTGAAACGAGCTTCTCGAGGTTTGCATCAGGTATGTTTTTAGTGAGTTTTAGAACATTCTGTGCTTCTGCCTTTGTAAGAGTTTTCATCCAATTTTCATTGTATTTTGTAAGCTTTCCCAGGAGGACCAGCTCGTCGCCAGTCCATAGCTGCGCAGCACCTTTGACGTATGGAAGGTTATTCACTTTCTTTGCTATTTCAGCACCAAGGCCGGGATATTTTGCCACAGCGGCCAGCTGTTCAGCTATTTTTTCGCCACCTGCCAATCTTGACAGTAACTTTCCGGTTACTTTGAAAGCGTTCTTCACTACGGCAAACGCGACTTTCAGGAAGATTACCTGTTCAACAATGTAACCGGTCACGTATCCTGAGAAAAATCCCAGCTGATAATGGTAATACGCATCCATATCTTGCGCATCATAACTGTAGGGGTTTGTCTTTCGTCCTTCTCCAAAAATAAATTTTATAAGATTGTAACGTGTAGAATCAAAGTCAAAATTCTTAATCATCTCCATAAAGCCATCTACCATTTCCATAAAGCCATCGCGAACCTTATTAAGCTCGTCAAGATTAGATACAACGAATATGAGAGCCTTAACTGCTATCACAGGAATTTCTAAAAGTTTGAGATCATCATCCACTCCCTTCCCAACGCCGTAAGCTGCGCCAATTATGGTTCCAACGCATGATGCGCCCATGCGCTTAATAGCCGTGGTTTGAGTTTCATTATCACTTATGACAAACAACATTTCATCCTTTGTCAGTATAGCATCTATGTATTCCGCCCTTTCCACCGCAGCATGGACAGTTATTTCACTCTGCATGTCAAGCCTTGCATCAAAATGGCTCTGCTGTAAAGCCTCTAATACTACTACCTGATTCTCACCAGTAGCAGTACTAACCACAGAAGGTGAACTGAGCGCCTGCATAACAGCCGAGTGACTCTGCAGAAGGTCGCCACCTTTAAGCCACACTAAAATAATATCTGCCGCGTCAGTAACGCATTTCACCGGGTTATAAACAAGCCCCTCCGGATAGCTTTTAGCATCATATGGATCTGTCCCTATGAGAATTTCATCTTCATCTGAGAATTCATCACCATCAAGATCACCACTACTGCATTCGCAAGCAAAATTCATAAACTCCCAACCTTTAATGTTTCTAGTTTGCTCTCCGCAAAGACTGCCACCAAGGCATTCAACTTTCACCCTTCTGACGCCGTAAGGAACTTCTTTAAGGACTGCTTTACCTAACTGGTCAGTCGAATCCGAAATAATGTCATCAACAAATATTGACGCATACTTTATGGGCAGTTTTGCTTTAGAATGTTCAACTGCTACAGTTATCGTCCCCTTAGGCGCAAGGCTTCCGCAGTCACTTGCACAGTTATTGTAGTTCTCGCTTCCCGCGCATTTTCCGTTGCCGCAGTATTCCGGCTTAGATGACAGGCAGGCATGGAAGCCGCTGCTCTCCCGCTTGCTGTAAGTCTCACCACAGTAGGGCCTGGAAGCGTCAGCTTCTTTGCATTGTGAGTCTGTATTGCAGTCGCAGTTGGAAGAAGAGCCGTCAGGAACAGAACACTTTGGTGGCTCTGAGCTTTTGTGGCACTGCTTGTCGCTCTCCCACCAGTAAGGGGTGCCTGCCTGGCAGCACAGTGACTTGCCATCAGAACGGCAGTTCCAGTGCGGCCACTGTGAATTGGCGCAGAAAGTCCAGCCCTCATTGCCGCACTTCTTCAAGTTGTCGCAGTTCTGAGAGTTCAGCGAGCACGTATCTGTTCTTGCGCAGTAGAAAGGCCAGCTTGACGGGCAGCACATTACCTTGTTGTACTTGTCGCAGATTGCAACCTTGCTGCTCCCGCAGTCATTTTCGCTGTAGCAGCCGCTGCCGCACTTCTTGGTCTTGTCCTGCGGGCACTCCTGGCACTGACTATTCCAGTAGTATGGCTTGCTGGAAGGGCAGCAGTCCGTATCAGCACCGTCAGTTTTTCCGTCGCAGTCGTTGTCCTTGCCGTCGTTGCACAATTCAGCAGGGACTGGTCCGCATCCACCACAGGCGTTCTTCACGCCCTCATCAGTCTGGCCGTCGCAGTCGTTGTCCACGCCGTCGCAAGTTTCTGTCGAGGGGCTGCCTGGCGTTACATCGCACTTTGTGCCTGTACCTGAGCTGTCGCACCCGTATTTTCCGGTCCGCTGGCAAGCTCCAACGCCAACTGTGCACGAATTGCCAATGCCGCTTGGCTCCTTAGCGCACACCTGGCAGCTGTTCTTCTGCCAAACGCCGCCATCGTTGTCATTGCAGTCATCCCCACCACAACCATTGTCCTTGTGCCCGTCGCTATCGCTGTCCTTGCACGGCGTTGCGCATTTTGAGCCGTCCCATTTCTGGCCGGAAGGGCAGCAGTAGTCAGGACCATCAGGCCAAACATCCCAGGAGCAGCTGCCGAACCAGCTGCAGTCACATTTCGAGCCAGAGAAGCAATCGCTGTCAGAATCGCAATCCTGATTGCCATCAGGAACAGAGCAGGGCTCATTTGGCTTTGAGGTGCCGTAAAGGCCAAAGTCTGCGTTTCCGTCGTCCTTGTCCTCATCGCATAATCTGCTGCCTGAGCAGCTGATGTCAGACTTGAAGTCAAATGTAGAACCATATGACATCTCATCGTCATATGTGCTTATCTTTTGCTCATCGCAGTCGTACCGTCTTGGGTAGATTATGTAGTAGGTGTAGGCATAAGGGGTGTTGTCGTAGTTATAGCTTCCTGTGCCAGTACAGTCGTAATAATACCTTGACCAGATGCTGCATTTCCACCTGTCACCAGCGCTTCCTGTGTTTATACTTTGCCAGTCGCCAACGCCGCCGTTGCTGCATTTGCCTGCGTTGCAAAGGCTTTTTAGTGTAGAAGAGTCTGACTTGCACTTATCAAGGGGTGACTTGCTCTCCCAAGGCCATTTAAAGGTGCTGCCGTAACACTTATCAATTGTGCCGTCATTGCAGAAGTCCAGGCAAGTAACCATTGTGTTTGAGGGATAGCTATTAAGCTTTGTCTTAAGGGACGAGCCACCCCAAGCTATTGCGTCGGAAGACGTGCTTCCCTCGTAAGTGTACGAGTCATCATATTTTATGGAAGCCGCTATAGCTGTCGAGCTTGCAAAAACCGCGAGAATCAACTGGGCAATTATGAAGAAAGCTATCGAAGCCTTGCGCTTATTGCCTGTCCTTCGGTTCGGCTTAGGTAGCATTTTGAGGCCCCTGCACTGATCGCATACCATACGAGCTGGTTCTTAAAACAATCTTTTGAAAAAGCTCCTGACCTTGGTAAAAAAAGACTGCTTTTGAGGCTGTTGCGAAGCCTGCTGCTCTGCTTTCAGTTCCTTTGCAAACTCTTCCTGGCTGAACTGCTTTAATATTTCAGCCATCTTATCCTCGCTCGGCTCCTGGTTTCCGTACTTTTCCTCAAGTTCCTTCTTGTGCTTGTCACTAAACTTCTGAAGCGCTGAAAGCAACTGACCATCGCTGTAGTTTGAAAGGTAGATGTTGTGCTCTTTCGCTATCCTGCGTATTTTCGCAACTTGCGATTCTTCAGATTCGGCAGTTGTGCCAGCAGGGTTTACGCCAGATGCCGATTCAACATCCGGAACAACCGGCGGCAGCTCTGAAGCCTTAACTTTCTTGCATACCACCACGCCTGTCTCGTTAACGTCACAACTCATTACCATGCCATTTTCGTCAGGCACCTGACCTGCTCCTACCTTTGAGTAAGCTTGCGTGCAAAGGCTCTCACTATCCTCATCATCCGTCTTTGTGCATTCAAGTGGTGGCAAGCCAGTTTCCGCAATAGTCTTCCCGGCACCGGCCTGCTGGCCAGGCGCAAGCTTCGTGGCAGGGCTCAAGTCGCTTCCAATCTTCGCAAGGTATGCGCCAAGCAACTCTGAACAATCTTCATCCCACTTATGGTGGCTTATGTAGTCGAAAGAGGTTACTGTGACGATGTAGCTGCCCTTCACCCAGTAGCCAATGCCTTCTGTATCGTTAATGTACAGATAATTGCTGCCTGACTTTCTCAGAGGCATGAAAGGGCTTGCTGTGCCAATAGCCGCCTGCTTTGCCGCAGCCGCATCCGGATAAGCTGTGAATACTGCCGAGCACCTTCCTTCGCCAATTCCATATAAAGCCACAATGCTTTGAAGCGTTTCCTTCTGAGCCCTGTTGGCGTTGAGCGACTTTGTAAGGTTCAATGTTGAGAGGTACTTCAAACTGCCAATGTCATCCTCAATAACGCAGCTGGGCTCCATAACCGCAAAATAGTCTGGGTTGTTCTCGTAGCCTATCTGCCTGTTCGGGAAAACGCACAAGTCACCGCTTAGGGACTGGGCAGAGGGAACTTCGCAAACCCCTCCTTCGTCAACATAACAGTCCCTGTCATTGTCAAGGCCGTCGCATACCTCTTTTGCACTTATAACGCATTCCCCTGCGCAGTCAACCGCAAGCTCACCTTGGTTCTGGATGCCGTCCGAGCAGGTTGCTGCAGACTCCTTTGCGTGTGCAACGCTCTCTTTGCAGTCCTCATCAACCGCGCAATCAAGGTCATTATCCTTACCATCACAGTACTCAACAGCATATGCCGAAGCGCAGCCCCCGCCGCAATCCACGCCTTTCTCATCGGCATCCTGAACGCCGTTGAAACAGGGCGCGGCTGTAGGGACAGGCACGGCCTGCGCATCTGCTGCCACGACAACCAATGCCAGCAGTGCATAAACAAACAGCAGAACCATACGCGATTCAAGGTTTTTCTCCATTATCAAACACCTCCTAAATTCAAATCAGCTGAACAGCCTTTTGAAAAAGCCCGCAACTTTTGAAAAAAGGGACTGCGGCTGCACCGGCTTAGAATAGACCTCCTCACTGAACTGCTTAAGGATGGCCACTAAGTCTTCTTCAGTCGGGTCCTCCCCTTCAAACTTGGCAGCCAACTCTGACTGGTGCTTGAAAAAATACCTGACGTATTTCCTTCCGAACTGCACATCAGACTCGCCCTTAGGAACGTAGACGCCTTTCTCCCTAGCCAGTTGCCTCATCTGCTTAATGAAATCAGCACCGCCATTCTGCTCTATAAAAGTGTCAAGCTCTTCATCGGTAAGCGAAGCAACATCGACGTCATCGGCCTCTATTGCAGGGACTTGCTCCGCAGGTGTAGCAGGAACTTCAAGTGGCGTGCCGGGCTCGGGCTGGCTCTCTGCTACAGGCACTGGTGAAGAAACAGGCACTGACATAGACTCAGACATCATGCCTGGCGTGGCGGGGGTAGTTACAGGCTGTTCAGAGGCTTCCTGCCGGCTTTCCTGCGGACAAACGTTGCCTTCGTCTACCTGGCAGTCTCTGTCGTTGTCTTTATTATCACAGACTTCAGGGTCATCTGTTACGCACACCCCTCCGCAGTCATCCCGCAATTCATCCTGATTTTTGAAGCCGTCATGGCAACTGGGGGCAGGTAATGCGGGCTGTGCAATCGGCTGGGACACTGCTTTTGACGGTAGTGAGGGAGACACTCCACTGCTACTCTCTCCAGGGGGCACACCGCAGTCTTCATCTATCTGACAATCCCTGTCATTGTCAACGCCATCGCAAAGCTCAGCAGCTTGCGTCTTGCAGATGTGACCACAATCAACATTCGACTCATACCGCCAGTCATATACGCCATTGTAGCAGAAGCTTGTCCATGTGGAAGAATCGCAGATACTTCCGGTGCCACCATACGGGCCTTCGTCTACTGAGCAGTCTACATCGTTATCCTTGCCGTCGCAAACTTCTTTCTCAAGAGTCCAGCATATGCCGCCGCAGTCAATTTTGGTTTCCTCAACGTCAAGAATTCCATTATGACAATTATCTCGTGTGCCGCAGTCTTGTGGGCAATTCTCGTGCGATTCTGCAGGACCGCAGTCCAGTGACAGGCACATAACATTGGTGCATTGGCCATCACCACAACCGCTCGTCGATCCGCTCTGGGCCTGCGCATAAGCTAACGTTGCCGTAAGCAGCAAAACGACAGCCAAGACTGCAAAAGCTGCCAAACATTTACTAATCCCCTCCGCAGTCTTCATATCCCAATCACCCCACAGTTGCAGTTATTGTTAGCTATGGCAACTCGTTTCTGTTTAAATAGCTTCGGCACATGTTTTATATAAGCCTATATAAACTCACATAACCGCTTCGCTCGCTCGGGGCGATTTGCTCAGACCCTGATTTTCCACCAACACAATGTAACAAGCAAGAAGACCACCAGTGAGACACTGGTGGAAAATCAGCTTTTACGGCACTTCCAGCAAACTATCCGGAAATTCAGCCTTTTTCCGGAATTTTTCCGCTAACTTTGAAAACTATTTGCTGCAGGAAAAACGCAATTCCACAATCTTTATATATTAGCAACAAAGCGTTAATCACGATTTAATTTTTGATTGGGGGCTAATGATGGTGACTGAAGGCACTTTTGAATCAAGGCCGCTTGACGCGCTCAACAGCGCAAGGAACAAGCGAGTCATTGTGGAGCTGAAAAACAACAAGCAGTTCGTTGGCAAGCTCAAGGCTTTTGACATCCACGTGAATGTGGTACTGGATGAAGCCGAGGAAAGGGCTGACGGCGAGACAAAAAGGAAGCTCGGCTCTGTTTTCCTCAGGGGCGACATGATAGTAATGATTTCTACGGAATAGAAACCTTTTTAATCCGGCATTTTTTCACCCAATATTATGTCAAAAGGAACAGCGTCATTCGGGAAGAAGTCCGGCAGCAAGAACATGATATTCTGCAGAAGGTGCGGCCAGCGCACGCTTACCTTAAGGGGAAGGACATGCGCAAGCTGCGGCTTTGGTGGCTCTTCAAAGAAAATGCGAAGCTACAAGTGGCAGAAGCCAAGGAAGAAAAGCGTGCTGCTCAGGTAAGGGTCTTTCTTTTATGCCCGAGATGGCTGCGGGGGCAATAATTTTTAATACGCCATACGTTTCCTGCTGTTTATCGTGGCCATGGAAAACGTGGAAAGAGAAAGCTTAGATAGCAGGTTGAATGGTATACTGAAAAGCAGCCCTGTTCCTGGCGATGTTGTGCTGAAATATTTGTCACGTGGTTACAGTGTCGGATTGCCAGCCAGGGTAAGGCTTGTCTATTCCTACATTAAGAAGCTTGCCGAGCTTCCCGAAACAGCATCTCCCGCAGATAAAAAGCGCTTGCACGAATCCGCAGCGTCCGAAGCTTACCTTCTTATGGTCTATCGTGATGCGATGGCTTCAAATGATGTTCTCGGGATTGGAAAAATTGCAGTTGACTCTTACGCTGAGCTTAATAATTGGGAAGGAGCTTTTAATGCGGCGGCACAGAGCGGGCATCCAGAAGTAGTTCAATACGCTGCAAAAATGGCACAGGAAAAAAATGCACCTGAAAAAATAGTGTATTGGCTGCTGAGAGAGGATGCGTTGCTGAATGGCAGGCTGGACGAAGCCCTTAGGATGGTTGCCGAGGCAGGTGACTACTCTGAAGGTCTAAACTACCTGCTTGTCAGCGTTCCTGAAGACAAGCGCAGCACCATTAAAGACCAATTATGGCTCGCTGCGAAGCAGGGAAAGCTGCCGCTTGAAGCTGCCTTAAGGTTGGCGCATGAGCGGGGAGAGAAAGGTATGGAGGCAATCCTTGCAGAAGCGGCTTTGGCAACAACAAAAAGCAGCCTGGACAAAGCAGTAATTGCCAAAGACTACGGCTTAAGCGACCTTGGCCAGTACCTTCTGGGAGCCGCAGCAGAGCTGCGGCAAGAGACGGCAGAATTGCGAAAAATGCTGGAAGCCAATCCTGCACAGGTGGTAAAAAAGCTTGAGTTCTTATATAACTGGAGGTATGTCATAAATTATAGCACACACCCGGAGCAAAGCAAGCAACTGGATGCCGCCATCAAAGAGGCTGAGGTGCTTGAAACAGATGCGCTTATGCTAACAGGGGATTTTGAGAAAGCGATATGGACTGCGCGCCGATGCAATCATCCGCAAGCCAACTGGCTCAGTAAAGTGTTTCAGCTGGCAAAGGAAAGGCCTCAAAACTCCTCGTAGAACTTGCTGGCTACAGGAACTTTCTGCCCCTGATAATGGCTGCCTAATCCTTTTGAGCCGTAGGGCTTGTCAACCGGCGTTGTCATCTGCGTGAACGAGATTTGCCCGATTTTCATCTTGTAGTAAAGCGTTATTGGCAGCGGGGAAACGTTGCTGAGCTCAAGAGTGAGGTTGCCTTCAAATCCTGCATCAATGTACCCCGCTGTGCTATGAATCAGAAGACCAAGGCGACCTAGAGAGCTCTTGCCTTCTATTCTGCCTGCGATATCATTAGGCATCTTAACAAATTCCAAAGTGCTGCCAAGCACGAACTCGCCCGGGTGCAGGATAAAAGGCTCGCCTTCCTTTATTTCTGCCTGCCTCATGAGGTCGTCCTGCTTTTGCCGCACATCAATAACTGCGTGTTGCGCTTTGTTGAAAAGAAGGAATTTGCCGTCAAGGTGCACATCAATGCTGGACGGCTGGACGCAGTCCTCAAAATAAGGGCTGATTACAATTTTGCCTGACTTTATGGCTTCCTTTATGCTTTTGTCGCTCAGCAACATATGAAACGCCCATCACTTTTTCGCTGCAGCTGCGGCTGTTACCGCAGCTTTCACTTTTATCTGACCAAGAACGCTCTCAATTTCCTTATAAAGCTTTTTGTAATCGCCGTCATTGAGTATTGTAAAGTCAGCTGCTGCGATGCACGCTGCAAGCTGCTGGTCTGTGTCCTTACCTGCCATTTCCCTTTTTTCCTGCACGAGGAATTCGCTGAAGGATTTTGGGTCTCGCTCGCTGCCTCTTTTTCTTGCCCTTTCGTAGCGGATGTCAACAGGCGCATCAACTGAAACAAGGTAAAAATCCTTCAGCTCCCGCAGGGCGTTAATCTCCCCAGTGTTCCTTATGCTGTCAACGACTGCGCTTGCAACGCTTGGAGCTCCCCTCAGGCGCTTGATGGCAAGCTCGGCAAGGAAAGCAGGGCCGTACTTTCTCCTCAGCTCGTTGCCTGCCTTTGTGAGGTTGTCCCTTGTGGGTGAGATGCCCTTTTCCCTCAGGAGAAGGCGGAGCTCGTCAGAAAGCGAGTAGTACTGGAACCCCTTGCCAATGAGGTACTCGGCGACTGTGCCTTTCCCTGCGGCAAGAGTGCCTGTGAGGCCGATTATCATTTCATTGCCTATTAAGCAGTGATTATAAATACTTTTTTATTAGCTCAGCTCCTTCAGAATTTTCAGAACCATGGCCTCCAGGTCATCACGTATTTTTCTTTTACCACCTATACCTTGGCTGATGGGATTCTGAAAAGGAAAAGAAAAAAGGACTGGCTTCGCCTCCACATCAACGCTGGCTTCCAATAATGTAAAATTAGCATGCTTTGAAAGAGGGTACACCCTCCAATTAGCGTGCTTTGAAAGAAGGTACACCCTCCAAGCCTCTTTCAGAAGATCATTTGTGAGTTGTACAGGAATGTAGCTTGACATGTCTATGCCCTTTTCTTTCATCAGCGTTATGGCAGCATTAACATGTCTAGGGTCAACACTATCTGCTTGTACTCCTGCACTTTTGGCCAGATACAACCCCTTTTTTTTATTGTGATAGTTGAAAAAGTAAGTCGCCCAGCCACTCCTGTAGACCCCGCCAGTGCATACAAACAGGACAACGCGCTGCCCATCAACCTTGCGCCCATCATACTCCACCATAACAACCAGGAACAGCAGTGATTATAAATAGTTTTTTATATTGCCTCAGCAGCAGGCTAAACAGCATCGGCAACAGCCGATGCGCATAGGCGGCGTAACCGCCTATGAACAGGGGGGATTCGCTTGGGAGACATATTCACGGAAGAGGAAAGAAGGATTCTTGAGCCGTACTTTACGAACCTGGACAAGCCGGTGTTTGCGTTCACATCACGAGTGCCTGAGGAAGTTGTGGCAGTCCTGTTTTCCAAGTACAGCCGCTCAGTGCACAGCATCCGCAGGAATTTTCTTGATTTAGTGAAAGACCCTGAATCAGGTTTCAAGGGGATACTGGACAGCGCAGGCACAAGCGGGAGCAATGACGCATTTACTGCAGCACTGGCAAAGGCAAGGGATTTCTTTAAGCGCATACTGGTAGAATACGGCGACGACTCCGTAGGCGAGCTGGGAATAGCCCATGTTGCGTGCGAAGGCGTTTCACAAATCGCTGCAAAGGCCATTGAATCAGCGCGGCTCAGCTCCCCTCTTGAGAAGTCAACGAGGTACGTTGTCTTTGACAAGGGAAGCTACTGCAAGCCTGCAGCGATAATGAATTCCAAATTTGCTGCTGATTACGCTGCCGTGTGCGATGAGCTGTTTGAGGCGTACAGCAGCGGGATTGAGCCAACCAAGGCGTTCGTGAGGGAAAAATGGCCCATTTCTGAGCGCGACTTTAACGGCAAAAAAATCAGCGAGATTGCTGATGAAGCAGAAGTAGAGCGGACGAAAAAAGCGTACGAGGGCTCTGTCAAGGCAAAGGCGCTTGACATCCTGAGGTACTACCTTCCTGCTGCAACAATGACTAACCTCGGCATGACCGCGAACGGCAGGGGATTCGAGTACCTGATATCAAAGCTGATGAGCGACGAGCTTGAGGAAATCAGGGAAATCGGAAAGATGATGCATGAGGAACTCTCCAAAGTAATCCCATCGCTTGTCAAGAGGGCAGCGCCCAATAATTACCTAATTGAAACGAAGAAGGGCATGAGCTCGTTTGCGGCAGCAAAATTAAGCGGCACCAGGATAAAGAAGCAGCCGGCAGTCACGCTGGTCAGCTACGACAGGGATGCCGAAATAAACGTAGTTGCTGCCGCACTTTACCAGTTCTCACACCACCCGCTTGCACAGCTGCGGAAGATGGTTAAGAAGATGACTGCCGAGGAGAGAATGAAAGTAATTGACGAGTACATGGGAAAAAGAAGCAACCGCAGGGAAAGGCCGCTTAGGGCTGCAGAAACAGCTTATTACCAGTTTGATGTGCTTAGCGATTATGGCGCTTATCGCGATTTGCAGAGGCACAGGATGATGACGCAGATTCCACAGCTGCTGACCGTGGAGCACGGCTATGATACTCCTCCGGAAATTGTTGAGGCAGGATTTGATAATAATTTTAACAGGTGTATGAAAAAGGCAGCGGCAGTTTACAGGAAAATTGCTGCTGAAATGCCAATTGAAGCACAATACGTTGTTCCCCTGGCGTATCGCATACACTATATCATGCAGTTCAACCTCAGGGAGGCATACCACCTAATCGAGCTCAGGAGCGTCCCGCAGGGGCATCCGAGCTACAGGCATGTTGCGCAGGAAATGTTCAGGCAGATAAAGACAGTCCACCCAACGCTCGTCCACTACATGAAGTTCGTCAACCTTGAAGAAAGGGACGCGCTCGGCAGGCTGAAGTCAGAGCTACGAACACAGGAAAAGCTGGCGGCGATGGAGAAGAAATGACAAAAAACAGTTTCGTGATGGTAGACGGCCTTGACGGCTCGGGCAAGGGCACCGTAGTTGATGCGCTGCAGAAGTGGGCCGAGATGAAGGGAATGAAGTTGCTTGACCTCAGGCTGTACTGCAGGGAAAAAGGCGCTTTCCCTGAGCCGTGGGAGATTGAGGACTACGATGCTGTCGTGTCAGCAGAGCCGACATTCTGCTTTGTAGGAAAGGCGATAAGGGAAGAGCTAATCAGGACAACAGACAGAAAATACTCTGCAATGAGCCTTGCGCACGCATTTGCCCTGGACAGGGAAATTTTATACAAGCGAGTCCTGATTCCTGCCATAAAAGCAGGCAAGTATGTTTTCCAGGAAAGGGGCATCTCAAGCTCGCTTGTCTACCAACCTGTGCAGGAGCGCATCCAGCTCTCTGAACTGCTCAGACTAGCGGGCAACAAGACGGCAATGCAGTTCGCGCCGGGCCTGTTCATTGTTGCAACAGTTAAGCCGGAAACAGTCATAAGGAGGCTTGGCACAAGGCAGAAGAAGGACTACTCAATCTTTGACAACCTTGAATTCCAGAGAAACATTGACTCAAGGTTCAGGTCGGACTGGCTCAGGCAGCTTTTCGAGCAGCATGGCTCAAAGGTTATTTACCTGGACACAGACGAGCCAAAAACAGCAGAGGACACGCAAAAGGAAGCTGTGAAGCTGTTTGAAGAGTTCATTGCACAGAAGTAGAAAAGCGTTATTGCTCCTTTTTGTCGTTTTCAACTGCGGCAACTGCTTTTTGCTGCTGGAGCTTCTGGTCTTCAGCCAAAACCTGAGAAAGCGTCTTGTTCTTGCGGACTGCGTTGTAGCTTATCATGCACACACCTCTTGAACAGCTTTTTTGCACTTCGTCGCTAAAAAAATTTGCTGTGCTTTCCTGAATTTACTGGTATTTAAAGAATGTTGAAGTCCAAAATAGCAAGCAGGAAATAGCATAATCAAATAGATGCAGCTTTGCTGCCTCTACGCATCGGCTCAATTCCGCGATGAGCGGAATGAGCAATCGGGCATCTCCCGATTTGCTCTGCCGATGCTGAATTGCAATTGAAAAAGCATTCACTTATCCTTCTGCATGAAGTCCATCACGCCGGACATGGTATCGCTGAGGAGCTTGCCTGTTCCGGCGTCAACCTTGATGTTAACAATGTTATATGAGGTTGTAATGTAAGTGATGTTCCACACGGGTATCGGGCCTGCAACTTTTTTCGCCTTATCGGTGCCGGCAAAGATTTCCTCACCGGAAAGAGGCTGCAGTATTGCGATGATGCTGCTGGCGCCCTCGCCCTTGTACTTTTTGCTCCTTACTTCCTCGGCAGCCCTGATGCTGTCCCACACTTCAGCCTTAACCGAGCCTGTCTTGAGCTCAGGCAGTGTTTTGCCCTTCTTGAACGCCTGCTCCTTTGTAGCCCTCTGGCCACCAAGGGAACTGAACGTAGTGAAAGTATCATCATCCTTGTCATAATAGCTCAGGAGCCACTCATTCACATTGCCGTCATTGCCTTCCAGAAGCGTGATGTCCTTGACCATCACGAACAGGCTGGAAAGGTAAGCGCTGCTGTTAGTTTTCCGCCAGACAGAGAACTCACTGGTTTTTTCAACTGATTCAACCAGTTGCAAAACTGTTTCCCCGCTATGCTTCTTGTTTGCCGCCATTGCGCAGGACTGCTGCCTGGAGAATTTAAAAGCGTTTTGGTGCTTGGCGCCTTGAATAGAAAAAGCTTAAAAGGATGCAAACAAAGCAGAAAAGCTCAAGTATTGAAAAGAAGGTGCATATATGGGCGAGTTTAAGCCTGGATTTGGCTACTGGGCAGTGCTGTCCCTTGCCATTGGCTCAATTGCAGGCACAACGCTGTTTTTCGGGGCTGGCATAGGCACGAGGTACTCTGGAAACCTCGTGCTGCTCGCGTGGCTTCTCGTATCGGCAGTTGCAGTCTTCATTGCAGGATGCTTTGGCGAGCTTGTGAGCACCTTCCCAAAGGCAGGGGGTTCATACGAATACGCAAAGCAGGCATACGGCCGCTTCCTCTCATTCCTTGTGGGATGGACATCCTGGCTTTTTGGCAACCTCGCCATTGTGGTTATGACTGTTGGCGCAACAGGGTTCCTGTTCCACAGCCTCACCAGCTTCCAGCAGTTCGTCATAAGCGTAGCGTTCATAGTTGTGCTGAACGCGGTTGTCTACATGGGCGCGGAGGCAAGCTCTGTAATGCTCATGGCATTCGCCGTAATCCTCATAGGGGCACCTCTCGCAATCATAGTCAAGGGGCTTCCCATTATCAGGCCGGAAAGCTTCGTGCCGTTTTTCACGCATCCCATCAGCACAGCGCTGGTTACTGCATTCTTCCTGGCAGAAAGCTACTTTGGCTGGGAAAGCGCAACCTACCTTGCTGAGGAAACAAGAAACGCCAGGAAGACAATACCGAAAGCGCTCATACACGGAACGCTCATAATAGCAGTAATAGGCTTCCTCCTGCTTGTAACCCTTGTCGGAATTATAGGCTGGAGCCGGCTCAGCACAGAAACAACGCCGTTCATGAACGCTGCAGGCATTCTGTTCAGCCAGAATGTCGCGGCTGCAGTAGGCATCGGGGTTTTCCTTGCCCTGATAGGCTCGGCAGCGAGCGGGATAGTGGCGCTCCCAAGGCTGGTGCAGGCGCTTGCAAGGGACAGGCTCATGCCAGGCCAGTTTGACTCAGTCCACCCAAAATTCAGGACGCCGCACAACGCAATCCTCTTCCAGACCGTTGCGCTCGTAATGCTGCTGCTCCTCGGCTTTGCCAACTACGAAACCCTGCTCAGCATGTTCGTGCCGATTGGCGCACTCCTGTACACGGTGATTCTGATTGCAGTGCCCATACTGAGGGCAAAATACCCGAATGCGGAAAGGCCGTTCAAAGTACCGTTTGCGCGCGTTGGAGTGGCTGTTTCCATAGCCTTCCTTCTGTCAGCTGTTGTGATTTGGGCGCTGAACGTTCCCGGCTCGCTCAGGCTGCTTGAGCTAAGCCTTTCACTTATTTTAGTGGGGCTGCCGCTTTACCTCCTCGTTGAGCTTTACTACGACCCCAAGATGATTACAGACGTCAACGACCTCCTCTCGTACGTCACTCTGTTCACAGAAAGATTCACTTTCACAGGCAGGATGAAGAAAGAGATATTTACTTTCCTAAGCGAGCTGAAAGGCAGGACAGTGCTGGAATTCGGATGCGGCGTTGGCACGCTGACAGTAGAACTCATGAAAAGGGTAGGGCTCAAGGGGAAAGTATACGCAGCCCACTTCTCAAAAAACAACCTGAAAATAACCAGCAAGCGCGCTGACAACCTCAAATGGGGAACCGACACGCCAGTAGGAACTCTCACGATGCTGCACGACCCGGGCATGTTCAGGAGAGTCCCGCCTGAAGCCAGCTACGCGGATGCCATCGTAAGCGCAGGGATGCTGGGCTACATCCAGGACATGAGAACAGTGCTAAAGGAAATGTGGGCAATACTGCCTGTTGGCGGGAAAGTGTGCTTCACGGACTACACCGACTTCTTCCACCTGCTGCCGAACGTGGAATGGATGTCAAGCGAGGCAAGAATTGAAGAGCTGTTCAGAAGCGCAGGGTTCTCAGTCAGGGTGGTCAAGCTCAAAAGCTTCCTGTGGAACAGGATATTCATTTACGGGGTAAAGACGAAGGCGCACATTGCGTACATTTAAAGTCGTTTTGCGGCTTCTGCCAAGCTTACGCATTTCAATTCCTTTACCCTATCAAAGTCAGAGTCGTCCGTAATAATCTCTCTTTCGCCATTGAGCATGGCTGTTGCGGCGTGAATGGCATCTAGAAATTGTTACAACGGCAATTTTTTGATAAATATCTCACCTACTCTGTCTTCAATCGTTACTTTCACACCTTTATAAAGACCTAGCTGTTCGCGTATGCTTTTTGGTATTAGAACCACTCCATGTTTCCCTACAGTTCCTTTAATTAGCATTTTCTTAAATTTTCTTCACTATAATTATGGTTACCTGCTGGCTTCTGCCTGCCTTTCCAGTTCGAGCTTCTTGCTTATCGCCTGGCTGGTAGGATTCCGGCCGAAAGCGTTTGCAATCTCCTCAGCCAGAGCCTCTGCAAAGGTCTTCTTGCTGTTGAATGACTTTGCCATAGCGCCCTGCACAAAATACCTGAGGGCAAGGTCAATCCTCCTCTGGGGAGAGCAGTCAACTGCCTTTGGGTAGCGCGCTCCGCCATACTCTATGCTGACAATCTCCTCCCTGGGAGCTGCGTTCTCAACCGCCTCAACAAGGACCTTCACCGGGTTCTGCCTGGTCTTCAACTCAAGCATCCCAAGAACATGCTCCACAACCGCATAAGCCTGGGTTGACTTCCCTGACATCGAGTATGATGTTATGACGTGCTTCTTGCTCCTGTGGCCAGGCACCATGAGCTTGTTCATCAGCCTTTCAACAATGCTGATTTTTGACTTGTAGAACTTCTGCTTTGCATAAGTGGCGCCGCTCCTTGGCACAAGCACAGGCTTCACGCTTATGTAACTGGCAAGGCCTGGGTCTTTAACTGAAATCCCCTCTACAGGCCACTTTCCGAACATCTTGATTTCTGGCATTTTTGAATCACGGTTTAAAATGGTGGTTTATAAAGGTTCGCCTGCTGTTACGCCAGCTCCTCGCGGCTTGGCATTGCAACGCCGTCAACAACCTTGAGGCCCTTCCTTGACCTTATCTGCTGGGCCATCTTCTCCTGAAGCTCAAACGGCAGCTTCTCAAACAGCTGGTCAAGCACGGAAAAACTGCCTCGGCCTTCAGTGGCAGAGCGCAGGTCGGATGTAAGCCCGAACGTCTCGGCAACAGGAAGCTTGGCCCTGACAGTAATCATCTCACCTTCCTGGGTCATCTCAAGCAGCTGCCCCCTCCTGTTCTGGATGAGCTTTGAAATAGCACCCATGCACGTAACAGGGGCGTCAATCTGCATGACCTGGAGCGGCTCAAAAAGCGCAGGGCTTGCATTCAGCATTGCCCCCCTGATTGACTCCCTGACTGCAGGAAGAACCTGCGCAGGGCCACGGTGGATTGCATCCTCATGAAGCTTCATGTCAGCAAGGTAAGCAATCACGTTAACACACGGCTCCCTCGCAATCGGGCCGAACTTCATAACATCCTCAAAAGAATCCATAACCATCTCAATAACCTCGCCGCCGTAAACCTGGCCCTTGGTTATGTCAAAAAGCATGTTGCCGTTGAAAATGTCCTTCAGCTTCCTGGTCTGCTTGCTCTCCATTCCGGCAGCCTCAAGCTTGGTCCAGACTTCCTCCTCTTTTTTCTTGGCACGCATGGTAGAGGGTATTTCATTCCTCTTGATAAGCTCAAGGTACTTCTCAGGCATGGGCTCAACCTTCATGTAGAACTTGTTGTGCTTGTTCGGGCTCTTGCCTTCAAACTCCTGTGAGGGCTTTGTGATTGTTTCCCTGAAAACAACAATTGGCTGTGAGGTTTTTACCTCAACGCCCTTCTCAGTAAGAATCCTGTTTTCAATTACCTCCAGGTGAAGCTCGCCCATGCCGCTGATGAGGTTCTCGCCTGTTTCCTCATTAATCTCAACAACAAGAGTCGGGTCCTCCTTGCTGACCTGGCGCAAAACTTCAACAAGCTTCGGAAGGTCGCTCGGCCGCTTAGCCTCAATTGCCTTTGTAACAACAGGCTCAAAAATGTGCTTGATTGCCTCAAACGGCTCAATGCCCGGGTCAGAGCTGGCAGTCTCGCCCGAAAAAACACCCCTCAGGCCGACAAGGCCGATGACATTGCCAGCTGCAAGCTCCTCAACCTGCTCCCTCTTGGGGCCGTTGGAAACAAAAACCTGCTGCGCCCTGACCTGCCTCTTCCCGCCAATAAGGGTAAGGTCCTGGCCCTGCCTGACAGTGCCCGAGAACAGCCTGCCGACTGCAACCTCGCCTGCGTTCTTATCAATGACAATCTTCGTGCAGACAAAGACAACAGGGCCGTTAGGGTCGCAGCTGAGCAGCGACTTTCCATCTTCTGACTCAACATCGCCATGCCACAGCTTCGGAATACGGTAAGCCTGCGCCTGCTTGGGGTCAGGATGGTGCTTGATGGACATGTTCAGGACAACCCTGTGCAAAGGCGCTTTCTTGGCAAGCTCCTTTATCCTCTCCTCCTGGCCAGGGGCATCGGAGTATGTTTCAATGACATCCTTGAAAGACAGGCCTGTTGCCTTCATGTAGGGAACTGACAAGGCCCACCTGTGGAATGCAGAACCAAAGCAGACCGAGCCGTTGTTGACGTCAACCTGCCACTTGTCCCTGTACTCTGTCTCGGCAAGGTTGCTGATGAGCTTGTTAACCTGGGTGATTATCTTAAGGAAGCGCTCCTGCATCTTGTCAGGCGTAAGCTTCAGCTCGCGAAGCAGTCTGTCAACCTTGTTAATGAAAAGGCACGGCTTGACCCTCTCCCTAAGCGCCTGCCTCAAAACAGTTTCAGTCTGGGGCATGACGCTCTCAACAGAGTCAACAAGAAGTATAGTGCCGTCAATTGCCCTCATTGCCCTCGTAACATCACCGCCAAAATCAACATGCCCCGGCGTGTCAATCAGGTTAATCAGGTAATCAGCGCCCTCCAGATGGTGGACCATTGAAACGTTGGCAGCATCAATCGTTATGCCACGGGCCTGCTCGTCAGGCCTGAAGTCAAGGACAAGCTGCCTGCCTGCAGTTTCCTGGCTCATCATGCCAGCCCCGGCAATGAGATTGTCAGAAAATGTCGTCTTGCCGTGGTCAATATGCGCAGAAGTGCAGATGTTCCTGATGTGAACCGGATCGCGGCTCAGCCTCACAATCTTCTCAACAACCTTCTCATCCATCGCCATGGAAGCTGAAACTTCCAAGTTGTTTTTAAAGGTTATTGTTTGGCCGCGACCAGAAAATTTCAGATGCACTTCCTATTTTGTTGTTACTTAACAGTAACCATAATAGGAACATTTAAATAGGAGGTTTTGTACCCCGCCAGAGAGAATCTTGTGGAGGAATACAGGAAGATGCCTTACGATGTCTTGGTTGTGACAGGAAATTATGAAATGCGCCAGGCAGAAGAAAAAACGCTCCCGGGCTCATTTGGCGTGCCTGCTGAGAGAATGTGCTTTGTGGGAACACTGGATGATGCTGTTCAAACAATTGACAATGAAGCGAAGGCAGGAAGCAGAGTGGGAGTGGTTGTCACTGACATGTCATTGGGCGGTGTAACGATAGGCATTCAAATCCTGGGATACGTTAAGTCAAAAGAGCTTGGAATTCCAGTTATAATAAAGTCAGCTGGAAAAGAAGAGGATTATGCCCGCGCTTTAATCCGAAAGGGCGCTTTTGCCTATTATGATAAAAACAAGCCGCTGGAAGGTCTTGTTGGCAAAGTCAGGGAAGCATTAACGCAGCCAAAAAATTAGCCTATCACTTTCTCACATTGCCAGATAATCCTGTCAACTACCTTCTAGCCTATTTTGCAACAGAAGCAGCAACTTTCAGGGTGTTTTAAAAGGTTGCTGTTGCTGGATAATTCAGCGTGCGGCAAAATTTAAAAATCAATGTTTATGGATAAGTGGCAACGACTCGGAACTGCTCTGTTGGAAGATTCGCACCAACAGCCTTGAAGATTCTATCAACTCGCTGAAGAGTTGACTTTAAATCTGAAGGAAAAAGCTCACTATAACGTAAGCTGCCTGCATTGCCTGGAAAAGCTTGAGTCACCTGTAGGTAATGCCTGCCACCCTCGCCATCATAGGCTGAAAAAGATTTAACTAAACTTCCCAAAGAGTGCAAGGCCTCCGCGCCTACCTTTTTTGTCAGCGCTCCTCTCATTGTAATGGCTTGCCTCGTTTTAAAACCATTGTCATCATAGGTTGGGATGCCTGAATCGTCTGCAAACCGCTCAAGACTGATAAGATTATGCACAAATGCCCTATCATCCACCACTCCATTTTCTTTTCTGGCTGCTGTGGCGCCAGTGCTTTGCAATATCTTAAAAGCCATAGGATTCTTTGCCACCACCTCAACCCGATACCTGCGAAACCATAGAATAGACGCGTTCTCATAAGAAACGCTCAAAGCAGTATTCCCCTCAGCCCATGAGGCTCCGAAGTTCTGCCATCGTTGTGAAGGAATCAAATCAAGTAAAACTATGTACTCCTGATGAGGCAGGTCTGGCAGGGGGATTTTTATTTCAAGAGTGCTTTTGTTCGGATCTGGAAAAGTTATAGTTGAATTGCCAGCAGTAGCTTCCACCCAAGAAGCAGCAGGAAAAAGCTTGGATGCTGATTCAGCCAACTCTTCAATGGTAGCTCCCGTGAGAAATGTTTTCTGTTCCACTTGACGAACCATAACGTTAACGATTAACTGCTTTCTTTAAATATTTTTTCATGATTTTAATTTTTCAAGAACTTCATCACACTGCTTCACGATCTTCTCAATCTCTGTTATGTGGTAGCTGGCGTCAATCTCACTAAGAAGGTCCTCGTTGCGGTAGTAGTCAATAAGCGGCTTGTTCTGCTCCTCGTAGACCCTGAGGCGCTCTGTGATTATGCCGGGCTGCTCGTCAGAGCGCTGGTAAAGCTCTCCCGAACAGCGGTCGCAAACGCCTTCCTTTTTCGGCGGCGAATATTTTATGTGGTATGTTGCGCTGCACTTCCTGCACGTCCTCCTGCCTGAGATGCGCTCAACAATCGCCTTGAACGGCGCCTTGAAGTCAAGCACAGCGTCAACAGCAGCGAACTCCTGCAGTGCCCTTGCCTGCGCTGAGGTGCGGGGATAGCCGTCAAGAATAAAGCCCTTCCTGCAGTCAGGCTGTGAAAGCCTCTCCCTCACCATCTTTGTAACCAGCTCATCAGGAACAAGCTGGCCAGCATCCATGAACTCCTTTGCCTGCTTCCCAAGCGCAGTGCCTTTCGCGACTGCCTCGCGCAGCATGTTGCCTGTTGAAATGTGCGGAATGGCATATTTCTGCGACAGGATTGCTGCCACTGTGCCTTTGCCAACGCCGGGAGGCCCCAATAAAACGATATTCATGAGAATCACAGCAGGTGGATATCGTGGACTGTCTTGTAGGAGTGAAGCTCTTTCGGAGTGAACCACAGCTTTATTTCTGCGGCAGCGTCCTCCTTGCTTGAGGAAGCGTGCACGAGGTTCTTCACAGGAACTTTCTTCGCATCAGCATAAGCATAGCTTACATGGCTGAAATCACCGCGGATTGTGCCGGGAGCAGCTGACTTGGGCTCGGTTGAGCCAACCATCTTCCTTATGTTCTCAATCGCATTAACGCCCTCAACAGCCATTGCAATAACCGGGCCTGTCGTAAGGAATTCCGCAATCATCTCCCTGACATGGGAACCGGCCCTCTTGGCAAGGTCTTCTGTGTAGTGCTTCAGCGCAAACTTCTTGTCCACCCACACCATCTTCATCCCAACAACCTTAAAGCCAGCGTCCTCAAACCTGGAAAGAATCCTGCCCATGATAGCCCTCTGGACTGCGTCGGGCTTCAGCAATACCAAAGTGCGCTCAATCATGAGGAAGCTTACTTAAGCTGCCACTATATAAGTTTTTTCTTTGCAAATGCAAATGAAAAGATAAAGAAAAAATTAAGCGCCGCCTTTCAGCTTCTTCGCAGCAGCACCGGAGAGCCCTGCCTTCTGCTTGATGGTTTCGCCGCTTCCCTCTGCCTCGCGCTGGAGAGCTTCCCTCTCAGCCTCTGCCGTGAGCTTGCCCTTGAGCTTCCTGAACTCCTGTGTCCAGCGCGTGTGCTTGGGCTTCCTGCCAAGCCCGAAGTTGTTCTCGCACTTTGAAGAGCAGAAATGCAGCACCTTGCCTATCTTTTGCACGAAAATCGTGCCCGTGCCTTTCTCAATCTCATTGCCGCAGAAGCTGCACCTTGCCATTTTACTTCCTTCCCTGGTTCAGCGGCCTGGCTTCAATCTCTGTTTCCCTAAGCATTAAAACGTCGCCAATCTGAATCGGGCCTTTAACATTCCTTCGCAAAACCTTGCCGGCATCCCTTCCCTCAAGGACCTTGCACCTTATCTGGGTAGCCTCGCCCCTTGTGCCGGTTCGGCCGACAATCTCCTCAACCCTAGCTGGCACTGCAAACGTGAAGAAAACTGCGCCTTTCACTTCCTCTTTAGGCTGGGCTGCCTGCGGCTGGACTGGCTTTTTTCCTGCTGCTGTTGCTGCCGCTGCCGGAACTGCAATTCCGCCACTGGTGGAATGCACAGTCCTGCTTGGCAGGACTTGTGCCTTCTTATCAGCTTCCTTACCGTCACCCTTCGCCATCTTTTTATCAGCCATGAAAACCACTCACCAGGCTTACTGGGACTTCAACTCTTCAGCAATCTCTTTTACTATTGCCTTGGACTCGCCTTCCTGGATAACCGCAACGCTAACAGCCGGAACGCTCAAGCCGGCAGCGGCACCAAGCTCTTCCTTGCTGGGAACCTCAACTACAGGAACGCCCTTCTCCTTGCCCAAAAGAGGCAGGTGCATGACCACTTCAGGAGGGCTGACGTCCTTGGCAACCAACACGAGCTTTGCAGTTCCTCTTTCAATCGCCTTGGTAACCTCATTAGTTCCCTTCTTGATCTTCCCCGTAGTGCGGGCAAGCTCAACAGCTTCCAAGGCACGGTTACTCAACGCATTATCAGCCATACAACATCACCCTCAACGTTTCATTAAACCTTCTGGTAGCGCAAAAGAACACTACCTCATTCAGGCACAACGTGCCGTCATAAATCACAGGTTAGCAAAACGAGAAAAGCAGGGTGTATTTAAACGTTGCTGTTTCATGAATGGCGGTTCCTGATTAAGCGGGTTTAAGCAGCTTCAGGTTCCAATTCACCCTGGCCACATGCTCCTGCCCTTTCGGGGTGATTTGGTAACGCGCCACCCTGCCGGTCTGTGACTTAACCGCAAGGCCTTTCCTAACCAAATCTTCCAGCGCGGTATAGCTGTTGCCTGACCCCCTTCTATTTTCTGCTGCAACAGCGTAGTATAGCTGCGTGGCCGAAGCTGGTTCACTCATTTCAGCCAGCAAATCAAGCTCTAACACATTACGAGTCCTAGCCCTTAAGCCGTAAGCTAAATCAAGCGCTGCAGGCAGCGCCTCCAGGGCCACCTCACCGTAGAGTGGTGTTGTGCGAAAGATTCCACCATCGCATTCCAGCAGCCCTTTCTTACAGAGAAAAGACGTGTAGTGCATGACACTTTCATGGTTTGTGCGCAACGCATACATTAAGGCCGTTATGCCTTTCCCTTCTTTCGCTTCTTTCAAGGCCTGAGCTAAAACCTCGCCGGTTCTTCGCGGCCTTATCTTTCCATCAGCCATTCTTCTTTCACCCGCCTCTGCTCCGGTATCGGCAAACCTTGACCGCCCTTCCCCGGTAAACGTGAAAGCATTACCTTCTGCCTGCAGCAGTTTAGAGCCGCGCAGGTGGCTGATGTAACGTTTTGCCAATTCATAGCTCAGGTTAGCCTCCTGCATAACGCTGTTAGGCGATGCCTTGCCATTATGCCTGTAAACAACGCCAGCAACAGCCTCTTCAACCTGCTTGCGTGTTCTCCTTCCGCCATGGTGGCTGTAGTCCTTAAACGACTCAGCTTTTAACGGCACAGCCCAGCCGGCTTCTGTTAAAACTATCCAGCCTCTGCCATTTTGCTTTTCAACCAGCCCCCTGGCAGCGAGGTAATTAACATAACCGCACTTGGTTTTGCTGTTAAGACCTTTGACAATGTGCACACGCCCGCTGTTCCTCTGTGCTTCTGACAAGATGCGGATAAGAATTTCATGCGGCTGCCTGCGCTTTGCATGCGCTACTGCCGCGCTTGCTGCCTGATGGCTGTTTGTAGTACTTTCAACTACCTGCTCAAGCGTCACGCGCATAACTACGCCAGAACATAATTATAAAGCTTGGCTAAATATTATACATATTGCGCGAATGGCCGCTTAGCCCCGCAGCATCATCAGGTCCCTTGTCGTGAGCTTCTTGCCGCTCTTGAGCTTCTCAGTCAGCTTGGCTTCTGTTTGCTCTATTTCCTGCTTTTTCCTCTCAGCGGCTGCTATGTCAATCTTTTCCCTGGCGTCTGAAAGCTCGTGAAGCGTCTGGCTGAGCGAGGAGCTTGCTGATGAGTACTCCCCTTTTGCCTTGTCAAGCTGCTCAAGAAGTAATTCCCTGCGCTGCCTTAATTCCTTGAGTTGAGGAATCAGCTTAACCATCTCCTCGTGCAGCTTCTGGCTCTCCGCAGCGTGCTGCCGAAGCCCTGAATGGAAAGAGTACGACTGCCCCCTCAACTCAGAAAATTTTGAGAACAGCTCCCTGTGCGAGGATGCTGCCTCTGAAAATGCCTTCACAGCCTCAAGCTGCTTCCTTTTTTCCTTTATGAGCTTCATTACCTCCTGCTCCCTGCTGAAAGGCATTGCCTCTGTGATGATTCTCATCTCCAAACTTTCCATCTCAGAATAAAGCTGGCTTGCAGATTTTCTTACGCTGCCGCTCTTTGCCTTTGAGAGGCTGCTGACGGCCGCCTCTTTTGCTTCAAGCGCCTTTTTCACCTCAGGGCTTAGCAGCCTCATCTCGTTATTGGCTGCCTCGCGCTTTGCCTTGAGCTCTTTCACGACAGCAGTCTGCTTGTCACGGGCTTCCCTGAGCTCCCTCACCTTGGCAAGGACTGACCTGAACTTCGGATTAACCTCGCGCAGCTGCCTTATGCAGGAATCCTTGCTGCTGCCAAGGGCTGAGAGCCTTGACTTCAGCTCACGGGCAAGCTTACTGTCCTTCACAAGCACGGCTGAGAGCGACTCCTCACCTTTTTTCCCGCTGCTGCCTCCACTTACTTCTGTGGTAGAAACCATCTGATGTTTCATAATACTGCCACTATAAAAATCTTATTGGAATGCCACAACGCGGTCTGAAGGACAACATTCAAGGTATAATGACCTAGTAAATGCACGCCGCGGACGGGACTTGAACCCGTAAGACCTGGAGGGCCACCTACTTATCAGGTAGGCGCGTTTACCAATTCCGCTACCGCGGCGGCAAATTCTCTATTCTCTTAAATCTTAATGAAGTTATGCCCTAATTTTCTGAAAATTATTTGCTTAAGGAAGAAATATTCAAGGTATATTAAGGAGGGAACCAACACTTAAGATAAAGACCTGGAGGGTTGCCTGCTGTTGAGGCAGGGACGTTTGCCGGTTTCGTGAACCCGGCTTTTCTTTTTTTATAATCAGCAGTGTCGGGCTTCGTAATGGGGGCTTTAGGATCCATTATTGGCTCTATAACCGGCTCAAAACCTTCATAGCCCGCATAGGCTTCTTGTGCAATCCCTTCAAGTGTTTTTCTGGATAAAACTCCTTCAAAGAACGGTTCCATTACTTCCACAAATACCTTCCAAATGCCATAAGCTCCATCGGCCATGTTTTATGAGGGTTTATGGAAGGAAAACAAGCAGGCATATACAAGCCGCCATCATGCGCTTGCCCGGCAATTATTGCTTTAGCAAGGCCGACACTTTGCAGGCTTCCACTGGCAATTCTTGACCCCAAATCCGAAGTCCCAAAAATTGCCGCATTAGTGCTAAAATATCTTGGAGCGGCGTTAACCATAGACAGCATACGCAGGGAATAGCTCATCAATTTTAAAGCTTTTGCAAGTCTGCCCCTGCGAAAGGTTTCGGCTATACCCTTTATTGATGCAAAAAAGAGAAAATGAGGAAAAAGAAAAAATAAGAAGAAAAAGTTAAAGAGAAGTTTACCCAAACAGCGCTGACAGCCCTGCGGCTGCCTCTTCCGCTGCCTTCTTCTCGTCTTCCTTCTTCACTTCAGGCTTGGCTTCCTTCTTGTCGCCAATTGCAGCAACTGGAGCTGCAGCAACAGCTACCTGCTGCACAGCCGCTTCCTTGATTGCCTTGTCAATGTCCACTCCATCGAGTGAGGCAACAACCGCCTTTGACATGGCAACGTCTGCCTTGACTCCGGCTGCGTCCAGGATTTTTCCCAGGCCAGCTTCGTCAACCTTCTTGCCTGCCTTGTGCAAAAGCAGAGCCGCATAAACGTATTCCATTCCCATCTTACATCCCTCCTATAGCAAACCCAAGTCGCCTTTGGCGACTGGGCCCCGTCGACTTACTCGACGTGGGTTTCGCTTTATATTTAAAATTATCCCTCTTGGCAACTGCTGTTACTGTTGCGGCTGCGATGATGATTCAGGGAACTTAACTAATTTATCAATTGCCGCTGCCTCAAGGCCTGCCTTCCCCACAAGCTCCTCGGCAAGCTCAGGCACCATGATGCCAAACTCCTTGGCAATGTGCCTCGCCTCCCTTGCAGATTTTGCTATGAGCAGCACGATGGTTTCAGCAGCCGGGAACCCGATATGCAGCGCAACTGCCCTTGACTCCATAGCTGCCGAGGCGAGCTCCCTGACGTAAGTTGCAGGGTCAACCGACAGGACCTTCCTGTCGTACATTATGCCTTTTTCGTAAGCTGAAACGAGGTTGAGGCCGATTTCCATCGGCTGGATGTTAAACTTGGCGAGGACCTCAGCAACCTTGGGCTTTATCTTCTCGCCCTCCCTGACCACTGTTGAAGGCACCTTGACTGCAATTTTTCCTCCTTCAACGCCTGCCTTGATGCCGACAGAGGCAAGCTCGCTGATTATCGGGCCGGGCGTAAAGCTGGTTGGCCCGGCAGGAATAACAATATCATAAGGCGCGGTCTGGCCAGGCTTGGCAGGCGCCTTTGACTTGCTCTTATTGAGAAGGTTGGCAAGCTTGAAAGGGTTCTGGTTAGTGAAAATAAGCGCAGGCATGCCAACAAGGGAACTGGTGAGCTGGTCAATGCCAGCGTGCTTGCCCTTAATAGCAGCAACAGCGAGCTTGATAACGCTTTTCTTGCTCATGACTATCTGCAGGTCATTCCCAAGCGAAGCCCTCAGCCTCTGGAACTGAGCAGAAGGCAAGCCTTCAAGGTTTACCACGGCAACTGCGCTGTAAGTGCTGAAGAGCTTAATGAGGGCATTAACTGCGTTCTTCTTCTGAACAGCGGCCTTTGCAACATAATCAGAAGGCCTTCGCGCGTTCTTGTTCCCCATTGTTTTTGCTTTCATTTCAACCACTCGATGTTAGCATGATTCACAAATTACTTCTTCTTGTGGGTTGCCACTGTCACTTTCGCAGCTGCCGTTATTTTTGTGGGCGCACCCATAGTGAGCTTGACATATGCAGCCTTCACGTTCTGCTCGCCGCCGGGCAGCGAGTGGATAAGCTGCTCATACACCGCAACAAGGTTGGCAGCCAATGCATCATCGCCCATGGACTCGTTGCCAACCTTGCACTGCACCATCGGGACTGTCTTGGCACTGACATGGACAAGCTTCTGCAGCCTGTCAACAAGCGGCTTCAAAGCTGCCTTTGGAGGGACAACACAACCCGCCTTGGGATTGGGCATCTTTCCCTTAGGGCCGAGGACCCTGCCGAACGTCGCTGCAATCTGCGGCATTATGTTCGCCTGGCCGATAAAGAAATCAAACTGCTTCACAAGCTTCTTCGTAAGCTTCTTATTCTTGCCGTAATTCACAAAATCCTCCTGCAGGACCATGCCATCACAGGCAGACTTTGCCTCTGCCTGAAGCTCAGGACCGATAAGAGCGCAAACCTTCATCTTCTTGCCAGGGCCGTTTGGAAGGTCAAGGAAAAAGTCAACCTGGTGCTCGGGCTTCCTCAGATCAAGCCCTACAAGAGGGACAACTAAGTCAACGCTTTGCACAAACCCTCTCTTTGAGGATTTCTTTGCGGCAGCAACCGCTGCTGTAACTTCTTCCTTTCCGATTGCCATAAAACAACACCAAAGCTATCGCGTTTTCCGATTGACCGCTTTGTTAAAGGGGTCAGCCCTCCTGCCGAAGCAGTAAAATGACCTTTTTGGAAAAAAGGTCAATCAAAAAGAGCGGTAAAATAACGCTCGGGCAATGGCTGTGAATAAGGAGGTTATTTATAAATGTAACGGATACCGCAAAAGCATGCCAATATACAACCCAACGGAAGACAGCGCACTCCTTGCGGCTGCTGTTGAGAAGCACGCTTACGGCAAGGTGCTGGATATGGGAACCGGAAGCGGGATACAGGCAATCACGGCTGGCATGAAGAAGGAAGTAAAATCAGTGGTTGCCGCTGATATCAATGATGAAGCCCTGAAATTTGCTGCGGCTGCTGCAGTGAAGGAAAAAGTTGCCGGGAAAATCACGCTTGTAAAGAGCGACCTGTTCAGCAACATAAAAAGGACTTTTGACACGATAATATTCAACCCACCTTACCTGCCACAAGACAAAGGCGTTTATGATGAAGCAATCTACGGCGGCAGGCACGGCTATGAGACACTGCAAAGGTTCATTGGCAGCTGCAACGATTATCTGGCAGATAACGGGATGATGCTGGTTGTATTCAGCAGCCGCACGAACAAGCAGAAGGTTGACGAGGCAATAGAAAGAAGCTGCCTTGAATTTGAAGAATTAGGGCAAAAACGCATCTTCTTTGAAACATTATACACCTACGCGATAAGAAAGTCGCCATTGCTGCTGCAGCTGCAACAAAACGGGATTATGGGCATTGCATTGTTTGAAAAAGGCAACCGCGGGGTACTGTACAAAGGCAGCTACAAGGGGAAAACCGTTGTCGTAAAGGCAAAGAGGAAAGAGAGCGCTGCAGTTGCCACGATACAGAACGAAATCAACTGGCTCGGCAGGCTCAACGAGGCAGGGATAGGGCCAAAGCTGCTGCTTTCCTCAAGGGAGAAGAACTGGCTTGCCTAC
Organism: Candidatus Woesearchaeota archaeon; assembly: GCA_016184345.1. Taxonomy (GTDB): domain Archaea; phylum Nanobdellota; class Nanobdellia; order Woesearchaeales; family UBA10216; genus UBA10216. Next base: position 13,480 of record JACPCV010000001.1, on the reverse strand, counting down.
GAGTTTGTTGAAGGAGAGTTCATTACGGATTTTATCAGCAGCTGCAAAGAGAAAAAGAAAATTTCAGATGCCATTAAGCAATTGCTGCTACAGTGCAGGAAGCTCGATAAGCTTGGCGTGAACAAGGAGGAGATGTCCAGGCCGCAAAAGCACGTGCTTGTGGATTCAAGAGGAAAGCTCACGATGCTTGACTTTGAGCGCTGCAGGAAAACACAGCAGCCAAAGAACATAACCCAGCTGTGCCAGTTTCTGGCCGTAAGGCACGCAAACTTGCTGCTGCGGCAGAAAGGGGTAACAATCGACAGGAATGAGCTGCTTGCGGCCGCGCAGGAATACAAAAACAGCCAAAACGAGGAAAATTTTAAAAAAATAGAAGCGCTTGTATGCAGTTAATGAAACTTGCAGAAAAGAAATGCTTACAGTGCGAAGGAGGAACGCCTCCGATGAAGCCAGAGGAAGCAGGCCACCACCCGGACATCACGATAAGCTGGAACAAGGTCACGCTGCTGCTGACAACCCACGCGATAAAAGGGCTTTCTGAGAACGACTTCATAATGGCAGCGAAGATTGACACACTTTCCTAACTAAGCCTTGCCTCTATCCTAATCAGCCTGTTATCGTACTTGTGAAGATCTGCTTTGACCTCATCAAATCTGATATCTGCTTTACTCCTAAATTCATGGAAGTCTCTGTCTAAATGGTCGATTTTCTCAAGGTATCTGCCTGTTTTTTGAAAATAAGACACAATAGCGGCCAAACCACCAGCAAAAGGAAGCAGCTCCTGCCAGATTGGTGAATGAATTATGCCCGTTGCTTTTAGAATCATCCATACCACTACAACTCCGATTGAAATCCAAAAGATCCAATCATACACTATTGGGCTGATGCTGAACCTCTTCATGTGTTTAACTTATAGACGAACTTCTTAATAAGCTTTGCCCCTGATTTTCCGGAAATTTTCCGACGGCAAAAGATAATTTTTAATACATACCGCAATAATTACGGATTTAATGCGATTTTCCGAAAAAGTCTGGCAGCTGTGCAGAAAGGTTCCGAAAGGCAAAGTAACGACCTACAAAGAAATAGCTGCAGCAATGAAAACAAAAGCCTACCGCGCTGTCGGGAATGCGCTTAACAGGAATCCCATGACCCTTTTCGCAAAAGGGTCAATCCAAAAACGAGATATTGTGCCGTGCCACAGGGTTGTCGGCAGCGACGGCTCACTGGTGGGATTTGCGAGGGGGCTGGGGAAGAAGGCGGAAATGCTGCGGAAGGAAGGAATCAAGGTAAAGAACAATAAGCTGGTTAATTTTGAGGAGGCGCTATATACGTACTATGGAAAAAGAAAAGTATAAATACCAGTGCTACTTAGTTATACATTAGGTGAGAAAAAGTGATAATTAAAGTTAAACTTGGAGGAAAGGGGCAACTTGTAATACCCAAAGTGGTAAGGGAAAGCATAGGGCTCAAGGAAAACAGCCAGGCCCTGCTTGAAGTAAAGGAAAAAACGGTAGAGATAAGGCCGTTATCAGCAGATGACATAGTGGAAAGGGCAAGAGAGATGGCAAGGAAGCATGGCGGAAACGTTTCCAAGTGGGTATACGGCGACAGGCTCTATGATGAGGAATTCGGCAAAAAGTACGGCGGTGGCTGATGATTTACTTAGACGCGAACTTCCTTGTGTTCTGCTTTTTTGACCAGTCCCAAAAAGGCGAGAACTCACGCTTGCTGCTGCAGCAAATAGTCAAAGGAAAAGAAGCGGTAACTTCCGCCTTGGCGCTTGATGAGGCAATGTGGGCGGTGGTTAAAAGCGGCAGAAAGGCGGAATTGAGGCAATTCGTTGAAGGAATCTATGCCATACCGAACCTGGAAATAAAGGAAGTGAACTCGGAAATCCCTTTGCTTGCATTAAACTTCATTGAGGGATTCGGCCTCAAGCCAAGAGATGCATTCCACGCTGCGGTAATGGAAAGCTTTGCGATAACAGAAATAGTCAGTGATGACAGCGACTTTGACAGGGCCAAAGGGATAAAAAGAATTAAGCTGTAGCTGATTTTGAAAAGGTGCTTTACAGGGCGCTTTAGTGCGCCGGTGAGGCAAGAACCCTGCGGGTTGAGCCCCCATAGGGGCGAAACCCGTCAGTAGTTTAGTGAAGGTCAAGCATGTACATGTAAAATTTCACGAGTGCGTTTGCAAACATATTGTACCCAATCTTTTCTTCCGCAGTTTCTAAGTTGCTTATTCTTGCAAAAGTCTGAGCGGAAGTTAAAAAGAAGCCAATGCGTAATGCCATAAAAACTCCCTTTTGTCTAATCAAATTATACACATTATCTAAGATTTCAATATATAGTTTCATTGCAGCATCGGCATCAGCCTTCGAGATAGCTTCCGAAAATGCTTCAGCTGCAACCCGCTCAATTGCGCCAGTATCTCCCTTGGCAATTTTGGCAATTCTTTCCTTTACCTTGTAACTCCCTTCCCTCCACTCGTAAAGAGCTTCACCCAGAAGTGGAGTGATATGATCTAACCTACTCTCTAGCACATATGTGAGAATCTTTTCAGCCCCTGTGATTATTGCCAGAGCATCTAAGCGCTTCGTATGTTTGGGGCGAAAACGTGGGCGAATGGGTAGCTTCAGCAGCAGGAACAGCCTGAGCGCCCATCTCTGCCTCGAGTTCACTTAGGACATTGACAGCCCTATGAAAAATTTCAACATGCTGAGAAGGCAAGCCTAATTCATGCTCCAGTTTGCGTAATTCATTGATTAATTCACCAAGCCGCTTATGGGCTTGCGGATTTCCAAGAGTCATGAAAATGAATTATCCGATATAGCTCGTTTTAAACTGCAACGAGCTTCTAAACCGCAACCAGCTTCTTCTTGGCCTTGCGGATTTCCTTCTCAAGCTTTAGCTGGTCAAGAAGCTCCTTGTACCTGTTCCTGATTGTGACCTCGGTAACGCCTGCAACGTCAGCAACCTCCCTCTGGGTGCGCTTCTCGCCATGTATGAGGGCTGAAACGTACAACGCTGCAGCCGCGATGCCTGTCGGGCCCCTCCCTGAAGTAAGCTCTTCCTTCTGCGCTCTTTCAAGAATCTCAATCGCCTTGGACTGGGTCTCTGCTGTCAGCTTCAATGCCGAGGCAAACCTCGGGATGTAATCTGCAGGGTTGCTTGGAAGGATGCTTATGCCCAATTCCCTGGTTACAAAGCGGTAAGTCCTGCCGATTTCCTTCTTCTCAATGCTGGAAGCTTCGGAAAGCTCGTCCAAAGTCCTTGGGACCTCATGGCGCCTGCACGCAGCGTACAACGCGCCTGCAACTACCGACTCCATGGACCTTCCCCTTACAAGACCGCGCTGGACAGCCATGGTGTAAATCCTCGCTGATTCCTCTTCAACAGACCTCGGAAGCTTAAGGTAAGAAGCAACCCTCTTCAGTTCAGCCAGGGCAAGCTTCAGGTTGCGCTCAATTGCTGTTGAAATCCTGTACTGCCACTTCCTAAGGCGGAAGAACTTGTTCCTGCTCTTGCTGCCAAGCTTGCTGAGGTCAGCCATCTTGCCGACTTCAGTGCCAAGGCCCTGGTCGTACTGCGTGTAAGTCATAGGGGCACCGGCTCTCCTGAGCTTTTCGCCCTCTTCAGAATCAAACTCCCTCCATTCCTGGCCGAAGTCAATCATCTTCTCCTCAATGACGAGGCCGCAATCCTTGCAAATGACTTCACCCTTCTCTTTGTTCCAGAAAAGGTTGATGCTGCCACATTCCGGGCACTTTTTCACGTACTCAGGCATTTTTTATCACCTTGTCAATTATGGACTGCGAAAATCAAGTTGCGCTCCCACGTATCATTAACTGCCGTTACCAACGGCAAATAACGCCTATTGCTCCACAAGCTGGAGCCGAATTCTCTCCCCCCAAAACCGTTCCAACAACCACCCGAACAGCGTCCTGCGGCATAATGCGCCAATAGTTGTCACTGATTTTTACGTCAGCGATAACAAACTTTTTAAAGAGTTATATTAGCTTATATTTAAACCTTTCGGTCGTGTGTTGGAAAACTCCGCCGAGAACGCCGTTATGCGAACTTTTTTAGGCTGGTTTCTGCTGTCACCACCCTGCTGCCCAAAGTAGTGCAAGACAGAAATAAGTCATAATCTTGTCTGTCTTTTACTATTTAGTTGGCGAGTAGCTATATGCTTTACTATTGTCGCCAACTATAGGAGAGGAACTAGATTTTCGGAATGATACGTTCCTCTCCTATATGCATCGGAGCGACTATTCGTATCCGATTATTAAGCTCCGATGCTATAAAAGAGCAAAAAATAGATTAAGCTGCACCTGTTAACGAGGCAAAGGCATGAAAAACGAGAACCTTGTCATAGGGATAGGCAGAGAGGAGTTCCTGAAGCATGTGCTTGCCAACAACCCAAAAGCTGATACCGGGCTGATAGGCAGGGCTTACAGCTTTGCACAGGCAGCGCATTCGGGGCAAAAAAGGATATCCGGCGAGGAATACTTTCACCACGTCCTTAATGTAGCTCATATCCTTGCTGAGCTGCACATGGATTCTGAAACCATAGCGGCTGCGCTGCTGCATGACGTCATTGAAGATACCAAGACAACGAAGGAGCAGCTGAAAAGAGAATTTGGCAATGCTGTTGCCTCAATTGTGGAAGGCGTTACAAAGAAGATTGCCCTCAAGACAACCGGCGAGGACAGGGCAGAGAACATCAGGAAGGTCCTGCTGGCATCCATCAAGGACATCAGGGTGATACTTGTCAAGCTCGCTGACAGGCTGCACAACATGCGGACACTGAAATACCTCACGCAGGCCCAGCAGCGCGAAATAGCGCAGGAAACGCTCGAGATTTATGTGCCAATAGCCTACAAGCTGGGCATGTACAAGATGAAATCAGAGCTTGAAGACCTGTGCCTCAGGTTCCTTGAGCCAGGCATCTACCAGGAGCTGAAGGCAAGGGTTGCCAAGAAGAAGGAAGAGAGGGAGAGGGAAGTCAAAAGAGTAGTGGCCGCAGTCAAAAAGCTGCTTGATGACAATGACCTGCCTGCAGCTGTTGTCGGAAGGGCCAAGAACTTCTACGGCATATACAAGAAAATGCTTGCAAAAAGGATACCATTTGAAGATGTAAGGGACCTGTCTGCAATCAGGGTGATAACCACAAGCACAGACAACTGCTACAGGGCACTCAACACAATACACTCCAAGTGGACTCCGATACTGAACAGGTTTGACGACTATATAACAAACCCCAAGCCGAATATGTATCAAAGCCTGCACACTGAAATCCTCTTTGACAACAAGCCCGTAGAGGTCCAGATAAGGACGCTGGCAATGCACCATGTGGCAGAGGAGGGCATAGCTGCGCACTGGCGCTACAAGGGAACACAGAGGGACAGGCAGTTTGACCGCAAGGTGGCCTGGCTCAAGCAGATACTTGAGTGGAGAAGCTCAGAATCAGCCAAGGACTTTGTTGAGAGCCTGAAAGTGGACATGTTCCGCGATGAAATCTACGTCCTGACGCCGAAAGGCGACCCGATACACCTCCCTGAGAAGGCAACGCCGATTGATTTTGCCTATGCCGTGCATACAGAGATAGGAAACAAGTGCAAGGCAGCAAAGGTCAACGGCAGCATAGTGCCCCTGGATCATGAGCTTAGCCCTGGCGACGTAGTTGAGATAGTAACTTCAAAGGACGCCAAGCCCTCAAGGCAGTGGCTAGCCATAGCAAAGACAGGGTTTGCAAGGGAAAAGATAAGGAGGGCGCTAGGAATAGCTGCTGAAGACACAAGCAAGAAGGAAGGCCAGGCGCTCACCGCAGCAGAAATAATTGAAAAGATAGACGCGAAAGGCATCAAGCCATCACTGCTGCAGGTGCCAAAGTGCTGCTACCTGAAATACGGCGAGCCGGCAGCCGGCTACAAGTCAAAGGACGGGCACGTCATCATACACCACCGCAACTGCGAAAACGTAAAAGAGTTTCCTGAAGGGAAGCTGGTAGAGCTTGGCTGGAAAGATGAGAAGAAACGCATAAGCTCGCTGATGATTGAAATCGTTGACAGGATAGGAATATTCGCAGACATACTCAACACGCTGACATCCCAGATGCTGAAAGTCGAGTCAGTCAACACAAAGTCAACGCGGAACAAGCTCTACCTCAGCTTTGAAGTCTCAGGCATAAGCGTGGCAGGCCAGCAGGAAGAGCTTGTCAAGAAGCTCAAGGCTGTAAGAAATGTTGTGAGCGTGAAGGTAACGTAGGGCAAAAGCTTTAAACAGGCACCCAGTTTCTGAACCGCATGCAATACAAAGGGCTGACTCTTGACAAGTTCCAGGAAGACGCGATAGCAGCAATTGAGGCGAACCACTCAGTCATTGTTTCTGCCCCAACCGGCTCTGGAAAAACACTCATAGCAGACTACATAATCGAGAGGGACATCAAGAAAGGGCTGCAGGTCGTCTACACCGCGCCAATAAAAGCCCTGTCAAACCAGAAGTACAAGGAATTCTCCAGGGATTACGGCGAGAAGAACATAGGCCTGCTGACAGGCGATGTTGTAAAAAATTCCAGCGCGCCAATCCTCATCATGACGACAGAGATTTACCGCAACATGGTGCTCGCTGAAGACCCGGCAATACGCGAAGTATCATATGTAATCTTTGACGAGATACACTACATCAACGACGTGGAAAGGGGGTATGTGTGGGAGGAGTCAATAATTTTCTCGCCTCCTCACATAAGAATGCTGTGCCTGTCAGCAACAATCCCGAACGCTGACGAGTTTGCAAGGTGGATTGCAAAAATAAAAGGGCATGAAGTAGTGGTCGTGCAGCACACCGAAAGGCCTGTTCCCCTTCATGTCAGCTTCTACGACGCAGAGCTTGGAATAACAACACTCGCAAAAATCAGGGAACTTTCCGAAATTCCCGACTACCACCACTCCATGGGAAAGTACAGGTCAAGGCCGCGCTACGCAAGGCCGCCATCACACACAGAGCTGATACGGGGAATAAAGGATAAATTGCCGTGCATATTCTTCACCTTCTCAAGGATTGGCTGCCAGCAAAACGCAAAGGAGCTTGCAGCAAAAAAGTGGTTCCAGCCTGATGCACGGATTTCAACCTACATAAGGAAAAAGCTGGAGAATGCGCCATCCGGAGTGAACCAGCTTGAGTCAACCAGGCTGCTGCGCCAGATACTGCCATTCGGAATAGGATTCCACCACGCAGGCATGCTGCCGATAATGAAAGAAGTTGTTGAAGAGCTCTTCGGCCAGGGGCTGCTGAAGGTGCTGTATACCACAGAAACGTTTGCAGTCGGAATCAACATGCCGGCAAAGACCGTCTGCATAGAATCACTGAGAAAGTTTGACGGCATAACATTCAGGCTCATGAACTCAAAGGAATACTTCCAGATGGCTGGGCGGGCTGGAAGAAGAGGGCTGGACAGGGAAGGGTTTGTATTCATAATGATAGAAAGAAGGGAATTTGACTACGCCAAAACAAAAAAAGTGGTGACTTCTGACACAGAGCCGATAAAATCCCAGTTCAGGCTTTCTATTAATACGGTGCTCAACCTTGTGAAGCAGCACAACACAAAGGAGATTGACGAAATACTCGGGAAGAACTTTGACGCGTTCCAAAAGCATGGCAAGGACCTCATCCAGGAGAAAACAGAAAACCACTATGCGTTTGAGAAATACTGCCAAAAGCTCACCAAGCTCGGCTACTTAACTGATAGGAGGCTCACTGAGAAGGGCGAGTTTGCAGCGCAGATATACTCTGACGAGATTATCACCGGCGAGCTGTTCGCGACAGACTTCTACAAGCAGCTGAACACCTACCAGACGCTGCTGGTGATTGCGGCAATATGCTACGAATCCCGCGAACGAACCCAGTTCCACCACAGGTTCCCAACACAGGACGCACACAGGCTCCAGCACCTGCTCCGAACGCACCACTACACCCAGAAAGACAAGCGCTTTGAAGATTTAATTGACATAACAGCAATAATCCACCCGTGCTACGAAGGCGCAAACCTGTTTGTCCTTGCAAAGAACACCTCGCTGCAGGAAGGCGACATCATCCGGTTCCTCAGGCAGATACTCGACAGGATAAGGCAGGTAAGAAGCGCAACCAAAGACCACCACCTCACGTCAACACTGCACGACTGCCAGGCCAGGGTAATCAACTGCCTGAAGGACGTGGATGTGGTGTGAATAGCAAAGCCATCTACGCGGAGTTTGAAAAGTAATGAGCCGTTGCTAAAAATTTTTATACGCTTTTTAACCTCCCTTTTGCATTATGGTGACCATAGAAGAGAAAACAGGGCTGCTTCTTGAAAAACTCAGCCTTTACGGGCTGACAAAAACCGGCGCTAAGAGTCTTACCCGCATCAAGGGCATTGAAGAGCTGCTGAACAAAGAGTTGCTCCCACCAAATCCAATGCCAACACCTCCCAATGTGGCAGTATCTGCCAATGGAAGAATCAACCCAAAAGACGTTGATGGTAACTACCGGAGAGCCAGGGCTGAGTATCTGCACTTCTGGATAAAAGAGATTGACACCTCCCTTACATGGCCCGTTTACGAGGCGCTGATAAAGTATTGCAACTCAAAAGTGGGTTAGCCAAGCTCAGGAGTAACTGCATAGCAGTCACCTGACGAACTCAACGCCGGGCATGTTCTCAAACTCCTTGTCACCGGTGAGAAAGAGAATTCCTAGCCTCTGAGCCTGAATGTAGCTCACGCAATCAGTGGTTGATAACTCCTTTTTCCTATTTGAAAATCTGAATTTCATTGCTTTCATAATTTCTTCTGGCGAAACAGCGGATATGCTTCCCATTGCTGAGCGCGATTTTTGTTCAGCTTCTACGGGATAATCACGATATCTTTTGATGCCGGCATAGCATAACTCAGCAAAAATAAACTCATTTATTACCATTTTTGCATTAGCATACTTCAAGTAGGCAGGATTTCCCTCTATGAGTTCAATAAGCGCATAGGTGTCAAAAACAAAAATATCAGTCATTGTATAGTTCCCTGTCTATTTCCTTCATAAATTCAGCAATAGGCCGCTTGTCTTTTGCTTTTCCCTTCATGGAGCCAAACAGCTCCTTAAGCACGTTCTTTTGCCTGGCGCTCACAAGCAGCTCTACTTCAGAACCAGCTATTATGCCAATCTTTTCTACCACTTCCTTAGGCAGAATAACGCCTACTGAATTTCCCCATTTCCTCGCCTTAGCCACGACAGCCTCCACAACAGTTATATTAGTATAACTAATATTAATACTTTGCTGTTTTTGTTGTTCAGCGATTGTTTGCATCGCACATTTATTGATTTGGTTGCTAATAAGCTTTGGCCCTGAATTTACGGAAGATTTCCGGAAAACATCTGAAGCATTACTATTGCTGCCGGAATTATTTCGCTTTTCTTGCATTATGCCGGAAATTTTCCGGATTTTCCGGAATTTGTCGTCGGTAAATTTAAATAATGGTTGTTCAATGATATCCGCTTATGACAGTTGATAGAGCTAAAGCTGGCGCGACTTAAGACCTTGCCCCGAAGAGGGCAGTCAGCGCAGGGCAAAGGCATGTCCTGGCTGATGAGGTCTGGAGTCGTGACCAGAATGAGAAAGAAGTTGTTAGAATGCGCCATACATGGCCTTAGCTTGTTCAGGTGCAAAAAGAGGTGCTGGAGAGGCGGCAGCAAAGACAAGCCCTACACCTGCGTTTACACCGAAACTTGCTTTAAGTGCATTTCGGAAGGAAGGGTTCTGGCAACCGGTCAAAGACAGAAGCATGTGAGGCAAGTTGCTATTAAAGTCACCTGATTGTTGCTAAAGGGACCGAAGGGCGATCTGTACCTGTGCCACTCAAGGCTAAAGAGAAACATTTAAATAGTACTTTATATTTTTATTATACCAATGAGTATAATAGAAGTTTAAAATGAAATTTCAACCAAGGTTGGAAACAGTGGAAATGGCGAGAAGCACAATCGCCCGAAACAGCGGGAAGTACACAATTTACCAACTATGGAAAAATTTGCCCAAAAAGATGAAATACCAGACCTACAAAAACGCAATTTCCCAATTGCAGAGCCTGGGTGAGATAACAGATCGCAACAAGAGGTTAGCTTACATAGGCAAGAAAAAAGAGAAGCCCGGTCCAATAGATAGAGAGACTATAATCTTTAACTTATCCCATTACGGCTATGAGCTGCTAACTACCAAAAGAATAAAGGAGAAGAAAATTCTGCCATTGGACGAGCTCATCATTCAAATCCTGATAAGATACCCTGAGGCAAGGCTTATAGAGGCTATCCCTATCTTAATGCTGAAAAACAGGATAGACAAGTTTGAGCTTTACAGGAAAGCGTACGATTACAACTTAATCAACAAAATGGGCTTTTTGGCAGAAATTGCGTGCATGCTAGCCAGAAAAAGAGGCAGGAAAAACGAGGATTTGAAAGAATTAAAACACGCGTTAGAACAAAGAAAAGAGGAATCTGTCAGTTATTTTTCAGCGTTGAAGGATGAAGCGTTTTTAGAAAAGACGACACAGGGAATAATGAGGGATTGGAATTTGAGAGGAAGGTTCTCCCTGAAAGACTTCGATAAAGAGGAATACCTGTGATTAGCAAGGACGAATTGCTGGCGTACCTGCAAAAGATTGATGCAGAGGTCAAAGAGCCGGTTACCCTGATTGCAGTCGGTGGCACAGCCATGACCCTTCTGGGAATAAAAGACACTACCAAAGACGTGGATTTCTGCATAGAAACAAAAAAAGACCGTGGCACCATAAAGAAGCTGATTGAAAAATCAGATAGCCGCATCAGGGTTGACCTATTTAGTGAGGGCTACATTTTCTCTGTGCAGCTGCCGAAAGACTACGCACGGCTAGCCAGGCCCGTTAAGGGCAACTTCAGGAATGTTAAGCTAAAGACACTTCATCCAATCGACCTTATAATAAGCAAGACAGACCGCCTGAACGAAAGGGACATAGAGGACATAGAAGTATTAATTAAGAGCGTCAACAAGGCAAAGCTGCAGCAACGCTACAAGCAAGTGATTGATTCAATACCCGGAAGAAGGGAGAACTTTGAATATAACATAAGGCAGGTCCTGAAATTATACTGAAAATGATGAAAGAGAGTTGCTCTCATTTAGCCTTAATGCCCGGTTGTGAGAATAATATAATACGGGGAACGCAAGTCGGTAGTAGCCGACTGCGCAGTCCTGCTTGGCAGGACTTGCGCCGCGGGCGGGATTTTCAGCTCTGCCATGGCAGGGCTTTGAACCCGCAGGGGGCGGGAAACCCACTCGCAGAAAGCGAGCCGTTTACCAGTTTCTGCATTTTTTATTTTTTCTACTTTGCCTTACGGTCAGGCTCCATTAGGCCAAGCCCGCTTTAAGCCAGATACTCTAATTGTCTGAAAAGTTTCCGGATTTTTCGAAAACTTCTTGGTAAATTTTAAATAAAGCCAACAAACAAGGCAGCTGTAATGACTAAACGCAAGAATATCAGGAAAATAAACAGAAAATGCCTTGTCTGTGGCAAGAAGATACTTGTCAGAGTTTATCAGGATGGCTATTGCAGAAATGGCCAGTATTTTGGAACTATTGAAGTTCCTATTGGTAAGGGTGAATATAAAAAAATTCGCACAACAAGAATAGTAGGTCGGAAAATAGACTTTGCTGAGTGGACAGGAAAAAAGAAGGAAGTTGAATACTGGGAGTGTAACGCGTGCTTTGAAGAATCTGCACACGAATGCTGGCTAGAGCAAATACTGGAAAAGCTTTACGGCGAAAAATGCAAAGACTATGAAAAAGGGTGCGCATGCTGCCAGGCGTGGAGCGTATACGACACAATAATAGACCACAATAGGGGCAGGTTGTGATACATCGAGGGCGTAAAAAGCAAAAGATTTATATATGCTATTAACTAAAAGTTAACAATTATTAACAAAATGGAAACAATTAAAGGAAGCACAAAAATATTGAAGACTCTGCTGAGTGACCTTACGACAGAGCCCACAGTCACTTATTTGGCAAAAGAAACCGGGATGAGCAGGGTTGGAACATGGAAACTTCTAAAAAAAATGCAAGCTGACGAAATAATAAGGCTTTTAAAAATCGGAACGGGCAAAACAAGCATGTATGGCATGAGCTTAAATTGGAGTAACCCTGTTACAGGGAAAAAATTAGCACTTGCCCTAACCGAGGATGCCCAAAAACATAAAAGATGGGCAAACAACTTTGCTGAACTTGAAGACAAGGTAGAGTTTCTTATAGTTTATGGAAGCATACTCCGCACTCCTCGAGAGGCCAATGATATCGATCTTTTAGGAATAGTTTCCGATACAAGCAAGTTTGTAGAAATAGAAAAGTCTATTGGGAGAATACAGAAAACTCAGCTTAAAAAAATTCACGCGCTTAATTTCACACGGGCAGAATTCAAGCAAGAGCTTGAAAAACCGAATGAAGCCTTCGTTGATGCCATAAATAAAGGCGTGGTTTTGTTCGGCCAGGAAAACTTCATAAAATTCATTAAAGGCGTGAATAGAAAATGAAACAACAGGACGTAAGGCCTTGTTTTGTAAACGCGATTCACGATGAAAAGAAAGGCAAGAAGCATAAAGGCCTGCTCATCACTCATCCAGACAATAAAAAGGCAGAAGAATATATTGCTAAAGCAAGAGCAAACCTTGAACTTTGCGACTTATACAAGGAGAAAGGCTACGATTACAAAATTCCTGAAGAATGGTTCTACACATTATACTATTGCGCCCTTGCCATCCTGTCAAAGTTTGGGATTGAAAGCAGAAGCCAAAAATGCACTGCTGCCTTCATAAGATACGCTAAGGATAGAGGACTGATTAAATACGATGACGAATTCATTGATAGAATCATAGTGTACAGCGATAAAGATGAAAAATCGGATGTCGATGCAAGGGAAGCCGCAAGATACGGTTCAGCGATAAAAAGCAAAGAAGTTTCCGGGAAGTATGAATATATGATGAGGTTAAGCCAGGGAAATGACAGGAGATACCCCATTCACAAGGCTGCTTGAGCACAACATTGTGGCAATGGTCAGGCAGGTTGGCATGGCCAAGCTTTACAAGCTCAACATGGACAATATGCTTGTGCTCAAGATTGTTGACCTTTACAACGCAGTTCTGGCAGAGAAGCTCAAAGCAGCGATGCAGAAAAAGCTCACGGTTAAAGCGTAGCCAAAGGCTTCCAGGCTGGGAAAGGGACGGGAGGGATGGCGGCAGCGGGCTGAGCACGTAATTACCAAAACATTTATAAACTACCAGTTTAAATGTATAAACTGTGAGTTTACTATGAAGGATATAACCGACAACGAGATGCGTTTTGTGCTGGGCATTTTCAAAAGCCCGGAGCTTGAATATAATGCCAATAGCATTTCCAAGCTTATCAGGATAAGCTCTATGGGTGCTTTAAAGATAGC